>NZ_JAMYKY010000002.1:0-596536 GCF_040317695.1 Mesorhizobium sp. M1403 | reverse complement strand
CCGGGGGGGGGTGACACTGCCAACATGGGGCGGGGGGCGGCAACCCCGGGGCCCCCCGCGGGGGGCACCAACAAACTTGCGGGGGGGGCCCCACCGGGGGGCCGGGGGGCAAATAAACCGCGGGGCCCCCGCCCCCCCCCCCCCCCCCACCGCTGGTGGATCACTCGAAGTCCTTGACGTTCTGCAGCGTCACCAGTCCGGCGCCGGTATCCACATTGGCCTCGACGGGTTCCCCACGGATGGCCTTGACGACGGTGTCGATGCCAAGCTCGCCCATTTTTGCAGGAAATTGAGCTACGCTGGCGTCCTCCGCCCCCGACTTGATCGCTTCGATCTCACCGCAGCAGGCGTCAAAGCCGACCACTATGAGGTTGTCGTTGGCAATGCCTGCATTGCTGATCGACTTGACGGCTCCAGGGATCGGCGGGCCGCAGGCCGCGTAGATTGCCTTGAGATCAGGATTGGCCGTCAGAATGTCTTCGGTCACTGACGTGCCAAGTTCCAGCGTGCAGTTGGTTGCACCTTTGCCGACGACCTCGACCTTTACCTCACCCAGTCCCTCCATCATGCCCGTGACCCGGTCATCCAGAGCCGGCACCCCGGGAACGCCTTGCAGAATACCGATCTTGTCACCGCTCTTGAGCACCGTCTTCAGGTATTCTCCGGCGATCTTGCCGCCATTGAGGTTATTGGTCGATACCAACGCCGTCTGGCCTTTCCAGTTGGGGATGCTGTTGTCGACGAGAACCACCTTGATGCCGGCGGCCACCGCCTTGTCGAGCGCCGGCGCGACCGTCGGGTCGACCGGAGTGATTGCAAGCCCTTTGACGCCTTGCGTGATCATGGATTCGATCAGTGCGATCTGACCTTCGATGTCGGTGGCCGCCTGGCCCTGGCCGGTGACCAGTTCGATCTCCGGATGAGCGGCCGCGTATTTTTTGGCGGCGTCCTCCATGGTCGAGTAGAACGGCACCGGGAATTTCGTGATCAGGCCGATCTTGATCTTGTCTGCGGCCGAAGCCGGCATAGAAAACGCAACGGCGATCGCCAGCCCTGCGAACAGTTTTCGGTTCATTGGCATTGTTTTCCTCCCTTGGATTGAGACGCCTCCCTGCGGGAGACGCTTCAGGCATTTGCGGACCGGAACGGTCCCCAAATCTCGAACGGGTCAGGCTCCAACGATCATGGAAACCAGCTCCTGTTTGTTGTCCTTGGTCGGCACCAGTTCGCCGACCCTGCGGCCCTGGCGAAGCACCACCGCGCGATCGGCGAGTTCGACGACGTGTTCCATGTTGTGAGTGATCAGGATGACGGCATTGCCCTGGTCGCGGAGCGCAGCAACCAGATTGAGCACCTGGCGTGATTCACGCAGGCCGAGTGCGGCGGTCGGCTCATCCAGAATGACAACCTTGCGGGCGAATACGGTCGAGCGGGCCACGGCAATGGCTTGTCTTTGTCCACCCGACATCATGGCGACGACGGCATCCAGCCGCGGCAACGTGACCTTGAGATTCACCAACAGAGCGCGGGTCTCGGCGTCCATTCGGCGCTGCTGCAGAAATCGCAGGCCGCGCGGAAGCCATTGCGGGCCAGCTAACTCGCGACCGGCAAAGAAGTTCTGTCCCGGTGTCAGATTGTCGAACAGCGCCAGGTCCTGATAGACGGTCTCGATGCCGGCGAAGCGCGCATCCGCAGGGGAGCGTATCTGCGTTGGCGCACCATCCAAAAAGATCGCGCCGGCATCGAGTTGGTGCACCCCGCTGATGCATTTGGTTAGCGTCGATTTGCCCGCGCCATTGTCGCCGAGCAGGCCGACGATCTCGCCTCGCCGAACCTCGATGCTGACATCGTCCAGGGCCAGAACCGAACCGAAACGCTTGGTAGCACCGCATACCGCCAGCACGGGATTGTCCGCGGTGACCGCGTGATCGGCGTTGGCCGCAGCAGCGATCATGACTGCCTCCCGGCTTGCAGGACACGCACACGTCCTTCGAGGTAATTGCGCAGCACGTCGGACTCGACCGCTATGACGATGACGACGCCGATGACGATGAGCTGGAAAAAGACGTTGACGTTGAGCAGGTTGAGCGCGTTGCGAATAACGCCGATCATGATGGCGCCGATCAAGGCATGGCCGAGGTGGCCGCGACCGCCAAGAAAGCTGGCGCCGCCAATGATCACCGCCGCGATCGTATCCAGTTCCAGCAGATTGCCGAACAGCGGCGAACCGGCGTCGGTGCGGCCGGCAAGTATGACGGAACCGATGCCCGCGCACAGCCCTGAGATGACATAGACCGAAACCAGGACCAAGGACACGGGAATACCCATGCGCAATGCAGCGTCGGGGCGGCCGCCAACGGCGTAAATCCAGCGCCCCCAGACCATGGTTTTAGCCATGACGAAAAGCACCGCGGCAACGCCGGCAACAACGAAAACCGATCCAGGCAGACCCCAGACCGCGTCGCGGCCAAGCGCATCGATCGAATCCGGCATGCCAGGGATGGCGCGGCCATCGGCCAGTTGCAGCGCCAACCCCTTGGCGATGCTCAATGTTGCCAGCGTGATGATGAAAGGATGCGGCAGTCGGCCGAAGACATAGAAGAGCCCGTTGATCGCGCCGACCGCGGCACCGCAGCCGACCATCACCGCGATCACAACGATGGCGGGGGCGCCAGCATGAAAGCTCAGCGCGCCGACGACGGAAGCCAGCGCAAGGTTCGAGCCGACGGAGAGATCGATGCCGCGTGTCAGGATGACCAGATGCTGGCCCATCGCCACAACCGAGATGACGGCCGTCTGGGCGAGGATGTTGCTGAGATTGCGTCCTGTCAGGAAATAGGGTGACAGAAAGCTGAGGACGGCGACCAGCAGCACCAGGATGACGACCGGACCAGCGCTCAGCAGCATCAGGCCAAGCGCAAGGCCGGGGACGGCTTCTGACTTCCTGGATGCTGGCAACGCGGCCTCGCCGACAGTCGTGCCGGTGTTTCCCGTTTCAGGCAAATTTCCCCTCCCCGCCGCAGCTTGTGCGAGCCGCGTCGTCAAAAACTCAATTCGTGCCTCCTCTTATCGATAAAAAACAACCAGCAGGGTCGGGTCAAGTTGTTTTTTATGGATAAAGTTCATGCTAAAAAGGACAAGGTATTGTTCCAAAGGAAAATCCGATGAGAACGGACACCGTCTACAAGAAGGCCTTCAATCGAGCTGCAAATATGCTGCGCGACGGACAATTGGCCGGCGAACTTCCTTCCGAAAATGAGCTTAGACGGCGAATGTGCGTCAGCCGCACAACCGTCCGAAAGGTTTTGCGAGAACTTGTTAACCGCGAACTTGTCACCGAACGCCACGGCCTCAGAGCGACGGGCCGCGCGGTCGGCGACAACGACTACTACCCGGACGCCGAAACTACGCCTCGCGCCAAACATGTCGAACAGCAGTTCATGGAGTGGATGCTGCGGGGTGACACCAGGCCCGGAACCAGCATCAATGAGCTTGAGCTTGCACGGCAATTCGGTGTTGCGACCAATGGAATTCGCGAATTCCTGATCCGCTTCAGCCGGTTTGGACTGATCGAGAAAAGGCCGAATACAGGCTGGCTTTTCAAGGGTTTCACTGAAGACTTTGCACTTGAGCTCTTCGAGATCCGGGTGATGTTTGAACTGCGTTCGGCACAACTGTTTTCACTGCAGCCGAACAGCTCTCCGCTATGGTCGAAACTCGCCGCGCTCAAGATGGCGCATGCCGACCTGCTGGAGCGAATTGAGAGCCGCTTTCACGACTTCTCCGGCCTGGATAACCGGTTCCACCGGCTTATAAACGAGGCATCACCGAACCGCTTCATCGATGATTTCTACGACATCATCACGTTTATTTTTCACTACCACTATCAGTGGAACAAGCAGGACGAAAAGCAGCGCAACCTTGCCGCAATCCACGAACACATTGCCTATATCGATGCGCTTGAGAGCCGCAACTCCACTCGGATTGAGGTAGCCTGCCGAGCGCATCTGGCTTCAGCAAGGGAAACACTGATGCGTTCGCTTACGGGATTTGATGAAACCAGTATCAATGCATAGCGAAAGACCTTTGATCCTGGGAGAAAACTCAGCGCGATGCAGGCGTTTTGTGATCCGAGGCCGAATTGGCGGTGACAAGTTCTCCTTCCAGAAAGGGAACCGACGCACCCCTTTGAGACGCGTCGGAAGAAGGTCTACGCGTGGCGGATTTCTGTCCCAAGCACGTTCAGGCACTCGCGGATAAACGCTGCAAGCGCCGTCCAGCCCTTGGCTGAAACCATCGTGCCGTCGACATATGCCTCCGTTGGAGACAGGTCGATATAAGTGCCGCCCGCAAGCGTCACTTCGGGCTCGCACGCCGCCAGTGCGCCGACCTTCTTGCCACGCACGACGCCGTCTACCGCAATCAGGATCTGCACGCCGTGGCAGATCGTGAAAATGGGTTTTTTGCTCTCGTGGAAGTGGCGCACCATCGCCTGCACGCGCTTGTCGGTGCGGATGTATTCGGGGCCGCGACCGCCGGCGCAGTACACAGCGTGGTATTGCTCCAGCTGCTTCTCAGCGTCGGAGAAGGTCTTGTTGATCAGCGCATAGTGGCCGAGCTTTTCGGTGTAGGTCTGATCGCCCTCGAAATCGTGCAGCGATGTTTTGATCACGTCTCCGGCGCTTTTGTCTGGGCACACGACATGGACAGTGTGGCCCACCGCTTCCATCGCCTGCTGGTAGACGAAGATTTCGTATTCCTCGGTGAATTCACCGGTCAGCATTAGGATCTTTTTGCCTGGCATGGTCGTACCTTTCCTGTGACAACGGCCGGGCGAGACCTGTGCTCGCCCGGTGGGTTTGACTTTCTAGAAGGGTGAATCGGGGAAGTATCCTTGGCACTGGCCTGTGATCAAAGACATCGGGACAGTCTCAGTCGAACGCCAGCAACAAACGGTCGCGGGAATGCTCGATATGGCGACGCATCGCCTGCTCGGCAGCGGCAGGATCGGCCGCAGCGAAAGCGGCCAGAATGGCCTCATGCTCGTCGAGCGCCTCCTCGGTGACGCGCGAATGGAACATCAGGCGAAATATGTGGAAGTGGGTATGCTGGTGCGCCAGCGTCTCGCGCACGAGTTCGTTGTTGGCGAATTCCATGACCTTGTCATGGAAAATGGCATCCTGGCGGGCGAAGTTGGAATACCTCAGACGCTCGTCCTTGCCTTCACGGCGCGCCATGACGCCCGCCGATTCCTGAAGCTGTGCGAGCTTTACCTCGTCCATGAGCGCGGCTGCCTTGGCCGCGCCATGAGGCTCGAGCAGCAGGCGAAGCTCGTAGAGCTCGTCAAACCGTCGTTTCGTGATCTGCGGCGCAGCGCGGTAACCGATCAGATGCGTCTTCAGCACCAGGCCTTCGCCTTCGAGCCGGCCGAGCGCCTCGCGGATCGGCGTGTGGGAGACGTTGAATTCCTTGACCAGACTGTCGACCGTGATGCGCGAGCCCGGCGCAATCTTCAGCGACATGAGTTGCGCAAAAATCGCTTCGTAGACGTCCTCAACCAGGCTGCTGGAGCGCTGGATACGCCCGCCGGCGAGGTTCGGTTCATCTAGACTGGGTAAGTTCATGGCCTGCATGTTTTGCCCCTTGACACATTGAGTTGCTAACACGATGCTTCGGCCAATGCAATCCTATATCATATACGATTTTATAGAGGATATAATTTTGAGGCTGTTTCAAGACAAAGCGATCGTAGTTGCGGTGGCCCTGCTGGAGCAGTGGGCCGACTCCGCGGTCCGGGCTTCCTCACCGTCCGAGCCTGAACGGATCGTCAGCGCTCCGTGCGATGGTTCAACGCGTCGGAACGCAAGCGCGCTGCAACTGGGGTTTGACGTCAAACCCAGCCTTTGGGCCGAGTTGAACGGCCTTTCGCATTCCAATCCAGACATCATCACAGGATGCAGATAATGAGCCTTTTCGCTGCCATAAGGCTGCCGCGCGAAATCCTCTTCGGGAAGGGCCAACGCCACGTCATTCCGGTTGTCGCGGCCAGGCTCGGGCGTCGCGTGCTCGTCTGCACCGATGAACGTTTTGCCGCAACGGGCCCGTTTGGAGAGATCGTCGCGGCGCTGCGAGCCGCGTCGATAGACCTACTGGTGCATGACCGCGTGCTACCCGACGTTCCCCGGGACACCGTTGCCGTCTGCGTCGAGGAAGCACGGAGGTTCGCGCCCGACATGGTGATCGGCATTGGCGGCGGCAGTTGTCTCGATATGGCCAAATGCGCCGCGCTGCTCATCACTCACGGCGGTCAGCTCCAGGATTACTACGGCGAGTTCAAGGTGCCCGGCCCGACGCTGCCGCTGATCGCGGTGCCGACAACAGCCGGCACGGGCTCTGAAGTGACCCCGGTCGCCGTAATCTCCGATCCGGATCGCACTCTGAAGGTCGGCATCTCCAGCCCATATCTGATCGCGGCCGCGGCCATCTGCGATCCTGAACTGACGATGACATGCCCGCCGGCATTGACGGCGATCGCAGGCGCCGATGCGCTGACGCATGCAATCGAGGCCTTCACGGCCGTCAGGCGGGGGACCGATCCCCGCCTTCCGCAGAAACATGTCTTTATCGGCAAAACCGCTTTGACCGATCATTTCGCCCTGCTGGCGATCAAGCTGCTTGGCCGAAGCCTTGAAACGGCATACCGCCAGCCCTCTGACGAGGACGCCCGGGCCGACGTGATGATGGGTGCACTGGCCGCCGGCTGTGCGTTCGGAACGGCCGGCACAGCGGCAGCGCACGCCGTGCAATACCCGGTTGGCGCGATAACCCACACCCCTCACGGATTGGGTGTCGCCACCATGCTGCCATACGTCATGAAGTACAACAAAACAGCCGCAGCGACCGAGATGGCCGAGATCGCCAACGCGCTCTGCCTCGATGGTAAAGGCCGGGCGCCCGAAGAGTTGGCCGACGCGACCATTGGCGAGGTCAGTCGGCTGTTTGGGGCAATCGGGATCACCCCCTCGTTGGCCGAGCTGGGGCTGCCCGCCGATAAGCTCGATTGGACGGCCGAACAAGCGATCGGTATCGAACGCCTCATCAAGAACAATCCGCGTCCATTCGACTTGAGGTCCATGCGACGCCTGGTCCAGGCCGCCTTTGATGGCGACCTCGCCAGCATCATGTAGCAATCGGGAATATCGAGATGAACACGTTTTCACAGGTTCTGTCGGATGATCAGGGCATCAGCGACTTCCACACAATCTCGCACGGGCTGTATATTGGCGGCCAATGGCGCCAGTCCGCGGATGGCAGGGTGATTCCGGTCGTCGATCCTTCGACCGAGGCTGTCATCGCCGCTGTGCCCGATGCGACCGTGAACGACGCGGCCGCTGCCGTTGACGCCGCTGCCAAGGCAGCCCATGGCTGGCGGACAACGTCGCCGCGAAGGCGTTCCGAGATCCTCAGACGCTGCTTTGAGTTGATGACGGAACGATCGGAGGCACTGGCTACTCTCATCGCATTGGAGAACGGCAAGGCTCTGCGGGATGCCCGCGGCGAGATCGCTTATGCCGCGGAATTTTTCCGCTGGAATGCCGAGGAGGCCGTTCGCATTACTGGCGAATTCGGTATTGCGCCTTCCGGCACCAACCGCATCGTGGTTGACTACGAACCGATCGGCATCTGCGTCCTGATCACGCCTTGGAATTTTCCTGCCGCGATGGCGACCCGCAAGATCGCGCCAGCACTTGCCGCTGGATGCACGGTGATCTTGAAGCCAGCCAGCGAGACCCCGCTTACCGCCTACGCGCTGGCCGCGCTCTATCAGGACGCAGGCGTGCCACCGGGGGTGGTCAACGTCCTGACGACCTCCAGTCCGGGCCCTTTGACAGCCGCCATGCTGGCCGACCCGCGAGTGCGCAAGCTCTCCTTCACCGGTTCGACGGGTGTGGGTCGCGCTCTGCTGGCAGAGGCTGCCGGGCATGTGGTTTCGTGTTCGATGGAACTCGGCGGCAACGCACCGTTCATTGTGTTCGACGACGCCGATCTCGAAGCGGCGCTCGATGGCGCAATGGTAGCCAAGATGCGTAACGCCGGTGAGGCCTGTACGGCCGCCAACCGCCTCTACGTGCAATCTGGCATTTACGAAGCCTTCTCGGACGGCCTCAAGAAGCGGATGTCGTCGCTCAAGGTCGGCCCTGGCACCGACCCGGACACGGAATGCGGACCCATGATCACGAAAAAGGCGGTCGAGAAAATAGATCGCCTTGTCATCGACGCAGTCGCACGCGGCGCGCGGGTCATGTGCGGCGGCTCAGTCCTGTCCGGAACTGGTTTCTTCTACCCTCCTACAGTGCTTCGCAACGTGCCAGGTGACGCAAAGATGGCGCATGAGGAGATATTCGGGCCTGTGGCGCCGATCTCGAGCTTCGACACCGAGGCTGAGGTCATCGCACGCGCCAATGACACCGAATATGGGCTTGCTGCCTACATCTACACGCGCGATCTGGCGCGCGGCATGCGGGTGGCCTCCCGGATCGAGGCCGGGATGATCGCTGTCAACCGGGGGCTGATGTCCGATCCGGCAGCCCCCTTCGGCGGCGTCAAGCAGAGTGGGCTCGGCCGCGAGGGAGGGCAGCATCATGGCATTGCCGAGTTCATGGAGGCGAAATACCTCGCCATCAGCATGTGAGCAGAAGAATGCAAGGCGATCCCTTTCGCATCCGCGACCACGTCGCGGATTTTGACGAAATCGTGCAGGAGTTCGTTGGCCGCAGCGAGGCCGCCCGCGCCACCATTGCGATGACTGCGGACGTGGCCTACGGACCGGATCCGACCGAAACCATGGATCTGTTCTTTCCCGCGGGGAAAAGAACGGCGCTGCCGGTGCACATCTTTGTCCATGGCGGCTACTGGAGAATGTTCTCCAAGCGCGACTATTCATATGTCGCGACGACCATTAGCCAGGCCGGGGCCATTGCCGTCATCCTTGATTATGCTCTGATGCCCAAGGTCAGAATGGCGACGATCGTCGACCAGGTGCGCCGCGCCAAGCAGTGGGTCCTCGCCAACATCGCCGATCATGGCGGAAACCCGGCGGCCCTGACTGTCAGTGGTCATTCGGCAGGAGCCCATCTTGCAACGTTTCTGTTCGACGGCGAGCATACCCCCTCGAATGTGAGGGCAGCCCTTCTGCTGAGCGGGCTCTACGATTTGAAACCGCTCCAGGATTCCTTTCTCGCCGACGAGATTGGAATAACCGACGAGGAAGTCGCCATGTTTACGCCGCTCGCCTATCGGCATGATCCTCAAACCAGGGCGGCGGTTCTGGTCGGAGCCAATGAGACGCCACCCTTCCATCAGCAAGCCGATCGATTCAAAGCAAACTTGGTGCGGCAGGGATCGTTGGTAACGTCGCATGTGCTCCCGAACCGCAACCACATGGACAGTGTCAGAGATCTTGGCGTGCCAGGGACGGAGGCTGCTGATTGCCTGACAGAACTGATCGCCAAGGCCCGCTGACTACCCTGCCGAGATACCGCTCACCCAGCGCAGCTTGACCGCAAGCGGTCCGCATTCGCTCCGGATGAGTTCGAGGCGACATCGCGGATCCCTGCGCCACTGCGTCCAGCCGCTGGTATCCACGTCCTAAATGTTGATGCGCTGCTCGCTATCCGGATCGAACAGGTTGACGCTCGCCGGATCGACGGCAAGAAATATTGGCTCTTTGCGCCGGCCGGCAAACCTCGGCGGCAGGCGCGCGATGATCGCGTTCTCGCCGACCTGCACAGTCACCATGGTTTCAGGCCCGGTGGGCTCTACCACGTCGATCTCCCCAATGATCGAAGCTCGATTCTCCGCAACGGTTCTCAGCTCTTCAGGCCGTATGCCCAACATCACCGGTCGCTCAGAGTCCACCTGCCGGTTCCGCGTCGGCAACACGATCGATACACCGCTCGCTTGAAACCGGACACCCTCCGAATCCGGGACCAGTCGTCCGGCAAGGAAGTTCATTGCCGGAGATCCGATGAAACTTGCCACGAACATATTGGCGGGCCGTTCATAGATGGTGCGCGGATCGCCCAATTGCTGGATGTAGCCGCTTTTCATGACGGCCACCTTGGTGCCCAGCGTCATCGCCTCGATCTGATCATGCGTGACATAGACGATGCTCGTGCCGAGACGCTCGTGCAGGCGCTTGATCTCCGTGCGCATTTCCACGCGAAGCTTGGCATCGAGATTGGACAATGGCTCGTCGAAGAGGAACAGCTCCGGGTCGCGCACGATCGCGCGGCCCATCGCAACGCGCTGCCGCTGTCCGCCCGAAAGGTTGGCGGGGCGTCGATCGAGCAGATGGGAGATTTGCAACATTCGCGCGGCATCTTCCACGGCACGCGTGCGCTGGTCGGCGCCCACGCCACGCATTTCCAATCCGAAGCCGATATTCCTCGCGACCGACATGGTGGGATAAAGCGCGTAGGATTGGAACACCATCGCGATATTGCGGTCCTTGGGCGCAAGGTCGAGGACCGAGCGTCCACCGATCAGGATGTCACCGCCGGACGTGTCGTCGAGGCCGGCAATCATGTTGAGCAAGGTCGACTTGCCGCATCCGGACGGCCCGAGCAGAACCAGAAAGCCTCCGTCCTCGAGCTCGATGTCGACCCCGTGAAGAACCTGTACGGAGCCATAGGACTTGCGCACGTCCCTGATGGAAAGTGTCGCCATGCGAGTACTCCTAGCCTTTGATGGCGCCTGCGGTCAGCCCCTGAACCATGGTTCGCTGGACGATCGCGAAGAGCACGATGACCGGGATGATGCTGAGAATGCCGCCTGCCGCCAGAACGCCCCAAGGAAGCTGGAACTCTCCGACCATCAGTTGCAGGCCCACGGGCCAGGTGCGAGACCCCTGCCCGGTCGTGAGCATCAGGGCGAACAGGAACTCATTCCAGGCCGCGATGGCAATGAACACCGAACTTGCGACCAGGCCGTTTCGCGCAAGGGGCATGACGATACGGACCATGGCGCCAAGCCTTGTCGAGCCGTCGATGCGAGCCGCGCTCTCGAGTTCCTTAGGTGCCGAATCGAAGAACCCCTTGAGCATCCACACGAACAGCGGCAGCAGGAAACTCGTATAGGCAAGCGCTAGGCCGAAACGGCTGTCGACGAGCCCCACACCGCGCATAACAACATAAAGGGGAATGATCATCATGACTGCGGGAAACATGCGAACGACAAGATAGCCGAGCATGAGCTGATCTCGGCCTCGAAACGCGAAGCGAGAAAATGCATAGGCGGCAAGCGTGCCCGTGACGACGCAGATCGTCACCGTCAGCAAGGTAACGACGAGGCTGTTGCCTATAAGCCGTGGGAAACCTGACTGCGTCCAGATGGCGACATAATTGTCGAAGGTAACGCGGCTCGGGAGGTACTGCATCGTCAGGGTGACAATGTCGGCCTCATATTTGAGGGATGTCAGGAACATCCAGATCATCGGACCGATGCAGAACACCGTCAGGCTTGCGAGCACGATGTAGGTGGCGATGTTCGCGATCATCCGCCGGTGACGCTTGCTTTCAATCATCGCCCTGTCCTTTGGTAATCCTGGAGATGCGGATATACCCGGCCGCGAAGATCATCAGGGTCACGAACATCACCACCGACAGGGCGGATGCGTAGCCGAAATTGAACTCCTTGTAGGCAGTCTGAAAGGCGTACAACGACAGCACTTGCGTGGCATCTCCCGGTCCGCCACCGGTGAGAATGAGGAGCAGATCGGGCGAATTGACCAGACCGATGACGCGCAGGATCACTGCCGCCGCGATGACGGTCTTGAGCATCGGCAAGGTGATCAGCCTGAGCTGCGCCGCCAGGCCTGCGCCGTCGACCGCCGCTGCCCTGTAGAGATCCTCGGGAATACCCTTCAGGCCCGCGAGCAGCAGCAGCGCGAAGAATGGAAACCCATGCCAGGCCTCGACGAGAATGGTCGCCGCAAGCGCAGTATTGGGATCAGCAAACCATGCCTTGTAGGCCTGCAGGACGCCTAGCCGGACAAGAAGATCGTTGATGACTCCGAGCCGCGGATCGAGCAGCAAGGCCCACATATGGCCCGCTACGACATTGGGCAGGAAGTAGGGAAGCAGGATGAGCACGGCGAAGATTTTCGTGCCCGGCAAATCCCTGTTGAGAGCTGTCGCGGCGAGAAGACCAAGCGATAGTTCCAGCACGACCGCGGCAGCAACCCACACGACGGTGTTCTTCAATGCGATCCAGAATACCGGGTCTGACCACATCGCTAGATAATGTTTGAAGCCGACCCAGCCATCCAACCCGGGACGCGTCAGACGCATCTCGCGAAAGCTGATTGCCATGCCGTAAAGCGTCGGATAGGCGATCACGAGAAGGATAAGGGCGAGGCTGGGAAGGAGCAGCAAATACATCCAGTATCGGGTCTCGGACAGTTCGCCGAGAGCCCGCATAGGCAGATATCTGCTCGAGCTTATTATCATGAATCTGCGATGCGAAAGCACCGTCCCGTTGCGTTCTGAGCACGGCTGCACGTCCGGGGATCAGCGGAGCGCCGCCTCCAGGCCCTGGATCATGCGGTCTACTGCCTGTTCTGGCGTCGACTGACCCGTCAGCACCGACTGGAAAGCGGGATTGACGACATTTTCGGACCAGCCCGCGGCGCCGACGAAATTGTTCGGCAGGCGTCCGAACTTGAGCGTTTCCGTCGCCGCATTATAGATCGGATTGCCGGTGATCCGCTGATCCTGCAGCGCAGCGGCGGAGGCCGGAAAATAGCCGGTCCCCTCGAGCAGGGCCAGGGCAGCGTCCGTTTGGCCCCAGAAGCTCACCCACCGCCAGGCAGCCTCGATATTGTCTTCCTTCATGACGCCGTTGCCGGCGTACGCGACGCGAGCGACATGCGCCTTCGGACCGGCCGGCATCGGCGCGGTCGAGAATTGTTCGCCCTGCTTCATCGCACTCGAGATTTCGTTCAGCGAACCGGTATGATGCCACACCATCGCAGTCTGCCCGGTGCGGAAGGCTTCCATGATCTGACGGTAGCTGTCGTGGGGCGCGCTCGGCGGCACGACCTTTTCCTTCAGGAAGAGATCGGAATAGAACGTTATCGCCTCAATCGCCGCGGCCCTCTCGATGGCCGGCTGCCCATCCTTGACGATCGGCGAGCCGAACGCCTCCATGACATCGATGACATATTTGAAACCGCCGGCGCCGGCGCGCATGCCGAAGGCATACCTGCCCTTCGAAGGATTGGTCAGTTTGCGGGATGCCTGAAGGAATTCGTCGAAATTTCGGGGTGGCCCCGCCAGTCCAGCTTCCTCGAAATAGTCTGCGCGGTAGTACATCCAGTCAACGAAGGCGAAGGCGGGAACCGCATAAATGACGCCATTGCTTGAAAGCCCAGTCCAGCGGTTGTCGGGAAAGTTCGCCTTGCCCTCCCACCCATTCACGCGCTCGGTAAGATCGATCAATCCCTCCATCGCGGTAAGATCGGCGAAGCGCTCGGCGATCACCATGGCGGTATCGGGACGCCCGCCGGCCAGCACGGCCGATGAAACCTTGGCCATATATTCCGAGTTCGGGATGTTTTCCTGGGTCACCGCCACATCTGCATTCGCTGCCTGAAACAATCCGATGATCTTGAGTAAGCTGGCCATTTCCGACTGACTGGTGAAGTGGTGCCAGTAACTGATGGCACTCGCGGCACGGGCACCACCAATGCGCCCTGCCATCGCGAGGGCCGCCGAACCCACGAGAAACTGCCTTTTGTTCAACCGCATGCGAACCTCCAAGATATCAGATCAGCAGACTGATCGATCAGTTGGAGTGTTGGGTAACATCATTTCCCAAGCCGTGCAACCGCGCCGGAGAGGCAAGCAACGACGTGTCAGACCAGACCAAGGTTCCGCTGCATGGCCGCCTGGAAATGGGACTGCAGCTTTGCTTCGGCAGCGTCGGCATTCCTGGTGCTGCAAGCCTCAAGGATGTCGAGGTGTTCCTTGAGCGTCCGGATCATGATCGGCGAGGTGAGTTTGCTGTCCAGCCGCAACAGACGTAGATAATTGTGCATGCGCCGATAGGTGCTATCGATCAAGGGATTGCGCAGCGCGCCGATGATTGCGCCATGCAGCTCTCCCTCCAGCGCATCCATCTCCTCCAGTTGCTCCTTTCCCACACCCTCCCGTTCGATGCGCCGGACCAGCCGAGAGTGCCGCATTTCCAGGGCATTCATGACGGCTTCATCGCCCTGCTCGGCAAAGACGCGAATTGCCGAACGCTCTATGATGGCGCGGAATTGGTAGGTGGCGCGCGTGAGCTCCATGCCAGGTTTTATGAACTGGATTCCGGAGCGTGGATGGATGGTGAGAATTCCTTCCGCTTCGAGCTTGCGCAGAGCGTCACGAAGCGGAGCGACGGGCACGTCAACAATCGCGGACAGTTCGCTCTGCGAAACGAATGCCCCGACCGGAACGCGCCTGTCGAACAAGCGTTCCAGAATTCGTTCGTAGGCAACATCGCTCATACGGGTGGCCGCCACCAGGGTATGAGAGATGGCTTTTGCTTTGCCCACCACTTGCGGCACCTCCATTGATTCGGTACTGAGACATCTTAGCTGATAGATCAGTGCGTTATACTAAACGATCAGAAAGCCCCTGTGATGAGCCTTTCGCATTTTCGTATAACCCGATTTCAGTTCGCCCGCGACCGGGTAATCGGGGACAGTCAGGTTCGAGCCGACGATGTAAACGTCGCTGCGCTGGAACTCGTTTCGAAAAGTGGTGAAGTGGGACTGGGCTTCATCCAGACGCTCTTCAATCCCCTGCCCGACCAGACTGAGATTGAGACCGTTTTCGAAAACGAGGTTTGGCCGGGGCTGAAAGGACATAAGGCGATCGCGCTGGTTCATCGTGTGAACCGCCCGCGCGGTGGCAATCAGCGGGCGTACTCCCTGCCTTTTCATGAAGCGATCCAGGTGGCGCTTTGGGATCTTGCGGCAAAGGAAGCTGGCCTACCCCTTCACGTGCTGCTCGGCAGTCGTCGCAACCGTGTGAAAGCCTACGCCAGTGGCCTCGATTTTCACCTCGACGATGATGCTTTCGTTTCCTTGTTTTCCCACGCGGCATCGCTTGGCTATTCCGCTTTCAAGATCAAGGTCGGCCACCCGGATTTCGGTCGCGATCTGCGGCGCCTGGAGCTGTTGAAAGCCTGCGTGCCGGCAGGCTCGGAAATCATGATCGACCCGAACGAGGCGTGGACCTCGAAGGAAGCGCTAATGAAATTGGCGGCGATCCGCGATGCCGGTCACGATCTTCTCTGGGTCGAGGATCCAATCCTGCGTCACGACCACCAAGGATTGAGAATGCTCAGGCAAGCAATGACATGGACTCAGATCAACAGCGGCGAGTATCTGGATCTTCAAGGCAAACGGCTTCTTCTGGAAGCCCACGCAGCCGACATCCTGAATGTCCACGGTCAAGTCACCGATGTTATGCACATTGGTTGGCTGGCCGCCGAGCTCGGCATCCCGGTCAGCATCGGCAACACCTTTCTGGAGATCGGCGTGCACATGGCGGTCGCGCTTCCGGAAGTCGAATGGCTGGAATATTCGTTTCAGAACTTCGATCATCTGGTGGAACAGCCCATCGAAATCCGGGACGGCTACGCCTATGCGCCCGATCGACCTGGCCATGGATTGGTACTGTCCGAAAACGCGCGCGGCGAATGGATGAGACCAAGGCGCCTGGTACGGTCGGAACTGGGTACCGCGCCAGAAAATGCACGCCTCCCTGGCAAGTGAGTGAATGACCGAGCCAGCTTGCGAGTTGGCGATGCATGGCGCAATTCACGCCACCTCGAAGACCACATGTCCGAAGAACGTGCCGAGGACACGATGCGCGCGATCATCTCCTGGGGGCGCTACGCGGAGCAGTCGAAGCAATTCAACCTCGAGAACCCGGCGTGAGCGAGTTCGCATGGCTATCTTCTCAGGAACATTCCATGATTTCGATCGAACAGGCTGCAATTAATCTGGGCATCGTCCTGCCGCGCGGGTCCGGGATCGGGTTCCTCGGTGCTGGAATTATGTTTTTCAAGGAGGAACTGAACGTGTGCGACCTCAATACTGCGCCGACCGCTGGTCTTCCGCCGCGTTCGGCGTCCTCGCCGACGCCCGCCGGACGCTCCTCGCCGCGGTCGTGGCTGGTCAACCGAGTTCGAACCCAGTTTCTCGTCCGTGTGGTCTGCCGCAATCCCGACGTCGGCATCGGTCATCTGAGCCTTCGGCGCCCCGACAGCCCCGATCTGAAGAGCACCGCGCGTGTCGAGGTAACGGCCAGCAATCGGCGACAACCCGCAACCGATGCCGCGCTTGAAGCCGTTGTGGGACGGCTCGGCTCTCGAGCCTGCGGTTTCGGCAGCGCGATAGTCTAGGGCGTCGAGACCTTGATAGAGTGTCGAAGATAGCTTCCGGCCCTGGTTTGCACCGCCATACGAACTGCCGCGGGCTAATCATTTGCAGACTTACCAGACACATGAAGACCAGGTCAGTCATCGAAGGGCTCGAATCGAGATTGTCCCGACTGTCAACGAGCGGTAACTGATCGATTGACTGTCACATGAACCAGCTCATGAGCATTCCGACCATGCACATCGCCATAGCGATCGTTGAGGCCCATCCCAGCCAGCGCAGCCAGCCCTTGACGGTGAAGTCGCCCATGACCTTTGGCTGGGCTGTCATTATCATCATGACTGTCATGACCGGAACGGCGACGACGCCGTTGACGACGGCTGTCCAATACAGCGCCTTGATCGGATCGATTGGACTAAACGTGATCGCTGCTCCGAGCCCCGTGGCCGCGGCAAGAGTGCAGTAAAACGCCACAGCCTCCTTAGGTCTGCGCGACAACCCCACGGGCCATCGTCTCGCCTCGCCAATGGCGTAAGCCGCCGCGCCGGCCAGGATCGGTACCGCCAGCAACCCTGTCCCGACGATGCCGAAAGCGAAGATAGCAAAGGCAAAATCGCCGACGATCGGCCGCAGCGCCTCGGCCGCCTGAGCGGATGTCTCGACGTCGGTGATGCCGGCTTTATTCAAGGTCGCCGCGGTCGCGAAGATGATCGCCAGCGCGATGACGTTGGAGAATGCCATGCCTATGAGAGTGTCGGCGCGAATTCGCGAGAACGCGTCGACCGCCTGACGTGGAGCCCTCAACAATGATTTTCTGTGATGATTTGCGTGGACCTCTTCGGCCTCCTCTGACGCCTGCCAGAAGAAGAGATAGGGCGAAATCGTCGTGCCGAAGATGGCGAGAAGCGTAGTGAAGAACTCGTTGCTCCAGACAATTCGCGGGACCAGCACGCCACCCAGTGCTTCGGCCCAGGGAACTTGCACAGCAAACACGACAGCGACATACGAGAACAGGCTCAACGTCATCCATTTCAAGATGAGCGCGTAGCGATCGTAGTTCACGAAAACGATTCCAATTACGCAAATGGCTGCGAACAGGACGACATAGAGAACGGTCGGGCCGCCGATTAAAAACTTTGTCGCATCGGCCATGGCGCTGAGATCGGCGCCGATGTTGATGGTATTTGCGATGAACAGAAGAGTTACGATGGACTGTAGAAGCCAATTCGGATAGTGGCGGCACAGATTGCCTGCGATGCCGTGGCCGGTAGTCCTTCCGATGCGCGCACTGATTTCCTGAATCGCGACCATCAGAGGATAGGTCAGCAGCATCGTCCATCCAATCCCGAACCCGAGCTGGGCCCCCGCCTGGCTATAGGTGCCGATCCCGGATGGATCATCGTCCGACGCGCCAGTGATGAGGCCCGGCCCCAATCTGCCGAGGAGCGTCTTCTTCACGGGAGAGACAGAAGAAGTCGGTTGATTTTTCTTGGAAGCCGTCAGCTCATCCATTGCGTCCGATCCACAGAGCAAAGCCAGCGGCGCCCGTGGCTGCCAACACCTGTCCGATATGGATCAGTAGGGCGGTTCGGCCAAAGTACCTCTGAAGCAGAAGTGACACGACGGTGGCGCCTAAAGAGATCGCCAAAGGAACGCCGACCGTTTGTGTCCTGCGGATCATGACACTGTCCCTTAGAGTGGACTGATAACTTCTTAGAAGGGTTAAGGTTCCTGGATCTGCTGCTGCCAATGGGAAGCACAACTTCATCGTCTGGGGAGTGCCATATCGATCGCCGGCATTCATCTCACGCAGTGGCTCTAGAAGCACCGTATCGACCAACCGGCCACCGGGCGGTTCTCGCTTACGCCGAACCGGCTTGAGCAACTAGTCGGTAAGCTCTCCGCTGACTTCGTTGACCATACCGCCAGGCTGCGCCCTGCAACCCGATCAACTTGCAGGATATCTGTCTCATGGCGCCACGGCCGGCACGAATCCAGCAATTCCGGTTGGCACGGTGTGGTTTCACCGCGTGAGACAGCTTGACTGTTCAGACAAGTTGCCGAAATCAGCGCAGGCTTCTCCTGCGCCGCCCTGGGTATCGTCCCGACAGTCCGGCACGCCGATTACATGCCTCTTGCGGGAAGACAATCGCGCCATCGTTCGCGCCGCCAGCCGGGCCAGCAAGGCTGCTGACACCGTGCCATACGGCATTATTTCACTCCTCGTGACAGTCGGACCGCGCGCGAAATTGACCGCGCTGGTTCGAATCTCAGCAGGCCATGTTACGGGGTGATTTCGGGATTCGGGCCCGGCTGAAACAAACCGGCGGTTGGCCCGATGTCAAGCGGCGCGCCGATGCTGCCGAACACCCGGTGCTACGTCAGCTTCTAGGCGCTGATGATGCTTCCGGTTCGCCGTTGGAGTGCCGCTTGGTGTAACGCTTGGTGCCCGCACGAGATGGCGGGAGCCGGACCGTCTCGATCCTTCAGTGCAGTGCAGTGGGCGCCAGACGACGAAACTCGACTCCCCGGCCCCGCCACGAGGTAATCCACGCGCTAACTCGGGTTCTCCAAGCGATTTGCTTTGCGCCACTCCTCGTACTCCCCGCGGGCATCGTCATGCAGCGGATAGTAGCGTTGCAACGGGCCGCCCTCCATGAGCTTCACTCGCGAAAACTCCTCCCAATCGTGATGCTTCTGTGATTCTTCGATCACCTTCGGGGCCATCACGACGGGAAGCACCACCACGCCGTCGTCGTCAGCGACGATGATGTCGCCGGGGATCACCGTGACACCGCCGCAGGCAATCGGAACGTTGACGGCATTGGGATAGATGCTGGTCTGCACGTGATAGTTTGGCGTCCAGCCGCGCAGCCATAGGGGCAGATCGAGCTTTTCGACATTGGGCCGGTCGCGCATGCACCCGTCGATGACGATACCCGCCCCGCCCCTGCCTTTGAAATACGTCGACATCATATCGCCGAAGACGCCCGAGCTCATGTCGCCGCGCGCGTCGACCACGACCACATCGCCCTCCTGCGCGTGATAGAGCACGTGCCGGTGCAGTTGCGTCTCCGGATCGGCATATTCTCCCTCGGTGAAGAGGTCCGGCCGCTGCGGCAGGAACTGCAGCGTCAATGCCGGCCCGACGATCGACTTCCCATGGTTTTGCGCCACCGGACCGACCATGTGCGGATTGCGGAAGCCCATGTGGCCAAGCGTGCCGGCAACCGTCGCGGCGCCGATCTCCCTCAGCGCGTCGATCAGGTCTTTAGGCGGCCGCGTGATGTCGGAAGTATGCGTCATTGTCGACTCCGGATGAATGGAACTACCAGTTCGTAACAGAACCATCGCGGCGCTTAAGGTGAGGCGCTTCCCAGAAACGCAAACTCTGCGCCTGGACCGCCACTTCGTTGACCTCGACGCCGAGCCCCGGCAGATCGCCGACCGGGTAATCGGTCCCGTCGAGCCGTGGTTGCACGGGGAAGAAGTCGGAACTGTCGAAGCCCAGCTTTGTTTCGGGCGCCCTGGTCTCGAGCCACGCGAAGTTGGGTACTGCGGCGGCGAGATGCACGGTAGCGGCCGTGCACACTGGACCAAGCGGATTGTGCGGCATCAGGTCCACATAGTGCGCCTCGCTCCAGCCAGCGATTTTCATTGCCTCGGTGAGCCCGCCGACGTTGCAAACATCGAGCCGGTTGAACTGGTGGATGCCGCGCTCGATGTAGGGCAGGAACTGCCACTTGCTGGCAAATTCCTCGCCGATGGCAAAGGGGATGTCGGTCATCGTGCGCAGCGATTCATAGGCCTCCGGCGTCTCGTCCCGTATTGGCTCCTCGAGGAAATCAAGCACGCCGCGGCCGAGCTTGTTGCAGAAGCTCGCCGCCTCTGCCACCGACAGCCGATGGTGATAGTCGATGCCGAGAACGGCGTCGTCGCCCAGCGCCTCGCGCGCCTTGTTCAGCATACCCGCGGTAGCGCCGATGGACTCGCGCGGCTCGAAGATGTCCTTGCTGTTTTGCCCGAAGGGGAAGAAGCGGATCGCCTGCCACCCCTGTGCGCGAAGTTCGCGGGCCCGTTCGATGGCAACATCGCCCTCGGCCTCGTCGCCGGTCGAGGCGAAGGTGGGGACGCGGTCGCGCTGCTTGCCGCCCAGCAGCTCGTAGACGGGCACCCGCAGAGCCTTGCCCTTGATGTCGTGAAGGGCGATGTCGATGGCGGAAATCGCCGCCTGCAGGACTCGCCCGCCTTCGAAGTACTGGCTGCGGTAAACCTCCTGCCAGATCCGCCCGATCTGCATCGGGTCGCGACCGATGAGAAACTCGCGATAGTGCTCGACCGCGCCGGCCACGGCCCTCTCGCGACCGCTCAAGCCGCTCTCGCCCCAGCCGAAGATGCCCTGGTTGGTCTCGACCTTGACGAGCATCTGGTTGCGCGTTCCTACCCAAACCGGATAGGGCTTGATCGCGGTGATCTTAAGCTTCTCAGTCATCCACGCCCACGTTCCACACGCATCGGCCCTATCTCAGTTGGCTTTGAGGGCCATTTCAGTTTCGCCGTCGAACAGATGCATCCGCTCCTGGTCGAACTCGAGCCAGATCTGCTCGTCGGGCGAGACGGCAATGTTCGGCGGCACGCTGACGTTGACGATGGCGCCGGACAGGAACGCCTGCACGAAGGTGACGTCTCCGGTCGGTTCCACGGTGTAGGCCTTGGCCGGAATGGAACCGGGGACCGCGCTCTTGTGGAGCTTGATCGTCGAGTGACGTGCGCCGAGCACGACTTTCTTGGTCGTCGCTCTCACGACCTTCTGGGCATTGCGCGGCGAGAGCTCAAGGCGCCAGCCCTCGGCGCCGGTCAACACCGTGTTGCCGTTTGCCGTCGATGCCTCCAGCGGAATAAGGCTCATCGCCGGGCTGCCGATGAAGCTGGCGACGAACATGTTCACCGGATGGGCAAAGACCTGCGCCGGTGAATCGTATTGCTGCAGGTAGCCGCCATTCATCACCGCCATCTTGTCAGCCATGGTCACGGCTTCGAGTTGGTCGTGCGTCACATAGATGATCGTCGCCTTGAGGTCCTGGTGGAAGCGCTTGATCTCCGACCGCATCTGCACGCGCAGTTTGGCATCGAGGTTAGACAGTGGCTCGTCCATGAGGAACACCGCAGGGTCGCGGACGAGGGCACGGCCAAGGGCCACGCGCTGCTGCTGCCCGCCCGAAAGTTCGCGCGGCTTGCGCTCGAGCAGATGCGTCATGTCGAGCACTCGCGCCGCTTCCTTGACCTTCTTGTCGATCTCGCCCCTAGGGAGTTTGCGCATCTGAAGCGGGAACGCCAGGTTCTTGTAGACCGATTTCTGCGGGTAGAGCGCGTAGTTCTGGAACACCATTGCGATATCCCGGTCCTTGGGGTCGAGGTCGTTGACCACCCGCTCGCCGATGATGATGTCGCCCGATGTGATCGGGGTCAGCCCGGCGACGAGATTGAGCGTGGTTGTCTTGCCGCAGCCTGAAGGGCCGACGAGCGCAACGAACTCGCCGTCATTGACCGTCAGCGAGACGTGGTTGACAGCTTTGAAGCCGCCATAGCTCTTGACGAGATCTTGGAGGACCACGTGGGCCATCGGCAACTCCCTAGTGCTTGACCGCGCCTTCTGTAAGGGCGCGTACAAAGTATCGTTGCAGGACCAGGAACAGCACCACGACGGGCACGCTCATCATGAAGCTGGCCGCCATCAGGCCCGGAAAGTCCGTCGTATTTTCCGAGAAGAAGCGCTGGATGCCAACCGGCAGGGTCAACTGCTCGTTCTTGGAGAGGAAGGTGTAGGCGTAGATGTATTCGTTCCAGGCGCCGATGAAGGAATAGATTGCGGTGGCGATGATCCCCGGCGTCGAGAGCGGCATCACGATCATGATAAAGGCCTGGAACCGTGTGGCGCCATCGATGCGCGCCGCCTGCTCAAGCTGCACCGGGATGTTGTCATAAAAGCCCTTGAGCAGCCAGATCGCCAGCGGCAGGCCGAAGGTGAGATAGGTGAGTATCAGCGAGCCGTGCGTGTTCACCAGCCCGATCGCGCGCATCAGGATGAAGAGTGGCACGAGAAAGATCACCGCCGGGAACATATTGCGCAGCAGCACGGCAAAGAACAGGAAATTCCGGCCGGGGAAACTGAAGCGCGAAAACGCGTAGGCCGCAGGGACAGCCACGATCACCGAAAGGATTGTCGTGACGGTCGACACGAAAAGGCTGTTCCAGAAGAAGCGGAGGAAATCCTGGCCGACGCTGTTCTGCGGATCGAGCAGCTTCTGGTAACTGGCGAGGGTAGGCTCGTCCGGCCACCATTGCGGCGGGAATTGCGTCGCCGCGAATCCGGACTTGATCGAGGTGATCAGCATCCAGATCATCGGCAACGCAGTATAAAGCAGCATGAACACGAGGAATATGCGCCCGGCCCACCGCCAACCGTCGACGCGCATGCGGCGACGGGTCTGGGCTCGAGAGGCTGTCTCGGCAATCGTGCTCATGCGCTGCCCTCTTTCCGCTCGTTGCCGCTTAGCGCACGGACGTAGAAGTAGCCCAGTGTCATCAGTGTGAGGAACAGGAGCACCGAATAGGCCGATGCCACGCCCCAGCGCTGCCGTCCGAAGGCGAGCTCATAAATGTGGGTTATCCAGATATGCGATGCGTTCGACGGCCCGCCGCCGGTCATGATCCAGGGGATGATGAAGGAATTGAAGTTGGCTACTGCGAGCAGCAGCATCGTCACCACCGAGACGTTGCGCAAGTGCGGGAAGGTGACGTGCCAAAAGCGCTGCCATGCACTGGCACCGTCGACTTTTGCGGCGCGCAGCAATTGGTCGGGGACTGTCTGCAGGCCGGCCATCATCATGATCATGGCAAACGGAAACTCGCGCCAGATATTGACGACGATCAGGGACGGCAGCACCGTGCTGACATTGTCGATGAAATTCGGCGGCCGGTCGGCCAATCCGAGGCCGACCAGCACCGCGCCGATGATCCCGAAGTCCGAATGGTAGATCCACTTCCAGATATAGGAGGCGGCGACGGCGCTGATGACCCAAGGGATGATCAGGATAGCGCGCAAGACACCACGGCCGATGAAGTCGCGGTGGAGCGCCAGCGCCGTTGCAAACCCCAGGACAAAGGAGATGAAAGTGGACCCCAGCGTCCAGATCAGTGTGTTCCAGGTGACCTTCCAGAACACCTGACTGGTGAGGATCGTCGTGTAGTTGTCGAAGCCGACGAAGGTCTTGTCGCGGAGCTGCAGACCAGGCGGTGTCTTAAAGAACGACAGCTCGACCGTGTAGTAGATCGGATAGGCGATGACGATGAGCATCACGGCGATCGCCGGGAGCACATACGCGTAGTCCGCGCGATGCTCCCAGATCTTCCGCAGCGTGCCGGCTGTACCGGGTTGCAATCTTCGGCGAGCCTCGGCCTTGCCGGTCACGATCGTCACTTGTGGCGTGCCCTTATTCTTCGGAACGAGGCGGCTGCGCCAGCGGCGCAGCCGGTCAGGTCGTAGGTCAGGCTTGGACTAGAGTCCGCCCATCACGTCTTTTACCTTCTTGGCCGCGTCGTCCGCTGCCTCGTCGACGGTCATCGCTCCGGTCAGGGCATTCTGCAGCATGTCCGGGATGATAATGTTCATGATCTCGGGGGCCTGCGGCAGCGCTGGGAACGGAATGCCGTATGGCAGCATCGAGGTCGTGACATCGAGGAACTTGATGTTGTCCAGACGTTCCTTCATCCACTTGGTTTTGAAGCCGTTAAGGTTGCCTGGGTTTGATCCGGCGTAGGCCATCTTCAGCGACCATTCAGGGCTCGTCCACATGCAGATGATAGCCTTTGCAGCAGGCTCGTCTACCTTGCCGCCCTCGACATATTCGGGCTTCAGGATGTGAATGTTCGAGCCGCCGAACACGACGGCGCGCTTGCCGTCGGGGCCAGTTGGAATCAGGCCGTAGCGCATGTTGTCGATGACCGTCTGCGCCTTGTCCTTGTCGGTGCCCGTCGCCTTTTTCTGCAGGTCGAGCATGACGTTGTAATCGGACGGGTGCGAGATCATCATGCCGAGCTGGCCGGCGACGAACAGGGGCTGGTTATCGGCCTGCTGGTTGGTGAGCGCCGAAACCGGAACCGACTTGTCGCGAACATACATGTCGTAGGAGGCTTGCAGCGCCGCCTTGCTCTGGGGACTATCGAGCTGGACCTGCTCATAGGTCGGATTCGCGGTGGCTTCGTCGAAGACGCCGCCGCCATAGGCCCACAGCTGTGGCATGAAACGGTACGGCGTATTGCCGGCATTCTTGCGCGCCACGAGGCCGTAGCCGGCAATGCCGAGCTTGTCGTGGATCTGCTTGGAATATTTGACGACGTCTTCCCAGGTTGCCGGAGCCTTGTCCGGATCAAGGCCCGCACGCTTGAAGATGTCGGCGTTCCAGATGAACGCCATCGTCTCGTTGTTGGTCGGAATGCCGTAGGTCACGCCCTCCCAGGTCACGGCCTTCATGGCGCCGGGCCAGAAATCCTCGGTCGAATACCCCACATCCTCTGGCTTGAGCGGCGCCAGATAGCCCTTTGAGGCGAACTCGGTACCACCCAGGATTTGCAGGCGGACCGCCATCGGCGCGGCATTGCCCAGGAGCGCCGTGCGGAACTTGTCGAGAAGGTCGTTATAGGTGAGGGCTTGTTCCTCGAGCTGGATGTTCGGATAGGTTTTGCGGAAGGTCTCGAAGAAATCCTTGTAGTACTGGCGCAGGAGGTCGGGGTCGCCCTCGAACACGCCCTGATACCAGAAAGTCAGTCGCCCCTTGTAGTCGAGCGGGGTGACCTTGGCGCAATCGGCCGCCGTGTCAAAATCCTGTGTGCCGGCGATGGAGCGCACATATTCCGGCGACCACTTGCTGAGGTCGACCGGTGCCGCAGCCAGCGCCGATGTGGGCATCAGGGATGCCATCAAAGCAGTGACGACAGTGCCGCGCAGGATCGCACTGCCGAGCGTAATCCTCGTCATAGGTATCCTCCCTGGTTCTCCCATGCCGCCCTGCGCCAAGGCAAAGCGGTCCTTGCTCGTTTCGATCGCGAGAATGCTCAATGTATCCTCTCAATCCCTTGGTACGTTTTCAGATCATGGATTGCCTGTCAACGCGCAGGATCGTACATTGTTTGCGAAAGCCGTGTGTGATATCGGGCAAGGTATGTATTAAGTTGGGGAGCCGGCCTTGGCCGAAATAAGCGATTTCAAAGCTATGCCACCTGTGGGCACTGATCCCATCGGGGCCTCCAGCGAGGGCGCCTCGCTTTATGAATTGATCAGGGAAGACATCATCGAGGGACGGCTCGCCGCCAACGAACGGCTTGTAGTCACCGATCTCGCCCGGCGTCACGGCACCTCGACCAATCCTGTGCGCGAGGCCCTGCAGCTGTTGCGCGGCGAAGGCTTTGTCATCTTTGTCGCCAACCGCGGGGCGCGCGTCCGACCCATAGATCAGGATTTTGTCCGGGATATCTATGAGATCGGTGTTCTGATCGAGCCAGCCCTGACACGATGGTTTGTGAATATGGCTACTGGCGAGGACATCGCCGAACTCGAACGTCTCCAAGGCCTGATTGAAGAGAACAACTTCGCCGACACATTCAGGCACAGTGAGCTGGACACCGCTTTCCACACCGTGATGTACCAGCGGCACTATAACCGCCACGCCGCCGAGCTTTGGTGGAAGCATCGCGAAGTGCTGCGAGCCGTGAGCCGTCGTTTCAACTTCACGCTGGCGCGACGTGCCGCGATCATGCGCGAGCACCGCGAACTCATCGCGCTCGTAAAGGCGGGAGAGGCCGACAAGGCGGCCGAACTCGTCTCCCGCCATGTCGAGGGCTCGGGCCGGCATATTCTCGAACAGATGCGTGCGCGCAACGCCGCTCGGGCCGGATAGAATATCCAGTCCAGAACATCGTTAGGCTGACCATTTTCAGACAAAGGTAGTTGCGATGAAAATCACGAGCATTCGGCCGTGGCTGATCAAGTCCGATGCTTCTTATTGGGGAGAGTTCCTGTTCGTCGAAGTGACGACCGACGAGGGAGTGAGTGGCTGGGGAGAGATCACCACCACCACAAGGCTCGCCAACCGCGCTCTCTGCACGATCCTGCGGCAGATCGGTGTCGCCGTGACAGGCGAGGATCCAGCGCGTATCGAGCATCTCTGGCACAAGATCTTCCGCAGCTTCACCTACATGGGCAGCCGCGGCGCCGCCGTCGAATGCGTGAGCGCCATCGATATTGCCCTCTGGGACATCCGGGGCAAAGTCCTTGGTAAGCCGATTTACGAGCTGCTGGGCGGACCAGTACGCGATGAAATCGCGCTCTACACCCATCCCAACCAAGCCAAATTCACGAGCAAGGAAGCCGTGGTCCGCGAAATTCTAGACATTGTCGAGTCCGGACACACTGCGCTTAAGTTCGATCCTTACCCGCACCAGGGTCGCAGCGCCGATGGTCTGCCTCGCGAACAGCGGGACGGCTACCTCGATGGCAGCATGACCCGCAAGGACGAGCGCGAAGCCGCCGAACTCACGGCTCTGATCCGTGAAACGGCGGGACCCGATGTCGACATTCTCATCGATGCCCATGGCCGCTTCGACGTTCCCACCGCCATTCGCCTCTGTCGGAGCCTCGAGGAAGCCGGTCAGATCGACTGGTTTGAGGAGCCCTGCCCGCCCGAGAGCCTTAACGCCCTCAAGCAGGTGCGTGAGAAGGTCAATACCGCCATCTCGTGGGGCGAGCGCGGCCACACGAAGTGGGATTTCGTGCCGGTACTTGAGAACAAGCTCGCCGACTACATCATGCCCGACGTCACCTGGACCGGCGGCATTACCGAACTCAAGAAAATTTCTGCCCTATGCGAAGCCTACTACGTCCCGGTCTCGCCACATGACGCCGCGGGACCGATCAATGTGGTTGCGGGAGCACAGGTGATGATGACCGTCCCCAACTTCTACAAACTCGAAACGTCGGAGTGGAACCTGGGCAAATACGATCACCTGATCGACAGACCACTCGACATTTCGAACGGCAGCCTCAAGCTGACGTCGAAGCCTGGTCTCGGTATTGAGATGGACCGCGACTATCTGCAGGCCCACGAGATTGAGCTGGGCTAGCAACACTCTATGCCCAGGGTGCGGGACGACAAGCCGAAAACGAGGATAAGTCATGGCAAAGACAGGTGGCGCCGACGAGGCGCTCAATCGGGTGAACGCAAACTCCAGGCCATCTCAGCTTCGCATCACCGACATGCGGGTAGCCGAAATCGTCGGCGCGCCGTTCACCTCAACCCTGCTCAAGATTTACACCAATCAGGGCATCGTCGGACTTGGCGAAGTGCGCGATGGCGCCAGCGCCACCTACGCGCTGATGCTGAAGAGCCGGCTGCTTGGCGAGAACCCTTGCGACATCGACCGCCTGTTTCGCCGGATCAAGCAGTTCGGTGGGCACGGCCGGCAAGGCGGCGGCGTCTCGGCGGTCGAAATCGCGTTGTGGGATCTCGCCGGCAAGGCCTATGGCGTGCCCATCTATCAGATGCTTGGCGGCCGGTTTCGGGAGAAGGTGCGCCTCTATTGCGATACCGATGCGACCGTGCCGAGCGGCACCGAGACCGGCAAGCGCCTCAAGCAGCGCATGGCGCTTGGCTTCACCTTCCTCAAGATGGATCTGGGGCTGATGCAGATCGCGGATGTACCCGGTGCGGTCGTATCCCCTGCCGGCTCACTTGAAGGGTACCGCGTCCACCCCGGCCGCGGCCCGGTCAAGACCACGGAGGAGCGGCGCGCCCGCAATGCCGCGTATGATTTGCATAATGTCCCCCACCCGTTTACTGGCCTCCACTTTTCCGACAAGGGCCTCGACCTGCTTGAGCAGTACATTGCCGAGGTTCGCGAAATTATCGGCATGGATGTTCCGCTCGCCATCGACCATGTCGGCCACATCTCACTGCAGAACGGTATTCGCCTCGCGAGGCGGATTGAAAAATACGTGCCAGCCTGGCTCGAGGATGTGATCCCATGGCAGTACACCGAGCAGTACCGACAACTGCAGGCCGCCACCACGGTGCCGATCTGCACCGGCGAGGACATCTACCTTAAGGAGGGCTTCGAGCCTCTGCTCAAGAGCGGCGGCCTCTCCGTTATCCACCCAGACCTGCTCACCAGCGGGGGCATTCTGGAGACCAAGAAGATCGGCGACATGGCACAGGATCACGGCGTCGCCATGGCCATCCATATGGCCGAAAGTCCTATCGCCGCAATGGCCGCGGCACATGTCGCGACCGCGACCGAAAACTTCATGGCGCTCGAATACCACTCTGCCGACGTCGACTGGTGGGACGATATCGTCGCCGGCGTTTCCAAGCCGCTCGTGAAGGACGGCTTTATCACTGTTCCGGACAAACCTGGCCTGGGGATTGACGACGTCGTCGACGAGGTGATCTCGCAGCATCTGCAGCCGGGTGTCACCGGCATCTGGCAGCCCACGGATCACTGGGACGACGAGTATTCCTGGGACCGCACCTGGAGCTGAGGCGAAAAACAACCGAACATGAAGATCACCGACCTCCGCTGCGCCGTCATCGGCAGGCATCCCATCGTCCGCATCGTCACCGACGAGGGCCTCTATGGCCTGGGCGAAGTCGAGTTCACCAAGACCTATCTCAAGCCCTGGGTCCTGCATTTCCGCGAGGCGCTGATCGGCGAGGACCCGACCGACGTCGAGCGGGTGATGCTGAAGATCCGCCAACGCGGCTCTTTCAAGCCCTATGGCGCCGCGGTAAGCGCTATCGAGCATGCGCTGTGGGACATTGCCGGCAAGGCCGCAGGCGTGCCGGCCTACAAACTGCTCGGCGGCAAGGTGCGCGACAAGGTGCGCGTCTATAACGGCTCGATCCGCCAGAAACGCACGGGCGACCGGCCGGAGGATTACGCCGCTGACGTCAAATGGATGATGGAGCAGCCGCAGAACTTCTTCATGATCAAGCAGGGAATCTCGTTCCACTCCGACATGAAGGACACCATCGAGGGCTTTCACTACGGCGTGACGCAGAAGAAGGCCGGCTATCACGGCGCCATGGATCAGGGCGTGATCAGCGAGCGCGGTTTCAACCACATGCTCGACTGCGTGATCGCGATGAAGGAAGTGCTGGGCGACAAGGTCAGCCTGGCGCTCGACTGCGGCCCGGGCTGGATGCTGCCCGATGCGATCAAATTCGCTCGCGCGGTCGAGAAGTACAATTTGATGTGGCTCGAGGACATGCTGACCGGCGACTATGTGCCGTGGGTCAATCCGCAGGCCTATCGGGAGCTGACCACCTCCACCTCGACGCCAATTCATACCGGCGAGCAGATCTACCTGCGGCACAATTTCAAGGAGCTGATCGAAACGCAGGCGGTGCGCGTCATCGGCCCCGATCCGGCCGATATTGGCGGCATTGCCGAGCTCAAATGGGTCGCCGAGCACGCCTATATGCACTCGATCCTGATGGCACCGCACGGCACCGCGAACGGCCTTCTCGGCCTCGGCGCGCTGATCAATGTCTGCGCCACCCTGCCCGCCAACTATATCGCGTTCGAATACCCGAGCGCCTCCGACCCCTGGTGGGAGGATCTCGTAATCGGCCTGCCGTCGCAGATCGTGAAGGACAGCATGGTGGAGCTGCTGGAAGCGCCGGGGCTGGGCCTCGATATCGACGCCGAAGCAGCCAGGAAGTATCTCGGGGAAGAGGATGCAGGCTTCTTCGACTGAACCATCCTTCTTGCGCCACCCAGCACCACGCGGACCGCTTCACGCAATCTGTCATCCGGAATGACCGTTTCGGGGCCGGAAGCAGATTGTCGGCTACGGGAGAATCCGCCCGACTCCTTCCGACAGGCGAAAGTTCGCTCTGGAAAGCACCGCGGGTGTCTTGAAATGGCACGACCGAGCCGGCGGGCGCATCGGCTCGGACTATACGCGTGGGAGCGCTCTACGTCTCGATCGGGCGGAAAGGTCGCACACGGGAGCGGCCTAGTAGGCTCATCTGCGCCAACAGGCGACTTGTGGATCAAGCTTTGGAAGGCGGCTCCACAAGCCGATGCTTCGACACTACGGCCCAAATTAGCCCTCGCCGATGCTCCGGCTGCGCCAAAGGCTTGTTTGGATGCCTCAGCTTGGACCTGGTGGCTTGGCAACCAGGGGCAGTTCTAGACCGGTCGGGGCGCGGCCAGACTTTCGAGTTTCAAGATAAGCCGCCACGGATTTGCAATGATCTCCACGACGAAGCCATAGCGCTGGTTGCTCGCGCAACCCTATGGGCGTCCTGGGGCTGCTCCTGCGGAAACTTGTCTTCATGGACGATTGCCACGGCCCGCACAAGATTGCCTCTCACCTCGAAACCGATCCAGTGTCCGTCCATCAGGTGTGTTTGTCTCGGACAGGCGAGGAAATAGTTCCCCGCCTGCTGGGCAACAAAGTTGAGTTGTCTCTTCTCATTAATTTTAATCCCCTCTAGCGGAGCGGTGTACGCCCCCCAAATCGCATCCTCAGCCTCCAACTTCACTGGCATGTCCGACCGAGCATAGACCCTGGTCACCATCAGACCGTGCCTGAAATTCGAAGAGCCATTGATGAACTCGATCTGTACCGACCATTCTTCTGGCACGATGATCGTGAGATTGCCGTCCCAGTAGCCGTTGAAGTCGATAATGTCGGTCCGGATGTTGTCCCTGCGGTACCGCTCGACTTGGTTCCAATCGGCGACAATCTCTATAGCCACCGTCTTGGCTGCCGGATCGTTTTTGATCCAGCTCGGGACGAAAGGCTCCCCAGCCAGCGCAATTCCAGGCAACAATCCAAAGGCGAGAAGGGCAAGGTGGGCAAAGCGCGCCATCGCAATCAGAGGCTCCTCCCGAGCGGAGCGGCCAAGCTTAAGCGACCGTAATCGAAATCGACTAGGCCTATCCCTCAACGAAGAGAATACCCCCAAAACAAGATCCACACCAGCAAACCCCCTTTTGGCGGAACGGAACAAAACTCGCCGTCGCCGGAGGCGCCCCCAAGCGAACGCCCCACCTCGCACAGGCCGATGTCTGCCGCCGAAAAGCGAAGGAGGGTAAGGTTATCCCGCCAGGCTGATCGCCGCTCGGCAAAGGTCTCCTTCGGGCCGGAAAGCGGACAGATGCTTTTCTAACCCGGAGCGACACGAGCAGACCTTTTGTCCGGCGCAAGTGTCGTCCTGACGTGACCCAATGCGGCCTTCAGTTGCGAGCGTCGCTCGCTGGAGCTGCGTCAGTCGGTCGGGGGCCAATGGTATTTTCAATGGAACGCTAATATATATGGAAAACCGAACGAGCAGCGCCTGCCAGATACTTGAGGAATGCCATGCGAAGGCTCATCTTCACGGCTATGTGTATCGCCGCCGCAACAGCCGCTAACGCCCATGATTGGTACGAAGACAAGATTGACCCACAGACCAAATTCAAGTGCTGCGGTGGTTCTGATTGCCGCGCCGTACCTCGGTCTTCGGTGCGGTCCAGGGTAGACGGTGGGTATACTTATTTGCCGCATAATTTCACCATCCCACGGGACCGTGTGCAGCAATCCCCGGACGGGCAATACCATATCTGCGAAAATAAATATGTCGTAACCAATCAGCTGTATTGGCGTTGCTTCTTCGCACCTCGTGTCGATGTGTCTATACTTCTAAAGCATTAACCGCGCGTCGCTTCCGCGATTCACATCCGCAAGGTGCTAGTCCATTAATTCTGTTGGACTTTCTTCAAAATTGTCGAAGCTCAGGCGGTGCGCGACTGCCTCAGGGATTTCATTGAGTACATCGCCGCTACCGAGAGCAACTCCATGGGGCGCTGCCGCGGGTGACTTCCGGCGGACTCCGCAAATTCGGTGACAGTCCAGATTTTATCGTGTCGGCATGGCCGTGGTTGTGTAGATTGGCTGTGTGGCCCGCCTTGCCCGTATTGTCCAAGTCCACTCGCCACGAGACGCAACGCGGTAACGGCTGGCGATTTCGACCACGATGGACAGCCAAGCGATAGGGGTAACTGGCGCGGGATCATCAGCACGGTTCATGCGAGAGCAGCATTCGCCAGAGGCCGGAGCTACGGCTGCAGTCTCGAATTTGACGCATCAGCACTTGCAAATCGTCGGCCGAGGTCTTTTGCTCGCGCGATAGTTGCCCTTGACCGTTGAATGGTTGGCGAACAGATGAATAAAATCGATCGACGGCGGCCAGAGTCGGAAACGGACGCCACCGTAAATGCCGCGAGACTTGGAACTCGACTGCGCCTCGCCCGCCAGACACGCGGCATGACGCTGAAGAGCCTGGCCGCGGCTGCGAATTGCTCGGAAAGCCTGCTGTCCAAGATCGAGAACGGCAAGGCTTCGCCGTCTCTGCCCATGCTTCACCGTCTGGTCGAGGTTCTCGACACCAACATCGGCTGGATGTTCGAGCAAGTCGATGACGACGAGGCGATCGTATTCCGGGCGGGCGCAAGGCCTTTGATTGCGCTCGACGCGCTACGGCGTGGCGAGGGCATTTCGCTCGAACGCATCATTCCGTATTCGCCTGGCCACCTCTTACAATGCAACATCCATCACATCGAGGCAGACGGCGAGAGCGAAGGCCCGATTCAGCACGCCGGCGAGGAAGTCGGCTACGTGCTCGCCGGCCGGATCGAGTTGATCGTCGACGGCAAGCGACATGCTCTCGCCACCGGCGATGCCTTCGTTTTCAGGTCGGAGCTGCCGCATCATTACCGCAATATCGGCAAGGAACGCGCCAGCATTTTCTGGGTCAACACGCCGGCGACTTTCTGAGCAACGCTCTGCGTTCATTTGGATTGACAAATATTCAAGTCTCTTGAATGCTTGCCTCGTGCCTGTAGCACCAACGGGAACCAGCCGGTCTGGTCCGCAAGCAAGGGGAACCGAAAATGCGTCTGTTCAAACTTCTCGCCGGCTGTGCCGCCGCCATTGCCATGGGCTCGGCAGCCATGGGATCGGCGCTTGCCGATACGTTCGCACTCGTCAACATCAACCAGCAGGCCCTGTTCTTCAACCAGATCAACGAGGGCGCGCAGAAGGCAGCCGACGCCGCCGGCGCCAAGCTGGTCATTTTCAACGCCAACAATGTGCCGAGCGCGCAGAACGACGCGATCGAGAACTACATCACGCAGAAAGTCGACGGCATCATTCTGGTCGCCATCGACGTCAACGGCGTCAAGCCCGCGATTACTGCGGCCAAGGCGGCCGGCATTCCCGTCATCGCCATCGACGCGCAGATCCCCGACGGCGACAACGTTTCGTTCATAGGTGTGGACAACACCAAGGCCGGCGAGGACATCGGCAAATTCTACGCCGACTATGTGAAGACCGAGATGGGCGGCAAGGCCAAGATCGGCATCGTCGGCGCACTCAATTCATTCATCCAGAACCAGCGGCTCGACGGGTTCAAGAAGGCGGTGACCGAAAGCGGCCAGGCCGTCACCTTCCTGGACACGGTCGACGGCCAGAACGTTCAGGAGACGGCGTTGAGCGCTTCGGAAAACCTGATGACCGCCAATCCGGACATGAACTCGCTCTATGCAACCGGCGAACCCGCCTTGCTCGGCGCCGTTTCGGCTGTGACCAGCCAGGGCCGCACCGGCGACGTCAAGGTGTTCGGCTGGGATCTGACCAAGCAGGCCGTTCAGGGCATCGACGACGGCTGGGTGGTGGCGGTCGTGCAGCAGGATCCGGCAGGCGAAGGCAAGGCCGCGGTCGAAGCGTTGGGCAAGCTCAAGAAGGGCGAGAAAATCGACCCGATCATCAATATCCCGGTGACGATCGTGACCAAGAAGAATGTCGACCAATACCGCGCGATGTTCAAGTAAACTGCGTCGGCGACCGAGCCGCGGCGCCGCCTGAAGCTGCGCCGCGGATACCTGGCAATCGCGTGGAATCCCAGATGAGCAGTGGCCAGACCTATCGGGTGCGGATGAGCGGCATCTCAAAGCGTTACAACGCCATCCAGACGCTCGATGATGTGTCGCTGACGCTGAAGCCGGGCGAGGTGCTGGGGCTGGTCGGCGACAATGGCGCCGGCAAGTCGACATTGAGCAAGGTGCTGTCGGGGGCTGTGGTTCCCGACGCCGGCACCATCGAGATCGACGGCAAGCCGGTGATCTTCAGCTCGCCGGCGGACGCACGTGCGGCGCGCGTCGAGATGGTCTACCAGGACCTGTCGCTCTGCGACACGGTCGATGTCGCCGGCAATCTGTTTCTCGGCCGCGAGCCGCGCCGCCGCATCGCCGGCATTTCCTTTCTCGACAAGAAGCGCATGCACGACGAGACGCGCCAGATGCTCGATCGGCTCGGTATCGTCATTGCCGACACGCGGCTCAAGGTCGAAAACCTCTCCGGCGGGCAGCGCCAGTCGATCGCCATCGGCCGCGCCGCCTCGTTCGAGCCGGCCGTGCTGATCATGGACGAGCCGACGGCAGCGCTTGCGGTGGCCGAGGTCGAGGCGGTGCTCGAACTGATCCGCGCGGTCAGCGCGCGCGGTGTCAGCGTCATTTTGATCACCCACCGGCTGCAGGACCTGTTCCTCGTCTGCGACCGCATCCAGGTCATGTATGAAGGGCGCAATGTCGCCGAGCGGCTGATCGGCGAGACCAATATCGAGGACGTGGTCAATCTGATCGTCGGCCGCAAATTCAGTGCGCGTTCCGCCACCAACGGCTATCGCGGTGGAGCGCCGGCATGAGCGATGCGATCCACGCTGCCCAGCCCTCACGAGTGCGCAAGGGCACCTGGCGCGATGCGCTGCTCGCCAATGGCAGTGTCGTCTCGATCGCGCTGTTCTTTCTGGTCGTCTGCATCATCTTCTCGGTGGCGACCGACGCCTTTCTGACGTCGCCTAATCTGTTGAACATCCTGCGGCAGTCGGCGCCGCTGCTGATCGTCGCCGCGGCAATGACTTTCGTCATCACCACTGGCGGCATCGATCTTTCGGTCGGCTCGGTACTGGCGCTGGTGGCAACGCTGTCGGCGACGCTCTTGCAGTTCGGCCTGCCATGGTCAGTCGTTATCCTCGCCATGTTGGCGCTCGGTGCCCTGCTTGGCGCGGTGCAAGGCTATTTCGTCGCCTATGAGGGCATCCCGTCCTTCATCGTCACGCTTGCCGGGCTTTCGGTGATCCGTGGCGTGGCGCTGCTGATCACCGGCGGCTATTCGATCCCGATCGAGCCCGGAAGCGCTTTCACCGTGCTGGGCCGTGCCTGGTTCCTTGGCGTGCCGGTGCCGGCGCTGATCGCGCTGGCGATCCTGGCCATCGCCTATCTCGCCTTCAACGAGACGCCGTTCGGCCGCTATGTCACCGGCATCGGTGCCAACGCTGAGGCGGTGCGGCGCGCCGGCGTCAACACGCGGCAGACGACGCTCTTCGTCTATGTGATTTCCGCCACCGCGGCAGCCCTTGCCGGGATCATCATTGCTGCCCGGCTTGGATCGGGATCTTCGAATGCCGGACAGGGTTTCGAGCTGGAAGTCATCGCCGCCGTCGTGCTCGGCGGCACCAGCCTGTTCGGCGGCCGCGGAACGATCATTGGCACGGTGCTCGGCGCGCTGACCGTGGCCGTCATCGGCAACGGCCTGATCCTGGCGCATCTGTCGCCTTTCCTGACGCCGATTGTCACCGGAACGATCATCCTGGTCGCCATCTGGCTGAACTTCCGCCTGTTCCGCGGCGCCGTGCGGAGCCGTTGAGCCGATGGGCGGTCTGTTCGATGACGCGGTGCCCGGCCAGCGGCTGGCGATCGGGGTCGAAACCGGCCATGTGATGACCGTGCTCGGCCCGGTTCCGGTCGAGGAGATGGGCATCACGCTGATGCACGAGCACATCTTGCTCGATGGCGCGCGCAGCTGGAAATGCCCCTGCCATCCCGATGACATGGCGGTCGCCGAGCAGCCGGTGAACATCGAGATCATCGGCGAGTTGCGCATGAACCCATACGTCAACCGCGACAACGTTTCGCTCGACGACGCCGACCTGGCGCTGTCAGAGCTACAGCGCTATCGCGCACTGGGCGGCCACACCGTCGTCGATGCCACCAATATCGGCATCGGCCGCGATCCCGAAAAGCTCGCCCGTATCAGCCGCATGTCCGGCCTGAAGATCGTCATGGGCACCGGCTTCTATCTCGAGCACACCCATCCCGAATGGCTGAAGGCCATGGATGTGGACGCGGTGACCGAATTCATCGTCAACGATGTCGGCGGCGGCGAGACGCAGCCGCCGATCATGGCCGGGCTGATCGGCGAGGTCGGCGTCAGCAAGGATTTCACCGCCGAGGAGCGCAAGTCGCTGACAGCTTCGGCGCGCGCCTCGCGCATCACCGGCGTGCCGCTGTCGATCCATCTGCCGGGCTGGGAGCGGCTGGCGCACGAGGTGCTCGATATCGTCGAGGCCGAGGGCGCCGATCTCCGCCATACCGTGCTCTGTCACATGAACCCGAGCCACGACGACCCCGACTACCAGACAAGCCTCGCCCCGCGCGGCGCGTTCCTCGAATACGACATGATCGGCATGGACTATTACTATGCCGACCAGGACGCGCAATCGCCCTCCGACGAGGAGAACGCACGCGCCATCGCCGCCCTTGTCGAGGCCGGTTTCGGCGACCGCCTGCTGTTGTCGCAGGATGTCTTCCTCAAGATCATGCTGACGCGCTTCGGCGGCTTCGGCTATGGCTATATCCTGAAGCATTTCATACCGCGCCTGAAACGCCACGGCGTCGAGCAGGCGGCCATCGACCGCATGCTGATCGCCAATCCGAAAAGCGTATTCGCGCGGCTCTAAGCGGCCTGGAATTACACGGGAGTTCAAATGTCCAAGAAGAAGATCCTGCTTGCCGGCGAATCCTGGGTGTCGACCGCGACCCATATCAAGGGTTTTGACCAGTTTCCGACCGTCACCTACCACACCGGCGCCGACGAATTGCTGGGCGCGCTGAAGGCGACCGATTTCGACGTCACCTTCATGCCGGCGCATGAGGCGCAGCGCGGCTTTCCGCAGACGATGGAGGCGCTGTCGGCCTATGACGCGGTCGTGCTATCCGACATCGGCGCCAACACGCTGCTGCTGCATCCCGACACCTGGGTCCACTCGAAGCCGACACCGAACCGCCTGCGCCTGCTGCGCGATTATGTCAGCGGCGGCGGCGGTCTGTTGATGTTCGGCGGCTACTATAGTTTCCAGGGCATCAACGGCGGGGCGCGCTACCGCAAGACGCCGGTCGAGGACGTGCTGCCTGTGAGCTGCCTGGCCTATGACGACCGCGTCGAGGTTCCGGAAGGTTTTGCGCCCGTACCGAAACCAGGGTCGACACATCCCATCCTCAGGGGCCTTGGTTCGGACTGGCCGATCCTGCTCGGCTTCAACGAGGTGAGGCTGAAGGACGGTGCGGAAGTTCTGGCTACCGTGTCGTCGGACTATGGCTCACTGCCGCTGCTCGTCACCGGCCACCATGGCAAGGGCCGCACCGTGGCCTGGACATCCGATGTCGGGCCGCATTGGCTGCCGCCGCAGTTCATCGCCTGGCCAGGCTACAAGACCCTGTTCGAACAGATGCTGGGCTGGGCGACCGGTGAGAGCTGAGCCATGCGCGTCCACGTCGTCGGCAATGCCTGCGTCGACACCATGTTTCGCGTCGGCCGCTTCCCGGCCGTGGGCGAGACCTTGAACGCCGTGAGCTACGCTGACGGCCTCGGCGGCAAGGGCGCCAACCAGGCGGTCGCGGCAGCGCGGACTGGTGCAGAGGTGACGTTCTGGACGGCGCTCGGCAAGGACCGCGAAGGCGCATGGATCAGGAGCTGGCTCGACAGCGAACTGTCAGACCTCGAGGTCAGCGAATTCGAGCTGCCGAGCGACCGCTCGACCATCGTCGTCGATGGAGGCGGCGAGAATTTTATCGTCAGCGGCGTCGCCTGCAGCGAAGCGTTCGATCCGATAGAACAAACTGCGCTTGCCCGCTGGATCGCGCCCGGCGACATGCTCGTCTGCCAGGGAAATTTGCCCCTCGCCGCGACCAATGCCTGCCTCCGAGCAGCAATGGAAAACGGCGCGCGCACCGTCCTCAACGCCAGCCCCATCGATGCGGCATCTGTGCCCGATCTCGGACTGGCGGAGGTTTTGGTGGTCAACCAATCCGAAGCGCAAGCCCTGACCGGCCAGAGCGATATGGCAGCCGCCGCCCGGGCGCTGGCGGCCAGAGGCGCAGGTATTGTCGTGATCACGCTCGGCGGCGAAGGCTGTCTCGTGCTTGGTCCGGACCAGACGGAACCGCTTCGCTTGCCGGCGCCGCGCGTCGAAGCACTCGACACCAGCGGCGCCGGCGATGTGTTCTGCGGCTGCCTCGCCGGCGGGCTTGCCCGGGGCATGCCGGTCACCTCGGCACTGGAGCTGGCGCTCGCCGCCGCCGCAATCGCCGTGACACGGCCGGGCACGCTGGCATCCTGTCCTTCCGCCTCCGAGATGGCGGCGCTCATCGATCAAATGGAGCTCTCATGACCCAGATCGGCCAATCCGGCGGCGACGCGCTCGTGGACCTTTTCGGCCGCACCAAGGTGGTGATCGGCGTCGTTCACCTGGCGCCGCTGCCCGGCGCGCCGCGCTATGATGGCGAGGCGATCGAGGCGATTTACCAGCGCGGGCTCGACGATGCCCGGGCCTATCTCGATGGCGGCTGCGACGGCGTCATCGTCGAGAACCATGGCGACATCCCCTTCGCCAAGCCTGACGATATCGGACCGGAGACGGCGGCCTATATGGCTGTCGTCTCAGACCGCATCCGCCGCGAGCTCGGCAAGCCGATCGGCATCAATGTGCTGGCCAATGCCGCCATCCCGGCCTTGGCGATCGCTAGCGCCGCCGGCGCCGGCTTCGTCCGCGTCAATCAGTGGGCGAATGCCTATGTCGCCAATGAGGGCTTTGTCGAAGGCGAATCGGGCCGTGCGGCACGCTACCGCGCCAGGCTGCGCGCCAACGGCATCCGCATTTTCGCCGATGCCCATGTCAAGCATGGCGCACACGCCATCGTCGCCGACCGCCCAGTGGAGGAACTGGTCAAAGACCTGGTCTTCTTCGACGCCGACGCCATCATCGCCACCGGCCAGCGCACCGGCCACGCCGCGGATTTGGGCTACATAAGCATGATCAAGCAGGCCGCCGGCCTGCCGACGTTGGTCGGCAGCGGCGTGACGCCGGACAACGCCAACGATATCCTCGCCATTGTCGACGGGGTCATCATCGCCAGCGCGCTGAAGCACGACGGCGTCTGGTGGAACCAAGTCGACTCTGCTCGAGTAAAGGCGTTCATGGGTGGTCTGAGGCGATAGCTGACTTCAACCCCCCACCGCACCGAAGGGCCGCAGTCACCCGCGCGAGGGGCGGGAGCTCTTCGGGCGCGCCCGCCGCCCAGAGCAAAAGATGGGCATCGAGCAGAAGTTTCATGCGTCGCCGCCAAACAGCTTCCCGATTTCCTCATCGGCCATGCGATCAACCTCGTCTGGAACTGAAAAAACTGCCCGGCCATAAACCCAACGCGACGCATTTCGCCGGCCGCAGGTGCGTCTATGGCAACGACCTTCACCATCGGCTTGCCGGATTTCGCAATTATGAAGGATTCAGCTTTGACCGCCCTGTCGACAAGACGAGACAGATGCGTCTTGGCCTCGTGAATATTGACGGTGTGCATTGCGGGCCCCGCGACTTAGTCCATGCAACTTAGTCTACTCGGGCCGATCTTCAACTATTGAGCGACTTCCTCGCGCCTAGCCGGCTCCTAGCAAGGAAGGGATTTCGACCTAATGACCCGAATTCGCCGTTAGGAATGGCTTGATCAGGATGGTAGCTTCGCTCAACCACAGCAACGAAGTCGGAGGCGATCGTTCGATGCTTGTGGGGAAGGCATATCGTCCAGTAGTGTCGTTGGACGCCCGTTTCGACTTCGATGCCGCCGATCTTCACGGATCTCGAGACACAGTAACTGTTTGGAAGTCCCGCATCGCCTCTGCGGATTCGGAGTTGCCAGCCCCAATTCCTTTGGCAAGCCTGTTTGAAGCTGGTTTAGCTGTTCATCGTAGCGTGCCGGCACCACAGGGTCACCGCGCAGGGGTGTCGGCTGATCTCGACAAGGATCTCGCCGGACTGACCAGTTTCTCCATCTCGCGGAATTCGTTCCGGCGCTGCGCTCCCGCCTCGCCGCGAGACTCGAATTTCCCATTGCTCACCCAAAGATGAATACCGCTTTCACCTTTTGCGTCAATTTATAAATTTACGCATGGAAACTCTTGGACATTATCTGTAAATTTTCGCCTTGCAGTTTGCACGCATGGCGGGCAGCGCCGAGGAACCACCCGGGAACGGATGTCCGTGACGAGAGGATTTCAATGCCGATGACGCACAAGACCATGGAGGATTTCGCCCGCTCCTGCGGCGTCTCCAGGCCGACCTTGTCGAAATATTTCGAGGATCCAACCAGCGTCAAGCCGGCGACGCGAAAGCGGATCGAGGAGGCACTCCGCTCGTCCGACTATCAGCCCAATCTGTTTGCCCGCAACCTGAACCGCAAGCGGACCCGCAGCATAGGCATCGTGGTGCCGACACTCGCCGATCCTTTCTATTCCGAGATGGTCAGCCGCATCGAACTCAGGCTGCGCCACGAAGGCTACTGGCCGATCGTGATCTCCTCGCACGGCTCGCGCGAACTCGAAGTGGAAGCGACGCGAACCATCCTGTCACTAAAAGTTTCCGGTGGGCTGATCGCGCCGCTCGGCCTGCGCTCGGACCACCGTGCGCTGGAGAAGCTGACGCAGGCCATACCAATCGTCTATTTCGACACCTATCTCGAGAGCGGCACGCCATTCGTCGGCAACAACAACAGCCAGAGCGTTTCGACGATCGTCGATTACCTCTGCCGCTCCGGCGACGCGCCGGTCTATTTCGACATCCCGCACGTCAATCACAATACGCGCGAACGCCTGCACAACTATGTAAGCGCCATGCAACGGCTCGGGCAAGAGCCGGTGATCATTGGCGACACCCATGAATACACCTGGGATTTCGAACGGATCGGCTACCAGCAGATGGAGGCAATGCTCAGCACTGGTGGCTTGCCGGGTAAGACCATTTTGTGCGCCAATGACCGCCTGGCCTTCGGCATCATGGCGGCCGCCTATTCGCAAGGTCGCAAGGTCGGCCGCAAAAGCGATTGCGACCTGCGCGTCGCGGCCCATGACGACCACCCGCTCAGCCGCTACACCTGTCCTGCCTTGACCACCATGGCGCAGGACTTCGCCGCTATGGCGGGACGCAGTGTGGAGACGCTGCTGGCCCTGCTTGATGAGGACGGGACTGCGGTTGCACCCAAGATCAATCTCGACGCGACGCTGGTCATGCGTCAATCGGCCTGAGCATTTCCAAAGGCGAGATCGAAGCCGCGCCATGCGCCGACCGCCGCGCTGACCGCTTGCCGTGCAGCCGGGCCATGGCGGCCCATCGAGACGAAGCCGTGGATCTGGCCATTCCAGCGGCGCAGGGCGACCGGCACTCCTTCATCTTCCAGACGCTTCGCGTAGGCCTCGCCTTCGTCGGCGAGAATGTCATGGCCGGCGATGGCAACAAAGGCCGGCGCCACACCGGCAAGGCTGGCCGCCTTCAGCGGCGACACGCGCCAATCGTCGATATCGCCAGCATGGGTGACATAGTGGTCGCGGAACCAAGCCATGGTTGCCGCAGTGAGACCAAAACCCTCGGCAAAGCGGCAATAGCTGTCGGCCGTCTGCGAGGCGTCCGTATTCGGGTAGAACAGCAGCTGCGCCGTCGGCGGATTCTTGTTTTCGCGCGCGAGCAGGGAGAGCACCGTGGCGAGGTTGCCGCCCGCACTGTCGCCTGCGACAGCGATGCGCTTCGCGTCGACGCCGAGATCGTCGACGGCACTTTGCATGAAGGCAAGCGCCACGCGGCAATCCTCGATGGCCGCCGGGAACTTGTGCTCCGGCGCCAGCCTGTAGTCGGGACAGACGACGACGCAGGCGGCCATGTTGGCAAACCAGCGGCAGATCTCGTCATGGGAGTCGAGATTACCGATCACCCAGCCGCCACCATGCAGATAGAGCAACGCCGGCGCGCCGTGCGCGGAAGCTCCTAGCCCGCGATAGATCCTGAGCGTCAATGGGCCGCTTGTTCCGGCGATGGTGCGCTCGGTCAGCGAGGCGACCGGCTCGCGTTCGCCCTGCAGTGTCGGAAAGCCCTGCTCATAGGCGTGGCGGGCTTCCTGAGGGCTGCCGGCCTCGAACGGCTTGGCGGCCGCCTGCCGGCCGAGGTCGAGCACATGCCGGGCTTCCGGATCGAGCAAGGGCGAAGGCGATATTGTCATGGACGGCCCCCAAACTCAGGCAAGCAGGCTTGCCGCCTCGTCCTCCGCAAGGAGTGGCGGCTGATCGACGGTTCCATTGACTGCAACCGACTCGCGGCTTTCTCCCGAAGCGAGGATCGCTTCCATGATCTCCAGCACATGCAGCGCAAGGTCGCCGGACGCACGCGGCTTTCTTCCGCTCAACAGCGCGCGTGAAAGGTCGGCGACGCCGAGCATGCGGTAATTGGCGCGATCGGGCGCGGCGAAGGGCCAGTTGCGAGCGCCGTAGAGTTCGCTCTCGCTTGTGAAGTCTGCCCAGTCGGCTCCGCGCTCCGAAAGCGAGACGGTGCCGCCGAATGTGTCCGGATCGGGCAGCTTGAGCGAGCCTTCCGTGCCATGCAGTTCGATCGGATGGTTGGAGTGCTTGAAGACGTCCCAGGAGGCGCCGAAGGCGACGGTAGCGTCTGAGCGGAATTCCAGCAGCGACAGGATGTTGGTTGGCGTGCCGACCTTGAAGGTGGTGTTCCTGTAGGGACCCTCTGCGGTGATCAGGCGCTCCTCCTGGCCACGCGTTGCCATGGCCATCACGCGGCCGACCGGCCCGAGCAGGTTGACCAGCATAGTCAGGTAATATGGCCCCATGTCGAAGACCGGGCCGCCACCGGGTTGATAATAGAATTGCGGATTGGGATGCCAATGCTCCATGCCGCGCCCCATCATGAAGGCGGTGCCGGTCACCGGCCGGCCGATCGCGCCCCCGTCCATGAGGCGGCGCGCCCGCCGGCCGGCGGCGCCAAGAAACGTGTCGGGGGCCGAGCCGAGCAGCAGCCCGCGCTTCGCCGCCTCCGTGACAAGACGGCGACCGTCGTTGGCCGAGGTCGCCAGCGGCTTTTCGGTGAAGACATGCTTGCCCGCCGAAAGTGCTGAAAATGAGATGTCGAAATGCGCCGACGGGATGGTCAGGTTGAGGACGAGGTCGATCTCCGGGTCGGCCAGAAGCGCGTCGACGCTGAGCGGACGGATGCCATATTCGCTGGCGCGCAAGGCCACCATGTCGGCGGAAATGTCGGCGCAGGCGCGCAGTTCCACCTCACCGAACAGAGCCGCATTGCGCAAATAGGTCATCGAGATGTTGCCGCACCCGACAACGCCGATGCCGAGCTTTGTCTTTGATTTCCCGTGCATTTCGATCGTACCTCCCAACACGTCAGCGGCCTGGACCGCTGCGCGGCAACGGATCACATTCGCAAGCCGCTATACAACATTTTAAATATTGACGCGCGTAAAATTGTTATAGAACATGCGAAAATGCTGACGAACGTCGGGCGCGCTGCCGGCCCTGGGAGGAGAAATGACTGACATGAAAAATCGGCCGGCCGCCGGCTCGAAGCCCGTGCTCATGTGATGATCGCCGACCGCCGGCAATTTCTCACTGGAAGCGCCGGGCAGCTGGTGCAGTAGCGCGGCTTGCGCGCAGGACTGGGCGTTCGCCGGACTCGCGCCAGTCGCGCGCCGAGCTTTGCCAACACCGCCTCGGGGGAGGCTGACGCAGGGCGGCATCAAGGAAGGAAAGGACGGTCGTGAAAAACCTGAAAGTCGGTTGCCAGACTTTTACTTGGGAAATGTTGGGAGACCGCTTTGCCGGCGGCCCCGACGATCTCGTGAAGGCGATCGCGGATGGCGGCTATGCCGGCATCGAGATCACCGACACGATGATCGGCCGCTATGCCGGCAGGCCGGCGGAATTCGCCACCGCACTGAAGGCGACCGGCCTCACCCTCGTCTCCTTTGCCTTCGGTTCGAAGAACGGCTTCACACTGAAGGAGCAGATCGGCGCCGACCTCGAGGCCGCGAAGCGCTGGATCGACTTCGCCGCCGCTTTTCCGGGCGCGATGGTGTCGATGGGCTCGGCCACCGTCGTCTCGGACGGCCGACGCGACGACAAGTTCGCCATCGCGGCCGAGATCTACAACAGGGCGGGTGAGCTCGGGCGCAAGGCCGGCGTCGATGTCGCGGTACATCCGAGCTCGCACCACAACACGCTGCTGTTCGACCGCGCCGATTACGACCGTATCTTCGGGCTGATCGATCCGTCGCTGGTCGGTTGGGTGCCCGACACCGGCCACATATTGCGCGGCCACAACGATATGATCGACACCCTCACAACCCATCGCGACCGCATCCGCTACGTTCACCTGAAGGATGTCGATGCCAGCGGCACTTGGGCAATGCTTGGCAAGGGCGTCTGCGACACCCAGGCAGTGATCGCCATCGCCAGCGCCGCGCCCAACTTCAACGGCTGGCTGGTGTTGGAGGAAGAATCCGACACCGCTGCCGCAGATCCGGCCGCCGCGGTCAAGACCAACCGCCAGACGATGCGCGGCTACGGCGCGTGAGGAACAGATCATGATCCGGAAACAAGACCGCCGCCTTCGTGTCGGTGTGCTCGGCTGCGGGCCGATCGCGCAATTCGCCCATCTCGAATCCTGCGTCAAAGCAAGGAACGCCGACCTCTATGCTATCTGCGATGCCGCCCCCGACCTTTTGGCGCGCATGGGCGCGACCTATGAACCTGAGAAGATGTATGGCGACTACGACGCCATGCTGGCCGACCCGGAACTGGAGGCGGTGATCGTCGCGACCTCGGACGCCTATCACGTGCCGATGGCGATCAAGGCGCTCGAGGCCGGCAAGCATGTGCTGTGCGAGAAGCCGATCGGCGTCTCGGTCGAAGAGGGCCAAAAACTCGCCGACGCGGTCAAGCGCTCCGGCAAGGTGCTGCAGGTCGGCCACATGAAGCGCTTCGACCCGGCTCTTGAGGCGGCGCGCGATTTCGTCCGCGACGAGATGGGCGAGATACTGGCGCTAAAAGCCTGGTATTGCGATTCCACCCACCGCTACACCAACACCGATGCCATCCAACCGCTGCCGGTCAGCAGCCGGCTGGCGCGCAAGCCGGCCGGTAATCCGAAGGCCGATCTCAGGCGGTACTTCATGCTTGCGCATGGCTCGCACCTCGTTGACACCGCACGCTTCCTGTGCGGCGAGATCCTCGCGGTGCGCGCCCGGCTCAACCAACGTTTCGGCGCCTATTGCTGGTTCGTCGAAACGGAATTCGCCAACGGAGCGCTTGGCCATCTCGACCTGACGGTGGCTGTGCGCATGGACTGGCACGAGGGCTTCCAGCTCTACGGCGAAAACGGCTCGGTGATCGCGAAGACTTTCAATCCCTGGTACTTCCGGGCAAGCGAGGTCGATATCTTCCATGAGAAGGATGCAACGTCGCGCAAGCCGCTTGGCGCGGACGGCCATTTCTTCCGACGCCAGCTCGAAGGCCTCTCCGACACCGTGCTTGACGGCGCGCCGCTGCGTGGCGCCGACGTCGAGGACGGCCTCGCCTCGATCCGCGCCATGGTGGCGATCGCCCGCTCGGTCGAAACCGGCCAACGCGTCGAGATTGCTGGCGTAACAGGAGCGGTCTGATGGAGATCGGGGTGTTCGCCAAGACCTTTCCGGGAAGCGAGCCGGCCGGTGTGCTGGCCGCGGTGCGCGACGCCGGATTTGCCGTTACCCAGTTCAACCTTGCCTGCGCCGGCCTGCCGTCGATGCCGGATGCGGTACCGGATCACGCCATCAGCACTATTGCGGCTGCGTCTGATGCCTCCGGCGTCGCTTTGGTGGCGCTGTCGGGCACCTACAACATGGCCCATCCGGACAGGACGGTGCGCCACGATGGCCTGGGCCGTCTTGGCGCGGTCATCGAGGCCGCGGCAGCGCTTTCGGTTCCGCTCGTCACCCTGTGCACGGGAACGCGCAACGCGGACGACCAGTGGGCGCATCACCCTGGCAATGCCGATCCGTCGGCCTGGGCCGATATGGCAAGCGAGATGGAAAAGGCGCTTGCTCTGGCCGAGCATCACGGTGTCGATCTCGGCATCGAACCCGAACAGGCCAACATCGTCACATCGGCAGCGGACGCGATGCGCCTTATCGCAGAGATGGGCTCGAAGCGGCTGCGCATTGTGCTCGATCCGGCGAACCTGTTCGAACAGGCGAGCACAGGGCAAGCACGCGCCGTCGTCGCTGCAGCAGTCGAAGGCACCGCAGGCCACGTCGCCATGGCCCACGCTAAGGACCGTTTCGCCGACGGCCGCTTTGCCACCGTCGGCCGCGGCGTCGTCGACTTCGCCGATTTCGTCGCCCGGCTCAAAGTGTCAGGCTTTGACGGGCCGCTGGTCACGCACGGCCTTTCAGCCGAAGAGGCACCAGGCGTCGCCCGGTTCCTGAAGGGGCTGGCCTGATGGCGCGCCCGGCCACCTTGTTTCGCGACGATGCCACGCTGCGGATTTCCGATGAGGGCGACGGGCTTGCCGTCGTCTTCCAGCACGGGCTGGGCGGCGGCGAGGCACAGGTCGCGCAGGCTTTCCCCATCGACGCCGGCTGCCGGCGCATCACGTTGGACTGCCGCGGACACGGTGAGTCCGATCTAGGCAGCCGCCGACCGTTTTCAATGGCGATGTTTGCGGACGATGTTCTGGCCGCCGCCGACCAGGCCGGCCTCGACCGTTTCGTCGCTGGCGGCATTTCCATGGGCGCCGCGATTGCGTTACGCCTTGCCTGCCGTTGTCCGGACCGCGTCGCCGGCCTGATGCTTGTGCGGCCGGCCTGGACGTTCGAACGCGCGCCAGTGAACCTGCAGCCGATCGCCGAGGTCGCCGGCCTCATCCTCGATCATGGCCCCGACAAGGCCAGGACGATCTTCTCGCGGTCTGAAGTCGCCGCGCGCCTGCAGAGCGAGGCACCAGACAATCTCGCCTCGCTGTTCGGTTATTTCGACCGCCCGGATGCAGCATTGTTTGCGCAAGTCCTGGCCGACATCGCTGCCGATGGAGCTGAGGTCTCGGCAAGCGACGCCGCCACCCTTGGCATTCCTGTGCTGGTCATCGGCAATACTGTGGATGCGGTGCATCCACTATCGGCCGCGCATACACTTGCGGATGCCATCCCCGGCGCGGCCTTTGTGGAGATCGCCGCCAAGGCGCTCGACGGCAAAAGGCATTTCGCCGAGCTGCAGGCCGAGATCACCACGTTCCTTCACGCCCACTTCAACATCCGGAGCCTTGTTGCTTCATGACGAGCAAATCCCTGTCCGGCCGTGTTGCCATCGCCGCCTTGCCGCGCAACCGGCTGCTCGGCGAGTTTTCCCTGTGGTCGGCCGACCTGGCCAACATGGAGCGCGATCTGAAGCGCATAGACGCTTATGTCGACCTGCATCACATCGACGTCGCTGACGCCCGCTTCACCCCCGGCTTCCTGTTCTTTCCGGATCTGGTGGCACGGATCGCCAAGCTGACGACAAAGCCGATCCATGTGCATCTGATGGTCGAAGCGGAAATCGTCGAGGAGCAAACGCGCCAGTTCATCGAGGCCGGCGCCGACCTCATCAGCGTCCATGCTGAAAACGGCGAGGCCGGGTTGCGCGCCGTGCGGCTGGCGCATGAGCTAGGCGCCGAGGCCGGCGCGGTGCTCAGGCTGGAGACGCCTGTCTGCGCCGTCACGCCCTTCTTGCCCGAAGTTGCCTTTGTGACGCTTCTCGGCACGTCGATCGGCGTCAAGGGCCAGGCCCTGTCCGACCAGGCCTGCCCGCGCCTGATCGAGGCGCGCGCGCTGATGCGAAAAGCAGGTCGAGAGAACCAAACCATCTTGGCTGCCGATGGCGGAATCCGACACGAGACGGTGCCGCGCCTGCGCGCTGCCGGGGCCGAAACGGTGGTGCTCGGATCGCTGGCGTTCGGCGACCCCGACCTTGCGCAGCGCATGGCCTGGCTGCATGGGTTGAAGGTCACCGCCTGATGACCAAAGTTGCGCTTGCATTCGATCTCGGCGGAACGGAGCTGCGGGGCGCGCTGGTCGAGCGCAACGGTCGGGTTGTCGCCCGCGTTTCGGCGCCGACGTTGGCGGGGGCGGGATCGGAAGCGGTGATCGGCCAGATCATCTCACTTGCTGGCAGGCTCCTGGTCGAGCGGCCGCAGGCAGAGATTGCCGGCATCGGCGTCTGCGCGCCGGGGCCGCTCGATCCCAAGGCCGGGATCGTGATCGCGCCGCCGACGCTGGCCGGCTGGTACGACGTGCCGCTGCTCGACATTCTGGGCAGGCATTTCGGCCTGCCGGTGCGGCTGGAGAACGACGCCAATGCAGCCGCGCTGGGCGAATGGCGTTTCGGCGCCGGCCGGGGTAGCGGATCGGTGGTCTTCGTCACCGTGTCGACCGGCATCGGCGGCGGCGTTGTTGCCGATGGCCACATCTATCATGGCCGACGCGGGCTGGCAGCCGAGATCGGCCATATGACCATCACCGGCGAAGGCGACCGCTGTTTCTGCGGCGCCATCGGCTGCTTCGAGGCGGTGGCATCGGGAACCGCGCTCGGGCGGCATGCCACGCGGCTGACGGCTCCCGGCGACGGCTCACTGCTCAGGCGTCTTTCCGGCGACGGCAATGTCTCGGCCAGGCACGTCGTCGAGGCCGCTCGCGCCGGCGATATCAGGGCCCTCGAACTGGTCGAGGCCGAGGCGAAGTGGCTGGGCATCGGCTTCACCAATCTGTTGCACCTCTACTCGCCTGATCTGATCGTGATGGGCGGCGGCCTCGCCAACGGCTTCGATCTGCTGGCGCCGCTTGTCAGGGGCACCGTCGAAGCGCGGGCGATGCCCGCCTATCGCGATGTGCCGATCGTACAGGCGCAGCTCGGCGACCAGGCCGGCCTGGTCGGCGCGGCAAGCCTGATCCTGCGGGAGGGCAAGCCAGGAACGTCACTGGCAATGGCGCAGAACAACGAGAGAAGATGACGCCGGCACTCGCCGGGAGCGCTTCGGCCGCAGCGAATTCGAACTCCGGCGTCAAACGCAGCGCGGCACCGAGAGGCTGATGGCAGACGGAAGGCACTCACACGTAGCGCACTTCGACTCCCAGCTTGTCCAATCGGCTACGAATCCCATACGGCATACCAGTGTCGGTGATGATCAGATCGACACGTGACAACGAGAATGCCTTGGACGAGGCGCCGATATCCCATTTGCTTGAATCTGCCACAAGGATCACACGCCTGGCCATACGAACCAGATTACGCTTCGTACGTGCAATGTCTTCTGAGACATCGACAACGTCGAATGAGTGATCTATCGCATGCGCGCTGACGAATGCCTGGTGAGCCACAAGACCGCCCACGGCCTTGTCAAAATCCGACACGATCGTGCTGACCGTCTCGGGATAGACCCGACCGCCTATCATATGCACGTCCAGTCCGGGACGATACATCAGATGCTGCGCGATGTTCATCGCGGTTGTCGCTACTACGACATTGCTGACCGGGGGCATCTGCATTGCGACCTGCAGCAACGTCGAGCCGCTGTCGAACACCACGGACTGGTTGTCTATGATCTGGCGCGCCGCCATCTGCGCGATACGCCGTTTGGCATCGAAGTTGCGGTACATCCGTTCTTCGAAGGCCGCGGCGGGCGAATCAGCGGGCAAGGCAATTGCGCCGCCATGCGTTTTGATCAACTGCTTTTTTGCGTCCAGAATTTCCAGGTCGGACCTAATGGTCACCTCGGACACGCCGAAGTTTTCCGCCAGTTGGCTGGTGCGCGCCTGGCCGGTCCGTTGAAGCTCGAGCATGATCTGATGTCGTCGTTGTTCCGCCAGCATGTGTGACCCCGAATTGCTGTTTGAATAGCTGCACACGCTAACCTTTCGAAAATCGAACCCCAAACCGGCAAGCGTTTGCGAATCCTTCGGATAGCGCGTCATCGTAGCGAACGCTAGCGGTCGCAATCGCAATCTTATATCAAAACGAAAGAAATCGAAATATTGAGTATTGTTTTGCTTTCGAGTTAGGGTCCCTCAATGTCAGATCAAAAATCGCGAAGGGACTGCACCGATATGGGCCTTGGAACTAAAATTCGCTTGTCGCGGCTGTTCTCGCATCGATCTGGAAACCTGTTCGGTGGTGCGGTCGACCATTTCGTAGGCTATGGCAACGTCCGTGAGGGCGGCCTTGCGGATCTCCCCGGCGCGCTCAAGCGAGTGATGGCCGGAGAGCCAGATTACATCAGTATTCAGCCTGGTGCGGCGCGTCATCTGTGGCCGGCTTACGCCGGCAAGGCGGCGCTGGTCATTCAGGCGGGGTGCTTTACGCCCGACGATCGGATCAGTCAGTTGATCGCGACACCCGAAGATGCCGTGCGCTACGGTGCCGATGCGCTGGCCGTCGCCATTCCGGTGCGGGGCGATACCGAGGGCCACTACATTCGCTGGCTTACCGATACGGTCAACGCTGCTGCTCGTTTCGAAATGCCGGTCGTTGCGCATGTTTATCCGCGCGACTATTCAAACGGCTGCAAGATCGTCTTCACGCCCGACGAGATCGCCTATGCAGTTAGGATTGGCTTTGAGACCGGCGTCGACGTGATCAAGGTCGGATACACTGGGGACTTCGACTCATTCAAGGAAACCGTCGCCACTTGCCCGGTTCCCATCGTTATCGCCGGCGGCCCGAAGACCGAGGATCTTCTGGGCGCTCTGACCCAGACCTCTGAAGCCCTGCGCGCCGGCGCGAAGGGTGCGGTCGTGGGGCGCAATTTGTGGGGGCATGGTGACACCACGATGGCAGCGCGTGCGTTCAAGGGCGTCATTCACGACGGGATGGCGCCGCAAGACGCTTTGGCGGTTGCGGCACGTGAGCCGTGACCGGCGATCTTCAGGTCTTGGGCTTCGGAGCCTTGGCGATTGACGACATCATCTATGTCGACAGCCCGCTGGGTGCCGGCAAAGGGAGGGTGACAAATCGCACGAGGGACCACGGCGGCAATGTGGCGACGGCACTGGTTGCTGTCGCCAAGTTGGGCGGGCGTGCCGGTTTCATCGGCTGGCTGAGCGATCAGCCACATTCAGATGTCAGCGCCCGCGAACTTGAACGACACGGTGTCGACATATCGTTCGCGCCACGTCGTTCCGATGCCAGGCCGATCCGGTCGGTGATCACTGTCGCGCCTAATGGTGACCGGTTCATCGCCTATGATGATGATGTGCCGCACGGGACCTCGGATGCGCTGGCCGACAGCGTCCTTGCGCAAGCCCAGGTACTGTTGATCGACGGCTACGCCACGCAGGCGGAGATGGTCGTTGCTCGTGCCCGCACGCTCGGTCTGGCGGTGATCGCCGATATTGAGTGGACAATCGGACCTGCAACCGACCGATTGATCCGCCTATCAAATCACCTCGTATTCCCTCTGGAATTTGCGCAGACCTATACAGGCGAAAAAGAGGCGACGGCGATCCTGCGCAAGCTGTGGTCGGATGACCGCTCCGCGGTCGTGTTGACCGATGGCGATCGAGGCGCCTACCTCCGGCAAAAGGACGATGCCGTTTTGTGGCACGTTCCGGCCTACAAGGTCAGGGCAGTGGACACGACCGGCGCGGGGGATTGTTTCCATGGGGCCTATGCCTTTGCCCTTACACAGGGAAAGCAGCCTGTCGCCTGCGTTATTTATGCAAACGCCGCGGCCGCGATCTCGGTAACGGGCCGCGGTGGCCGTATGGCTCTGCCAGACCACAACGCCTGTCTCGCGTGGATGGCGAAAGAAAATGCGCCTGTGCCCATACCGATTACGTCGCCAGACTGAGAATTCATCGCTCGGATATTGCCGCTTCTGGTGGAACGTCCGGGGAGCGCGCCTTGGCTGCGCCGATGACACTGCCGGTTCGATCTGCAGTCGCGCTGGGTGGAGGCTATTCGACGTTTAGCTAGCGCTGATAATAGGGAGGATGTGACGTGGCCATTGTTGTGTTGGACAAAATTTGCAAGACCTACGGGACGAAATTCCAAGCAATCAGGGATCTTAGCCTGACGATAAACGATGGCGAGTTCCTCATTCTCGTTGGCCCTTCGGGATGCGGAAAATCGACTGCCTTGCGCATGATCGCGGGGCTGGAAGAGATCAGCAGCGGAACCCTGAGCATTGGCGGCGAGAATGTTGAGGATCTGGCGCCGAAGGACCGCGATATTGCGATGGTCTTTCAGAATTATGCCCTTTATCCGCATATGACAGTGTTCGACAACATAGCCTTCTCGATGAAGCTTGCGGGGAAGAGCAAGGCCGAGCGCACGAAGCGCGTCCATGAAATTGCAAAGACCCTGCAATTGGAAACGCTGCTCGACAGTAAGCCGGCGGCGCTGTCAGGCGGACAACGCCAGCGGGTCGCCATGGGGCGCGCGATGGTGCGCGAACCGGCGGCCTTTCTCATGGATGAACCCTTGTCAAACCTCGATGCCAAGCTGCGCGTGCAAATGCGCGCGGAAATTGTCAGCCTGCAAAGACAGTTGGGGGTGACCACGATTTATGTAACACACGATCAGACCGAAGCCTTGACCATGGGCGACCGGGTTGCGGTCTTAAAAGGCGGTGTGCTTCAGCAGGTCGACACGCCAAAGACACTGTACAATCGGCCAATCAATGCCTTCGTGGCGGGTTTCATCGGGTCGCCATCGATGAACCTGTTCGAAGGCCGTTTGCACAATGGCAGGATCGACCTGCCGACCTTTTCGATCCCGGTGCCGACGAGTGCGTTTGAGCGCTCGCCTGGTCTGACCGCCTTCGAAGGCAAGACACTCATCTTCGGCATACGCCCCGAGGATCTCTACGACAGCAGTCTGGAATCGGGATCGCGCCATGCCACTCTGCCGGCCATCGTAAAGTCGACGGAGGAATTGGGATCCGAGCTTGTCGTTCACCTGAGTGTCGATGCGGTTCGAATCGATTCCGGCGACCCAGATGCCGTTGAAGATCTAAGCGGTGCGGCAAACGCCGTAGCGAGGTTTGAAGCCGTCAGCGCGGTCCGGCCGGGCGAGTTGATTAATCTTGCGATCAACGCGGCCAAGTTGCACTTCTTCGATCCCCAGACGCATCTCGCAATTTAGCGTGATCCGCGAGGGTTGATCCGGAAAGAATCGGACGCGCAAATTTTGTTAGACGCTGGCTCCGCTCTGGTGTGCGAACCCCTCGCTCGACCATCAAATCGGTTGGTTGAGGGTTATTTTTGGGCCGTGACTTCTAAGCTGCAAGATCGTAGCCGGCCAGGAGCCAAGCATTCGTGGGCGACTAAGATCGTTGGCTTTGCATCAAGGGAAATTTCGGGCCGTCCTCCTTGGCAAACGGTGCAACCCTGCTCGACATCGTTCAGCGGTGCGACACGCCGATTTTTTCACCGGGAGCTCGAGATCGTCTTGTGCCCATTGGTCACCCAACAAAGCGACCAAGCGATCAAGAGTCGCCTGAACGCCGTCTAAATTGCGACGTCTTCGCAAGTGCGTGACCTCGCCGAAAGCCCGCTTTTCCGCCCGATCGATGCGCCTTTCATTTGTTTTCTTTTGAGCTAACAGGCTTTCGTTTGTTTACGAAATTAGCGGAAAAATGCGACGCGAGCAATGTGTACAATGGAAAAAGCACCTCCTCGGAACTCAGACAAATCGCGTTATTATTCAACTGCTTACATTTATTTCTGGCTTCGCATTATCCCAGCCATTCTTCACGATCCCAGTTCTTGATTGACACAAAGACCCGGAAGGGAACCTAGTTTGATCGCGATCGGGAGGATCGAGCCAAAACATCGCTCCGAGGAGGGAAACATGAACGTCAGTAAATATATTGTAGCGGCTTCGTCCGCTGTGGCCGTCTGGGTACTATCTGCCACCTGCGCCTTCGCTGAGACCAATCTCGAATTCATCCAATGGTGGGAGCCCGAAATGCCCGCTGGCGCTCTGCGTGGCATCATGGATGAGTTCGAAGCTAAAAACCCTGGCATCAAGGTGACGCTTGTCAGCGGCCCCTACTCCGCCACCCATGATCAGATCGTGGTCGGCGCCGCGTCGGGTACGCTCAGCGATGTCGTCGGCCTGGACGGCGCATGGGTCAACGGGCTTGCAAAGCAGGGCGCAATCGCGTCGATGGACAGCCTAATGGCCGACGCCAAATATGACCCGAGCCAGATCGCTGACATCATCAAGGTCAACGGCCAAAGCGTCATGTTCCCGCTAGCCTCGTTCGTATACCCGGTCTTCGTCAATCTCGATCTGGCCAAGGCTGCCGGTGTCGACAAGATGCCGACTACCCGCACAGAATTCGCCGCTGCCGCGAAGAAGATGACCAATACGGACAAGAACGAATACGGGTGGGTGCTGCCGCTATCGCTGCAAAATCCCGGCGGCATCCAGAACGACGTGATGTCTTGGGTGTGGGCTTCCGGGGCGTCGATGCTCAAGGACGGTAAGCCCGATGTGGAAAATAGTGCCGTGGTCGGTACGCTCGAATACATCAAGTCCCTGCAGGACGCCGGCGTCATATCGCCAGGCATCTTTGCCAAGAAGGAACAGGACAAGGTCGAAGAGTTCGTCAACGGCCGCGTTGGAATGATGATCGACTCGCTGGCACATATCAATCTTATCCGCCAGCGCAACCCCGATCTCAAGTTCGGCATCTCTGCCCTGCCTGCGGTTGATGGCTATTCGGGTAAGCGCGGACTGCCCTATGCCTCGTGGGGCATCGGCATCAGCAACAGCACCGAGCACAAGGCTGAGGCCTGGAAGCTCGTTGAATATCTGATGAGCCCGGAAGTGAACGGCCGCCTGGTATCGCTCGCAAACGCCTTTCCAGGCAATGTGCACGCGAAGCCTGACTTCTCGAAATCGGACCCGCTATTTGAGGAAGCCTTCAAGATCTACCAAAGCGGCCACCTGGCCAACGAATTCGTGGGCCTGCCCGTCGCCGAGGACCTGATGCGAGACATGAACGTCGAAGTGCAAAAGATGTTCGACGGCCAGCAAACCGCAAAGGACGCGGCTGCCAATACGCAAAAGCAGTGGTTGGTTGACTTCGCCAAGTAGGCGCAGCTCCAGACAATTCCGGCAGCGCGATATGGTTCTATCGCGCTGCCGCTGCATCGTAACCAGACGATACGTTCCTACGATCAAACGGGTTACACCTCATGAGCCTCGCCAACGAAGGTCTGATCGTCACGCCAACGAAAGTGCGCAAGCGTGGCATGATCTCTTACAAGACAAGAAAGAGGCTGATCCCGCTGTTTTACGTGGCACCAGCCACGTTTTTGTTTTGCCTGCTCATGCTGTTTCCCATGATCACGGTCCTGCGCTATTCGCTGATGGACGGCGCGATCATGAAAAAGGACGCTGCTTTCGTAGGGTTGCGGAACTACGTGACGATCTTCGCAGATCCGGTTTTCTGGCAGTCGGTCGGGCAGACCCTCTATTTCACGGTGATGAGCGTCATTTTCCATCTTCTAATCGGCTTGGCCTTCGCGCTCTTGCTGAACACCCAACGCGTCCATCCGGTGATTAGAAGCATTCTGCGTGTTCTCTACATCTTGCCCTGGCTCTTTACGGCAGTGATCATCGCGATCATATGGCGGTTGCTTTTGGATCCCAACGGCGTGGTCAACAGCATCCTGATGGCGCTCCATATCGTCAACTTCAAGGTCGAGTGGTTCTCCTCGACGAAAACCGCGCTCCATGCGTTGACGTTTGCGAACATCTGGGCGGGATACCCGCTTTACATGGTCAGCTTGCTCGCCGGTCTGCAGGGCATCCCCAAGGACCTTTACGAGGCCGCAGGCATCGATGGGGCCAATGAGTTCCAAAAGTTCCGGTACATCACGATTCCGCAGCTGATGCCGATCATCGTCAGCATCGCCTTGCTGGATTTCATCTGGACGATGCAGGTCTTCCCGCTGGTCTGGATGACAACGGGCGGTGGCCCGATCCATGCGACCGAGGTGCTAAGCACATATACCTATAAGCTTGCGTTTTCGAGTTACGAATTTTCACAAGCCTCGGCGAGCGCGATCTTCATCCTGATCATCTCGATGGGCGCGACTTACTTCTACATCAAACACCAGAAGGCCAGGTGACCGGCAATGGCAAAGCGCTCTTCTTTCAAAAACACCGTATTGCCCACCGTACTGACATATCTGGGGCTCGCGGCCGGTCTGGTCTTTGCAGGTTTTCCCATCCTGTGGATGTTTTTCACTTCGTTGAAATCGAACACCGAGATCTTTGCCCTACCGCCGAGGCTGCTGCCCGACCATTTCACCAACGTAGCCTACCTTTCGATCTTCAATGATCCGGTCAAGGTGCGCTTCTTTCTCAACAGCTATCTCGTCGCGGGAGTGGTAACGCTTCTGACGCTGCTGGTCGCCATTCTTACGGCCTATGGCTTCAGCCGCTATTCATTCCGTTTTAAGAATACGCTTAACGTCTTCATCATCAGCACGCAGACCGTCCCGCCGATCACGCTTCTCATCCCCTATTTCGGCATGGTCGTCGCCTTCGGCATTTTCAACACCTATTTCGCGCTGATTCTAACCTACATGGTGTTCACCCTGCCTTACGCAATTCTGCTGATGACCGGCTATCTCAATACCCTGCCAAGGGAACTCGATGAGGCGGTGTTGGTCGATGGCGGGTCAAGTTGGACAGCGCTGTGGCGTGTGGTTATCCCTCTTTCAGTGCCTGGCATCGTCGCGACTGCGGTCTATACGTTTCTGTTGGCGTGGAATGAGTTCCTCTTTGCGCTCACTTTGACGAAGTCGACAGACATGCGGACCGTTCCAATCGGTATCGAGTTGCTAATGGGCCAACATGCGTTCGAATGGAACGAGATGATGGCGATGAGTGTGCTGGGATCGCTCCCGCTTCTGATCCTGTATCTGATTGCACAGCGTTATTTCCTCGCAGGCTTGGCCGCCGGGTCGGTGAAGATCTGAGCGGCTGGACTCCCAGTTCGCCGCTCTCGTCATCCCGTTGAGGGATTGGCCGGAATGGTGTTGCTGAACACAAACACCCCCAATGTCCGGCTACCCGGTTCGAACGTGATCGTCCATTCCTGCCAGCAGGGAAGCAATCAACGCTGGGATCATACTGGCGGCCAACTTAGGAGTCGTGCTTCCGGCCTATGCTTGACCGCGCATGACGGCGCACAGTTCACTATGGAAAGCTGCACTCCCGGCACGCGCAATCAGATTTGGCACCTGCCTCTCCTGCCTGCCGCACCTAGATGATTGTGGCACGGGACAAACAGAATTCGATTCCTCGCAGCAGCCTCTAACAGACGCGACAGCGCAGTGCGAAAGACCACCGCGGAAAACTTAGGAAAGAAGCTGTACGGATTGTCCCTGCGCCGAAAGCAGTTTGGCGGCCTTCCGGTCAAACGAGACGAAAGTCTCCCCGCCAAGCCAGCCGCCGTCAAAAGCGATCACGCCGTCCGCGAAATCGCCGCCGGCATCGAGGACTGACAGCCCTGCCTCAACTGCCGGCCGGTTGACGACAACATTCGCGGTGTTCAGCAACGCCCGGATCGCCGCGGCAATATTTTCGCGCTCTGTCTGGTATTGCCTGGCCAGAACCCAGGCGAACTCGCACAAGGCCTGCAAGCTCACGGCCACGATGTCCGCTTTGGCCAGCAGGTCGACGGCAACGGCCGCCTGCCCCTCATCATCGGCGACATAGGCGCGCAGCAGCACATTCGTGTCGGCCGTAACCCTCATTCCTTGCCGGACCCGGCCGCGGCGCCCGCTTCCGCTATCGCCTCGTTGATCTCCTCGATGCTGAGCACCTGGCCGTTCGTCTTGCCTCTGAGGAAGCCGTGGAGGTCCCGGAATGACCCTTTCGCCCGTGCCGCCTTCAATTCCGCCCGACCGTCGGGCAGCAGATCAAGCTCGATCTTCTCGCCCGGCTTGATGCCCAGATGTTGCAGCACGTCCTTGCGGAACGTCACCTGTCCCCTTGTCGTCACTGTCAACGTTGTCATATTAAACATTTCCTGTTCATCGCAATAAGATAATGCAAATCTGCATTATTATCAATGCAGATCGTCGGGGCCAAGCTTGGCGTCCATGCGGCGACAGAATCGCATTCCTGCCGTTTAGAAAGCCGCCAGGCACTGTGGATTCGCTCTCGCCCCCTAGTTCGGCAGATTCGTTGATTTCCCAACGTCGAGTGGATCACGAACGGTCGCTTCGAGTATCTCGAGATAGCTTTTTCGACGTTGGGGCCGGTCTGGACCGCTGCCCTCCATCTGCTCTGCGATCTTCTTCAGATTTTCCGCCGCCGGCCAGAAACGACCATCACCTTGGCGAATTCGCTTATAGCGGACAAACAGGGCAGGTCAGCCACGATTGGCGGATCCAAGGGGCTCGCGCACTTCCGTGCTAATGGACATCTTGCAACCGATGCCGACCGGTTGCCCAAGAAAGCGCTTCTTCGAGCCGGTCGTCTCCCCAAAAAGTTTCGCCATTTACCACGAACGCAGGCGAACCGAAAATTCCGTATTCGCGCGCCGCATCGGTTTCCATCTTGAGCCGCTCGTGGGCGGCGGGTGCGTTGGCCTGAGCGATCACCGCATCCACGTCTTTGCCGAGTGGCCGAAGCACGTGTTCAAGGTGGGCTCTGTCGCCGAGGGCCACGCCCTCCAAATACCAAGCCTTGAAGCTCTCGATTGTATAGTCCTCACACCAGCCGCCTTCCGCGGCGACCATTGCAACCCTGTTGGCCAGAAGGTCGGGGTCGGTTGGCCAGATGGGCGCAGTTACGAAGGGTAGCGCGTGAGTTCGCGCCCTGCGCTGCACGTCACGCCACATGTATTTGACCTTGGCGGTCTGCGAGCGAAGCGCAATGTTGTTTTCCGCCATGACGGTGCGGACATTGAATGGACGCCATCTGACGGTAATGCCAGCGTCCCTCGCCAAAGAGCCGATACGCATGACGGAGAGGTATGCATAACCACTCCCAAGGAAATAGAAAAATTCGAGTTGCCTCATCCGCTGTCTCCTCGACACTGTCTAGAGCCCGGGCGTTCACGCGATCGTCGACGCCACCACTACGCTGCCAGCTGCCCTTACCAAGACTTCACGCGTCGCCTCCCAGTTTCCTGGTCGTCATGGCGCATCGAAGGCATCCTGCCCAAACATCAGGGTAATTGCTGAGTTCCTGTATTGCGCAAGCGAGATCCCTGTCTTCGTTCTGTGAAAAGGCTTGCCGAATTGCTTCCCAACCACGCAACGTTACAGTGGAAGAGACGATCCACCTGGCATCTTCCGCCTAGGCTGAAGCACAAGCTGCTGCCTTGAGCCGGTTCACGAGCTGCAAGGTATTCTCTCGTGATTGGGCAAAGTCTAAGCTAAAGCCAACTATAGCCTCCTGCCTCCCGACGCACACTATCGCCCAACGTTGGAGCGTAGGCAATATTGTATTAGCGTCAACTTGAATACCGCCATCGTCGCTCCCGGCTCACCCTGGCGCGGCGAATAGGCATTGGTGACGTGGTGGCGATCACCGCGGCACAGGGCGCGGGCCTATCCGCGTCTCAGCCGCAGCTCGCGCGTGACTCCCGGCGACGAAATTCGAACTCCGGACCCCTAGAGTCGAAGTTACTAGTGTCGAAATAGTTGTTTTAGATGAATTACTTAATCAAAATGTCGTTTTCGAAAGCCCTGGAAATCCAAGATCATCGGATCGCCTAGAGTAGAGGCTTCGTCTCGCGCACTTCCTGTTCTGTCCGCGATCGATCCAGCCGTTGGCGATTGAGCAGCATGGAATCGCCGAATTCATGCGTGCGATATCGGTGCTCGGCGAAGGCCGCGGAGGCCTTGGCGAGCAGAGCATCGTCGGCAAAGGCGCGCAGCAGCTCGAAATGGCTTTCGCCGGGCTGGTGGACGCCTGTTAGAATCGCATCGACCACGCGAAGTGGGGTGCCCCGCGCGATGCGCCCTGTCGCAATGCCATTTGCGGCACGCACATTGCCGCCGGGATTGGCGGCTGCCTCAAGTGCGCGCACTACGCTCGTGCCGATCGCAATGATGCGGCTGCCGCGCAGCTTCGCCCGCGCGACCTGCGCCGCGGTGTGCCCAGGGATGCGGTATGGCTCGTCGAAGGGAAGGCGCGAGTCGAGCGCGGGATCGCCGGTGGAAGAGACGCCCGCAGCATGCGTGAGTGTTGCAAAGCCAACGTCGTGCCGACGCCAGGCTTGGAGCGTGCGCCAGTCGAGCGCGAAGCCTGCCGACGGCGCCTCGAACGCGACCGGCCCGGCGGCAATCTTCGTCCAAACATCCCACAGTGCCAACGGCTCGGGAACATGCGCGTATTGGATCGGCCGGCCGTGCTGCGCCAGTCCTGCAAGCACCGCTGCGCGGTTGCCTGGGAAGTGCAACTCGAGAAGGCGTGGATGGTCGAGAAGGCGCTCGACGACGGCGTCAAGCGAGCCGAGCCGGAGGCGATCGCCTGGTGACAGCGGAGGTGGAGGCAGCCGGTCTTCCGTGCGCGTCCGGTGATCGCCCGCGCCGAAGGCAATCGCTACGAAGCGCGTTGGATCGGGAAGTGACAGCCAGCCCGCCAGGCGGATCTCGATCGCCTCACCGCTTGGGACATGCGTGCCGAGCAAGCTGGCAGGCAAGGTCGCGGCGTCATTGGCGACGACCAGATCGCCGGGGTTGAACAGCGTCGCGAGTCCAGCTCGCGGCAGGTCGCGCATCGTGCCGTCCGCCTCGACGACGAACAGCCTGGCGGCGCGCCGATCCGGACGGTCGGCGGCAATCATCCGCGTGTCTCGGCGAGAAGTGTTGCGCCGGCCGGCAGCGTGTCGAGCATCTTTTCGATGATCTCGGCAGCAGCCAGGTCGGGACGCTTCAATGTCGACGGATCGGCGTCAGGAAGCGCCAGCGCGTGCAGCGGGGTGTCCATATCGCCGGGGTCGAGCGCGAGGAGCCGGATGCCGTCGGCCTTTGCCTCCTCGTCCCAAATCGCCGTCAGTTGAGCAAGAGCGGCCTTGCTCGCACCATACGCGCCCCAGCCGGGATAGGCGTTCACCGCCGCGTCGCTGGAGATGTTGATCACCAGTGCGCCACGGCCCTCGCGCGCGGACGCGGCAAGTGCACCGAACAGTGCTTTCGTCAGCCGGAACGCGCCGACGAGATTGACCGCGAGCGCATTTTCCAGCTCCTCGCACTCGGTATCGGCAAGGAGCGCCATTGGGACGGGCCCGAGGCTCGACGCATTGTTGATCAGAACGTCGAGCCCGTCTAAGCTCGCGGTGACCTGCAACGCGATCGGGTAGATGTCGTCCTTTTTGCCGACGTCGCCGACAATGCCATGTGCGCCTGTCTCGTCGGCGATGCGTTCGACATTCGCGGCCGTGCGGGCAACGAAGGCGACGAACGCACCCTCTCTGGCAAGCTGCCGGACAAGCGCCAGTCCTAGACCGGACGTGCCGCCCGTGACTGCTACACGAAGTCCCTGAAGATCAATGTTGGTCAGCATTGATGATACTCCTTCAATTCGTACAACCAGTTTGGTACAAGCTGAAGTTAACTTGAGGTCAAGCATTCATTCCGTGGATCGATGCCGACCAGACTCACGTATCGCGGCGCACCTTCGCCTTGTCGGCCAGCGGGCTGATCGCATGCGAGCGGGCCGGAACGGGCGCAAGCGCAGCCGCGATCGTGCGGAGCCGGATCGCCTTATCGTCTTGACGCCGCGTATTGGCTGTCGATCGAGGCGATTGGCTCCGAGTTCGCCGTGATTATCAGGCCGGTGAAGGAAGCGTGTCGCCGTGCAAGCGCCATCGGGTTGCGGCGGTGGAAACAATTCTCAGCCTCGCCGAACGCCACCAGTACACTACCAATCTGCAGGCGCGGAGCTTGCGGCGTTCGCGATCGGGCCTAGTCGGCCTGATGCTGCCCATCCCCGACAATCGTTATTTCTCCGCCATGGCGCAGACTTTTGAGTGACATGTGCGCAGCCGGGGCCAATGCCCGGCCGTGGTCAGTGCCAGCCGCGACCAGGAAGAGGAACGGCGGACGCGGAGACGCTGACCTCCTATTCAATCGACGGGTTGGATCGCTTGGATCGCTGGGATCGGTTGGATGCTCCGCTGCGACGGTTCGCTCGGCCGATTGGGGCCCCATCGCACCTCAAGAGGCATATTGTGCAGCTCTTCTTACTGCTTTACTTGGTCGCGAAATTCATAATAGGACCTATTTCCGTAGGCTCGGTCATCTAGATCGAGCGTCAGTCCAATCTGATATGCCGCCTCTGGATCGGAAAGCCTGAAAGCTCTGTGGTGGCTTTGGTACAAAGCATGAAGGTATTAACCGGAGGAGGCCCGTCCAACGGTCCGCAATACTGACCACCAGTTCAACCGGGCGGTCGATCGACTCGAACCCAGGGATGAGTGCGTCGATGAAGTTACACCAGCAGATCCAGACACCCCAACCTCCTTCATAAGCGAGCTGGCGCCTATTGGCGAGCTTTTGAAGCTCGGGCTAGGCTATGATAACGGGTGATTAGTGGTGCGAGTTGACTGCAAGGAGAAGGGAAACGTTTGAGCCGCATTTTGGTAACGGTCATCCTAGCAATCTCCTTCACAATACCGGTTGCTTCAGCTGGGCAGGGAGAGCAGCAAAACATCAATTACTTGGCACGTATGGCAGATGGCAAATTGCATCGGGCTGCGGCAATTTCAGGTAACATCTATGGCGTATTGAAAAGGTGCCCGGCGCTGAGACCAAGCGAAAGTGGAAAAGCAATGATGGCTGTCTCCGTCCTTTTGTACGACGGGCTAGATAAACACTTGGCGCCTAATCCGGCTAAGTTCGAGAGGGCGATCCGCGTGTTTGAAGGCGCTTATCGTAAGGCTGCTCTGAGCAATGTTGGTTGCCAGGCCGAGAAGGCCAAGGACCCAGATAGTTACCGGTAGATGTCTGCCTTGAGGCCGATCCATATCGCGGGAATTATTATGGCCGTAGCCAAGAAGGACCAGGAACGCGCAACCTACGTTTGGATGCCGCGTGTGCAGACCCGCAAGGATGGGAGGGAACGCGCCGTGCCGGACTATTGCCGAGCATGCCGAGGCACGGGTTGCACGGCTTCGACGCCCTGCCGATTGGCGGTGAGCCGAAGCCGGTCACGAACCTAACGATCCGACCTGGGCATTTGGCACCGACTCCTAGTTCGATCCTCGTTCGCTTAGGATGACCTTTTTTCACGGACCAGCGACCTCGCGACGGCTGCTTCGGACGACAAAGTCCAGTCGGGACTCGGATTTCTCAAAGCAATCTGCGAGAACCCGGGGGCAACGATGGAACGGCGCTTCGCACAAAATGATCTCGAGTTGTCGGAGATCGGTTATCGGTTTGAGCAACTCGCCACGCACGTAATGGTTCAGGGTAGATCGTTATCGGATGATGCAGGCACATCGGCTTTCGGGAACTCTCATTTGACGATCGGAAAGAGCCGCAAAGCGATCCAGCAGTCTTTGGGACCGGAGGCGGATTGGCAGCGTCGGACCTCGGACCTTCAAAAGCGGACTTCAATTCGGGAGCATCGCTGCGAACTCACCTGACACGACCTTCGCTCGCGCTCTACGGCAGGTCAGTACTTAGCCGGGCGGTGCAGCAAGAGCGGATTGCCCGGTGCGTTTTAGTAGACCAACAAGCCAGGCTAGGCCCGCATCCATCATAGCGACCTTCGGCACGATGCTGTTCATCTTGAAGTGACCGAGCAGGAACGGCGCATCGACACCCACCACGCCGAAACGGCTGGCGTGCATAGCAACGAAGCGGCGTGGATAGGCTGAGATCAGATCCGTTTCGGCAAGCACCGCCAGTCCGAACATGAAGTTCGGAACAGTGAGCGCAACTCGGCGCGACAGCGCTCTCTCAGCCAGCACCTTGTCGACAAAACCCTTTGGATCGCCCGCGCTCGACACAACCAGGTGTTGCATGGCGCAGTAATTTTCCAGGCTTGGGTCCTTGGCGAAAGAGTGGCCGGCGTGCATCGCGATTACGAAATCTTCCTCATAGATCGTGTCCACCGCAAATCGCACGGGGAAGTCGCCGAACGGAACGACGGCGAGGTCCATCATGCGCGATTCAAGCTCGGCGATGGCGTCGCGCCAGGCAAGAGTTGGCGACGGCTCGCCCGGCCTGGGCAGCAATTGCCGGATGCTGATGTCGATGCCAGGCGCTTCCAGGCGCACTTGGGGGAGCAGCGGCGGCAGGAACACGGACGAGGCCCCGTCCGGCGCGCCGATGACGAAGCGGCGCATCGAGCGGGAGGGGTCAAATGGCTCGGCGCTCGCAATCACCGACCGTACCCGCGCCAGAATCTCGGCCACCGGAGCAGCCAACTCCGTTGCCCGGTCGGTGGGCACGACGCCGCGCGGCGTTTTCAGGAACAGCGGATCGCCTAGCAAGGAGCGCAGCCGCCCAAGCCCATGGCTGACGGCCGATGGTGACAGGCTCAGCCGCTCCGCCGATCGACCGACATGACGCTCCTCCATGACGACCTCGAACAGGACCAGCAGATTGAGATCGACACGGAATAGGTCAGTTTGATTCATCATATTCCTGAAATCATATCACTGGATTCAGCAGAGTAAAGCTGCGAATTGGCTGGCCGCAGCGGAGGCAGTCCTGCCGGCCGCGAGACGTTCATCACCGAGGAGCAAACTCATGCGTCACTTCCCCAGTTCAATTTTGGTCACCTGCGCCGGCGGCGCCCAGGGCTCAGCCATCGCGCAAGCATGCCGCGCGGCAGGCGCGACCGTACGCGTCCTTTTACGCAAAGGCGCGCCCGACACATTTGGCGACGGCGTCAACATCGTGCGCGGCGACCTCGCTGACGCCCGCCGTGTCGGCCTTGCCTGCCTTGGCGTTGATGCGGTGGCGCTGACGCTGCCGCTCAATGCCAGTCCCGAGGAAATTCTGCGCTACGGCCGCAACATGGTCGACGCGGCGCTGGAGGCGGACGTCAAGCTAATGGTGTTCAACACCAGCGGCCATGTCTCCAGGCTCTCCGGCACGGCGCTGATGGACGCCAAGGTCGAGCTCATCGACATGATCAAGGCTTCCGGCCTGCCGTCGATCATCCTCAAGCCGACGCTCTATATGAGCAATGTCGCCACCCCCTGGAGCGCCGCGGCGATAATGCACCACGGTGTATTCCCCTATCCGCTGCCGGCGGATTTCCACACATCGTGGATCTCATGGGAAAACATGGCAGCTTATATCGTCGAGGCGATGCGGCGGCCGGAGCTTGCGGGCGCCAGCTTCGAAATCGGCGGACCCGAGGCGCTGACCGGGCCACAGATGGCCAATATCCTGTCAGATATTATCGGCCGCGCCGTCGAGTATTATCCGGTTCCGCTGGCAGACTTTGCCGACAACGTGACGGCGATGCTGGGCAAAAAAGCGGCCGATCAGGTCGTCGCCAACTATGCCTGGATCCACCGGCAGCGCCCGACGCTTCTGACTGTCGATCTGCGTGAGACGATCAGCGTGCTGCCGATCAAGCCGACTCCGTTCGCAGACTGGGCAAAGGCTCAGGATTGGCCGGCACTGGCCGGCACCGTGAAGGCGGCATGATCATGCAGGCGCTCAAGATCCAGAACCGGAAGAATCGGACCGGGTTCGAAGATGTGCCCCACGATGCCGCCGAAGTCATCGACTTCTGGTGGCTGGTAGGCCCCACCGTATGGTTCGCCAAAGACGCGGCCTTCGACCGCGTCTTTCGAGAGCGCTTTCTGCCGCTGCACGAGGCAGCGGCGCGCGGCGATTGCGACGACTGGGCGGCGACGCCGTATGGCGCCCTGGCGCTGCTGGTGCTGCTGGACCAGTTTCCGCGCAATGCGTTTCGTGGCACGCCGCGCATGTATGCGACGGACAAGAAGGCCCGCCGCGTCGCGGCGGACGCCATCGATGCCGGGTTCCAGCATGAGGTGCATCCATCGTGGCGGCTGTTCTTCGCGCTGCCCTTCGCGCATTCCGAAAACATGGCCGACCAGGACCGCTCGGTGGCACTGGCCCGCGAGATCGGACCCTCCGACACGATGCGCGCCGAACACCATCGCGACATCGTACGCCGGTTTGGACGGTTTCCGCACCGCAACCCGATCCTCGGGCGCCAAATGCGACCGGAGGAGCAGCGTTTTCTCGATGACGGCGGCTTCGCCGGCTGACCAAGGTCCGTTGGCTTCACTCAACCAACGAGAGATGATCATGATCTGGACCGAGACGATCGGCTTCCTCGGAAGCTTCTTCGCCGTTCTCACCTACTCAATGAAGCCTCAATGAAGCCATGCTGTGGCTGCGCATAACGGCGGTGCTGAGCTGTTTGTGCTTTGCCGCCTATGGCGCCCCTCATCGGCAGCTTACCCTGAGCCTGATGGAACTGGTGCTGCTGCCGATTAATGCCTGGCGCCTGTTCGAACTTCTCCATCAAACTCAGCCGGGCCGGATTCAGGGGGCCCGAAAATGCCAACACCGCATCTCTGGCTGCTGCTCCGGTGGGCGCTTTCCCTCTGGGTGCTCGGCCGGATCTGGCTTGTGATCGCCGCTAGCGACCGCTTTCAGGAAGTAGCAGAGCTCGTCTCAACCGCCGAGACGAGGCGCAAATTCGCCTAGCGCCTCAACGCCGCATAGTTCCGCCTTTGATGGGCGACAGTGGACCGGCGGTTTTCGGGATGACCATCTTCCATGCCGAACGGCTGTGATGCGACGCATTGCGGAAATCGAGCCCGTAACTGAGCGGTGGCTTTTCAGAACATGATGACCTCTCCGCGAAGTCGAGAGGCCATCGTGATCAGATCTCGGTTCCCTCGGCGATGTGAGCGCGTCCCCGACCTCGACATCCGGATGGCGAACCGTATTCTCGATCTCGGTGTGCCCAAGCAGGATCTGAACCGCCCGGAGGTTGCCTGTTGCCTTATAAGAAGCGGATCGAAACCGGAAGTTCGACGCGAATTCAACGGAGAGCTCGCCGGCTGTTCACGCTGCTCTACGCGCTCAGTCCTAAGACAAGCCGCCAGAGAACTGGCCTTCCAGAAGCGACGCAGGTCAAGGGAACGTCGCCTCGCCGGGCATCTTTGCAACTGCGACGATCACTCTGGCACGCCGGAGATGCCCAGCGCCTCGACATAACGCTCGGCGAACACCTCGTCCAGCCACGGGTTGATCTGTCTCTGCAGGGTGAGCGTGTAGGTCGGGAACGCCTTCATAAGACGCCGCGCCGCCGCCTGCGCCTCGTCCAGCCGGTTGAGTTTGACCAGCGCCATGATCACCACCCGGTGCGAGGAGCCGTAGTTCGGCATCTCGTGCAGCGCGCGTTCTCCCCATGCCAGCGCTTCCTCGTAGCGCTCGAGCATCAGGTAGCTCATCCCGATGCCGGAGAGCGCGATGCCCTTCTCGGGGTCGATCGGGCTCAGCCGCATTGCCCTGTGAAAGTGCTCGATGGCGACGAGCGGGCGGCTGGAATGTGCGTTCACCCAGCCGCTGCCCGTATGGCCCTGCGCCGAATTGGGGTTGAGCAGCAGGGATCGCTCGATCGTGCGCAACGCCATCTCGTAGTCCTTCGCGCTGTAGGCGATCACCTGCGCGGCGAAGCGTAGGCTCGTGGGATCGTCGCGCGCTTCCGCCAGTACCTCTCGCGCCATGCGCGCGGCGACTCGGATATCGTCGGGCTCGTGCCAGCACTGGCTCACGGATAGGCTGCGGATATAGGCGCCGAGTGCCTTCGCCAAGTTGAAGCCAGGGTCGATGCTGAGCGCCTCGTTGGTGAGCCGGCGCACGTCGGCAAAGCCTTCGCGCGTCATGCTGTAGAAGCGCGGCAGCGCGCGAAGGTAGAGGTCGTAGGCGCTGATGTACTCGGTCGGTTTCATGCGCGCCTGCTTGATCTCCTGCAGCCGGATGCTCGGTTCGACCGCACCGACGACGCTCTCGGTCACCTTGTCCTGCAGGTCGAAGATGTCGCTCACATCGCCCTCGAAGCGGTCAGTCCAGACATGGTGCCCACTGATCGCGTCCACCAGCTGCCCGCTGATACGCACCCGCGATCCTGCTCTGCGGATGCTGCCTTCTAGCACGTAGCGGACGCCCAGCTCGCGCCCGACCTGGCGCAGGTCTACCGCCCGGCCCTTGTAGGTGAAGGACGAGTTGCGGGCGATCACGAAGAAGGAGTTCACCCGACTCAATCCCGTGATGATGTCCTCCACCAGCCCGTCGGCGAAGTATTCCTGGTCGGGGTCGCCGCTCATGTTGGTGAAAGGCAGGACCGCGATCGAGGGTTTCTCGGGCAAGGGAGGCGATGCAGCCACCGAGGCGCTGGCGTCGGTCTCGACGCGGTAGGCGCGCACCGGCCGCTCGATGTTCTTGAGGCGCAGGTTGCCGAGCGGCCTGAAGCCGCAATCGAGCTTGCCCTGAAGGTGGTCGTACGCGGTGCCGGAGACGACCACGGTGCCGGCATCGGCGATGCTTTCGAGTCGGGCGGCGATGTTGACCCCGTCACCGTAGAGGTCGCCGTCCTCCTCGCAGACCACGTCGCCGAGATTGACGCCGATGCGCAAGCGAATCCGCTCTCCCTGGGGCATCTCCGCCTCATGTTCTGCCAGGGCCCGCTGAATCGCCATTGCCGAGGTCACCGCGTTAACGACGCTCGCGAACTCGCAGAGCATGCCGTCGCCGGTGAGCTTGACGATCCGACCCTGGTGCACAGAGACCAGCGGTTCGAGGAGGTCCTTGCGGTACATCTTCAGCCGCTCGAGCGTGCCGCGCTCGTCGCGCTCCGTCAGGCGCGAATAGCCGACCACGTCGCAAGCCATGATCGCTGCGAGGTGGCGCTGCGTGGTCACTGCACCGCTCAGCCAAGCGCCTGCACGCGGGCCGCCCCGCGTCCATGTCCTGCCAACTTCCAGACGCCCCATGCGCATGGTATCCATCTCTCCCAGTCGCCGCCGTCGCCGATATAGAACGCAGAACGCAGCTCGACCTTGCCTTGACGAGGTTTCGCTAACCCTCTTGCGAGGCGTGGAGCGTTCCAGTCGCCGCGCCCACGCAGCCTCTGGAGACGCTGACACGTCACTCCCAGAAGGCCGGAGATATTTCTTGCCCTGTGTAACCGGTTGACGCCACCGTGGCGGTGCTTTTGTCACGGCGATGTAACAGCGAGATGCCCTGCGAGCGCGCGCATCGGGCATTACACCAGACGTTTGCGCTTAGAGGTGCTGAGGTCGGCAGGTGGTGCGGGCGCGACCTTCAGCATGGTCAGCTGCAATGTCTGCTTTTGGGCGAAAGCAAAATCCGCCTCTGCGGCCGATATTGCATTGAAGCGCAAAACTGCCGTTCACTTCGTGATAGATGTAGGCCGGCTTCAATTCAGAACCGACCTCGGCCAAAGGCTACCTTTGAGCCAAGATGGCCTTAGTTGCATGTGATTGGGCAAACACGCCGACTTCCTCAGTCGGCTATTGTCAAGCCGCTCGGGCTTTCATGTCTTCGCCGCTCACCATTTTGTCACGGCGGAGAAATCGAGCTTGCCTGAACTGAGGATAGTCACTTTCGCAACGACGCCCACCTCGGCCGGTACCCTCAGGTCCATGGCGCCATGGGCCTTGGCGAAGACCAGGAATTCGGCACGCGTGACGTTGACGGCCTCAGTGACGAGGATCAAAGCAGTCGAATTCGGCATTCCGACACGCATACGTATTGGTGGTCAGGCTCGCTGGCGCACGCCCTGTTCCGCCTCTGTTGGCGCGAGCTAGCCTTTCGAGCCGGCTGGGGCGATTGCGCCTGGAACAATATCCGTGTTCTGAGCCACCTTGATTCGCCATCCCGACTGCCCTTCTTGGACAATCAGAAGCAATATGCCTTTCCTAACCCCGGCCGGGGAGCCGTCCGGAGCAAATGCTCCCGTTAGCGTCCAAGTGCAATGAACAGAAGCAAGCCCCGGAGCCAATTCCACAACCGACGAGATATCGCCTTCTAATCGGCTATCCCGAAACATGGTCTCATGGGTGGCTCGGTGCGCCGCTTCGATCTCGGATCGGTTCTTCCACCAAACACCTACGACGTTAACGAAATTAGCATCGGAAGCGAACAGAGACGCAAACTCATCCATGTCATGCCGGTTCCAAGCGTTCGCAAAAGCGGTAGCGACATGCTCGGGCTTATCAGACGTCACGCTCATGACCCACGTCTCCTGCGTAGCTCCGCTAAGCATATAGGAGCCGGGACCGGATGCGACACGGCAAAGGTCAAATTTCAAATTGACGCACTACCGGCAGCGGAGGAATTGCGACATCCAATGTGGGATCCTGTTACGATCCCCTATGGCCATCCGAATAGTGGTTATCCTGGCGCTTCTTTCCGCCTTCGCCTACGGATTCGCAAAACTCGTTGAGCGTTATGGCGGCGTTGGCGATCAGCCTTCTCCATGTGAAGAAGGCTCAACCCTTGATTGCCCAGACCGCAATGCGCCGCCACCTTAAACCTGAGCCTAAGCATTCGAGCGCGCTTGGAATAGGAAGTCGCGTTCGCGCCAATCAAGCGGAACCAAAGTCTGCACGGCAGAAGAGCGAATTGATGGCTATCATCGTGACATGATAGCGTTGCCGCACCTTGCCCGAGGACGGTGTCTTCGCGCCATTCCATGCACATGCCATGCGTCGCAGTGGCGCCACAAATGCTCAGGGCGCCAGTCCGGCCTTCCCCCAAGTGACGATCATGGCGTCAGGCGCCGCAGGCTGATGGATGTTGTCTGGTCGGTCATCTTTGATGAAACCGTACCGGATGAAGACGCCGAAGGGGGGCGGAAGCCGACTAAGAGCCCGCCAATTTCGTCTAAGTTCATGTCCGCCGTTTGCAAGTAAAAATGCGAAAAGACACTACGATGCAAGGACTTAGCTTGCGTTCTTGAGCTTTCGACCTTTTCTCTAGCACGCGGCAGTAGTCCGGAGCAGTGGGTCTGAGTGCCCCTATTCTGCTCCTAGTTTTTGACGTTCGGAGACGACTAGATGGCCAAAATCAAGCTAACCAAATCTGCGGTTGACGCCGCCGCCCCGCAGGACCGCGATTACGCATCCGGCAGGGTGAAGACGGTGCAGGGCGCCGCGATGCCGCGCAGCACGTGTTCGCCCAGCGGCACCAGCGGTGTGGTGATCTCGGCGGCGACCGCGCCCGAGATCAGCACCGAGCGGCCGAGCGGCCGGCATAGCCCCTCCAGCCGGCTGACCAGGTTGACCGCGGGGCCGATGGCGGTGAAATCCAGCCGGTCGACCGCGCCGATATTGCCCCACAGCATCTCGCCGAGATGCAGCGCCGCGCCGAACGGCAGCCGGGGCAGGCCCTGCGCCTGCCGCCCCGCATCGAGATGGGCCATGCCGGCGCGGGCGGCGACGACGGCGCGCAGCGCCGCCTCGCAGGCCTCGGCCGGCGCAGCGGTGACCGGGAAAATCGCCAGCATGCCGTCGCCGATGAATTTCAGCACTTCGCCCCCGAAGGCGTGCACCGCACCGGCGACGCGGTCGAACCAGGCGTCGAGCGCGGCGATCACCGCCGCGGGCTCGGTTGCCTCGGACAGGGCGGTGAAGCCGCGCAGGTCGGCATAGAGCAGCGCGGCGTGAATGGTTTCGCCGGTGCCGCGGCGCAGGGACCCGCCTTGCACCCGGGCGGCACTGCGCCGGCCGAGATAAGCCTCGAGTAGCGCTGTCAGCGCCGCCCGCGCCGCAAGTGCGGCAAGGGGCGCCGCGGCGAAGCGCGCGGCCTGGCGCAGCCGGGCAGCCTCGGCGGGGCCGAACGGCCGGGTTCCGGCCCAGCCCAGCACCGGACTATCCGGCGCCCGGCCAACCGGGCCCTCCTGCACCGGGCCGAGCTCCGCCAGCCAGTCGCGCCCTGCCTGGCCGAGCGGACCGCCAGCGAAGCTCAGCGCCTCGATCACCGCCCCGGTCTCCGCCCGCCAAAGCCAGGTGCGGCGGGTGATAATGGGATGCGGAACCGCGAGCGTCAGCGCGCCGCCGGCCAGCGGCAGGCCGTCAGCCAGAAGTCGGCCGCCGAGCTCGGCCAGAAATCGGTCGGGGGCGGCCGAGGCGCCGGCCTCGTCCACCAGCCAGGCGAGAGGCGCGGGCAGATCCATGGCGCGATTATGCGGCCACCGCGCCCGGCCTGTCATCCGCGCCGTGACGATGCGCAGCCGGCCCGCCGATCTATCCTCCCCCCGCCCCCCGGCGCTTGTACGGTCCGATCCTCGATGGCGCCGGGTTCGACCCGCCCTGCGAGCCGGCATCCGCCGTCAAATTGCAACGGGCTCACGGGCGGCGATATCGCGCGCGGAAGGCCGTCACCCCCTGCCCGTGTGGCCGTATTTGGGATCCGGGCCGGGATCACGCCCGGCTGCAACCTCGCCCAGCCTGCCGAGGTAATGAGCCCAGCCCTCCGCATGGCCGGCGCATTGCTCGGCATTGGGCAGGCCGGTGTGGGTCAGGCGCAGCAGCGTTCCGTCCGGCTGCTCGATCAGATCGATCTCGACCAGGCTCGATCCCGGCGGCACCTCATCGCTCTCTTCCCAGCCGAAGCTGTATGCCAGACGGTGCACCGGCACCACCTCCCGGAAGGAGCCGCGAGCGACGCGAGCCCCGGTAACATTGACGAGATAGAGCCCGCCGGGCTGCGGCTCGAGCTGCGCCTCTGTTCCCATCCAGCGCAGGATCTTCTCCGGATCGGTCAGGAGGGCAAACAGCGCAGCGGGGGGCGCCGGGATGTGTGTCTCGCGGCGGACGACGAGGGCCTCTTGCATCGGCTTCCTCCATAGTTGCGACAGTTGGAGCAATTGTAAACCAGTTGGCTGCTCGTGCGATAGAATAGGATCGGACATCTACTCTGGAGTGACAAGTGTGGCGAGATTCCGATGGGCACTCGCCGATCACAGCCGCGGCGCATGCGCTCCGCTTCGGGAGGCGTTCGAAAGCGTTGGGTGCCGCATCCGATATCCCGAGGATCGATTCTCAGACATCAGTTGCATCACCGGAGATTGGTTTCGGGCTGACGCCACGCGAGCTGCACGTGCTGCGGCTGGTGGCGGCCGGCAGGTCGAATAAGGTGATCGCTCATGAGCTCTGCCTCAGCGGAAAGACCATCGACCGGCACCTCAGCAAATCTTTAACAAGCGAGACATCTCCTCGCGCACCGCCGCAGCCGCTTGGGCCTACGAGCACAAGCTTGTCTGAATGCAACGCGGCCGTGGGTGAAATTCCCCATAGTTCCGACGTGAGATTGGGAGTTTGCCCGAAGCGGCACCTGGCTTGTGGCGGTACGGTTTGCTTCGCCCTCAATAAGTAGAAACCGGAGAAAACCATGTCCACGAACGATTTAGGCACGACGGAACTGCAAGAAGCTGCGGAGCGGAAACACACTGCTGTCGAAGCGAAGTCGGAAGACGACCGCGTGCCGATTGAAACACGGCAAGCCTGGGATCGGATCGCGCCGGGCTATGACCGAACCAATACCGAGACGCAGATATGGCTCGGCAGCGAGGCGCTGAACAGGGCGGAGCTCCGTTCCGGAATGCGCTTGCTCGACGTGCAGCGGCGCGCTCACCAGCCCGGCGGCGCGCATGGGCGCCGAGGTTCTTCGCCATTGACCAGTCTCCCACGATGCTGGAGTTGCTCGGCAAACGCGCGGAGAGGGAAGGATTATCAGTGCAGACCCGTGTAATGGACGGCCACGCGCTCGCCTTAAACGACGACGGCTTCGACATTGCCGGATCGCAGTTCGGCGTCATGCTGTTTCCTGACATGCCGAGGGGCATTCGCGAGATGGCTCGGGTCGTCAAGCCGGGCGGCCGTGTTCTGGTCATTGCTTATGGAAATCCGCACCAGATCGACTTCCTTGGTTTTCTGGTGGAGGCCGTCCGATCTGTTCGCCCGGACTTTGATCGTCCCCCTGTGGATCCGCCGCCGCTACCATTCCAACTTAGTGATCCCGAGAGGCTGCGTCGAGAACTCGCCGCTGCCGGGCTGCACGAGATCAGTGTCGAGACGATAATCGAGAGCACGGACTTCAAGATGGGTGAGGAACTGTGGGACTGAATCTTGTGGAGCAATCCGATCGTCGAGGAGGTGCTCGGGCACCTCGAGTTGAGCGAAAGCGAGCGCGAGGTCTCCGTGAGACGCTCGATCGCATGGTCCGCGACCGTGCCCAGGGCAGCGCCTCAGCGATCCTCCGCAACCCGATCAACATCGGGATTGGGCGGAAGTGAACACATCGCCGCGGTTCGCAGAACCGAAGCGCCAAAACTGGCGCGGTGCTCCTACGCGTAGACCGGGTTGGGCGCGGAAACAGGCAAGCTGCGGCAGCTTCACGCCCCGTCGCCGCCCTCAAGCCACCAGACGCCATGCAGTTCGTGCAGTCGCGGCGACAGCGTGGAGTGGCGGTCCTTGCGCCCCTTGCCCTCCTGGACGCGGCCGAAGTTGATCGGCGGCAACACCAATGCGCCCAGTATGATGATCGGCCAGCGGGCCGCGGACATGATAATCCATCAAGAAGTGCTGCAGTGACGCCCGTCGATCCCGGGCTCCTACGCAACATCCATTTCGGGGCCATCTCTCTAATATTCTGCGGGCGAACGCGTGCCGGTTGCCAAAGGACGTGTTGAGCGCGGCAATCAGACACTCCAGGACCGGCTTGTGAAGGCACTGCGCCTGCGCGGCATCAGCACGATCAAGGAGACCAATGCTTATGCGCCTGAGTTCATGGCGGACTTCAACGCTCGCTTTGGCAAGGAGCCGGTCCGTCTTGGCAATCCTGCCGGTGCCTTCGGCGAAGCGCCGGGCCGGTGATCTGAACATTCCCCTTTGCGGCGAGATCTTCGGCAAACGAACGGCGGGAGTTGGATATGAGACCGGAAATGTTGCTCGACACAAAGGGTCTCGCCAAGTCGGCCATAGGCGAGTGTTCAGGTTCTGAGCAGCAGGCTTGAACTTCTGTACGACAACCGATCTCGCCTGATCATTCTCCCAATTGACTGCCGAAAATCACCGCCTTCTTAGAATTAACTGCCAAGCGAGATTTGGCACTTGCAACTCGCGCTGGGGTGTCGACCGCTTCTCTCACGCTCCCCCCATATAGATTTCCATGATCTGCCGGTCGTCGCGCACGTCCCGACGCGTCCCCTCGAAGCGCTTTTCGCCGGCCGCCAGGATGTAAAGCTTGTCCGCAATCGGCATCGCCTCGCGGATGTTCTGCTCCACCATCACAATGCCAATGCCGTGCGCGGTGAGGGTGGTAATGCGTTCGAGCGTCTCGATGACCATGGCCGGCGACAATCCGGCGGAAGGCTCGTCCAGCAGAATGAAGCGCGGTTCCGAAACCAGTGCCCGCGCCAGCGCAAGCATTGCCTGCTCGCCGCCCGAAAGCGAACCGGCCGCGGTACGCCGCCGCCGTGCTAAAGAGGGATATTGCTCGATCAGCGCCTCGATGCGCTGCTCGACTATCCGCCGGTCCGCGATGGCGTAGCCACCCATGCGCAAATTCTCCATCACTGTCAGGCGCGGAAACACACCGCCGCCCTGCGGCATCAACACCAGACCCTGGCGCACCACTTCATGGACGGCAAGGTTGGAAAGTGTTGATTCACCCAGGCGCGCCGTACCGCTCCACACCGGCAGCGCGCCGACAATGGCCTTGAGCAGGGTCGACTTGCCACTGCCGTTCGGCCCGAAGATGCAGGTAATCTTGCCAGCTTCCGCGCTCAGCGAGACGCCATGGACGATCTCCTGCTTGCCGTAGCCGGTGACGATGTTGTCGGCGGTGAGCGTGGTGCTCATTGTAGCCGCCCCAGATAGGTCTGCATAACTTCCGAATTGCGAACGATGTCGTTGAAAGGCCCGGTGGCCACGACACGGCCTGCATCCATGACAATGATGCGGTCGCACACGTTCCGCACCATTTCCATGTCGTGCTCGATGACCAGGACGGTGGTGCCGCGCTCGCGCAGCCGCGCGATGGCCTCCACGATGATCTTGCGGATGCTGGGATGCACGCCCGCTGTCACCTCGTCGAGCAGAATGAGCGAGGCCTGGCGCATCACAACGCGCCCGAACTCCAGCAGTTTCTGCTGGCCGCCCGAAAGATCGGATGCGCGGTTGTCTGCGACATGCTCCAGCTTGAGCAGCGCCAGCGTATCGGCCGCCCGTTCGCGCGCGCCCCGCCAGTGGCCCTCGGCCGCAGCCGCCAGCAGGTTTTCGGTGACGCTCATATTGTCGAACATGGCCGGAATCTGGAAGGTGCGAGCAAGCCCCAGCCGCGCGATCGTGTGAGCCTTTCGGCCGCCGATTTCGTGGCCGTCGAAGCGGATCTGGCCACGATCCGGCGTCACCGTGCCCGATATCAGGTTGAACAGAGTCGACTTGCCAGACCCGTTAGGCCCGATCAGGCCGGCGATCTCGCGCCGACCGACGTCCAGGGAGACACCGTTGACGGCCTTGATGCCGCCGAAATGGCAGTGGAGTTCGCGCACGACGAGAATAGGTTCGCCGGTGCCAGCCGTTTTGCCCTCGGCGGCGCTCAACTGGGCCGTCCCGGGCCGCCGCCGACAAGATTGCCGACCGCCTTGTCCAGCACGGCGCCAGACTTGGCCACGCGCCTCGAAAACATGCCGACGATGCCGTTCGGCAGAAACAGCACCACCAGCACGATGGCCGCGCCCAATATGGCGATATAGAACGCGGTGTCACCCCAGTACATCCAGATGATGCGGTTTACGACAAAGAGCGCCACACCGCCCAATGCCGGCCCCCACAGGCTGCCCAGCCCGCCCAGCAGCACCATCACCACCATCTGATCGGTGATGTCGCCGCCGAAGACGCTTTTCGGATTGATGAACGTGACCCAGTAGGCGAAGATCGCGCCGAATACCGAGGCGGTGACGGCACTGAGCACGAAGGTCTGCAGCTTGACCAGCGAAGTATTGATACCGATAGCCTCGGCCGCCGGCTCATGATCGCGCAGTGCCTTGACCTTCAGCCCGAAACGCGAGCGCTCGAACAGCGCCCACGTAATGAGATAGGTGAGCGCGGCCGCGCCGAACATGGCGAAGTAGAAGAAGCGCTCGTCAAGAAAGGGCGGCAGCCCAATGCCGCCGATGCCGCCGGTGAAGTCCATCACCGAGGCGAACTGTATGAGCACCTCGGCGAAGGCCCAGGTGGCTATGGCGAAATAGGCGCCGCGCAAGCGCAGCGTCGGCGCGCCGATGATGATGGCAAACAGCGCCGTCACCACGATACCGGCCGGGAGGGTGGCGAAGAAGGGCCAGGCGAGCCTGTCGCCCATCAGCAGCGCCGTAACATAGGCGCCGAGCCCGAAGAAGGCCGAATGGCCGAAATTGATGTAGCCGGCATAGCCGCCGAGCATGTTCCAGGAGCAGGCCAGCCCCGCCCACATCAGCGCGCCAGTGGCAATGCGCAGCCAGTAGTTGTTGACCAGCATCGGCAGCAGCGCCAGCACAACGATTACGGCGATCAGCAGGAGGAGGACGGCCCAGCGTGGCTTCATGTCCCGCCTCACAAGCCGTGCCGCAGGATCCCGCGCGGAGACACGAGAAGGACGAGAAATAGGGTGCCGAAGATCGCCAGCAGCGAATAGCTCGACCCGACATAGGTCGCGACGAAGGCTTCGATGACGCCGAGCAGCAGCGCGGCGACGAGGGCACCGCCGACGGAGCCCAAGCCGGCAAGCACAGCCACGAAAAATGCGAACAGAGTATAGCGCAGGCCGACTTCCGGGTTCACTGAAAAGATTGCACCCATTAGTACGCCGGCCATGGCAGTGATGCCTGCGTAGAGCCCGTAAACAGTGGCGCTGAGGCGGCGGATGTTGACGCCCATCAGTGCGGCGTTCTGCCGGTTTTCAGCCGTCGCTCTGATCGCCAACCCATAGCGGGTGCGGTAGAGGAACAGGAACAGTCCGCCGGCGATGGCGATCGCGAAGACCGCCGCGGCCACGCGGATCAGTGGCACCGTCACGGGGCCGACGGCGAGGCTCTCTCCGCTCAACACGGTCGGCACGCTGTGGGTATTGAAGCCCCACGCGGTCAGCATGCCGCCGCGCAGCAGTGTGAACAGGCCGAAGGTCAACGCCAGCGCCATCAATTCCGGCCGCGCCGTGCGGCTGTTGCGGACATTGTAGAGGATCGGCCCAATCAGATAGCCGATGGCGCCGAATAGCATGAAGGCCACGGGGATCGCCAGGAATCCGTCGACACCAAGTCCGGCACCCATATAGTAGCCGAGATAGCCGCCCAGCACGACCCAGCCGCCCACCGCGAAATCGATGACATGCAGCACGCCGAAAGCGAGCTGGAAACCGATCGTAAAAGTGGCGATGACGCCGCCGATCAGAAGGCCGTTCAGCAAGGTCTGTAGGAATAGATCCAACGCGGGAACCGTCCGTCAGCCAACGAAAGAGCGGAGTGCCGCGGCAAAGCGGCCGTACACACGATAGCATGGTCCGTCATTTTCCGAGCACGCGCAACCACCGTCATTGCGCCGGGCAAGGGTGATGGCGACGAGGCCGCCCCCACCCTGTCCAGAACCGGCTATTTCCAAGCTGGCAGCGGGTAGGTGAGGTCCGCTGCCGCGGCCTCTTTCGGCCCCACCGCTACGGTCTTGCCACCCTGAATCTGGATCAGCACCGGCACCGGCTGGACGTTGTCGTGGTAGTGGTTGCCTTCCTTCTCGAACTTGATCGGTCCGTAGAAGGTCTGGATGTCGGTCGCGGCTATCGCGTCCTTAAGAGCCACCCTGTCTTCAGGCGTGAGCCCCGGCTTCTTGCCAAGCCGCTTGACGGCATCGCCGAAAACGAGACCGCTGGCCGCGCAGGCCGCTTCGGTATAGTCGGGCTCGTGCCCGGACTTCTTTTGCGCCATCTCGGCAAACTCCTTTGCGGTGCCGAAGAGGTCGTCCTTATATGAAACTGACGGCAGCCACACGGAGACGCCGCAGGTGCCGTCGGCGTCCGCGGCGAGCGCCTGGGCGAAGGCCGGGTCGGTGACGCCATAGTGCATTATCAGCGCCTTGGGCCGGAAGTTCAGCGACTTGGAGGTCTTGACGACATTGATCAGCGGCTCCTCATGGCCGCCGACGGCGACGATATCGGGATTGAGCGCTGCGATCTTAGAGATGACGGGGGTAAGGTCGCCAGAGGCCGGCACCAATTCGTAGGCGACGACTTCCAATCCGGCCTCCTTGGCCCCGTCGCGAAAACCTTCGCCGGTTTCCTTCGAGAAGGGTTCGTTGACGCCGATCACAGCAATCGTCTTGGCCATGGGGTTAGACAGTTTCGCCAGCACGGCCAGCGATTTACCCGCAGTGGTGTCCACGGCCGGGATGATGCCGAAGTTGAATTCCGGCTTGGCCTTCCAGACGTTTGGGGATTCCGCGGAGCCGGAAATCATCGGCACCTGGTACTTCTGGCAAATCGGCTGCACGGCGATAGTCGAGCCGCTGGTGTAAGGGCCGAATAGCACGTCGACCTCATTCTGGACGATCAGGCGCTCGGCGGCATCGGCGCCGGTCGCGGGGTTGCTTTGGTCGTCACCGTAGAACATGTCGACCTTGAAACGCTCGCCGGCGACTTCAACCCCGCCCTTGGCGTTGACGGCCTCCGCCCATAGGTCGTAACCGCGTTTGGTCAGGTTGCCGCCGAGGATGTTCTCGCCCGACAGCGAGGTGATAACGCCGGCCTTGAATGTCGTCACCTGCGCGCATGCCGCTCGCACAAACGGGCCCAACGGGCCGGCTGCGAAGGCGCCGGCGCTGACGCCGAGGAACCGACGGCGCGAAAAACGTTTGCTGTTCGTGAACATCACTCAACTCCCTTCATCCGTTATCAGATTGGAAACCGACGATATCTCCTGTTTATACCACTGTATGCCTTTTGTGCGGACAGAGAAGATATGCCTGGGTCAACAGGCAATGCGTAAGGCGGCTTCGGGTCATCAACGCGTAGAGGCGCCGCAGGCTGTGGATGCTCAATGCCTCGTCGTGCACCAGCTTCGTCGACGTATGCCTTTTGGGCGCCATTGGCGCCGCGAGCAGTTGTAGACGCGGCTCCTATTCTGCACCTAGACAAGTTTGCGAGGCATCAAGGAACGAAGGTCTAGTCATTAAGGCATTGATTTTTCTATTGATTTATGTTCCTCGCGACGCTCCGTCGCATGGTAGACAAACCACTTTTTGAGAGGCAAGGCGCGAGATATCCCTCGGATCATGGTCGCGGAGGGGTGGGATTCGCCGATCATGGCCTCGTCGCCAAGATGACGCCTTCGGCAGCCTTTTGATTTCTTTAAAACGGTCGCCGCAGTTTCGAAGATGGAGCCCCACGGAACCAAATCTGTCCGCTCGCGTCCGGGTTGGCTGGGCAAAGCCGGCCCGGCGCCCGAAGGCAGGCCCAAGCGGACAAGCGTGGCAACAATGCTTTCATTCCAAATTGGGTTACTCGGGCCGTTCTGCCACAAAGAGAGTATCGGAGAGAAGCCCAAGCCGGTCGCGATCCGCGGCGGGTATACGATCTGAATTTATTCGGGTGACCGTAAAGCCGGCGTCCTCGATACGCTCCTTGATATCCGGTCCGTAGGCTCGCACGTGATCCGATCCACCAAAGCGCTCGTCGCGCTCGCTCAGTGACATAGATGGCGTCGCTTCGATCGTTTGGCGATAAATAAGCGGCACCTGGATCCAGACCTGCCCTCGGGGCTTAAGAGATGACCAAAGTTGCCGAAACACATGCCGATCATCAGGTACGTGTTCCATGACATGACTTAAGACGACGATATCGAGATCGCTGGTGCGACGCATGTCCATCAGGTCAATTTTCACGGTATCGGGCCCGTACCGTCCCGGCTCGAAATCGGCTTTGATTAGATTGCCCGCTTGAGAGAGTCTCTTTGAAAGACCCTTCTCGCTCGGCGCAATCTGGAGAATTTCAAGCTGCCCCGCCGGCAACTTGATAAGCCTACGGTCTAGAGCACAAATCAAAAACCGCTCACGATCCACGGCATGACAAAGCGGGCAGATAAGAGTGTACGCTCCGAAACGGTAAAAAGCCGCTACATCGCGATCGCAGGCATTGCAGTGATGAGCCTTGCTCGTCGGGAGGTGCGTCAGGGCAAAGGCTCTGAGCCAATCTCGGTACGAATGAAGTTTGCGTGTGACCCGCCGTACTGTGATACGATCACCATAGCTGCGAAAAAGAGATAGAAGTCGGCTCTCTCGAACATTGTTCTTCCTTGATGGTTTCAGCATGTCGCCTCTAAGGTTTTTCACCCAGGGGACGATAATTAGCGCCAGCTGATATGAAGTCGAGTCTGCGGAGCAGCCCGTGCTCCCGATCGGTCGCTGACGATGCAGGGCGTGGGAGCCAGGCCCTCGCGCTAACGCTGGGACAGCGGCCAGCAGGAACACGCGCTGGCGGGGCTGCTAGTCCTAGTTGTCCTATTCGAACCCCGCCTTTGAAGAGAAAAATTCGATCATCGTCATTGCTGCGCCTTGCCCGCTGCTCCTCGACAATGGCCCGCATCGTCAAATTCGCCGGCCACTCGCTGCGCGTTGACCTCGTCGGCCGAGGTCGACGATCGCTATGTGCAAAAACAACTCGGCCATAACTCCTCGGAGATGACCCGCCGCTATCAGCGCCGCAGAGATCGCTTCCGCATCAACCTGACCAGGGCTTCCGACCTCTAACGAGGCAAAAAACCCCTCCTCTGCCGTTATTCCGCCGCTCAGGTTCGCGCGAACGGCCTCACCCTGAGCGCCAAAAGACTGGTTTTCGGCCATTCGGGCTGCCCCGGAGCCTCCGGGCCTGTTTCATCGCCAGGACAGCTGGTCTTTCGGCAGCCGACCGCTCGGATCGAACACGTTCACTTTGTGCGGAAGATCGGGACCCCAGTCCCATAGCACCAGATTGCGGTCTTCCGTCTCCGCGCCCGGAGCAAAACTCGGCACCAGAATTCCAGCGATGCCTTCAGGCCGCAGCCGGTCATAGATGGACCAGGATGCAGGTCGCTCTCCGTTGCTGAGAGCCGTGGCCCAGGCGCTCCCCATGTCCGCAAGCGTGACAGAAGATTCTCCCCTCCCCTGCTCGGTTGTCAGATCAGTGATGTCCTCGCAGTCCACCTCATAAGAGCACAGCACGCAGGGGTCGATGCGATGCGCGAAGCCCTGGTTGGCTTCCTTGACAGCCGTCATGACGGTCAGCGCCAGATATAGCGCGGGCACACCTTTGGGATTGAATCGAGCGCCCCTGATCGCCGCTCCATCACCGGAACTCGGCTTGAATGCCCAACGTGGATCATGCGCCCTGTAGCAGGTTCCGACAAACCTCAAGCAAAGCCACCCAGGGCCATGTGATCGAGGTAGTCGCGAATAGCAGCGGCCTTGCCGTCCTTCACGAGGGCTTCGGCGGTGCGTCCACCGAATGCCGGCAGCGGCTGGGCTCGGTACCAGGCCATGGCCTGTTCCTTGCCTCCCGCCCAATCCGTCACGCGGCTGATGATTTCGAGCATCTCGCGCAGACGCCCCTGCGTCTTTGCCGTGCGGCTGCGCTCCAGCCGATAGAGGGTTTCGCGGGCAAGCCCGGCCGTCTGAGCCAACTGACCCTTGGACATTCCAAAGCTGTCGGCCACCTGGTCAACGGCAATTTTCCCGGCACGGTCCATATAGGACAAAACCAGGGGTTCATTCTGCATGGATTTCTTGAGGGCTTGCCCCATGGAGTTCCTTGTCATATTAGCAGCCGTATTTACTGTGCAAAACATATGGCGCTTTTCGACTGGTTTCAAGCCCCCAAGCGCATGGCGTTGTTTGGCGGCTTCTGGACGCGTGCCCCGGGCGACAGCACCCGCCAGATCTCGTTCAGCGGGCATGTCACCTTCGTCGTCCAGGGAATTCGTTTTCGCAAGGACGGCACACTCGGCAAATTGCACGAAACGCTGACGTTGTCTTTCAAAGACGAAGGCAAGCGGAGGGAGGAGGTTGGTGGCCGATCAAAAGTTTGAGCGATATCCTCGTGATGTGCGCGATTGGCGCCGCGAGCAGTTGGTTCGGTGTCTCGCGACACTCCGGCGCATGGTAGACAAACCCCGTTTAGGAAACGAACGTCCGTCCCGACGGAGGGACTGCGCGATTCAGATGTCCGGATCGTCGAGAATGCGAGAGATCGTGCTGCGCCCCAGCGCACTCATGGCGGGGTTGGTGCGACGGTAATACCAGACGAGACCCATTGCCTGCTGGAATGCCCAAGCAACACCACGCTTCCACCAAAGATCTTCAACCTGAAGGCCGCACCGAAAGGTCGCTCTTCGCTCGCGGTCTAGAAGATGCCACGCGACTACCAAATCTAGCGACGGGTCGGCTGGTCCGAAACTGCCGCCATCAAGCACTCCGACAAGACGCCCGCCCTGCACGAGAAGGTTTGCTGGGATAAGGTCCCTATGAGTCATCACGACAGGCCCAGCGGATGGCAACTCCCGGAAGCGAGTCCACAAATCGCGCAGTCGAGCCACATCAAGAAGGCCCTCGCTGTTTTCAAAGCAAACACTCATCCAATCGTCATGATCGGAGAGATGTCCACCACGTCCTTGCCCGTCGAAGCGTCGGCCCCGTGTGTCCGCTTGGCGCAACGATGCCACGAGGTGTACAAGGTCTAGGGCGAACGTCGTCGATCCACTTAGCCCGTGCGGCGTGGCAACCTCGCCTTCGATCCAAGTTTGTAACGCCCATGGCATTGGGTAGTGAGGACCTGGCTCGCCGAGCCCAATCGGTTGAGGCGTCGGAAATAAGCAATGTTCCCCAATCTCGACCATGGCAGCGGCCTCTGACCGAAGCATATTGGCGCATTCGGTCGGATTCATCGCCCTCAGTGGGAACCGCGCCGTGCTCTTCGAGCCAATGCGGAAGATGACATTGACGGTTCCCGACGATCTAACTGAGGTGATGTCTTCATGACGATACTGGGGAAACTGGTCGCGGATCATCTGGCGGGCGATATCGATGTCGATATCCACCTGGTCGTCATGCATCATGAGTTCTCGTCCTGCCGAGCTCGAATATGCGCAGCACCCGAGGCATTCCACACTCTTGTCCTACCTCCACCGATGCCATCAAAATCTCCGTTGCGGCGCTTCGCTTGGCATAGATGCCGACGCCCAGAAATTTTCGCCACGATACCTCAGCCCGCCGATCGCGGTCTATGAGCATCAAGCAGAGGTCCCCCTATTCCCAGGGAGTAAACCGTGGCGACGCGCAGATCGCCGGCGGCCTCGGCAGCATGATGGATGCGTCGATGTCGGGCCACGTCGGCAATGTCGACAATCGCGAGCGCGATGGTGAGTGTCTTTGCTTCAGCACGCCGCGAATGACCGGACGGTAGATCCCAGATCAGGAACCGATTGATAGGGTTCTTGTGCTCCGGGACGCTAAGCAGAGCTTGCAAATGATGGTGTCCCGGGCGTGACGATCAGGCTTGCCGGTAAAACAGCGCCCGTCCGGTCGGAATTAGCTGAAGAAGATAATCGAAGTCGCTGATGTTCGCTGTGAGTACCGTGAACCCTAGCTTCTGCGCCTGCAGGAACAAGACACAATCCTGAAGCGCGCGGAGGCGAGCATCTTTCTGGTAGCCCTGAAGGCGGCACATGATGCCGGACAGCAGCGCAGCTTTTCCAAGCACGTCCGTATCCGGTGCGAAGACACGATGCGGGTGCATGCCGCGAACGGTAGCGCCAATGTGTTTGATTGCAGTCTTTGTACCGGGATGCTTGGGGTCCAGCACGCCGACGGTGTGCATGAGTTTCTGGATGGCAACCGTCGAATGATTACTCAGTCTGAGATCGAGCAGATCGGCGACAACATCCGGGGCGTGGCTCTGCAAACCATCAATGTAGACACAGGTATCGAGCATCAGCTCTTGCCCCGCCTCGGCAGTATCACCGAGGAACGGAAGGTCGTCGTCCTTGCGGCGAGACAGCCTTTCCTGAGGATCGAATCGTGCCCAGCGGACAGAACTGGCAAAATCAAAGTCAGTCAACTCAGAACCCGAGCTTAAGCGTCGGATCGACGGTGCCTCTCGTCTTTCTGAACGTCTGTCCGAAATTGTCGTCGAGGGCGACATTGGCGAGGGCGAATTCGATCAAGTCGGTGTCAGTCTTGATCCCGGTCTGCTTCTTGGCTTTTTCGATCAGCGCCGGACTGATACGACCACCGATCCGCGTGCTCTTCTCACCCAGCAGACCAGAACGTTCCGCCGCCTTCATGACGGCCTCAACACGGGTTCTGCTGACCGCGACAGACTTGCCGGTCTTTGTTGCCCGACCAGTCTTCGGAAGTGGCTCGCCGGCCTTCCTCGTCATTTCGATTATACCGGCCATACCGGCGCGCTTCTGAATGGCAAATCTCCCTTGCCGTTCCGCGCCACCACCCGTGTGTTTCTTCCTCGCTGCCTTCGCCATGACGCAGCCTCCAATGTCTGACATTTCACGATTTCGTCCAACATAACATGATTGAGACAATTTTCAAGGAGCCACCGAAATGCGGCGACGGCTGGCGGTCTCGGAAGCCCGGCAGGGCGAACGCCTGGATGCGATGCTTCTCGCCGACGCCGTGCGGCGCGCCTATGCGAGCGCGGCCACAGTCGGTTCCTCAGCGAGCGCGCCGCTGCCCTCTATGAGGGAAACGGCTTCGTGCGGCTGCCGGACTCCCTCCGGCTGGTCCTACCGATGCACGCAATCCAGCAACTGGTGGAGCCATGATCGACGCAGCACCTACATCGCCTAACGTCAGGCGCTCTGTCGCTCGGGCGGCCAAAGCCGGGCGACAATGTCGCAAAATCGCGTCACCGCATCCCTTGTTGCGCCGCTTCGCCAAAACAGAACCGAAAAATGGGCGACTTTTGTGTGCACCGAGCGTGCACGTCGCCCTCTAAACACTGGCTTCCTGTCCTGTTGCCAACCCATCACTGGATACCTCAGAGCACGCTGGATGATCCAAACGCTAATTCCGCAGCGTCATGGTCGGCCTTCAAAGCCCTTGGCCGGGAAGTTGGTACGCATAGTCGGAATCAAGCAACACCCTTCCGAACTGGATTTTGAAGCCGCGGATAAGCGGCTATGATGAGCGTGCCGAATGCAAGTAAGGTCGAGGAGGCCTCGAACAATCGGCATTAGAGGAGATTACGTCGATGACGAACGTTCGCGCCCTTGTCCTTGAACGCCAGCACGAACTCAAGCTGCGCGACATCGACTTGCCGCAGACGGTTGGCCCGGGCGAAGTGCGCATCAAGATCCATACGGTGGGCATCTGCGGTTCCGACGTGCATTACTACACGCATGGCCGCATCGGCCCGTTCGTGGTCGAGGCGCCGATGGTCTTGGGTCACGAAGCCGCTGGCACCGTCGTCGAAACAGGCGAAGGCGTCGAGCATCTGAAGGTCGGCGACCGCGTCTGTATGGAGCCGGGCATCCCCGACCCGAATTCGCGAGCGAGCCGGCTCGGCCTCTACAACATCGACCCGGCTGTCAGATTCTGGGCAACGCCGCCGATCCACGGCGTGTTGACACCCTATGTCGTTCACCCCGCCAACTACACTTTTAAACTGCCCGATAATGTCAGCTTCGCCGAAGGCGCCATGGTGGAGCCTTTCGCTGTCGGGTTGCAGGCGGCTGCCAAAGCAAAGATCGCGCCGGGCGACACGGCGGTGGTGATTGGCGCAGGGCCGATCGGCACGATGGTGGCGATCGCTGCGCTCGCCGGCGGCTGTGCCCGCGCCATTGTTGCAGATCTCGCCCAACCCAAGCTCGACATCGCCGGCGGCTATCAAGGTGTGATCCCGGTCAACATCCGCGACAAGAGCCTGGCGGCGGAGGTAAAGCGCCTGACCGACGGCTGGGGCGCCGACGTCGTCTTCGAATGCTCGGGCTCGTCCAAGGCATGGGAGACCCTGCTCGATCTGCCGCGGCCCGGTGGCGCGGCGGTGGTGGTCGGCCTGCCCGTGGCGCCTGTGGCGCTCGACATTGCCACGGCCTCGACCAAGGAAGTCCGTATCGAGACCGTTTTCCGCTATGCCCACCAATATGAGCGGGCAATCGCGCTGATGGGGTCGGGCCGGGTCGACCTGAAGCCACTCATTTCGGCGACCTTCCCCTTCGAAGATTCCATCACCGCCTTCGACCGCGCAGTGGAAGCCCGACCGGCGGACGTAAAGCTTCAGATCCGATTGCCGGATTAAGGGGACGCTGTTTTCTACAGAGCGGCTGGTTCGCCAACCCATATGTCTCGTATCATCTCGTATGGTCCGGCGAACCCTAGGATAAAACCCAGAAACGACTTCGTCGCACCTTGCGCTCCTCCAGGCCCCGGGCAGGAGTTCGAATCTGTTCGGGCGCGCCACCTTCTCGGCCACCATCCTCCGGTCCATCGCCCGCGCGGTCATTTGGTCCCGATGCCAATATTGACGGGGTTTCTCAGAATGGCCGAAGCGTCATCGCCGGCCCGTTCGCGCACCATGCGATCGAGCGTCTGGCGAATGACCGCGCGCTCGCCTTCGCTCAACGCGAGGCTGCCAAGCACTTCCTCGACAATCGGATTGCTCCATACGATCCAATCCCATAGCTCAGCACCTGACTTGAACGCCGTGCTCTCGGTGATCATCTCGACATTGACGCCGTTCAGTCCAGCCTTTGCCAGTTCGCGGGCAAGCCGCTCCGGATCGCTGAGCTGAAACGGCAGTGGCGGCGGATCCATTGGCGGACCATTAAACTCCGGGCGTACCGATTGAACGGCCCCAACCAAGAAAGTGAGGAAGTCAATTCGATGCGGGGCGCCATAGGCAATGACCAGCACCCGCCCTCCAGGTTTGACAACCCGCGTCATCTCCCGAATGCCCATCGGCATGTCGGGAAAGAGCATGACCCCAAACTGAGATCCCGCCACGTCGAAGCTGTCGTCGACAAAGGCAAGCGCATGCCCGTCCATTACGCGGGCGTCAATTTCCAGGCTTTCGCGGCTGGCGCGCTCTCGCAGCAGGCGGAGCATGACGGGCGACTGGTCGACGGCGACTACCTCGGCACCGATCCGAGCTGCCGGGATACTGAGCGCGCCGGTGCCGGATGCAATGTCAAGAAGGCACATACCTGGGCGGAGCCCTGCCCTGGCCAGACTCTCATTGCCAAGCCACATCTGTGTTTCGGTATTCGTCCGATCGTAACCCGAGGCAATTCGGTCCCAAGCCTCACGTGTGTCCGGCAGCGCCTGAGGAGTCGCGGATCCGGCTGCGGCAAGCGCAGCCCGCAGCACCTTTACAAATTCGGCAGGCTGCTCGATCGGCGGATCATCGGCGGCGCCGTCGATAATGTGGAGCGGCCACCCATATCGGACGCTCGCCGCTTCCGCTACAGGCAATGGGGTGGCAAGATCGTGCCGCCCCCAGATCAGGAAGGTCGGGATTCTGATGCGCGCTAGTTCCTCTGATGGGATTGCGCGAAATCCGAACTGCTCCATCAGACCTTGCTGGGTCGGCATCAACGCCGGCGCCTGCGCGCGATCGAGATTGTAGGCTCGCAGCCGCTCCCAGTTCTCGCCCATATGATCACGCAGCGTGTCGAGGTCGAAGGCGCATTGCTGCCAGAGGCGGTCATGGCTTTCCGGACTTGGCTCCGTGATGAACGCGGCGAGGGCCGCACCGAATTCAGGCGCCGGCTGAAACGGCGCAAGGCCGAGCGCGTCCGACAGCACCAAGCAGCGGAGCTGGCTACCGTGCTTGGCGGCAAAGCGAGCAGCAATTGCGGCGCCGAGAATCTGGCCGACAAGAATGGGCGGTGTTGGGCAGGTGCGTTCGATGAGTTCGCCAAGCCACGCGAGAACACGATCGGGATGAATCGGACCCTCGACGGTCCCCGACGTGCCGTGGCCCGGCAGATCGGGCGCGATTACGTGATGCGTTCTCACAAGCTCCGGAAGAATTCTCAGCCACTTTGCTGCATGTTCTCCTGGGCCATGCAACAGCACGATCGGTGATCCCGCGCCCCCGTCCAGTAGCACGGTCGAGATGCCGGCCAATTCGAGCCGCCGTTCGGCGATCGACAGCCCGGTGAGCAGGCGCTTGCGCGCAGCTTCTCCGGATATGCGGTTCGATTCAATTGCCGCCGGGGTGGCGGTGTAGTCTTCAACGTGAGTCATCATGGCCTCCCTCATGTTGATAGGGCGATTTCGTCTTGCACATGCCGCCTGGCCTCTTGGGTTGCTCACGTGCTAGAGCGCGAGCTGCGAGCGGTTGACACGCTGATCTCGGTTCGCGCGAGCCCCAATCCGAACCACAACGTCCAAAGGGCCATCACGAAAGACGACGCAACCCAGACGAGGCTGCCCAGCCAGATGCCGAACCACATGCCCAACGGCCAGCCGGCAAAGGCAGCAAGCCCAGCCACAACTCCGACCAGTGACGCCCAGGTCGGCGTTATCTGTTGCCGGCTCAGCGCCTCATTGCCGGCGATCACGACAAGCGCCAGACACAGGAACATGAATCCGTTGGCCTTGCCTTCGGCGAACGCCCACCAGGCCGTGAAGCGCGCCATATCGTTGGCGGCGGCGGCATCGGCGACGGTGGTGGCCTCGGCCACGGCGGTGGTCATCGTCCAGAGGGCGCCGACCGGCACCACCGCCCAGGCGGATAGGGTCCACCAGTGTTCGGTCAGGCGAGAGCCCGCGGTCAACACGATCAGGCTCGCGACGACGAACAGCGACAGTGCTGCCGCGGCGGCCCAATGCACGACCACCCACAGGGTGACGTTGTTGGCGATGATGTGCATTTGAAGGGCGAGGTCGGGATGAATCGGCCCGTGACCGACCAGGACGAAACCTAAGAGTACAGAAGCAATCGCAAGCCAGGCGCCCGCGACCCGCATCCTGGTATCGGTACGTGACATCGCTTCCTCCTTTCATTGTGGCCGGATGTTTGCAGCGCGATCACCGAGTCCGTCCTGCAGTCTGCAGGCGAGTTGCGCCGAGGCGCCGCGCATCCATAGCCGACAGGTGCAAGCTTAGGCCGGAAGGGAAGGCGGCGCTTCGGGCGAACTACCCAATCGGCGCCGACGATGCATGGGTGATTCCACCCATTGCCGGGCACGCTCAGACTAGGCGGTGCTCGTAGGCCCAAGCGGTGGCGGCGGTGCGAGTGGGGACGTCGAGCTTGTTGAAGATATTGCTTGCGTGCCTGTCCACTGTCTTTCCGCTCAAATGCAGTTCGTTGGCGATTTCCTTGTTGGTTTTGCCAGAAGCGATCAGGCGGAGGACTTGCAATTCGCGGGCAGAGAGACCGCTGGCTTCCTCCGACCGCATGTCAAGCAGAGCATCGATGCGAGAAACGTCGGGCGTGGCACCAAGCTGCTGAAATACTGTCCGTGCTGCCTGCAGCTCCAGTGTCGCGCCGTCTTCGTCACCGAGGGCGCGGCATGCCAGGCCCATGATGACCCGTACGCGCGCTGCTTCGTATGGCGCGTCGACTTGCTGCCACTCCTCTATTGCCCGGCGCAGACAAATCGCCGCGGCCTGCGCTTCGCCTTCTGCCAGTTCCACCGCTCCCCGCGCGTGGGCGGCAAGGGCGCGCAACGGTTCGGTCCCGTAGCTTTCTGCAACGTCCGCCAGTTCGTGGCAGGCACGCCGTGCTTCCTCGATGTCGTCAGCCGCCAGCATGATCTCGACGTGAGCTGGCAGCAGCCGAATGCGCTTCACTTGGTCGGTCGTCGCGGCCATGACGCGCCGGATTGCGGCCACAGCCGCATCGATGTGCCTTTCGGCCAACCGCAACAGGGCAAGGCCCGGCTGCGGTTCGAAGCCATATTGGCTTGCACTCCGATATGCCTGTTCGGCCGCTTCAAAGTCTCCACGGAGGCGGTGTACTTCCGCCAACTGGTACCACGCCCCAGCCGTATCTTTTCGATTATTTGACTGCGTCAAACGCTCCACGGCATGCTGCGCTTCGTCGATTGCGTCCTGCCATGCGCCGCTGAGCCGTTTGATTTCAGCGCGATGCATCAGGCAGGTGCCGCTAAAACTGATCAGCTGGGGCTGTTCCGAGCACCATCGCCCCAGAGCGGAAGTCCATTCGCGTGCGCGACCCAGAGCATGGACTTGCTGACACGCTTCGATCACGCTGCAGTAGATCAGGCCGGTAAGCAGCGGCGACAATTCGCCGGCCGTGACCGAAACCATCGCCTCATCGAGAAGCGCGAAACCTTCTGTGGTCCGCCGCTGACGTAACAGAACACGGCCCTGCAGGTGCCGCGCACAGGCAACGAGATCCGCGTCCGCAAAGCGCTCGCCAATCTCGACTGCGCCGCTAGCCGCAGCGTAGGCTGCCTCAAGGTTGCCCGCAGCAAGATTCTGTTCGACGTGGGGCAGCATCAGGTAACCCTGTTCGACACAATCATGTGGCTCGCGTTCGAGCAGTCGATGGGCCCGTCCAAACCAGCCGGTCGCCGGAGCCATCTCCCCACGAAAGACAAGACGCAGGCCCAGCCAGAAGGCGCAGCGGGCGGCGCGATGGTATTCGCCAGCGTCGAGATATGCATGATGGGTTCGCTCCAAGGCCCGCAGGTACTCCTCGTCGCGTCCGGTCAAATAGGCCGACATCGCCAGCCGTTCGAGATCATCCACAGCAAGCGGAGCCGTCTCATCGGCGTGCGAGAGGAACCTATAGGCGTCGCCCCACGCCCTTTCTTCGTAAGCCTCACGACCGAGAGCGAGCTGATCCGTCTCTTCCAGGGAGCCGCTGTTGCATTGCTGTCGATCTGAGCTGCCCATCCCATTGGCTCCGCAGACGAACAGAAATCCTAGCCATCAATGGCTACTTTCCGAGGCGGAGTATAGCATGCTCGAAAATGAATGAACGGAATGCACTTAAGCGCTCCGAATGAGAGCGTTCCGGACGACAGCAAACGGGTCGGATCGCGACGCTCGTCGCACAAGATGCAAATGTCGTCTCATGACCGCGCAACGGGCCGACCTTATCCTCCCTCCTGACCTTACCATCTGCGGCCGGTGATCTGGCGCGATCTCATGCAGCAAGTGCTCGCTATGTTATCGGAGTAGGCTAGGCGCAACCAAAAGCTGCTACTTGCGAAACCTCGACGAGTGGTAGACCACCATCTCCTCACCCGCCTCTTCCGATTGTCAGTAGCCCACAACAAGTCAATGAAATCAAAAGCGATGCGTGCAGGTTCGCCATCTTGGACTTGGCTAACCGAGGGCACAAATAACCTCTAACACGTTGATAAATAACGACAATGGTGGGCCCCGAGGACGTGTTAAAATCATTGATTTCATTGAGTTTTTCGTGGGCCAAAATCAGAAATCTTCCCGTATTGTTCCGCACGGTCCCGCAGCTGATTTATGGTCAGTCGTCTTTGCTCTGGATCAATGAATGCCCAGTTCATGCCGGTAGGCTTGGGGATCAGCCGAATGTCGAATTGACAGTGCGGGATCGAAAACGGAACTTGGCACGACAGCAGCGTTAGCTCGTCTTGAAGCAGCCGTGAGCCGAAAGGGAGAGCTGGGGTTCTGGGAGGATAAGCATGGGTGAGGATCTAACAGGTCATCATGCCCACCGCGTTCAGGCCGCGATCGCTTCGGACGCGGCGGCGCAGTCCGCGCTGGTTGCGTCCTGGCGACGGTCTTCGAACTTGCACCGGCTAGATCCGACCGATTGCAGCCCTCCCCGCTATCTGACAGAGGCGGAATTGGGAGAGGCCCGGCAACGCATCGAGCCGCTTGTCCGGGCTGCTCAATCAAGCCTGGACCGGCTTTATCTTGCGGTGGGCGGCGTCGGGTGCTGCGTCCTTCTTGCCGATCGTGACGGCGTGCCGGTCGAACGACGCGGCGCGCCTGTGGACGACGTGACGTTTCATTCCTGGGGTTTGTGGACTGGCTCCGTCTGGAACGAACAGAGCGAGGGCACCAATGGTATTGGCACCTGTCTGGTGGAACAGCGCGTCCTGACGATCCACCGTGATCAGCATTTTCACACGCGCAACACCGGGCTGAGCTGTACCACGGCTCCGATCTATGATCACCGAACCAAAAGTTGACGCGACCATCGAGGTAGGATATGAATTTGCCTGTCGATATTGCTTGCTGAGCTTTGGTTATCGCGCGTTTGGCACCGCGCCCTGAACGAACCTTCCCTTCAAAATCGTCATCGTCCAAATCGGCAGCGCTTTCGCGTTGCCGTCGTCCAATATTGCTATGAAAGGGTTCATCATGACCACTGGCACAGTTAAATGGTTCAATTCCACCAAGGGCTTCGGCTTCATTCAGCCTGACAACGGCGGCGCCGACGCTTTCGTTCATATCTCTGCCGTCGAACGCGCCGGAATGCGCGAAATCGTCGAAGGTCAGAAGATCGGCTATGAAATGGAGCGCGACAGCAAGTCGGGCAAGATGTCCGCCTGCAACCTGCAGGCCGTCTGATCGGTTCAGCTTTCCTTTGACCGCGGATGTACCGGCACTGTTGAAAGCAATGATACCAAGCGAGGTCGGGCAAGAAATTGCCTGACCTTTTTTATGTCCGGCCGACCGATCATTTGAATTTGCGCGCGTATCGCCGCGTTTTGTCGACGGCCGTCAAGATCAAGGAGATCTGGATGACCGAGAAAACGAACGAGCTTCAGACAATCAATACCGCCTGGCAAATCGCCATCCAGGAAATCCTGCGAATGGTCGTCCGGGATATCTACAGGACGGGCGACGAAGCCGTGTTCAAGTCGCACATCAAGCGTATCGAAGAGGCTGCGGTAGATAGCATTTACACCGGCCTGATGCTTCGAGGGACCGACGAATGGACGGAGGTTCTGGTCAAGGAAAAGGCCAGCAATTTCGTCACCACGCTTCTGACATCCTTCACCTTCGATCGGGTTTAAGGCCAAAGCCAGCCTTCACGAACTCGCGCTCCGGCCTGATGATGCGTGAAGACTCCCAGAGCAAAGCAGAATTCTGCACGCCAACTCCAGCCAGGCCACAAAGGTCGAGTCGAGCGCCTCAACCACACCATTGCAGGATCGGCTGGTCAAAGAGCTGCTGCTGCCGGCAACTGCGGCATCGTCGCGAGCAATCACCACAATGTGTCGCTAGACCCGAATTTCTATATTCCTCGCTAAGGAAAGGAGGCTCGATGCAAGACCAATTGAGGGTAGCGCTAGCTGATCGGATCGAGGCAGAGTTTTCGGGCGCGAAAGGCCGCGACGGTAGCCGTCATCGCCCTAAGCTTGACCGCAAGGATTGCGAGTTCATCGTATCCATATTCTCAATGAGATGGGGTCAAACCGGCTTGGGCGTTTATGATGTGACCGTGAGCGAGGCGGTAACGCCGACCGGACGCAAGGCAACAAGCGCCCCACTGGAGTGATCGGCAATGCCATCCCCGTCGTGCAGCTTGCGACCGAAGAAGAAGCCAAACCTGTGATTGACGGCGGCAAAGGCGCTGCCGCCACGCAGTCGTGGCTCAGCGTAAGAGGCAACATTTCGGAGGTTCAATGACCGCGACATCGGAAAATCTAAAGCCCCTTCTATGGGAACCCAAGAACTTGGTTCGCGCCATCGAAGCCGCCGGGGTCGCCCTTTGGTCCTGGAATGTGGATACCGACGCGCTGGCAATGGATGATCGTGCCTACGATCTGTGGGGCATACCGCAGGGTGACGTTACTTTTGAACACCTGTCTGCGCATATCCATCCCGCTGACCGCGACCGGGTGCGGGCGGCCTTCACTGCTACTCGTGCCCTGATTGGCGCCTACGAAATCGACTTCCGCATAATGGTCGGCGACGAACTCAGGTGGATTTCCGCGCGCGGTCAGGGCGACGACGAAGGAATGGTCCAACGGATCATGTTCGGCATTTTCATCGATGTAACTGGCCGAAAGCAGGCGGAAGAGGGCCGCGAACTTCTGGCAGGGGAGATGAGCCACCGGGTCAAGAACCTGCTCGCTATCGCCTCCGGCCTCACTGCCATCTCCTCTCGGTCGACGTCAACGACGAGTGACATGGCCCGCGAACTAACACAGCGGCTGACCGCCTTGGGGCGTGCTCATGATCTCGTCCGACCAGTCCCAGGGCAAACAGAGGCAGCGGCTGCACTCCTTGGCGACCTACTTACCGTGCTGCTTGCACCTTATGATGATCTGGGGGCTTTTAGCGGGCGAATTCGGGTGTCAGTGCCCCGGATGAGCGTGGGCGAATCTGCTGCGACGATCCTTGCACTTATCGTGCATGAACTGGCGACTAATTCCCTGAAATACGGTGCCCTTTCGGTTGCTACTGGTACACTGGACGTTTCGTGCTCTGCGCAGGACGAAGCCGTTACCATTGTTTGGACAGAAAGCGGAGGGCCGCAGGTCAAAGCACCGGCGGCTGCGCCAGGCTATGGAAGCAAGCTTGTATACCGCAGCGTAATGGGACAACTGCGCGGCGAGATTGCCTATGATTGGGCGAAAGACGGCCTCGTCGTCACGTTGAAAGTGAACCCGGAACGCTTGGCCCAATGAAAGCGGGTAGAAGTTAGAGGAACGCGACCCCTAGGAATTCAGGCATGGAGAAAAGTGCGGCCCACGTTTAGTAGATCACGGCACGCTTCGCTTGGACCGCTACGCTACGATCCTGCCCCGTGGTGCGGGTAGTCACAATGCTGGCTCTGTCCGACTAACGATTCCGATCGCCCGGGTCACAGAAACTCTACCGGCACGCCACCGGCCAGAAGTTTGCTAAGTGCCTCGCCATCCCAATTGGTCAGGCGGACACAGCCATGTGAACCCGTTTTATCGATGCGGGTGGGTTCCGGCGTACCGTGAATGCCGAAGCTCGGCTCGGAAAGGTCGATCCAAACCGTGCCTACGGGGCCGTTTGGGCCGGGTGGAATGGTCAACACCTTATCATTGTCGCCCTGCTGGAAATTAAGCTTCGGGTTGTAGGTGTAGGTCGGGTTCTCGACAATCGTCCTGACCGTATGCGTGCCCGTGGGCGATGGGTTGTCCGCGCTTCCAATGGTTGCGGGATAGGCCGCCAACAAAGCGCCGTCGGCGCTGTAGGCCCGGAGCTGGCCTTCTGCCTTGTCCACTTCCAGCCTGACTGCCTTACCCCGCCTGGCTTGGCCGAGATCCGCAACGAACACGGTCTCTCCTAATGCGAACGTCGCGCCCGGATTGAGGGCTTTCAGGAAGTCCTCGTCCATGTGAAAGCGCTCGGCCAGGCCCTCGACCACAGTGGCATAGCCGAGGTACTTCATCTGTGCCATTTTTGCGTAGTCTTTAGGGATGGCACCCACCACCCTCGAAAGGTCGTCGGCTGATATCACATAGCTGCCGATAACTTGTCCGACAGATCCTATGGCTCCGACGACCTGCGGGCCAACCTTGCCGTCGACAGGAAGGCTCTGCATTGCCTCGTAAGCCGCGACGGCCTTCCGCAAGTTGTGGCCATCGAGCCCGTCGAGGACACCGGGCGACGCCCCCGCTCGGTCGAGCAGGATCTGCAACCGGACGATAGAAGGTGACGGCGTGTTGTCGGGCGCTGCCTGCTCGAATTCTGTTGACTGCGACACTGCGCCGACCTTGAAGGTGCTGCTCGTTATCAGTGGATCGACCTTCCCGGAAGGCGGCTCATACTGCGCTGGTATCGTGTCCAGTGGCACAGCGTTGATTGCCTCCGGGGTTAACAATGAAGTCGCTGCTGATGGGTCTGTCACTGCAATCGCCAAGCACAGGCCAAGCACGGTGTTGGCCGCAAAGACGGCTGCAGGTAGACGGGTTCCGCGACGCATGTGTTGTTCCCTGACAACGAGCTGAAAATCAAAACCACATTCTCGTGGATTGGTTAACGCTTCCACAATGGCCCGGCTAGAAGCCGGCCTGGACAGCCGCAGGCCTGCATCGGCAATGTCACTGAAGGACCCAGAAAATCGCAACTGCCGAATTGCCTGCCAAAAGCACTGCCTCAGCTGGTGGATTACCCACGAGCAGCGTGGTAGGTCGTGGCACCCGCCATGGAACATGTATAGTCTAAAGCCGAGACGATCCTCGATCGAACGATTGAGGCGTCTTTTCTCGGCTTCCAGCCCTACCATCGCGCGATTCCGATGCGCGGCATCATGACCGGCATCCGAACGAATTATCTCAGCTGCCCGCTTTCGGACCTGGAGCTGAGAACAATGGTCGGGCGATATGCAACCATCCGAGATTTCAACATGCGCTACGATGGCTAGCAGGTTCGGCCGGCGCCTTAGTGCCTGCCGCCGTCGATTGCTAACGGCGCCGCGCCCGCAAGCGGGCCGAGCCTCAGGTACGCATGCGGCCGCACCATCACCTAAGGTGTTATTTCTTGATGATATTGTCGTGGTTCAGGTCGAAGGCCTGAGCGTCGCCGCCTTGCCTATGAAAAATCGTCCTGAAGTCTCCCCAATCGCCGAGGTAGCCGCCGCAACTGCTGCACTGGATGGGGACGCTGTCAGTGGCCTTGCCGGGATATCCATCTGGATCGGCCCGCACGCCTGGCAATCGAGCTTGCGGTCGAGCCTCTTGGGGTCCCATTGGAGGGCAGCCCGATATTCTTGGACCATGTTCGTCGGGCCAGCGCTCCATCATGAACACGCGGTCCGAGACACACCGGCCAGCCTGCGGAACTCCCCTGGCATTGACGTCTCAACGGTCAGAGGAACGTCACAAAAGGCATCGTTCAGTCGGACGGAACTGTTGCCTGCATGTAACATTTATCTCCATTAGGAGATCAGACGATGTCGGTGAAGGGCGAAGACTGTCGAACCAACAGAGCGGACTTTGTGCATGCGGCAAATGACCGATCATTCGCGGATAGCGTTCGGGATGATCTACTGGCCAGAAAAAGGAAGTCCCTTTGGCTAAAGGATCGGCGATCCGCCAAATTGGCTGAAAATCCTTCGGAAACATCGCCCCCTATGGCAAATCCGCGCGGTACGCACTGCGGACGTTTCACTGGCCCTGAACCGTTCCAGTGGATGAACGCTCCTTGCTGGTGAGCGGTCGGAAAGCGCGATCGCATGCATCTGACCGGCCCGTCAGTCCGCCATCACCTCCTAGACGCAGCAGCGCGGCTCTAGTCGACTGGCGGATCGACCGAAATCGACCGATCGTGCGCCTCGATCTGCATTATAGCCGCCGCTTGTCCGAGTCGAAGCAACTCCCGCACTGCGTCAGGCGTCAGAGACCTGGCGGCGGAAGTTACATCCGCCAGCCTCAAAAGCCCATCGTTGTGCATAAGACGGGCTAGGACAGGCGATTCCAAATTCGGAAATTCGTCTGAGTTCTTCACGCGTCGATCACGCCGCTGTTGAGCCTTCAACGGCCGCTCTCCACCACGCAAAGCGGTCGGAAGCTTTGGGCAATCCAAGGCCGCAGGCTGGAAGGTCCGTAACCTCAGGATCGGTACGAGTGGCTCCGGCTAAGTCTCACCGCCGTGACCACCACCGCCACCGCCCCTTCGCTGGTCCGGCTGCCTCCGAACTTTATTGCAATCCGTAAGGAACATTTGCTTATTCGCCGCCGTTACGAATAAGGGCCAACAGTACTCGGCCGGCCGCGATAGGCAACATCGCTGCACTCGTTCTTTAAGAGCTCGCCGCGATAGTCAGGGGTGACTGTGATGAGCGACGCAATTCCCAACTCCGACCACGAAGAAAATTTGGCTTACACGATCGCGAGTGACGACGCTCGCACGATCTTGCTGAACAAAGTTAGCTGGGGCGCCATTTTCGCGGGAGTGGTCGTCGCTCTTGTGGTGCAAGTCCTGCTGACCATGCTGGGTGCGGGTGTCGGCATCGCCACGCTCGATCCTGGGACCGGTGACAATCCCGAGGCATCGACCTTTTCGATTGTAGCCGGTATCTGGTACATCCTGTCCGGCATTGTTGCTGCGTTCGTCGGCGGCTACGTCGCTGCTCGGATGTCCGGCAAGACACTCCCGACCACGGGCGCTTTCCATGGCCTGACCACATGGGCACTCACAACCTTGCTGGTCTTATATTTCCTCACCAGCACCGTCGGTATGATTGTTGGCGGAGCTTTTAGTGGCATCGCAAGTGTGGTCGGCGGCTTGGGCGAGACTGTAGCGCAGACCGCGGCCCCGATGGTCGCCGAGGCCAATCCTCTCAAGGCGATTGAAGCCCAGGTGCGCGCGACCGGAACAGATCCGGAAGCCCTTAACAATGCGGCGATCAACGGAATGCGTGCGCTCGTCATGGGCAGCGAAGCGGATGCGGCCGAAGCGCGTCAAAACGCAGCACAAGCACTGGCGACGGCGCGGGGCATCCCGCTCGAACAAGCCACACAACAGGTAACGCAGATGGAACAGCAATATCACCAAACCGTCGAGCAGACGAAGCAACAAGCGGCTGAAGCTGCAGATACCGCTGCTTCGGTCGTATCGACCGGCGCGCTTCTGGCGTTCGTTTCCCTTGTGCTTGGCGCGATTGCGGGCTGGTTTGGTGGCCGTTCCGGGGTGGTTCACCCAGTCTTTGCAGACCGCCTCATACCTACGCGGCGCGGTTTGTAACCAACGAGAGCCTCACACTCTACTGCCTGAAATGAGTCCGCCGGACGGACCAGCTCTGGCCTGATGGAGGGCATTGGCCGCCTGAGCACCGTCATGTGTCCGCCGCTCCGCTAAACACGGCGGCTGCGCGGCGGAGACGCCGACGTCACAGCTACTGCCGCGCCATTTTTGCAGAACTTGCCGCACACAACTGTCAGGTTCAGCCCGCCATCCAAGTTCGCCTACCGCGATAGGTACTCAGTCTCTATTGACTATAGCCCTTCGCTTTCATGCAGCCCCCCTCCCGTTTTTCCTGATCCCGCTCCCGCTCAACGCCTGCGGCAATATTCGTGCCACCCGACCCAATACCAGACGCTTCGAATGCGGCGCGGAGTTGGCCGCTCGGGCAATTGCGGTAAACGCCGATCGTCGGCCGCACTTGCTCTCCCTCGGACGGAGGCGCCTGCAAGTCTCCTAACTGTGCTGTCATGACACTTTGCTCACCGTCACAGACGTGTATCGCCCTTGACCCTCAGGAGTTTCATGGCCGCATGACGCGCATCTGCGTCAAGGTCGATCTTGCTGCGGGACTTCAGATCAAATCGTACCGTAACTGTCAAAACACGGGCATGCAGAACGTCGTCCAGCGTGCCGCGCATTTCATGCAGGTAGGTCAGTGACGACTTCCCAACCTTTTCGACAACGGAGCGAACGGTGACCAGCGTTCCCGCCGCGGTTTCGTGCGCATAGTCGATCTCCATCCTGACGTCCGCCCAGCCGAGGGTCGGCGTCAAATTGGGAGGGGCAATCCTGCCGAGCAGTTGAAAGCTGGCGTCGTCGAACATAGCGACGTAGTGGCGGACATTGAGATGGCCCATCGCGTCGCACATCCAGGGATGCACGACACCGACATAGGTTTCAATGCCGGGGGTGGTCAAAACCCGACCTCGTTGCCGCCCTTGAGATCCAGCAGCTGCCGCGCCTCGTCGGGCGTCGCTATCTCGAGTGACAATTCGCCAAGGATTCGCTTGATCTTGGCGACCTGCTCGGCATTGCTCCTGGCAAGCGCCCCCTTGCCGACATAGAGACTGTCTTCCAGCCCGACACGCACATTGCCGCCCATGATCGCCCCCATCGTGCAAAGGCTCATCTGGTGTTTGCCGGCTGCAAGGATCGACCAGAGATAGTCGTCTCCGAACAGCCTATCCGCCGTCCTGCGCATATGCATCATGTCTTCCGGGTCCGGACCGATGCCGCCCAATAGCCCGAAAATCGTCTGCACAAAGAGCGGCGGTTTGAGTAGCTTGCGGTCGAGGAAATGCGCCAGTGTGTAGAGATGGGAGACGTCGTAGCACTCGAACTCGAACTTCGTCCCATAGGCCTGGCCGACCTCGACGATGATGCGCTCGATCTGCTCGAACGTGTTGGAGACGATGCCGTTCTTGGTATCTTCCAGATAACGCTTCTCCCAGTCGAACTTCCAGTCGGTATATTTCGGCGCGATGTGATGCAGGGCGAAATTCATCGACCCCATGTTGAGCGAGCAGAGTTCGGGCTTGGCGGCATGGGCGGCTTCGAGACGCTCGTCGAGCGTCATCTTGAGGCCGCCGCCGGTAGAGATGTTCATCACGGCGTTGGTCTGCTGTTTGATGCGCGGCAGGAAGTCCATGAAGAGCTTGGGATCGGGAGTCGGTTTGCCCGTCTCGGGGTCGCGGGCATGCAGATGGATCACAGAGGCGCCGGCTTCGGCTGCGCCGACGGCCGCATCGACGATCTCGGTCGGCGTTATCGGCAGGTAGGGGCTCATGGTCGGCGTGTGGATCGATCCGGTGACCGCACAGGTGATGACGACTTTCGGCGATTTCTTCATGGTCGAGTCTCCCTTGTCTGCCTTTCGTTATTATCGATCGAGCGCGAGGCAATCCTCGCGGCCACAACCCAGCCGGATCGCTGTACCCGGATCGAGCTTCGGTTGAGATGACGAAGTCGTAAGCTTGACGATGAACTTCTGGCCGCTGGCGGTCGCAGCAACGAGCCGGACATGATCCCCGACATAGATCGACTGAACGACCGTCGCCGGGATCTCGTTGAGCGCCGTGACGCCGTCCTGCAGAACGGACAGGCGCTCGGGCCTTATCGACAGCGTCACTTTGGCGCCCACAGCAAGCGCAGCGCGGCAGGACATGGCGTTCAACACGGCGCCGTCGTCGAGGCGGACGATTACGCTGCCATCCTCGCTGCCGGTAAGCACTGCACCTGACATGCGGTTGTTCTCGCCGATGAAGCTTGCGACGAAGCTTGCCGCGGGACGCTCATAGAGTTCGCGCGGCGTCGACAACTGCTCGATGCGGCCGGCGCTGAACACCGCGATCCGGTCCGACATAGTCAGCGCTTCGGTCTGGTCGTGCGTGACGTAGACGAAGGTTACGCCCAGCCGGGCGTGGATATCCTTGATCTCGAACTGCATCTGCTCGCGCAGCTGCTTGTCCAGGGCGCCAAGCGGCTCATCCATCAACACCAGCTTCGGCTCGAAGATCAGGGCCCGCGCGACGGCGATGCGCTGCTGCTGGCCGCCAGAGAGCTGCGCCGGTCGCCGGTTGCCGAATTCGGGCAGCTGAACCATGTCGAGCACGTTGCGGACGCGGCGGGTGACCTCGTCCTTCCCAAGCTTGCGAACTTCGAGTGGAAAGGCCAGGTTTTCGGCGACCGTCATGTGCGGAAACAGCGCATAATTCTGGAAGACCATTCCGATACCCCGCCGGTTGGCCGGGACATTGTCGATGCGCTGGCCGTCGATGAGGATTTCGCCCTCGGTCGTCTCTTCAAAGCCCGCCAGCATCATCAGCGCCGTTGTCTTGCCCGAGCCGGAAGGTCCAAGCAGCGTCAGGAACTCGCCGCGCATGATTTCGAGGTCAATCTGGCGCACCGCCTGGACCGCCTGGCCGTAGCGTTTGCTGACTCCGCGAAATTCGACATGAACCGGTCCGGGCGACGTCTCGGCCATCATCGCGCCTGCGTCTTCGGCTCACGACGTGCCGATGCCCGGCGCATGCGAGCAGGCTGAGCCTCCGCCGCAGCTGCGGCGCGCAAGATGATGTCGGCGGCCTCGCGCAGATCGGCTATCAGAGCCTTTCGAGCCGCCGCCCCATCGGCACGGCGCAGCGCCGCGAGCATCTCGTCATGATGGTCGAGACCAAGCCCATAGGTGGCGTCCGACCGGACGATGTTCAGGAACGGCCCCGCCTGCAGCCATAATTTCTCGATGATCTGCTGGGCGACAGGCGATCGCGCGGCGCGGTACATCGTGAAATGGAAGCGCCTATTCAGGCCGAGATAATCGGCCATGACGTTTCTCTTGACGCAGTCGCGCATCAGGCTGTTGAGCTTCGCCAATTCATCGAGTTCGTCGGGCATAATGGTAGTGGCAGCCCACTCGGCTGCCGTGCCCTCGACGCTGCAGCGCACCCGCACCAGATCCGAAATACGCGCCACCGTCGCCTCGGGGACGATGACGCCCCGGTTGGGGTGGTCGAACATCGCCTCGTCACTGACGAGTTGGCGCAGCGCCTCGCGCACCGGCATGGCGCTTGTCTGGTACTGCTCGGCGATCTGGCGCACGACCAACCTTTGGCCTGGCAGGAAATCGCCGTTCATCAGCGCCTCCTTCAGCCCCGCATGCACACGAACATGAGCCGTCTTTTGCGCGGCAGCGCCCGCGTCGGTGTTCTTGCGATCGAGCATCAGTTGGTCCGGCGTGGCAGTACTTTGAGGTTGCTCGACAGGAAATCGTCGAATGCGTCGGCAAAGCCGGCGAGCTCGGCGTCTCCAAATGGCAGCGACAACGCCAGCATGCCACGCGATGTGACATAGTAGCCGCGCAGCAGCATCTCGACATGCCAAAGCGCAATCACCGAAGGATCGGAATTGTCCAGGGGCGCCGGCGTATCGACCGGTCCCTTGACGAAATGCAGGTTCATCAGCGAGCCGCGCCCAAGCACGGTGCCTTCGACGCCATGCTTCTCCAGCGAGGCGTTCATGGCTTGGCGCAGCCGGTCGCCGCGCGCGTTGATGGCGTGGCTCGCCTCCTGCGTCAGCACTTGGGTCAGCCCGGTGAATCCCGCGGCCATGCTGAGGATGTTGTTGTTGAACGTGCCGCCGTGAGAGAATGCGCCTGGCAGCGATGGATCGAAGCGGTCGATGAGATCCGCGCGCCCGCCGAATGCGCCAAAACTCGCACCGCCGCCGATATATTTCCCCAGCGTCACGAAATCGGGAAATATTCCGTGCGCGCCATGGAGCGCTCGATAGTCGAGGCGCGAGGTCATGACCTCGTCAAAGATCAGCAGCGCCCCCGTCTCTTTCGTCGCGGTCCGCAGGGCCTGCAGGAACTCGCGCGTCGCCGGGATGCAGCCGCCGCCGCCCATCATCGGTTCGACGATCACCGCGGCAAGCTCGTCGCCCTGTTCCTTGATGAGCGCCACGGCACCTGCACTGTCGTTGTAGTCGGCGAAGACAAAGGGAAAAGGCAAATTGAGCGGTGAGCCGCCATGCGCAAAGGTCAGCACGCCGCCGTGATAGCCCTCCCGGAAGGCGAGTATCTTCGAACGCTTCGTGATGCCGCGAGCGGCGGAAATGGCCATGATGTTAGCCTCGGTGCCCGAGTTGCAGAAGCGCACGCGCTCGATGGCTGGAAAGCGGTCGACCACCGCCGCTGCAAGGCGCGCCTCGTAGCGGTTGGGGGCCCCCAGCATGATGCCCCCCTGGATGACTTCGACGAGAGCCGCCGAAATCGCCTTGTCGGAATGGCCGTAGAAGCCGGCGCTGTATTCCGAGACCAGGTCGACATAGGTATGGCAGTCGAGATCGGTGACCCTGCAGCCCTCGCCGGAGACGAACGAAACCGGGAATGGCGGGTACCAGAGAACGGCCCTTGTATTGCCGCCCGGCAAAGAGGCCGCAGCTTCCTTCTGGCGCGCCAGGCTGTTTGGATTTGCGTCGGCAAAACGCTGTCGCGCCTCGTCCAGCACGGCTGCGAGGCTGACGTTGGAGCGCACTTCTCTATTGCCCTGCAGCATTCGATCAAATCCCGACAGATTTTCAACTTTTTCGAACCTTATCGTAAATTCCTGTTGCTAATCAATCCATTTTGCGTTTGAAATTTGATCAAATCCACAACGATAAGAAAGGGGAACTGCAATGAGGACTTATCTGCAAACCGTGTCTGCTGCCGCGATCTGCATCGCGACGTCGACTTTTGCCGCGTCCGCGGCCGATCCCGTCACGGTCGTCGGCTGGGGTGGGACGTGGGACAAAGCCTATAAGGATGGCGTCTGGGACAAGTACACCGAGCAGACGGGGGTTCCGATCGTCATGGAAGAGTGGGGCGGCGAGGTCGCCAAGGTGCGCGCGCAAGTGCAGGCCGGCAACATCACCTACGACGTCGTCTCAGTCGAGGCGCCCGCCATGGAAGTCGGCTGCGCTGAAGGCCTGTTCGTTCCGCTGACGCCCGAGATCACCGGCGAGGTGGCGAACTATCTGCCAGGCACCTTGCACGAATGCGGCGTCGCATCCGACACATGGGCGACGGTTCTTGCCTACAACACGGATGTCTACAAGGGCGACGCCGCGCCGAAGAGCTGGGCGGATTTCTGGAACGTCGAGAAATTTCCGGGAAAGCGCGGCCTCTACCAGCAGGCGCAGTTCACGCTGGAAAATGCGCTGATGGCCGACGGCGTGAAGCGCGAGGACATGTACAAGGTGCTGGCCACGCCGGAAGGCGTCGACCGGGCTTTTGCCATGCTCGACAAGATCAAGCCGAACGTCGTCTGGTGGTCCACCACGACGCAGGGCATCCAGAACCTCGACAGCGGCGAAGTGGCGCTCAGCGACGCGTTCAATGCACGCATCACCAACGAAGCCATCAACGAGAAGAAGCCCTACGCCATCGCGTGGGACGCCGGCTTCTTCTACGGCACCGACTATTGGGCCGTGGTGAAGGGCGCGCCGCACCAGCAGGGCGGGCTGGACCTCCTCAAGTGGTTTTCCATCCCCGAAAACCAGGCCGGCTTCTCGAAGCTCTATGCCTATGGCACCGGCCGCAAGGAAGCCGCCGACCTCATTCCCGCCGATTGGAAAGGCAACCTGCCGACGGCGCCCGAACACCTGCAGTACGGCGCCGCCTATGACAACGATTTCTGGACCGAGCACAAGGAAGCGCTGGAAGAACGCTTCAAAGCTTGGCTGGCGAAGTAATCCGGCATGCCGGTCGCATCCAAGCCGGCTATGAAGCGTCAATGGGGCGGCATGTTCGCCCTGTTGACCGTTCCCCTCACACTGTTCGTCGTCGTTCTGTTTCTGTGGCCGGTGGCGCGCTTCCTCACCCTGGCCGTCGACAATTCCGACTTTTCCAGCAATCTCCCACGCACCATCGCAGCCCTGGCCAACTGGACGCCAAAGACCGGCCTGCCTGACGAACCCGTCTTCGTCGCGCTGGTCGAAGATCTGGCCGATGCGCGACGAGCCGGCAAGGAAGGCATCCTGGCGCAACTCGTGAACCAGCGCGTCGTTGGCAGCCGTTTCCTCGTCATCAAGACGGCAAAGGATGCCGCCGACGGCAAGCTCGACATGCGCCCCGTGCGCGACGAAGTGCTCTCCAAGCAGGCTGGCTGGAAAAATGTCGATCTCTGGCAGGTCATAGCGCGTCAGCAAAGCGCGCTGACGGACTATTATCTGCTTGCCAGCCTCGACCTGAAACGAGGCGCGGACAACACGATCGAAGCCGTTTCGGACGACCGCGCCATCTTTGTCGACGCGCTCTTACGCACGATCTGGATCAGCATCGTGGTGACGTTCATCTGCGCGGTGCTCGCCGTGCCGCTGGCGCAGGCGATCGTCAGCGCGCCGCCTGCCTGGTCGAAGCTGATGTTCGCGCTGATCCTGTTTCCGCTCTGGACGTCGCTGCTGGTGCGCACAGTGATCTGGATCATCGTGCTGCAGAAGAACGGCCCCGTGAATTCCACGCTGCTTGGCCTCGGCATCGTCAGCGAACCGCTCAACCTCATCTACACCCGCTTTTCTCTCTACGTGGCGATGGTGCAGGTTCTGCTGCCCATGATGGTCCTCTCCGTAGTAGCCGTCATGCGGCGGGTTCCGACCACTTACATGCGCGCGGCGCTGTCGCTGGGTGCGCCATGGCTCACGGCATGGCGCCGCGTCCAGTTGCCGTTGATCCTACCCGGCATCCTGTCCGGCGGGGCAATCGTTTTCGTCTTCGCGCTCGGCTACTACATCACCCCGACGCTCGTCGGCGGGCCAACCGACCAGATGATCTCCAGTTACATAGCCTTCTACACCAATAACACGCTGAACTGGGGCATGGGCGCGGCGCTTTCGCTGCAACTGCTGATGATCCTCGTGCTGTTCGCGTTCCTCTTTTGTACGGCGTCCGCCCTGTTCCGCCGCAAGGCACCTGTCGCATGAGCGCCGACCGCTTCCGGAAATGGCTGATGTATGCCTATGCGGCGGCGGTGCTGTCGTTCATCATCCTGCCGCTGCTGATCGTGGTCCCTATGTCGCTGACCTCCAGCAACTCGCTGGCGTTCCCGACGCCGGGCTGGTCGCTGCGCTGGTATGCCGAACTGTGGGTCGACCTGCGTTGGCCGAACGCGCTGTGGAACTCTGTCGTCATCGGGCTATCCACCACGGTCCTGGCCTCGCTGCTCGGCATACCCGCGGCGATCGGGCTCGCCTGGGGCGATTTTGCCGGCAAGCGCATCATCTACGCTATCATCGCCGCGCCCCTGGTGGCGCCGGTCGTCATCGTCGGCGTCGCCGCCTTCTCATTCTTCGCCACGCTCGGACTGGTCGGCAACAAGCTATCGATCATTCTCGTGCATACGGCGATGGCCGTGCCTGTGATGCTGACGACCGTCATCGCCAGCCTTTCCACCTTCGACCGGACGCTGGTTCGCGCGGCGGCGTCGCTCGGCGCCGGCACCATGCGCACCTTCTTCAAGGTGGTGCTGCCGCTGATCGCGCCGGGCGTCATTACCGGGTCGATCATCGCGTTCATCATCTCCTTCGACGAAGTCGTCGTCGCAAGCTTCCTGTCGACGGGCGCGGAGCGAACCTTGCCTCGCATGATTTTCTCCGGCGTTCGCGAGTCCATCAGTCCTGCCATTGCGGCCGTCGCCGTGCTGCTGATCGCGTTCTCAGCGCTCCTGCTTGGCGTCATTGCCTTCCTGCAGAGCCGCTCGCAAACTCTCCGCGCAAAGGCCTCGGCATGAAACTCGTTCCGTCGGTGCAGCAACTCGAGACCGAGATGACGGCGTGGCGGCGTCATCTCCACGCCAATCCCGAACTCGGCTTCGAGGAGTTCCAGACAGCTCGTTTCGTGGCCGACAAGCTGCGCTCCTGGGGCATCCGGACGACCGAAAGCGTCGGACGAACCGGCGTCGTCGGCACGCTCAGGGGCAGGCTCGGCGCCGGTCGCAGCCTTGGCATCCGCGCCGATATGGACGCCCTGCCGATGACCGAGGCCAGGCCGCTGCCGCATGCGTCTCGCATTCCCGGCCGCATGCATGGCTGTGGCCATGACGGTCACACGACAATGCTGCTGGGCGCTGCCTTTGCGCTTGCCCGCTCGCCCGACTTCGCCGGCACGGTGCATTTCATCTTCCAGCCAGCCGAAGAGGGCCGAGGCGGGGCGCTCGCCATGCTGAACGATGGCCTTTTCGAGCGGTTCCCATGCGATGAAGTCTACGCACTGCACAATTCAGAACGGCCGCTCGGCGAGATCGTCGTCCACCACGGGACAGTCGCTGCGGCGGCCGATCGCTTCGAGATCGTCGTGCAAGGAAGGGGCGGCCATGCGGCGATGCCGCATCTGGCGATCAATCCCCTTCCCATTGCCGCGCGCATCCTGCTGGCAATCGAAGCCCTGCCCGGCCGCGTGACCGACGTGCACTCTCCGGCTATCGTCACCGTTGGCAGCCTGCGCGCCGGCGAGGCCTTCAACACCATTCCCGACACCGCGTCTCTGACCGGCACGATACGCACCTTTGACGCGAAGGTCCAAAAGACGCTGGAGACGGCAATCCGCCGCATCGCTAAGAACGAGGCCGAAGCTTTTGGCGCCGGCGTCGATATTCGCTATGAGTCGCCCTTCGCGCCGACGATCAACACGCCGGTTGAAGCAGACATCATGATCGCCATCGCAAGCGAGGTGATGGGGCCGCAACGTCTTGTCGTCGATCCGCCTCCCGAGATGGGCTCGGAAGATTTCTGCTTTATGCTGCAGCAGCGGCCGGGCTGCTATTTCCTGCTTGGCCAGGCCGACGATGCGCACCAGGCCGCCGGGCACGACACCAACTATGATTTCAACGACGCGATCCTGCCGGTCGGCGCGAGCCTTTGGGTCAGGCTGGTGGAGCGCCGGCTGTCCGCGGGAGGTGCATCGTGATGCAGCTTCCGGAAAAGGACATCGGCTGGCGGAGCCATTGGCTGCGGCAGGCGCTGCCGGAGGACCCGGACCTTGCGCCTCCGCTCGAAGAGGCCACGCAGGCCGACATCTGCATCGTCGGCGGCGGCTATCTCGGACTGTGGACGGCCATTCGCCTCAAGGAGCACAATCCGGGCTTCGACATTGTCATTATAGAGCGCGACATTTGTGGTGGGGGCCCCAGCGGCCGCAATTCCGGCATGGTGCTTTCGGCATGGACGAAATACAGCGCGCTTGCTGCCCTGCGCGACGGAAACGATGCGCTTTCGATCATCAAGGCATCCGAAGCCGCAATTGGCGGCATCGAGGCTTTTTGCAAGGCCGAGGGTATCGACGGCTGGTTCGATCGTATCGGCTGGATCTGGGGCGCGACGTGCCAAGCCCAGCTTGGTGCCTGGGACGACGCATTGAACAAGCTCGCGGCGCATGGCTACGTGCCGGCGCGACGCGTTTCGCGCGACGAGATCGCGGCGATGACCGGCACGACGAGCCACCTCGGCGGCGCGTTCGATGCTTCGTCGGCAACCGTGCATCCGGGGTTCCTGGTGCGCGGCCTGCGCCAGGCAGCGCTGAAACGCGGCGTGCGCATCTATGAAAAGTCACCGATGACGCGGTTTTCACGAGGCGGCAAGCTCAAGGTGGAAACGGCGAAAGGCACTGTGTCCTGCGGCAAGATCGTGCTTGCCATGAATGCATGGTCCGGCGCCATTCCGGAGCTGGCGCCGGCAATCTTCAACATCTCCAGCGACGACGCCATGTCAAAACCCATTCCAGACCTCCTCGACAAGGTCGGCTACCGCCGCGCGCCGCTGATGATCGATTCCCGAGTCTTCGTTGGCGGTTGGTCGCCGACGCGCGATGGCCGGCTGTCTGTCGGCGTCAGTGGCGGCGTCATCGGCCTCGGCGGCATCGTCGACCAGCGTTTTCATGGTCTGTCGTCGCGGGTCGCCGACATGCGCCGCGCGTTGCGGGATGGTCACCCGGCGCTCGCCGACTTTCCGCTCGAGACGTCGTGGAACGGCCCGATCGACCGGACCGTCAGCGGCGTGCCGCTGTTCGGCGCCCTGCCCGCCAACCACGACATCGTCTACGGCTACGGCTTTTCCGGCAACGGCACGACGATGGCCTATCTTGGCGGCAAGATCCTGACCATCCTGCTGACCAGCGGCGAATCGGAACTGACGCATTCGGCGCTGCTGCGTCCAGTGACGCGCGGCTTCCCGCCCGAACCCTTCCGCTTCGTCGGCGCGCATTTCGTCCGCGGCGCGGTGCGTCGGCGCGACGATCTCGAACATGCCGGCCGCAAGCCGGATCTAGTGACGAAGTGGCTCGCCGGGCTGGCTCCGTCCGGCGTCACTCCCTCCAAAGCCAACCTCCGCGCAAAGAAAGGATGACGATGTCCAAGGCCAAGATTTTCAAGCACAGCGAGTTGACTCTGAAGCCGTCGGTCACACCGACCGGAACGTCCTCGATCGCGCGCGTCATCAATGCCGACATCAGCCGGACCATGGGCGGCGGCATCGAGTATCTGGAGAACGCCTCGATCGACTGGACCGTGACCTATGACGAGGTGCTGTTCATCCATGAAGGCACGTTGACGATCGAACTGGACGACGGCCGCCATGAATGCTGCCCTGGCGACATCGTCTGGCTGCCCAATGGCACGCATCTGAAATACGTCGCTGCCGAGCGCACCGGCTATTTCTACTGCCTCTACCCGTTCGACTGGGCGGCGCGGCAAGGGACGGTGGAACCCTGAACGGACAGGCTTCCATGCGACAAGTGTCTCAACCGTCGAACTAATACCGGATCATTCCTGCATCGACGTTGATCGTCTGGCCAGTCATCCAGCGTGCGTCTTCCGAGGCAAGAAATGACACAACGTCCGCAATATGCTCGGGCTGTCCCTTGCCTTTTACGGCCTGCAGCATCTCGACGAAACCGAACGCCTCGTTATGCGGGCTTTCCTTGACGCCGTCGCTCTCGATCAGGCCAGGCGTCACCGCATTGGCGGTGATGCCGTATTTGCCAAGTTCGGTGGCGAGCGCTCTGGTGAAGCCGATGACGCCGCCCTTGGCCGCGACATAGGCCGCCATGTTCGGCGTGCCTGCAAAGAAGGTGTTCGATGCGATGCTGATCACCCGTCCGGCCTTGCCCGCCGCACGCATCTGGTCGGTGCCGGCGCGGCTGACGATGAAGGTGCCGGTCAGGTTGACGTCGATAATCTTGCGCCAATGGTCGATATCAACATCGTCCCAGGCAACGAAAGGCACAATGCTTGCGTTGTTGACTAGAATATCGATGCCCCCGGTCAGGGCCTGGATTTCGGCGAACAGTGCCTTCACCGATGACGGGTCGGAAATGTCGGCGGCGATCGCCCTCGCCTTTCCGCCAATCGTCGCGGCCGCTCCCTTGGCGCCTTCGGCATTGATGTCGCTGAGGATGACGGTTGCCCCGTCGGCGGCAAGCCGCACTGCGATCGCCTTGCCGATACCCTGCGCGGCGCCTGTAACCAGGGCCGTCTTTCCTGCGAGCCGTTCAGTCATGAAAATGCTCCCACGTTCGGTGCTGGTGATGTCTGTTCAGGCATCGGCATCGATCACGGCCATCGCCGCATCGATGCCTTTGCCGATCGCTAGTTTTTGGCCGACCGCGTTCATGGCGCCGCCAAGTGCCGTCAGCGCCGCGATTGCATAGATCGGCTGGGCGGTCGGACCCATGTGGCCGATGCGTGTCAGCTTTCCCAATGTTTCGCCGCGGCCAGACGAAAAGACCACGCCATAGCGGGCTCGCGCGGCTTGGCGAAGGGCCTTTTCGTCGACGCCTTCGGGCGTACGCACGGCAGTCGTGGTCGGCGACGCAATTCTGTCGCTGGCGGGCCAGATCGACAGTCCCATCGCAGCGACGCCCGCGCGCATGACCTTGGCAGTGAGCGCGTGACGCGCCCACACCGCCTCAGGTCCCTCATTGAGATAGAGGTCGAGCGCGACATCGAGCCCGTTGATCTCCGAGACCGAGGGCGTAAATGGAAACGGCGCGTCCCTCGACCATGCATTTTCCCAGTCGACGATGCTTAGCATCGATGCGCGCGGCGCCAGGGGATTTGCCTTCATCTTGGCCCAGGCCCGCTCGCTGATACCCATCATGGTGAGCCCGGGCGGCGCGCCCAGGCATTTGTTCGGGCCGGTGACGTAGATATCGGCATTGCAATCCTGCGGATGCGTCTTCATGCCGCCAAAGGACGAGACGGCATCGACGATGAGATAGCCGCCATGCGCAGACACCAGCGCGCCGATCTGGTCGATGGGATTGATGGTGCCGGACGGCGTGTCGTGGTGGCAGACGGAAACGACGGTGATTTCGGGATGCGCTTTCAGCGCTGCCGCAACCGCCTGCGGATCGATCGCCTCATTGTAGGGCACCTCGATCTCGAGCAGATGTGGCGAATAGCGCTTTGCCCAATAGCCAAACCCTTTGCCGTAGACCCCGGACGCCAGGTTGAGCACAACATCGTCGGGAGCGATAAGCGAGGCTGCGGCGGCTTCGAGGCCCAGCACCGGCTCGCCATGCAGGATGACTGGTTTGTTCGACAGGCGCATCGCCTTCTGCGCCTTGTCAACCACCTTCTCGTAGAAAAGCTGGAACGCGGGGTCGTAATCGTAGAGCACCGTGCGACCGAGGCCGCGCAGCACTTCGGCATAGGCGTTCACCGGCCCCGCCGTCAGAGTGATGACCGGATCGGCGTGTTCGAGATAGCGCATCATCTTGTCTCCCGATTAACGGCGATCAGCCGTAGAATTGCGTGCCGGTCCTGTAGGTCTTGAAATTCTCCATGTCGTGCGAGTACATCAGTTCGGCGCCATGGTCCTCGGCCAGCTTCTTCACCTTGCGCATCGAATCGACGCCCGCCACCGGATCGATGTGAAAGGCCGCCTGGCACAGTGTTTCAAGGCTCTTCTGCGTGTAGGCGGCATCGATCGTGAACATGATCGGCTTGCGCTTGGGGAACTCCACCAGGAGGCTATAGTGGCCGATTGAGTGGCCAGGCGTCGAGATCAGCTTGACGCCCTTTGCAAGCTCGACGTCGCCGTCGATGCCCTCGAACGTCGAGTTGGCGCGCGTCGTGCCCTCCAGCAACTGCGCGGTCGCGCCACGCGCCTCCGCCGCTTCCGCCGAGAAGCTCAGATCGGAATAGCCAAGATGTTCGAAAGGCTGGGGATTGCAGGCCTGCGGCACCTCGGTGCGGTGACAGATCTTCTTGGCATGCGGAAAATACTTGTTGCCGCCGCAATGGTCGAAATGGAAATGCGAATTGACGACCACGTCGATGTCGTTCGGTTCAAGGCCAAGCAGCGCCAGCGCGCCGGGAATGGTCTGGTGCTTTTCCTGGATCGGCTTTTCGAACGGCAGCACTTTCAGGACATGGTCGTAGTCATAGCCGGTGTCGATGAGAAACCGGCCCTCGGCATGCTCGATCAGGATCGAATAGACGGGGAAGCGCACTTCGCCGCCAGGGCCGCGGTTCCAGAACACATGATATCCATCGAGGACGAGCGAGCCGCCGTCGAGCAGGTAGACCTTGGTATCCGACATTCTTGCCTCCTGTTTGGCGCGGGTCCCGTCCGCGCATGAATTATCGTCAGCGCGCGCCGCGCTCGTATGGAATGCCAAGCGCCGCCGGCAGGCTGGCGCGCCGGCCGAACAGCACCAGCATGATCATCACCGCCAGGAACGGCAGCATCTGGATGATGTCGGTCGGTACGTTGATGCCGGCGACCTGCATGGCCGTCGTCAGCGACAGGCAGACGCCGAACAGCAACGCGCCGAACAGCACCCAGATCGGGCGACCGCGCGCCAACATGGCCAGCACGATGCCGAGAAAGCCCGCGCCATTGGTGATGAAAGGAATGAACAGCCCGGCCCCGACATCAGCGAGATAGGCACCGCCGAGCCCGGCCAGAGCTCCGGCGGTCAACACGGCGATGGTACGGGTTCGCACGACGTCGATGCCGGCGACATCGAGCGCGGCCGGCTTGTCGCCCGCCGCCTGCAGATTGAGCCCCAGCTGCGTGCGCCGGTAGACATAAGTCATGCCGAAAACCAGCGCGACCGCGAGATACACGATCAGATGATGTTGGAAGAATGCTGGCCCGATCACCGGGATGTTCGAAAGCAGTGGAATGGCGGTTGCATCCGCCGCCGGCAGGCGCGGATAGCTGCGTGAAAACTGGAAATGGTGGAGCAGTGCCGTCAGACCTTCCAGCCCCAGGGTCAGCGCGATGCCGATGACGATCTGGTTCAGCCCGATGCGCACGCAAAGCAGCGCCATGACAAGCGCTACCGCGCCGCCGCCAGCGGCACCGGTGAGAAAGCCCAGCCACAGCGAGCCCGAATAGAAGGCGCCGACAAAGCCGAGATAGGCACCGGCCAGCATCATCCCCTCGATGCCGATATTGAGCACACCCGCCTTCTCGGATATCTGCTCGCCAAGCCCGGCAAGCAGCAATGGGATCGCCGCGGTGACGGCGCCGAACAGCAGCGCGCTGAGGAAGACTTCGCTGAAGAGTCCGGTCATGCCCTAGGCCCTCCGCGTCTGGTTGTATCGATGATCGAAATATTCGGCGAGTGCGAGCACGATGAGCACGATGGAAACCAGCACCAGCGTGAAATGATTGGGCACGCCAAGCCTGCGCGCCGCGCTCTCGCCGCCTATCGACAGCACCGAAAGCAGGAAGACGAAGCCGATCGCGGCAAAGCCGTTCATGCGGGCGAGAAACACGGCCGGAATGACCGCGAGCCCGTAGGCGGGATTCCAGTCGGCACGGACATTGCCCTGGACCCCGATGATGTCGACAGCGCCGGCAAGCCCGGCCAGCCCAGCCGAAATGGCGAAGACAGCAACGGTCAGGCCGGGGACGTTGAACCCCGAATGGACCGCCGCGCGCGGGTTGGCGCCGACGATCCTCAGCTTCAGCCCGAACGCCGTGCGGGTCATCACCAGATGCACGATGATGATCGCCGCCAGCCCAAGCAGCAGGCCACTGGTGATGGTCGTCTCGAACAGGCGCGGCAGCCGGTCTTCCACGGGCAGCGTACGGGTCTGCGGCACGGTCGTGTTCGAGTCGCGAAACACCAGCTTGACCAGAACATTGGCAAGCGAGGTGCCAAGGAACGTCATCATCAGCGTGGTGATGATCTCGTTGACGCCCTGATAGGCGCGCAGCAGAGCCGGCACCAGCGACCAGATCATCGCCACCGCCATGGCTATGAGAAAGGAGCAGGTCAGCGCCAGCCAGGCGGGCATGATCTGAACGAACACGGGAGCGCTGGCGGCAGCCGTCGCCGCGCCGAGCAGGAATTGGCCGTCGCCGCCCAGGTTCCACATGCCGGCGCGAAAGGCCACGATCAGGCCGGCGGCAAGGAACAGGAGCGGTGCCATGCGCGTCAGCGTCTGCTGGATGCCGAGCGGTGAGAACAGTCCTTTCTCCAGCACAAAGCCATAATAGGCGAGCGGGTTGACGCCGACCGCAAGCAGAATACAGCCGGCTATCACCAGAGCGATGAGGATCGGACCGAGCGTCATCAGCAGCCGATGCAGGATGTCGCGACGCGTCGTTGCCCCGCTGGTCGCCTCGAGCGCGGTAACGTTGACTGTGGGGGTGGTATCGATGCTCATGCGGCAAGTCCGATCATCAGGCGACCGACCTTGGTGCGCGCGTCGTTGGCATTTTCGACGGTGCCTACCAACGCTCCGTTGGCGATGACGCCGATGCGGTCGCACATGCCAAGCAGTTCCTCGAGGTCCGTGGAGATCAGCAGCACGGCAAGGCCGCGTGCCGCCGTGTCGCGGATGCGCTGGCGTGACGCCAGAGTGTTGGCGAGGTCGAGCCCATGGGTTGGCTTGTTGAAGATCACCACCTTTGCGCCTTCAGCTAGTTCTCGTGCCAGAAGCACCTTCTGGATGTTGCCGCCGGACAGCCGCGCCACGGGCGTTTTCAGGCTCGGCGTGCGCACATCATAGTCGCGCACGAGCTGGCCGGCGCGCTTGTCGATCTCCGCGCGTTGCTCGACGCCCTTGCGCCACAACGGGGCCGCGCCGACCTGCTTGAGAAAGAAGTTGATTGAGACAGGGAAGGTGCCGACAGTGCCCTCGCCCAGCCGGTCGTCGGTCAAGTAGCGAAGGCCGCGCCGGCGGCGTTCGCCAACGCTCAACGTTTCGATGGCAGCGCCGTCCAGCCGCACGGAGCCGCCGGTCGTCGCGCGCTGGCCGGCTATCGCTTCCGCCAACTGCTTCTGGCCGTTGCCATCTATGCCAGCTATGCCCAGGATCTCGCCCGGGTGAATGTCGAACGAGATCGACGACAAGCCAGGTGCGTTGTCCGTCGGCGCGACCGCCAGATCGGTAACCTGTAGCAGCGGAGGCGCTTCGGCTCGGACCGTTCGGATCGGACGCTCGACGGCTTCCGGATCATCCTTCTGCTTGCCGAACATCAATTCCACGATCTCCGAGATGATCTCCTGCTCGCCCAGCGCGCGAAACCGCTCTGGCGCGATCTGCCCGACCTTGCGGCCGAGCTTCAGCACCGAGATGCGGTCGCCGAAGGCCGCCGCCTCCTTGAGCTTGTGGGTGATGAAGACGATCGCCAGCCCTTGCTCGACAAGTCGGCGCATCAGCGCGCCCAGTTCGTCGATGCCTTTTGGCGTCAGCATCGAGGTGGATTCGTCAAGGATCAGCAACCGGCTGTTGCGCACCATGGCGCGCAGGATTTCGACCTGCTGCTGCTCGCCCAGCGAAAGCTCCGATATCTTGGCATGCAGCTTCACCGTGATCCCCAGACTGCGGGTGATCTCGGCGACGCGCGCCTCAAGCTCCTCGGTCCTCGGGCGCTGCCACCATGGTCCGCCGAGCAAAAGGTTTTCCGCCACCGTCAGCGTCGGTACCAGCATCATGTGCTGGAACACCGTGCCGATGCCCAGCGCCAGCGCATGACGCGGCGAGGTGATCGGCGTCGGCTCGCCATCGACCAGTATGCGTCCCTCGTCCGGCTGCTGCAGTCCGGACAGCATGCCTATCAAGGTGGATTTTCCCGCGCCGTTCTCGCCGAGAAGCACATGCACCTCCCCGGGACGGATCGACAGGTCGATACTGTCATTGGCGACGATGCCGGGAAAGCGTTTGGTCACGCCTTCGAGCGCGACGATGTCGCGCCTGTTGACGGACGATGAGGAAAGACTGCTCATGAAAGCCCAGCCCTGAAAAGCGGGAAACATCCGGAGGGGCGATCGGTCGCCCCTCCGGCAGATGACCTGTGCTCGCCTTACTGGGCGACGCTTGTCATCAGCGCCCTGACAGCGGTCGCGTCATAGATCGGATCGACCATGATCTTGCCGGAAATGACGTCTTCCCGCAGGGCCTGGATATCCGCCCAGACATTATCCGGGATCGCAGCGGTCTTCAGCAGCTTGACCGAGTCGTCCTTGAGGCCGATCGTATAGTGCTTGGTGCCGAATGTGTCGGCCTTGAGATCGGCGATCATCGCCGCATAGACCGGCTCGATGTTCCACACCACCGACGACAGCAGGAAGCCCTTGTCGATCGGCGACTTGTCGCCGATGACGTCGATGAAATAGACCTTGCCGCCGTCAGCCGCCTTGGTCGTCTCAACCGCCTGCAGCATGCCGAAGCTCGAACCGTTGCCTTGGCCAAAAATGATGTCGGCGCCCGAGGCGATCACGCTTTCGGTAACGCGCTTGCCCCCGGCCGCATCGCTGTAGGCGGCCGGACCGATCACCGCATAGGTGATCTTGACGTCGGGGTTCTCGGCCTTCACGCCTTGCGCGAACGCCGCCGACTGCGAATTCCACGAAGGCGGTTCGCCCGACACGACGATGCCGACCGACTTGGAGCGCGACATCTTGGCGGCGAGACGGCCGGCGAGATAGGCGCCCTGGTGCCCGCTCAGCGTATAGTCGGCGACGAGACCGGCCTCCAGCCCGTTCGGCGTGTCGACGATCGCCACTGGAACCTTCAACTCCTTGGCGATTTCAGGCGCCGAGGTGTTGTAACCGCTGGCGTGGGCGATCAACAGGCTGGCGCCGTCGGACGCCAGTTCCCGCAACGTCGGACGAACATCGCCATAGCCGAGGCCCTGGGCCACGACCACTTCGACGCCGGCGGCCTTGCCCGCCGCCTTGGCGGCGTCGATGCCTTGCTGGTTCCAGCCATAGTCGGTGCCTTCTTCGGGCGTCAGGATGGCGATCGACTTGACCTCGCCGGCAAGCGCGCCGCTCATCAAGGCACCGCTCAATATAATTGCACTTACACTACTCTTCAGAAGCTTTAACATGTTACCCTCTCTGTTGATTTTCTAATCATTATTCTTATTGTTATTGCGCGAAAGCGAGATATGCTGCCCAGGAAAATTACATACGGAGCCCAGGCAAAGTGAAGATCTGTTACGTCCTTCCGGTCTTGCTGGCGTTCACGTCCTTCGCCAACGCGGTTGAGTTGCACCATGTCACCGTCCGCACCGGCACTGATGGGCTCGACATGGTGCCGTTGGCGATTTCGAATGCGGGCAATGATGGGTTGTCTTGCAATGCCGATTTGGCCCACTGGTATTCGGCCGGGATCGCGACGGTCGAGCCGGGCAAGAGCGCTCGTATCGAACTCTGGTTCGACGCCAAGACCGGCACCTTCACCATTCTCAACGACAAGCGCGAGAACCTGCCGGTCGAGCGGCTATGGTGCGGTCTCTCGGGCCGGGCGTACGCGACCCGCGTGCAGATCACACTCGACCGCACCGGCGCGACCAAGGGCGTGCGCAAACTATCCTGCAGCATGGCCGAGGACAGGCTGGTGTGCAGGTAGGCGCTCATTGATCCGTCCGACCGGGGCACCGCGCGCCTATTCCTTCGCCAGGAATGTGTCGGTGAAGACGTCGTCCGCCGACAGAGCCGACTTGAGCACGCCCTGAACGGTAAGAGTCTTCAGCGTTTGCTCCCACTGCGCCTTCGTCATCCAGCCAAGGCCGTGTTCCTTGGTGTCCGGGCTGGTGAAGGTCGACGCGATATCGGCGTTGATCTGCGCCAGCAGCACGTCCTTCTTGTCCGCGTAACCGGGTGCAGCCTTGGCAGTGATCTCGGCTGCCTCTTCGGGGTGCGCAACGACATAGTCGAACGCCTCCCTGTACGCCTTGACGAAGCGGGCGACGACGTCGGGCTTGTCCTTGATCATTTTCTGCGAGGTGAACAGTCCGGAGCCGTAGGCCTTCCAGCCGAAATCGGCGCCCATCATGATGCTGAGCGAGCCTGGACCGCCGGCCTTGGCCTCCAGCTCGGGAACCTCGGCGTCGACATAGCCGACGACGGTCTGGACCCGGCCTAAAAGCAGGTAGCTTTCGTAGGGCGGTGAGACGCTGTTCAGCGTCATGTCCTTCTCGGTCAGGCCATTGGCCGCCAGGAAACCCTTGAAGAAGATGTAGGTTGAACCGGCCGGATGAATGCCGATGGTGAGACCTTTGAGATCGGCCGGCTTGGTGAGCTTCACCGTATTGGCGAGCGAGATGATCGCCAGCGGCGAATGCTGGTTGACGGCGGCCAACGCCACCACCGGGACATTCTGCGACCGCGCGACGGCGAGGGTTGGAAGATCGCCGAAACCGAAATCTGCGTTCTCGTTGCCCACCAGCCGCATGGCGTCCGGCGAGCCGGAGCCTTTGCGGATCTCGGCCACCTCGATGTCGTTCTTGGCGAAGAAGCCCTTTTCCTTGCCGACGAAGAACATGGCGTGGTTGCCACGCACCACCCAGTCGAGTTGGACGTTGACCTCGTCCGCCGCCAGCGCCACGCCGGAGAAGCCGACCGCGCCGGCAAAAGCTACAAACGTGGCTGCCTTGATAAGTGAGCGTCTAAGCATTCGATCGATCCTTCCTGACTTTGACTGCCCCGGGGGACTAGGGCTGGCTGAATTTCGGTGCCCACGGCACCACGATGCGTTCGAGAATTTCGGCTGCGTAGTAGAAGGCGATGCCCAGCACCGAAACGAGGAACAGGGCCGCGAAGACCAGCGCGGTGTCGAGTTGGGTCGAGGCGAACTGGATGACGTAGCCGAGCCCATCCGAGGCGCCGGCGAATTCGCCGACGATGGCGCCAATGACGCTGAGCGTCGCGGCGATCTTGGTTCCGGCCATCAGGTTCGGCAGCGAATGCGGTACACGGATCCTGAACAGGATCTGCGTCTGGCTGGCGCCGACCGAATTCATCAGCGACAGCAGCGAGCGATCGACCGACTGCATGCCCGCCAGCATCGACAACGTCACCGGAAAGAAGGCGATGACCAGGATCAGCCCGATCTTGGGCGCGAGCCCGTAGCCGAACCAGAGGATGAAGATCGGCGCCAATGCCACCTTGGGCACATTCTGGAACAGCACCACCAGCGGATAAAGTGCGCGCCCCAGCCAGTCGAAGCGCACGATGACCAGTGCAATGGCAATGCCGACCACCACAGAGACAAGGAAACCGAACAGGATCTCGCCCGCCGTCACCAATGTCGCCTGCATCAGCGTTCCCCATTGCGCGACCAGCGATTGCGCGATCTCGGACGGGGCGGGGATGATGAAGGCGGATATGGCGAAGATCCGCACCGCAGCCTCCCACACCATGATCGTCGCCAGCAGAAGGATGACCGCCGGAAGCCAACTGGCTGTCGCCGCATCCCAGTTTGAGGCCAGCCGCGACTCCGCGAGATTGGTGACGGGTTGGTCGCTCATGACGCGCCTCCCGGTTGATGGCTGGCGCGCAGCATTGTCCGCAACTGAACCACCAGCCTGACGAACTCCGGATCTTGCGTCACCGACAGATCGCGCGGATAAGGCAGGCCAATGTCGAGGCTCTCGGTAATCCGCCCCGGCTTGATCCCCAGAACATGGACATGGCGGGATAAATGAATGGCCTCGTCGATGGAGTGGGTGACGAGCACGATGGTCTTGCCGGTGCGCTGCCAAATCTCCAGCAGCGACTGGCCCATCGAATCCCGGGTAATGGCGTCGAGCGCGCCGAACGGCTCGTCCATCAGCAGCACAGCCGGATCGAGCGCCAGTGCGCGTGCAATGGCGACGCGCTGGCGCATTCCGCCGGACAATTCATGGGGGCGCTTGTGAGCGCTGTCGCCCAAGCCCACCAGTTCCAGCATCTCCTGGCCGCGCGCCCGCAACTCGGCGCGCGAGAGTGACTTGTCAGCAATGCTGAGCAGCATCGATGCGTTGTCGACGGAATTCTTCCAGGGAAGCAGGTTGGCATCCTGGAAGACGAGGCCGATCATGCGCTTGCGCGCCGCCTCCACCGGCGAAAGCCCGGCGATCGAAACGCTACCGCTTGTCGGATTTGCAAGCCCGGCCATAACCTTGAGCAAGGTGCTCTTGCCGCACCCGGAAGGACCAATAAGCGAGACAAACGACCCTTCCGGTATTGAAAGATTGATATTCTGCAGAACCTGCTGCTTGGCCAAGACCACCGAAACGCCCTTGGCCGAGATCAGCTCGTCATGGCGGATATGGGCCGGCCAGCCGTGGGCTGCTCGAATGGTTTCAATGCCCATGGCTTGCCGCTCCATTCGCTGCCGTCAGCCGTGGCCGGACCGTCTGATCCACAAAGGCGCACATGGCACGGATGGCCGCCGTGGCGAACTCCCTAGCCCTGCTGACCCTGTGACGACGATGCGCCATCGGTTACTCCCGGCCTTCCAGGATGCGCCGCACCGCAACGAGTTTACGCGCCCGTTCGCCCTGCAGCGCCTTGGTCTGCTCGGGTGTATAGGAGAACATGCCCTCGCCCGACTTGATGCCGAACTTCGACGCGTTCGTCTTTTCCAACACCATCGGCGCCACATCATCGCGATTGGAAAGATCGGCGTTGAGGAAGGACGAGACGGATTTGTAGATATCCAGGCCCGCCATATCGAGCAGCGCCATAGGTCCGATAACGGCGATTTTGTAGCCTATGCCCCACGAGACGCAGGTGTCGAGATCCTCCGGATCGATGACGCCGCGCTCGACCAGGTCGACCGCCTCACGCAGCAGAGCATAAAGGACGCGGTTTTCGACGAAGCCGGGTACGTCCTTCTTCACCACCACCGGCAGCAAGCCGATGGAGCGGATCAGGTCGCGGATCGTCGCCACGGTTTGCGGCGCGGTCTTCTCGCCGCCGATCACCTCGATCATCGGGATGATGTGCGGCGGGTTCGACCAGTGCATGCCCACCATCCGCTCGGGATGCGATATATGCTCCTGCAGCTTCGTGATCGGGATACCCGACGTGTCGGACGCGACGATCGTATCGGATGCTATCAGGCCGTCGATCGTGCGATAGACATCGGCCTTGACCGAGATGTTTTCGGGAACGTTCTCGATGACCAGGTCGGCGCCGGACACCGCGTCGCCGATCTCGTCCGTGAAGCGAACGGTCCCAACGCCGGGCGGCGGAGGCGCGATCTCCAGCGCGTCGAGAACGGTTTCGGCCACGCTCAGCATGGATCGCGCGCGCTCAATCGATGCTGCGGCAACATCGTAGGCTGTCACCTGCAGGCCGCCTCTGGCGAGCCGGGCGGCCATGCCCGGCCCCATCGTCCCCAGACCGATGATGGCGATACGCTGGATCATTGCACTGCCCCGCTTTCTTTTGAGCTGGCGATGAGGTCGGCGGCTTTCTCTGCAATCATGATCACTGCCGCATTGATGTTCCCGCAGACGAGATCGGGCATGACGGATGCGTCGACCACTCTCAGGCCGTCGACGCCGCGAACGCGCAATTTTGGGTCGACGACAGAGGCTGAATCGGCTCCCATCCGGCAGGTTCCGGCCGGATGATGCACTGTGATGGAGGTCCGGCGGATATGCTCGTCGATCTCCTCGTCGCTCTGGCACTTCGATCCGGGAAAGAACTCCGCCTCGATGAAGGGCTGCATGGAAGGCTGCGCCGCGAGATCCCGTGCCACCCGGAAGCCGGCCCTAAGGGACTCCCAATCCTTGGGCGAGGCCAGGAAATTCTGGTGAATCAGGGGCGCCGCCAACGGGTCGGCCGACGCCAGTTTCACCGCCCCCCGGCTTTCAGGCTGTGTGGCCACCACCCGCGTTGCGAATCCGTCCGCGAACGGCGCCTTGAATGGGTTGAGATACGGCCACGCGGCGAGCGGAGCGGCCGTGAACAGCAGTTGCACATCCGGCAACGGTCGCGTCGGGTCGCTGTTCAGAAAGGCGACGACCCCGCCGGGCACATCCGCCGAAAAACCTCGTCCGGTGAGGTATGTCTTGAGGAAATCGAACCCGATACGATCGGCGCGCATGTTCCGCAAAAACGGGCCCGGAGTCCGGCGGCGGTACATCAGAATGACCGAGACGTGATCCTGCAGGTTCTTGCCGACCCCCGGCAGGTTGACCCTCGTCTGGATACCGTGAGCAGCAAGCTCCTCCTGGGCGCCTATGCCCGATAGCATCATGAGTTGCGGCGTGTTGATCACACCGCCGGCAAGCAGCACTTCCTGGCGGGCGACGACCGTGCGTTCACCCCCCTTGTGGTTGATTATGACGCCCGTGGCGCGCGTACCCTCCAGCACGACCTTGGTTGCATTCGCCTGTGTTAGAACCGTCAAGTTCGGCCGCTTCAGCACCGGCCGCAGATAGGCTGATGCGCTCGACGAGCGCCGACCTTTTGCAATCGTCATCTGGAGCCGGCCGAACCCTTCCTGCCGCTCGCCATTGTAGTCGTTCGTCTGCGCATAGCCTGCTTGCACGCTGGCTTGCGCGAAGGCGTCGATCAGCTTGTCCTTGTAGCGGCAGAATTGGGTGCTGATCGGGCCGCTGCCGCCACGATATTGGTTCTCGCCCCCTTCCCAGGTTTCCTGCTTGCGGAAATACGGCAGGACCTTGTCATAGGACCAGTCGAGGAGCCCTCCGGTTGCCCAACGATCGTAGTCCCCGCGATTGCCCCGCACATAGGCCATGGCGTTTGTGGATGACGATCCGCCGACAACCTTGCCGCGCGCGCACTCGACCCTGCGTCCGCCGACATTGTCTTCCGGCTCGCAGAAATACATCCAGTCATGGCGCCGCTCGGTCAGGATCTTACCCCATCCAAGCGGTATGTGGATCATGGGATCGCGATCCCAGCCGCCGGCCTCCAGCAACAACACCGAACATCTCGGATCGGCGCTCAGCCGGTTGGCGAGCACGCAACCAGCCGAGCCGGCCCCGACGATGATGTAATCGTAACTTTCCGCGTGCTGCATCGATTCATTGCTTTCGTCTGACGCCTCGGCGCCAGAGAACTATTGAGATGAGGCTGGAAAAGCTTGGCAACGGCCAGGTTCTTCCAGCTAGCAGTCAGACACCCTGGCCATCAGGCCAGGCCCGCCTGCCTGAGACGCTCCGACCAGTGATCCCATCCCCGATCGATCTGGGCACCGACCAGGTTCCCTGCCGCCTTGACCTCGCCCGGCGACAGATACTTGATCTTGCCGATCTGCATGCCGGCCGTTTGCGCCGCAGCGTTCTGTTCCGTGTAGAAGGCCCGAAACACCACTTGCCGAATGGAACTGCCGACATTCACTACGCCATGGCGCGCCATGAGAACCACGGCCTGGCTCCCGAGACTTTCGGCGATATCCCGGCAGACGCTCGGGCTGCCGCCGAACAGGTCCGTATCGTCTCCCTGCTTTTCGCGAATTTCATAAACAGGAACCGACTCGCCCAGGAATGCGCCCATATGGGTCACGGGCCGCAGCGGCTGATCGACAAAGCAATATGGCAGCACGGCTGGAGAGTGGCTGTGGAGCACGCAGTGAACGTCTGGCCGCGCCTTGTAGATTTCGCTGTGAATATAACGCTCCAGATAGGACGGGCGATTGTCCGAGGTCTCGCCATTGAGGTCGAACCGCAGGATGTCATCGGCCGTTATCAGGCTCGGAGCAAGCTTCTGCGCCAAGAAGAAGCTGTTGGGATCCTCCGGGTCACGGGCACTGATGTGCCCGAACGTGTCCAGAATGCCCTCGTTCAAGAGGATCTTCGTCGCTGTGACCAGCTCCTCGAATATCTTCTGGTGGGTAGATTTGCTGTCATTCATTGCTGAATTCTCCCATCGATACGGCGGCGGCGACCATGTTCTCGTTCTGGGTCGCCGAGACCGCACGTTTCACTTGTTTTCGTAGATGCCGACGATCCGGTTTTGCTCGATGATGTTGCCGGCATATTTCTGGAGGAACTCCTCCCTGGTGGGCGTCCCTTCGACCTTTGTGTCCAGCGCGTAGACCCAGAAGTAGTAGTGATGCTCCCCATGCCCCGCGGGCGGCTGAGGCCCGTAATATTGCATGCCGCCGGCACCGTTGGGGCCAACGCGAAACTTTTCCTGCGCGTCCGAGAGGTCGGTGGTCGACGGATCGATGCCGTAGACGACCCAGTGCGTGAAACCGTTAGGCAAGGGCGCGTCCGGGTCGTGGCAGATGACGGCGAGCTCTTTCGTCCCTGCCGGAACGCCGCTGACCTTAAGCTTGGGCAATACATTGCCCTTGTCGCCGGCATGCTCGTCGCGCAATTTCCCGAGCGGCTGGAAATCCGCGGAGGTTATCTTGAGGTCCTTGATGTTCAGGGGCATGGAATTTTCGTCCTTTCACCAATTCGATCGAACTAGACAGCGGCGGCCTTGAGGTCAGCGACGGTTTTACCGCCGACGCGCTGGTGCACGCGCGGACCCGATGCGACAGCCACGCAGATCAGAAGCTCGTCCGGGCGCGGGGCATCCGGCACGCAAAAGGTGACAGCATCATAGTGGGACCGGATGTAGAGCTCGTCCTTGTGGGCGAGCGGGATATCGATGGCGGTGCCGGCCACGGCGACCTTGCTCACCGACGAGATCCAGGCCTTGCCGCCGCCCACCTGCTGCCGCAGCGGATCGCCGAATACCGTGGTGATGCAGGCTACGACATGTTCTTGCTCGCCGGCAGTCCCTGCAATGCCGCCTTTGCCATAGCTTTCGACAGGCCTGTTGCCGAGCAGCGCGACGGCTCGCTCTCCCAATGCATGACCGATAGCTGAACTTGGATTTGTCAGTTCGGACAGTTCGGCGACGAACTTTCCGGCGAAGGGATTGCGAATGACAACGCCTGTCGCGACCTTGACGAGGGTCTCGCCGGGTGTGCCGCCGTCATGCCGGCATTCCTGGACCGAGGAGTACCATCCCCGGACATCATAGTCCCGTTCGACTTCACTTGAATAGTGCATCTTCATCTCCTGACGGGGGCGCGCAGCTTCTGCGCTCCGTTTAATTCGTGACCGGCCCTGCCCCGGCGCTACTGCGGCCACGAGTAGACACGGCGCAGCGGGTCGTAGCGGGCAGCTTCCAGTGCCGCTGGCGTGAACATGTTTCCCTTCGAGAGCGAGCGGTTCGCCGCATAGTCGCCAGACAGGGCCTGGCAGCGATCCGTGATCGGGCGAATGCGCTTCTCCCACGCGACGAGCGCGTCCTCGACCGAAGAGCCTTCCTCCAGGTCCTGCGACAGGCTGAAGGCGTTGACCATTGCGCAACCGGCGCCTTGGGCAAGAGCCGGGCACATTGCATGTGCGGCATCTCCCACAAGGGCGACTTTGCCTCTTGTCCAGCTGTCCAGCTTGGTGGTTTCGTATTTGTCGTACCTGGCCGTCTGCAGCTTCGCCGCTTCGATCAGGCACGGCTCCAGGAAAGGAAACATTTCGACCCAGACTTCGAGATCGATAGGAACGCGCGATCCGCGAGGATCGGCGGCCGGAGCCATGAGGCCCAGATAGAGTTCATTCTCATTGCAGGGCGAGTAGAGAATCCGCTGAACACGCGGCCAGAAATTCCACATGTCGATCGTATTGTCCCACTCGCCATGACCGAGTTCGTTCTTCATGCGCGGGACGATCAGCCGGATAAGGCCGTCTTTCGAAACCCACCGATCCTGTACGAAGCCGATGGAATCCCTGACCTTGGAGCCGACGCCGTCGGCGCCGACGATCAAGTCCGCTTCGAGAATCTCACCGGTCTGAAGGGTCACGCGTCCTTCCGGATCGGCGGCGACTGCTTCGGAGTTGACGCGGATGTCGACACCCACGGCACGGGCCCGATTGACAAGAGCGTCGTGCAGGTGGCTCCGGGTCATGATGCGCCAGGGGAGACCGTTGAACGTCTCCTTGGAAATGGACTTGTTGTGCATCCAGGTCTCGTAGGTGGGCGGTGTGTGCGAGCCTTCGAGAACTTCGTCCAGGGCGCCCAGTCCTTCGAGCACGCGAAGACCATTGTGCCAGAGATAGATGCCTGCGCCGAATGCCCGCAGCTCAGAGCTTTTTTCGTGCAGCCGCACGTCCCATCCGTTTTGCCTGAGAGCGATGGCGGCGGTCAGGCCGGCAAAGCCGCCGCCGGCGACCTCGGCACGACGCGTTCTGCCGGAAGTTATGCTTACGTTGGCCATTTTCTGATCCTGCTGCATACAAGGGACGGCACTTGGCTGTCAGGCGTCTATGAAGTTCGTGATGGCTTTCAGGGTGATCTCGGGAGAGACCTCGTTGACGTAGTGGTCGGCGCCCGGAACGACGACGACAGGCAGGTCGGGTCGCAGGCGACTTGTCTTGGCCAGAGCCGCCGCGGAAACCAGCTTGCTTGCCTCACCCCGAACGATGAGAACAGGCTTCGTGACCTCCCGATAGACCGGCGCCAGGTCCGCTCGAAGGCCCCTGGCGGTCTGCGCCATAGCCGCGGGGGAGGCCAGTGGCCGCAGCCCTCCTTCCGCCGGCTGATAGCCACTTTCGGCCCTGATCTTGATGGCATCGGCGGGAATGTTGGGATAGCGGCCGGCGAGATACGCTTCGATGGCCGCTACATTGTCGAAAAGCCGGTTCCCCGCATTCACTCGCGCTTCCAGCGCGTCGAACGCTTCAGTCTCGATGTACGGCGTGAAGTCGATTGCGACGACCGACCGCACCAGATCCGGGTATTTCGCTGCGGCCGTGATGGAATTTCTGGCACCGAGCGAATGTCCGACGAGGATGGCATGGCCTCGGTCGAGAGTACGTATCAGGCCCGCGATGTCGTCGGCGTAGTGATCAGCCTCGTAGCCGGTTTCCGGCTTGTCGCTGAGACCGTGTCCCCGCTGGTCTACCGCTATGGTCGTGAACCGATCAGACAGCTTGGCCATCAGCGGCCCGAAGACCGCGGAGTTGGAGGTTATTCCGTGGAAGAACAGCATCAATGGGCCGTTGCCCTGTTCGCGCACGTTCAAGGTGATGCGGCCAATGTCGAAACGTCGCGAGTCCAAATGGTCGGAAGGCCTGTCTGCCGCCATGCGTATGATCCTTGCCGCCACTGCCCGTGCCCTGCAAAAAGATCATATGAAGCCGACACACGTCAAGAGGATTGTCTGACAATCTTTAAATTTGACAATCTGACTATCCCGCTGTCAAACTTCCACTGCAGGGCGTATCATGCTCAAGAACGACCCGGCGGCCCACGAGAAACTGACCCCATGCCCGTAGATTTCAATTTGCGAATCTCCCCACGAACCGTTCAGCAGGAGACCGTGGACAAGTTACGGCTGGCCATCTTCTCCGGGCTGTTCCAGCCGGGAAGCCGGCTCATCGAAAGTCAGCTGTGCACAGAACTCGGCATCAGCCGCCCCTCGCTAAGGGAGGCCCTGCGCAGCCTTGAGGCCGAGCGCTTGATCGAGATTGTACCCAACCGCGGACCGTCGATACCGGCACTTTCGTGGGAGGTGGCAACCGCCATCTATGAAGTTCGAGAGCTCTTGGAAGTCGAGGCAGCGGGACGATGCGCCTTGAGAATTTCCCCCGAACAGTTGCGTGAACTCGAGCGATCCTTGTCCGCGTTCGAAGAGGCGGCGTCCAGCAATGACAGCCTGGCGCAGGTGATGACGGCCGCAGATTTCTATTCGATCATACTGGCCAATTGCGGGAATCCGGTCCTGGAGGAAGTCCATCGCGGCCTGGTGGCCAGGATAAGCTTCTTTCGAGGACGATCCATGTCATTGGACGGCAGAGCACGGAGTAGCTTGACGGAGATGAGAGAGATATTCGAAGCCATCGCCGCGGGCGACGAGAAAGCCGCCCGCAAGGCTTCGAGACAGCACGTCTTGAAGGCAAAAGCGGCTGCGAAGAGATCCATGGACAGCGGAATTTGAGTTATCGAAAGAGGTTGCTGCGTCTGATAACGCGTCCTTCGTGACATTGCGCATCGAGACTATCCGCCGAACGCGGATCGGTGCGCCGGGCCTTCACCACGCCGGATGCCCGCTACCGAACCAAGCAAGCGTCAGACGGAGTGATGATGACCAGGGGCAATGTTGAGCGGGGGCCAAACTGCGATGTTGTCATCGTCGGCGGTGGCTCGGCTGGGGGGTTGCTGGCAGCACGACTGAGCGAGGAGCCGGGCCGCCGCGTGCTGCTGATCGAGGCAGGCGCAGAGGCGGCGGATCCCGACATCTGGAACCCTGCCGCGTGGCCGATGCTTCAGGGCCGCGACTATGATTGGGATTATCGCACGGAGCCGCAAGCCGGGACTGCGGGACGGACACATCGCTGGGCGCGCGGGCGGTTGATCGGCGGCTCGAGTTGCCTGCATGCGATGGGCTATATGCGCGGTCATCCTTCCGACTACCAGGCCTGGGCCGATGCGACTGGCGATCGCCGGTGGAGTTGGGAGGGACTTCTACCTGTTTTCAAGGCTATCGAAGACCACCCGCTTGGTGGCGACGGCATCCATGGCAAGGAGGGGCCGTTGCCGGTCTATTTGCCGGCGGATGAAGTCAGTCCGGTTGCTCGCGCCTTCATTGAGGCAGGCGCATCGTTGGGTCTGCCTCGACTTCAGGGCCACAACAGCGGGGAGATGATCGGTGTTACCCCCAACTCCTTGAACATTCGTGACGGGCGGCGGGTCACCGTGGCGGACGCATGGCTTACGCCGGCTGTTCGAAGCCGGGCAAACCTGACCATCCTTACGCAAGCCCGGGTGCGGCGGCTCAAATTGGACGGCAATCAGGTACGCAGCCTTGAAGTCGTCGGGCGACAGGGTTTGGTCGAAGCCTTTGCAGATCAAGTCGTCCTTTGTGCGGGAACACTGGAAAGCCCGGCTTTGCTGATGCGCTCGGGCATAGGTCCGCATGGTACGCTCGACGCGGCGGGCGTCGGCTGTTTGATCGATATGCCGGGGGTCGGTCGAAACCTTCAGGACCATCTGCTTGGCGCCGGCAACCTTTACGCAGCCCGCAAGCCGGTTCCTCCGTCGCGCCTCCAGCATTCCGAGTCGATGGCCTACATGCGAGCGGGCAACTTCGCCACTACCGGGCAGCCTGAAATAGTCGTCGGTTGCGGCATCGCGCCGATCGTGTCGGAATGCTTCCAGGCACCCGCCGCCGGCACAGCCTACTCGCTGCTGTTCGGGATCACCCATCCGACCAGCCGAGGCAGCTTGCACATAAGCGGACCGGAGCTCCATGACCGATTGATCATCGACCCGGCATACCTGCAAACCGGCTGGGACAGAGCATTGTTTCGCCAAGCTCTGGAAGCCGCAAGAGAGATCGGCCATCGAGACGAATTGGCCGAATGGCGGGAGTGCGAACTTCTGCCAACGGCCCTGCACGGAGAAGCCGCGATCGACAATTTCATAGCGCAAGCGGTGATCACACACCACCACCCCTGTGGCACTTGCAGGATGGGTGCGGATACGGACGCCGTCGTCGACGCAAATCTGCGACTGAAGGCGCTCGAAAATCTCTTTGTCGTCGACGCTTCGATCATGCCGAGCCTCACCGCGGGACCGATTCACGCTGCCGTTCTCGCGATTGCCGAAACCTTCGCTCGCACTATGGACAGATCGTAATGGTGGGCCCGGAGGGACGTAGCCTTTTCAACAAAAACAACTACTTAGCTGGTGGTTAGCCCAACCATATCCTTCGTATGTTCTCGCATTTGGTGGCGAAACTAGTGACGACAACTCCGAATGAGGACCGGCTCAACAACAATGGAGAGAGGCCTAAGTCCGGCGGCTCAGTGTCAGAGGCGCGGACGAAACGTTTCAAGGAATGCCGAAACCATGTCCTGCTCGCCGGCGCATTGCCGGCTTATCGGGTATATTGGCTATGCTGACTTCCACTGTTTCCATTGTGAAGAGTTGTTAGAATCCCTTACGGCAAAGGTTTTCAAGATCGGCTTTTGCCATTCCCTCGATGCCGACCGCAGGAAGAATATCATTATCTGCCTTGAGATCGCGACCACAAGCTGCCGATAATATCGAAACTCCGGACTCGTGGAGTATCGCCGGTTTCCCCGTTAGTTTCCCCAGTAGTACGGTCGGCAGCAGTCCGAACGGAACATCCTCTAGAATATAGCGGCTTTCGATGGTTGTCGGGCCAAAGCCGCCACGGCCTTGGCGCTCCATCTCCTGGTTCATCTCCGAAACGGTTCCCATCGGAACATGGAACGACAGTGAAAAATGCTCTCTGACGGTGCGAACGGCGATGCTGAAATGGGCCGCGATGGCCAGCCGTTCGGCATCCAGAGCCTCGATAAGACGGCCGACGGCGGGAGTGACGTTTCCCCCCTGGCTCCATTGCTCGGCCTTCTCCATGCGTGTCAGGTTAAGAAGCGCAATACCTAGATGGTTTTGCGGGTTGAGGTTGCTGAGCGCGATCGCAAGCATCCCGTCGCGCTGGACGAAACGATCGCCGAACAAGGTCGTGCAAAGTTCGTGTCCTTGATCCTGGTAACTGAAAGGCAGCGTCGCCACGTCAAGCTTCTGGCGAATGGTGGTGACATGGACTTCGGTTGGTCCGAGCTGGCGGCCAGTCAATAGTGTTGTGCCCCAAACGACGATCGGCAACGAGACCTTGCGTTCGGCCAACCGCTTGGAGAGATAAAGCGCCGAGAACGAACAATGCGAACTGATGATGACCGGGATTCCATCGATCAGATGGGGGGCGGCGGCATCCATCACCATCTTGTGGCCGTAGGCCGGAAGCGCAATCACCACCACGTCCGCGTTGGCGACGGCATCCGTGCAATCCTTGGCAATGCGCACCGGCACCGTCGCGTCTATATCCCCTGTGGCTTTCAATAATTCACCCGCAGCCAACGCCCTGGTGCGCTGTCCCGACGGTGACCAAAGCGTTGGCGAATGTCCCGATCCTGCCAAATACGCGGCAAGGCCATAAGCAATTGCTCCGGCGCCCAGAATACTCACGCGCATAATATTCCTCCTGTTGCTGGCTTTGTGGTTCGAGAATCCTTGCCGTCGTCACACATGAAAGTTTTCATCAGGAGGTTCCGCAAGCCGGAGTCGCGTCTGCCGTCCTCGTCCGCCTCCGCCAGGGATTCCGGCTCTGAAGCCGGCCAAATGCACAAAGCCGCAACGAACATTAGTTTCCGCTTGACATATATCAAAAACGAATGAGACGATGTCAATCATACGGATTGCGCATGAAGGAGACCATGGAAACCCGGGACCTTCAGACTTTTCTTGCGGTTGCTGCCAGCGGCAGCATCACCAAGGCGGCTGACATGCTCGGGCGCTCCCAACCTGCGGTGACACGCACGATTCAGGATCTCGAGGCCGAGCTTGGCTTCGAATTGCTGCACCGGATCGGTCGACGGGTGCAGTTGTCTGAAGAGGGAGTCGCCTTTGAAGAGGAAGCGCGGCGCCTGCTGATGTCCTTCACCGAACTCGCAGCGCGAGCCAAAATGATCGCCGCCGGCAGGGGACGGATCCTGCAGATTGTCACAACATCTGCGATCGGGACCGGCTTGATCCCGACGGCCCTGGCCGAGCTCCAAGGTGCCGAGCTTCCACACGAGACGCATCTCGGGCAATTTCTTCCTTCGATCGTAGCCCAGGAGGTGCGCAGCGGACGCGCCGAGATCGGGTTTTCAAGCCTGCCGCTCGATACGCCCGGTCTGGATGTTCTACGGCTGTACTCGGCGCCTGACGTCGCTGCCGTGCGGGAGGACGATCCGCTGGCTGAACTTGATGTCGTGCCGCTTTCGGGTTTTGCCGGCCGCCGCGTCGCCACGCTGCTCAATCCACTGCGTTTTCAGTTGCACGTCGCCAAAGCGCTGGCGGCTCGCGGCATCGACACCGGCCCAGTGATCCGGACCAATACTGCCTATGGCGCGTTGCAGATCGTGCGTCAGACTGGGGTCGCGGCTGTCATCGATCCCCTCACGGCATACGGCGTGCCCCTGCCCGGTGTCGTCATTCGCCCTCTCGACGTTACCGTTCTCTTTTATTGGGGTGTTGTGGCTGCCGCAAACCGTCCCCTTCGTCCAGTTGCGCAGGCGCTGATGGATGCGGTCGAAGCGGTGGCTGAACGGTCGATCGCCGGTTTCAGGAAACTCGATCCAGCTTTGGCCGGCCAATTGGTCACCGATCCGGCCTCGGGCACAAATAACGGGACGGGAATATGAAGCATATTCCCACCCCGGCAGCATCGAGCGGCCTTGCCGCGCTGGAAGCCCAGCTCGCGCAGGATCTCGACTTTCTCGAGCTGCCCGCCAAGCCTTGGGTCCCCAAGCGCACGCACGATAGCGCCCCGGTCCGTGACGTCGTTGTCATTGGCGCCGGCATGTGCGGACTTGCTGCTACGGCAAAGCTTGTGCTGACCGGGATAACCAATGTCGTTGCCTACGATGCGGCTCCGGCCGGGCTCGAAGGACCATGGGTAACTTTTGCGCGTATGCAGACGCTGCGCTCGCCGAAAACCCTCCACGGTCCGTCGCTCGGGCTGCCGCAGCTCACGTTCCGCGCCTGGTTTACGGCACAATGGGGACCTGAGGCCTGGCAGTCGCTGGACAAAATCCCCAAGGGCCAGTGGATGGACTACCTGGTCTGGTACCGGAAGGTTCTTGGTCTGCCGGTGCGCAACAGCGTGCGCATGACCGGCGTCGCAGCCGTTGGTGATCTGATTGCAATCGATATCGAGGGCGCGGAAGCCGGCCGGGTTCTCACCCGTCGCCTCGTTCTGGCCACCGGTCGGTCCGGTCTCGGCGGTTTTGCCGTGCCCGATTTCCTCAGGGGCATCGATCGCGCCTATTGGGCCCATTCTGCCGACGACATCGATTTCGACGCACTGAAAGGTAAGCGTGTGGCGGTTATCGGCGCCGGTGCCTCTTCGATGGACAATGCCGCGACGGCGCTCGAGGCCGGAGCCGGCTCGGTCGACATGTTGATCCGGCGCAAGGAAATGCCGCGCATCAACAAGCTGACCGGCATAGGCAGCCAGGGCGTTGTACATGGCATTTATCACCTGCCCGATGCCTGGAAGTGGAAATTCTTCGACTATACCGCCTCGACCCAAACACCGCCGCCGCGTTCATCGACGCTTCGGGTCTCTCGTCGTGCGAATGCCCGGTTCTTTCTCGACTGCGGCATAGTCGCGGTAAAGGAAGATGCCGAAGGCCTTCTGGTCGAAACCACACAAGGGCCGATGCGCTACGATTTCATGATCGCGGCAACCGGCTTTTCAAACGATTTCAGCGACCGCCCGGAATTTGCAGCACTCGCCCCACACATCCGCACCTGGTCGGATGGCCGATATACACCGGATATGGGGCCGGCTCGTACAGGCATGTCGGAGGCGCCAGATCTCGGTCCCGCCTTCGAATTTCGCGAACGCGTTCCCGGCTCCTGCCCGATGCTAGCACATATCCACTGCTTCAACGACGCCGCCATGCTGACCCACGGCAAGGTCTCCGGCGATATCCCGGCCGTCAGTGCCGGTGCGGACCGTCTGGTCCGCGGCATTGCCGCGTCGCTGTTTGCCGAAGATGTCGAAACCCACTTCGCCAATCTGATCGCCTACGACACGCCCGAGCTTCTGGGCGACGAATGGGTCGATTCAACACCCTTGCTGCATAAGGAGGCCGCGCTGTGATCGACGCAATGGACAAGGCCGCCGGTATTTCGCCGAACGATGCACTTTTCGCTGCGCGGCGGTTTCGGCCCGAATTTGTGCAAGGGGCGGAGGAATGTCGCCTCTCCGTCCTGCAGCCGGCAAACGATCAGGGGCTGGCGCCGAATTTGAGGGTTGCTCTGGCCCGTCGCATGGCCGCTCTGAATGCCGATCCCGTCCTGATGGCCGAATATGATGTGCAACTGGCCCAACTTGGTCCGACAGAGCAGCTCAGGGCATTGGCTCGGGGCGAAACGGATCTCGATGAGCCATTGGCGACCATCGCCCGTCACGTCGACCTGATCACGCTGATGCCGAAAAAGGCGGAGGCGAGCCACATCGCCCTCCTCGCTGCGGCCGGACTGAACAATCCTCAGATCGTCGCACTCTCCGAACTGATTGCGTTCGTCAATTTTCAGACCCGAGTGGCGACCGGTCTGCGATTGTTGAGGTTGGCATGATTTCCTCTGTTCGCCTGAAGCCGCTCAATTGGCATCCCCACATCGCACCGGTCGAGCTCTCCGAGGCCACGCCGGAACAGCTCGAAGCGATGAAGGTCACGCCATCGGCCAAGAAAGTTTCGGAGTATGTGCGCACCCTTGTGCATGATCCCGAGAGCTATCTTGCCCGCACCGTCTTGTTCAACGCGATCATGTATGTCGAAGGCGGGCTTGCCCGTCGCGACCGCGAACTTGGCGCATTGGGTGCCTCGATCGTCAATGGCTGCAAATTCTGCGCCGTTGTTCACGCCCGCCGCCATGCAGAGCTGACCAAGAGCGATGATGTGGTCACCGCGCTTTATCTCGACAAACCCGAGGCGCTCGGGCCGCGCGATGCGGCAATCTACAGCTTTGCCCGCCGTCTGTCGGCGGCGCCGTCGGAAGCAACGGTAGACGACATCGCCTCGCTGCGTGCCGTGGGCATGAATGATGCCGAGATCATCGACCTTGTCCACGCCATAGCGATCTTCGGCTGGGCAAACAGGCTGATGCACGTTCTCGGCCACGCGGAGAGCGGATGATGACGTCGCATACGGTCAAAGCAGTCCGTCCCCCACTCTGAAGGACCAACCAGAAATGCTTGAACTCAAAGATGTAAAGCTGTCTTACGGAAGCACGCAGGTCCTGAACGGCGTCAATCTCTCGGTAAAGCGGGGTGACGTGGTGTCGATCATCGGCCCCAGCGGCACCGGCAAGACCACGCTGCTGAAATGCATCAACTACCTGGCCAAGCCGTCGTCAGGAACCATCGCGTTCGACCAGATCCGGATGGACTACCAGCGCGCCGACAAGACCGCTGTCCAGGCGATCCGGCTTCGCACAGCGATGGTCTTTCAGCAGTTCAATGTGTTCAAGAACATGACCGTCCTCCAGAACGTGATGGATCCGCTGGTCGTCGTGCAGCGCAAGTCAACGGACGAGGCGCGTGAAATCGCGCTGCGAGAGCTTGACCGGGTCGGTCTCTCAGCGAAGCGGGACAGCTATCCGTCCCAGCTGTCGGGCGGCCAGCTCCAGCGCACCGGCATCGCGCGTGCGCTGGCGGTTCGTCCCAACGTGATGCTCTTCGATGAGCCTACGTCATCGCTGGATCCTGAACTCGTCGGTGAAGTTCTGAAGGTGATCAAGGATGTCACGTCGTCAGGGATCACTTCGCTGCTCGTGACCCACGAGATGCAATTCGCAAAGAACATCTCGAACCGGATCGTCTTCATGGATCGTGGCGTGGTTGCCGCCGATGGCAGTCCAGCTGAGATCTTCGATGCACCATCCAGCCCACGACTTGCTCAATTCCTGCAGTCAGAACTCGCTTTTCAATAGCTCAACAAGAAGGGAACCTAAGAAATGTCTGCAATCACATCCAGTTTTTCCCGTCGCGCTGCCCTGGCTGTTGCCGGCGGCATCGCAATTGCTCTTGCAACCGCCGGGATCAGCAATGGTCAGACCGTTCGCACGATCAAGATCGCGACGTCTGCCGAATCCAAGCCGCTGGCATGGGGCGCGATCGGCGTAGAGCCGCAAGGCTATGAACCCGATCTTCTGAGAGCGATCAACGCAAAGCTGCCGCAGTATAAGTTCGAAATGGAAGGTGTTTCGGATATCGCGCAGGAAACCGGCCTCGCCACGGGCAAGTACGACATCGCCGTCGGTGGCTACTACAAATCCCCTGAGCGCGCCAAGCAGTTCTTCATTCCGGAAAACCCCATGGGCGCCAGCCTGATGAAGATCTACAGCAAAAAAGGCAGCGGCATCAAGGAAATGAAGGACCTGGTCGGCAAGAGGATCGTTCCGACCACGGCCGGCGGCGGCACCTACAAGTTCATCATGAACTGGCAAAAAGAAAATCCACAATACAAGCTTGATGTTACGGCATCGAGCGCCGGTATTCCCTATCCCAACCGATTGGACGAAGTTCAGAACGGCAAATTCGACGCGCTTGTTCTGCCTTCGAATCTCGGTGAGCAGACCGTCATCGAGGAAAAGAAGCTCGATATCGTGGCGTCCGATCCGGTCTTCAGCAACAACACCTACATGCTGATTCATAGGTCGGACGAAAACAAGGTTTTAGCCGACGATGTGAACAAGGTTCTCAAGGAATTAAAAGACGATGGCACGATCGAAAAGCTCTCGCAGAAATGGTTCGGCGAGGACATCGTCAAATACATGAAGTAACAGGACCTTTTCCCAACCATGTAGCGATAGCCAGCGGTAAGGCTGAATTGCAAGAAGGAGCGTTTCAAAGTGGATGTTTCTGCTATGATTCCCGAGTTGCTCTCGGCGTTGCCGCTCACTCTCGCCATCACCGTTACGGCCATGGTCGTCGGCTTTTGCTTGGCTCTCGTCGCGACAACACTCCGAGTTCAGAGGATACCGGTGATCAGTCACCTGACTGACCTCTACGTGTCCTATGCCCGGAGTGTTCCCGTCGTCCTGCAGTTATTCGTCGCGTTCTACGGGCTGCCCTTGTTGGTGATCCTGTTCGGCGCCGAGGATTTTATTTCTGCAACGATCGCTGCGATGGTGGGGCTGAGCCTCTATCATGGAGGGTATCTGTCGGAAGTCATGCGACCTGCATACCTGGCCGTCGATCGCGGCCAGCATGATGCGGCCGACAGTCTGGGATATACCTTCCGACAGAAGATCACCCGCGTAGTCGGCCCGCAAGCGGTGCACTTCGCATTGCCGGGCTATGGAAACGCCATCATCTACCTGATCCATAACGTTGCGCTGGTCATGTACATCGGGGCAGCGGATGTGATGGCGACCGCGCACTTGATCATGGAGCGCGACTATAACCAGTACCAGTTCGAAACGTACCTCGTGCTGGCGGTTATCTATTCGCTGATGTGCCTCGTCGCGTGGCTCATCGTGCGCTTCTTCGAGCTTCGCTCGCCAATGCAAGCGCCAGAGGCGACGACAACAGCTCAGATCAAGAACGCGGCCGTCGCGAGCGTGTGACGTAAGGGGTAATCCGACCATGTTTGATACCGATATTCTGCTCCAGGACTCGCAGGAAATTCTGGGCGCCGTACCCGTGACGCTCGGCATGGCTTTCACGATTTTCATCCTGTCCACGATCGTCGGCAGCCTTTTTGCGCTCGTCGAACATAGGCGGATCCCCGTGCTGCGACAGCTCATCATGGCCTATAAGGTCGTCTTCAAAGGCGTTCCGATGGTGATCGTGATTTTCCTCGCCTATTTCGGTCTGCCCCCGGCATTCCAGTTCCTGCTCTCGTTGCTCGCGATCAACTTCAACGCCCACGAAACGCCCAACTGGGTAATCCTTGTCATTGCAGTCACCGGCTGCGTTGCGGCGTTCCAAGCGGAGATCATCAAAGGAGCCCTGAACGCCTTCGACACCGGTCAGTCGGACGCCGCCCATTCGCTCGGCTATACAAGCGGCCAACTGTTCCGACGGATCCTATTTCCCCAGGTGGCCCTCACCGCAATTCCCGACCTGACAACCTCGATGATGGTCATCATGAAGGCGCTTTCCCTCGGGTTCGCCATCGAGGTTGTCGATATCTTCGCCCAGTCCCAATTGACCGCCGCGCTGAACTACTACTACCTAGAAGCCTTCGTGATTGCCGTCGTGATCTACATGGTGATTGCCTATATCGTCACCCAGATTGCCGACAGGCTGGAGCAGGCGCTGAGGGTGCGGACGTGATAAGGATGCGGGATAGAATCGCCAAGCTTCGGATATCGAGCCGCACCTGGGAGACAATTCTTTCGGAGATGAAAAGCTTGAGGAGAAACCCGAGTAGCCGATGTATGTACAGATGATTTTGGTGCGATTTGATTGACCGCATTGTTTGCGCTGCTGGCTGGCTTCATGCCGACTGGAGCCACTGATCGCCCCGACGCAACGTTGCGCATCTACCGACGATAGCGGCAACCCGTAGGAAGATCAGCTTCTCCTCAACTGAAACGCGCGTTCGATTCCGTTTATGTCTCCCATTTGCGCAGCAAATCGACCGGCGGTCCTCGGAAGCCCACCATAAATCAACAATATCAATGCGCTACTCGAAGGTTCGCCAGCTACGACTTGGCTAACTGAGCCAAAATATAGCGCTAAACCATTGATAAATAACGGCAATGATGGGCCCGGAGGGAGTTCCAAAAGCCCCGGGCTGTCCTCCCGATCTCCTCGATACGTTCTGTAGCTTTCCTTGGGCTGCCAAAGTTGGCGGCGGCCCTGAGCGCTTTCGATGCTGCTACACGGCATTTACTGCCGCGTTCCCTTCAAAAACAACTCCATGCCCGGCCATGACCGCATCCTCGGGGACCACGAGCAAATCCCTTGAGCGCTGATGGAACCGACACTTGACAAATTGGCGGTCGTCCGACACGTTCTTAACAAAAGGCACAACAAACTTACAAAAGTTCAAGTTGGCACAATCTGGCCGATAGGGAGAAGGCCGATGCATCTCGGTCACCGAGCGGAGACTTGCGCGTGAGCAGCGCAGCCCTCACGCGGCCGACCTCCAGGTGGGCGCTACCCCGGTTCATGACGGCCGAGCATCCTTTCCCCTGGCTCGCGCCGATCACGGTGATGCTTCTCGTTTTCGGCATCTATCCCCTCGCCTATTCGGTCTGGCTATCGTTTCACAAACGCAATGTCGTCTCCCGGCAGCTTGACTTCGCCGGGCTCCACCAATGGACGCGCGCCTTCTCGGATGCGCGTATGTGGTATTCGCTGGAAACCACGCTGATCTACACCTTCGTCGCGCTTGCGGTTCAGCTTGCGCTCGGCATCCTCATCGCGCTTCTGCTTGACACCGATCGCAAAGGTTACGGGGTGCTGCGGGCGCTGATGACACTGCCGCTGGTGGTGCCGCCTGCGGTGACCGGAATGATGTTCCTGCTGATGCAGGACGGCTCTTTCGGCGTCCTGTCGTTCTACCTCTATGCCGTCGACCTGATCTCGCCGGCGCAGCCGATCCTGACGCAGCCCGGAACCGCATTGGCCGCGATCCTGCTGGCAGACATATGGCAATGGACGCCGTTCATGGTGCTCATCATCCTGGCAGGGCTCAGGGCGCTGCCGAAGGAACCTTTCGAAGCCGCGGCGATCGACGGCGCCAGCGGCATCCAGACGTTCTTGCGGCTCACATTGCCGATGCTGCGCAAGGTGATAGCGGTCGCGGTGCTGATCCGCGGCGTCGATCTCTTTCGCATCTACGACTACGTCTACATCATCACCGCCGGCGGGCCTGGCACGGCCACCGAGACGCTTTCATTCTACGCTGGCCGTATCTATTTCACCGGAGACTTTCCCTATGCCGCGACCCTGTCGCTGATCGTGCTCGTCGTCTTGATCGTCGTGTCGAACCTGTTCGTCAGGCTGTTCAAGGTGAGGTTCTGATGGAGTCGTCGCGCGCCCAAACCATCGCCCGTGACGTGCTCGCCGTCCTGGTGGTGGCGATCTTCATGTTCCCGATCGCGTGGTGGGCGCTGTCGTCCATCAAACCCTATTCGGCGATCTTCGACCGCAGCGGACCGGTCTACGTCGATTTCACGCCGACGCCGGACAATTACCGTGTGACCTTGCTTGGCGTTTCGCGCGTCGACATCGGCATGGAACAGGGCGGCGAGGCGGCCGGGGTCATCAAGGGTGGCGCCAGCTCCTACGATTCCCGCCAGTCGCTGCTCGACAGCGCCGTCATAGCCGTCGGATCGACGGCGCTGACGCTGCTGCTGGCCACTCTGGCCGCCTATTGCCTGTCGCGAATGCAGTTCAGCGGCCAGCAGTCCTTCCTGTTCTGGATTCTCTCGCAGCGCTTCATGCCGCCAATCGCGATCGTCATTCCGATCGTTTTCATGTTCCGCGATCTCGGCTTACGCGATACTTATACGGGGCTCATCCTCGTTCACAGTTTGATCAACCTGCCGCTGGCGGTTTTGCTTTTGAAGTCGTTCTTCGACGATGTTCCGCGCGAGGTTGACGAGGCGGCGCTGATTGACGGCGCGACGCGCTGGCAGACGTTCCGACGCGTGGTCCTTCCCATGGTCAAGGGCGGCATCGCTGCGACGGCTGTGCTGTGTTTCATCTTTTCGTGGACCGAGTTCCTGCTCTCACTGTTCCTGACAACGTCGATCCGCACTGTGCCGGTGAAGATCTCCACCTTTGTCACCTCGACCGCGACCGAGTGGGGCTACATCACAGCGCTCGGCACGTCTGCGATCATACCCAGCTTCATCTTTATCCTGCTGGTTCAACGGCATCTGGTCCGCGGCCTCACCCTCGGGTCCCTGAAGGAGTGAGGCGCAGGCGAGAAGAACGACGACAAAAACGCAACGGAGGAACGATCATGAGCTTCAGAGAACACGACAAGAAGACATTCGTCGCCGATACCTGCAATGACTTTACGGCGCGCCGAATAACCAAACGCGACTTCATGAGGAAGATGGCGCTCGCTGGTGTCGGCTTTTCTGCCTTCGGATCGGCTATGCTAGGTGGTGGCCGCACCAATCGGGGGATGCTGGGCCTCGGGGTTGAAGAAGCCCGCGCCCAGGACGCCGATATGCTGAAGTGGCTGGCCGACGTCGGCAAACCATACGCCGGCACCAAAATCCGCTACACTTCGGAAGCGACGCCGCCAACGATCGTGGCCAACCAGCTTGTCGCGGGTGAATTCACCAAGGCAACCGGCATTGAGGTGGAAGTCGAGATCGTGCCGCTGGAGCAGGTTCTCGCCAAGGCCACGCAAGACGTGCAGGGCCAGCTTGGCACCTACGACGTCTACTATCTCGACCAGTCCTGGATGGCGACATTTGCACAAGATGTCGTCGATCCGCGCGAGTATTATGACCAGAACAAAGAACTGGCGATGCCCAACTTCGACTGGGACGATTTCTCCAAGCCGCTGGTCGACGGCATCGCCATGTACAACGGCAAACAGTGCGGAATTCCATTCGATATTCCGATCTTCATCCTGATGTACCGCAAGGATCTTTTCGACAAACACAATATTGCGCTGCCGACAGATCTCGACGCCTACCTCAAGGCCGTGCAGGCGCTCACAGAGGCAGAAAAAAGCAACGGCATCTTCGGCACAGCGTGCCAGGCGAAGTCCGGCCACTATTCGCTGGAATGCGACTGGACCTTCGCATTGTGGGGCCATGGCGGTTCGATCTTCAACAAGGACAAGAAGTTTGTCGGCAATGACGAGCGCGGCGTGGCCGGACTGCAATTCTATCAGGAGCTGGTCAAAAACTCGCCGCCCTCGGCGACGACTTGGACCTGGGACGGTCAGGGACAGGCGTTGACACAGGGTCAGGCCGCCATGGCAATCACCTGGGGCGAGGATTTCCCCGGCTTCGACGCCAACGATTCCAAGGTCAAAGGCCTGTTCGAGGCCCTGCCCGCGCCCAAGGAGGTTCCTGGCCGCCGCGCCGCCGCCGATTGCGGCTTCAACGAAATCCCGGCCGTCGGCCACCAAGGTGGCTCGACGATCTCGCTGTCGCAATATTCCAAGAACAAGGAAGCAGCATGGCTGTTCATGCAGTGGGTCTGCTCGAAGGATGTGATGGCGCGGGTATCGACGCTCGGCGGCGGCGCCTCGCCGATGCGCAATTCCTCTTTTACAGATCCTCGGGTCAAGGCGAAGGCCGTTGTCGGGCCCGGAACGACACGCCATTTCGACGCGATCAAATACACTATCGACAACCAGATGGGATCGGAGCCGGACATGCCGATCTGGGCGGATCTGTCGAACAACGACATTCCGGTTGAGCTCGGCAAATTGCTTACGGGCCAGGACTATGGCGGCGATGCCAAGGCATGCCTGGATGCCATTGCCGGCATTGTCGACGGCAAAGTCAAGGATGCCGGTCTTTAGCGGCTAGTCGGTGATTTGGGCGAAGGCGGCTTCGGCCGCCCTCGCCGTTTGGCAATGTGGCGGCAATGGTTCCGGATCTCGTCATCGGCATCGATTCCTCGACCTCGGCAACCAAGGCGATCGCCTGGGACCGCAATGGTCTGGCCGTGGCTGAAGGTCGTGCACCGCTTGCAATGTCCAACCCGCGTTCGGGCTATTTCGAGCAGGATCCGGCCGAATGGTGGGCCTCGACGGTCACGGCGCTTCGTTCTGTCGCGGCAACAGTTTCGCCCGCACGCATTGCCGCCCTTGCGATTGCCAACCAACGCGAGAGCTTCGGCCTTTTCGACGAGGAGGGCCAGGCGGTCGGGCCCGCGACCCTCTGGCTCGATGAGCGCGCCCGTGGGAAAGCGCGGCGCTTCGGCGAGAGCTTCGGCGCAGCACGTGTCCACGCAATATCCGGCAAGCCGCTGGACGTCATTCCTTGCCTCTACCGCATGATCTGGTTTCGCGAGGAACAACCCGAGATTTTTGCCCGCGTGGAGCGAATGGCCGAAGTCCACGGCTATCTGGTCTTTCGCTTGAGCGGCCGGTGGGTGACGTCCACCGCATCCGCCGACCCGATGGGCATACTCGATATGCGAGCTATGGACTGGTCGAACGAAATACTCGCCGCAGCGGGCATCGCCCGGCGCATGATGCCGGACCTGGCAAGGCCCGGCACCGTTCTGGGCCAACTGACTTCGGAAGCGGCCATTTCGACCGGCCTGCGCGAGGGCACGCCGATCGTCGCCGGCGGCGGCGACGGTCAATGCGCCGGAACGGGCGCTGGTGTGTTGCAGCCGCGATGCGCTTACATCAACCTCGGCACGGCGGTCGTCTCCGGCAGCTTCGGCACGGACTACGTCCACGACCAGGCCTTCCGCACCGAGACGGCGGTCGCCGATGACGGCTATATCTATGAGACGTGCCTTCGCGCCGGCACTTTTCTCGTCGACTGGATGGCGCGCGAAATGCTTGGCGTCGATCTGCATGGCGCAAGCGATGCTCTGGAGGCGCTCGAGGCCGAAGCCGCTGCCAGCCCGATCGGCGCAGGCGGCATAATGCTCCTGCCCTACTGGCAGGGCGTCATGGACCCGCACTGGGATAGCGCGGCCCGTGGTGTGATTGCCGGGCTATCCGGCTCCAGCCGGCGCGGCGACATCTATCGCGCCGTGCTGGAAGGCATAGCGCTGCATCAGGCCGCGACAAGTCAGCGGGCCGCTGCGGCTGCCGCCCAGACCATCGACCAGTTCATAGCCATCGGTGGAGGAGCGAAGTCCGACCTGTGGATGCAAATTCTGGCGGATGCACTCGATCGTCCCATAAAGCGTTCGACGACGGTGGAAGCCTCCTCGCTTGGCGCGGCGATGGCAGCGGCAAAGGGCGTGGGCTGGTTTTCCACCATCGCCGAAGCGTCGAGCGCAATGGCCAGCGAGCCGGCCAAAACCTTCGAACCGGACGCGAAACGGGCCGAGCTCTACACCGAACTTCTTGCGATCCATGCCGATCTTTGGCCAACGCTTTCAGCCTGGAACCAGCGACTCGCGGCCTTCATGGAGACCAATCATGGCTGAAACGACCAACTGGAACGCGTTGATCGAGGACGTTGTCGCGGAACGCTGGAAAGATCCTGAGACAGGCGAGGCTGCCGTCCTGCCGTTCCAGACGATCGAATTGCTGGAGACGACGGAGGGCCGCGAGGCGGATCTCGTTGCGCCCCTGGCGCTCGGCCGTCGCATCGCTGTTGTGTCCGATGTCAACACCGTCGATGTGATGGGCCGGCGCGTCGCGAAGGCGCTGCGCGCCATCGCCGACATCAGTGAAATCGTGCTGCCTGACGGCCTCGACTGCGATGAGGCAACGATCCAGATGGTCAGGGAGAAGACGCGTCACGCCGACGGGGTCGTGGCCGTCGGGTCTGGCGTCCTCAACGACAGCTGCAAGCATGCAACCTTCCTCGACGAGCGGCCCTATGCCGTCTTCGGCACGGCCGCCTCGATGAATGGCTATGGCGCTTCGACAGCGTCGGTGACCTTGGCTTCAGGGCTCAAGATCTCGCTGCCCTCGCACGCGCCGCGGGGCATCTTCCTGGACCTTGGCGTTTCGGCCGCAGCGCCCGCCTGGCTCAGCGCCGCTGGGCTCGGTGACAGCCTGTGTCGTCCCACCGCCCAGATCGATTGGTGGGCTTCGCATCGGCTGTTCGACACCTACTATTCTGCCGTGCCCTACCTGCTGCAGGCGGGCGATGAGGGACCGATGCTGGCCCATGCGCCTGGCCTTGCCAGGCATGACGTCACCGCTGTCGGGCATCTCCAGCGCGTCTTGACGCTGTGCTCGATGGGTGTGTGCTTTGCCGGCGTTTCCCATCCTGGATCCATGGGAGAGCACCAGATTTCCCATTGGGTCGACATGTTCGCGCAAGACCATCATCCCGGCACCACGCACGGTCAGCAGGTGGGGGTTGCCTCGATGGTCATGGCGCGTCTGCAAGCGCGGCTGCTGGACATGAAAGAGCCACCGCAGGTGAAGCCGACCGCCATCGACGAGGCGGCGATGCTGGCCCGCTATGGGGCACAACTTGGACCACTTTGCATTGCCGAGATGAAGAAGACGGCACTCGACGCCCGCCAGACGGAAATCTTCAACCGCAGGCTTGCGGAAATCTGGCCGGCACTGCGCCAGGAGGTTCGGCCGATGGCGATGCCGGTTGCCCGCATGGAGGCAGCACTCAAGGCTGCCGGGGGGCCGGTCACCGGCACAGAACTAGGCCTGCCGCGCGCGCTTTGGCACGACGCCATTCGCTATTCGCGGGAAATCCGTGGCCGATGGTCCTTTGTCAATCTGGCCGCCGATGCAGGGCTGCTGGAGGAGTTTCTGGAGAGCGAATGGTGAGACCGCATCCGACCGTCGCCAATGACTCGCATGGCGAAAGTTGAACCCAACCGGCAAGGGCAATCGAAGGATAACAATTTATGGCGTCTGTCACCATCAGCAACATAAAGAAAGACTATGGCGCCCTCTCGATTATCGATGGACTCGATCTCTCGATCGAGGATGGCCAGTTCGTCGTTCTGTTGGGGCCGTCCGGGTGCGGCAAGTCCACACTGTTGCGCATGATAGCCGGTCTCGAGCCCATCACGTCCGGTGAGATCACGATAGGAGACAGGGTCGTCAACACACTTCATCCCAAAGACCGCAATATCGCGATGGTCTTCCAGAATTACGCGCTTTACGCGCATATGACCGTCTTCGACAACATGGCGTTTTCCATGCAGTTGAAGAAACGCCCCAACGAAGAAATCAAACAGAAGGTCGGATGGGCGGCATCGATCCTCAATCTGACCCCTTATCTGGAACGGTATCCCCGCCAGCTTTCGGGCGGCCAGCGGCAACGCGTCGCCATGGGTCGCGCCATCGTGCGAGACCCAACTGTCTTCCTGTTCGACGAGCCGCTGTCCAACCTCGACGCCAAGCTGCGCGTGCAAATGCGCACGGAAATCAAGGAGCTCCACCAGCGGCTGAAGACCACCACCGTGTATGTCACGCATGACCAAATCGAAGCCATGACCATGGCCGATGTCATCGTCATCATGCGCGACGGCCAGATCGAGCAGATCGGGCGCCCGCTTGATGTCTACGATCGCCCGGCAAACCTCTTCGTCGCCTCCTTCATCGGCTCGCCCGCAATGAACATGTTCCCTGGCGAGGTGGCTTCCGAGCGCGACGCCTGGGTGGTGCGGACCGACGAGCTATCCCTCCCGCTTCCGCCAGAGGCTGCGGTCCGGCCCGGCCAAAAGGTGATCTATGGCATTCGGCCCGAACATCTTCGACCTGTGGCAGACGGGCGCGGCATCCCGGCGAGAATTACGGTTGTCGAGCCGACTGGCCCCGAAATCCATATCTTTGCCGCCATGGGCAACATTGCGATCTGCTCGGTGCTGCATGACCGCATGGAGCTCTCTCCTGGAGCTGTGATCCACCTGGAGCCAGCGCCTGAGCGAATCCACCTGTTCGACCAAGGCAGCGGCGAGCGGCTGGACAAGGAAAGAAGCTGAATGGCGAAGATCATTATCCTCGGCGCTGGCGTCATGGGCTCTGCGATGACGCTTCCGGCCGCTCACGCGGGTAACCGCATCACTCTTGTCGGCACCCATCTCGACGAGGAGATCGTCAGCTCTGTGGCCGACACAGGTCATCACCCTCGCCTCAACATCACTCTGCCTGACGCGGTAGCCGCCTGTTCCTGGACCGAATTCGGGACGGCGATGAACGATGGAGCCGACCTGCTTGTACTCGGCGTCTCGTCGGCCGGCGTTCCTTGGGCGATCGACCGCATTGCTGAAAGCATCAAGTCGCCCATGCCGATACTTATGATTACGAAAGGACTCGCCGCGAGCGACGAAGGCATCGAAATCCTGCCGCATCTGCTTGCCCGCGAGATTGAGCAACGTACTGGCTTGTCGATCTCGGTGATGGCCGTCGGCGGACCTTGCATTGCCGGCGAACTGGCCGCACAGCGCGATACCTCCGTGATCGTGGCTGGGCACGATCCCGACCAGCTGGCCGCGGCGTCACGCATCCTGCGCGCGCCTTTCTATCATGCGCGACCATCATCCGATCTCATTGGCGTCGAGATCTGCGCCGCTTTCAAGAACTTCTATACACTCGCCGTTGGGGCTCCCGTCGGGCTGCTTGAGCGAGACGGCAAGGCGCCCAACGGTGCGCTCATGCACAACCTTGCCTCGTCGCTTTTCTCGCAGTCCCTCGCCGAGATGGCGATTCTGGTCGAAGCTCTGGGTGGAAAAATCGAAACAGTGCTGGGGCTGGCCGGCTCCGGCGATCTTTATGTGACCTGCCAGGCGGGCCGTAACGGTCGCATGGGACGCCTGCTCGGCCGCGGCCTGCCCTATTCCGTGGCGAAGCGCGAACATATGAGTTCGGACACGGTTGAGGGGGCGCAACTGGCGCTGGACCTTTGTCAGGCTTTGAAGAATATGATGGGCCGGGGTGTACTTCCCCATGATCGCCTGCCGCTGACGACTGCCATCATCGACGCGATTTGCCATGATGCTCCGCTGGTTTTGTCCTTCGACCGCTATCATCGAGGCTAGCGGAGCCGGGGAAACTCGATTGATGCCTCATATCGATGAGCACATGGCTCGGCCGAGCCCGCTCTGAACCCGCTGCCGCGGAGTGGACAGGATGATCTGATGGAGAAACCAGCACGAAAGAAACGCGACGGCCGCCAAGCCGTAACGAGTTCCGTCACGGCCGATCGCGAGGAAGGGCTGCTCGTGCGCGCCGCCTGGCTTGCTTATGTCGGTGACCTCACCCAGGCGCAAATCGCCAAGTCTCTTGGCCTGACCCGCCTTCGCGTCAACCGGATGCTGGCGCATGCGCGCCAGCGGGGGATCGTTCAGATTCGCATCAATTCCAAGGTGGCGAACTGCATCGAGTTGGAGAACCGGCTGCGGGACGCCTATGGTGTCTCGGATCCAATCGTGGTCCCAACACCGCCGGATCCTGCTCTGGTGCCACAGGTCATCGCAGCCGCCGCCGGCGAAGCCCTGTCGCTTAGAATCCGTGACGGGATATCGGTGGGCGTGGGATGGGGGCGGACGCTCCAGCTCAGTCTGCGGTCGGTGACCGTGCGCCCGGTCAAAGGAATGTCGATCGTTTCCCTGCTTGGCGGGCTCACACGTGGATCGGCGATCAACATCTACGAGATCGCTTCCCGGCTCGCGGCGCTCTTCGACGCGGAATGCTTCTACATCGCAGCACCGGTGTTCACGGATACCGAGGCCACACGCGATCTGCTTATGCGCCAGTCTATTCTGGAAGACGCCTTCACTCATGCCCGCGACGTTGACGCCGCTTTCGTTTCGGTGGGCGCGGTGCACAAGGACGCCACCATCTTTCGGATCGGACTGGTAGGAGACGATGATCTCAGATCACTCCGCGAAGCCGGAGCGGTCGGCGATATTTGCGGCCATTGGATCGGCGCCGACGGACAACTCGTCGATCACCCGCTAAACAGCCGCGTCATCGGCCTCGCCCCCGAACATCTGCGCGACGTCGACACTGTGATCCTGCCCTCCGGCGGCCTCGACAAGGTTCCGGTGCTGCGCGCCGTGTTGCGTCTGGGAGTCGTCGATGTGCTGATCACCGACGAGAAAACCGCTGAGGCTATTCTTGCGGAAAAGTCGTAGCGCAGACTGATCTCCACCAGCAGAGTGGCTCGCGAGTAATTGCTTCTTCACGTCACAGCACCTCGTGGATTTCCTCGATCGAAGTCTCGCCGATCGGCTTGTCCAGAACGATCTCTCCGCGCGCCATCGCCACGACCCGGTCACAGCATTCGAAAACATGATGCATGTTGTGGCTGATGAAGACGCTAGTGATGTTCTGGGCCTTGAGGCCACGAACGAAGCCGATCACCTTTCGCGTTTCCTTCACCGAGAGATGGTTGGTTGGCTCGTCGAGAATCATGACTTTCGACTTGAAGTGCATGGCCCGGGCGATCGCCACGCCTTGGCGCTGGCCGCCCGACAGTTCGCCGACCAGCGCGTCGGGCGACCGCAGATGCAGGTCGACGTCGGCGATCGCCTTGACGCTTTCGTCACGCATGCGCTTCTGGTCCAGGATGCCGATACCGAAAACCGAACCCTTCACCGGCTCGCGTCCGATGAAAACGTTGCGGGCGATGGTCATAGTCGGGACCATGGAATTGTACTGGTAGATCGTCTCGATGCCGCGTCCCATGGCGTCGCGCGGGTTAGAGAAGCGGACCGGTTCACCTTCGATCCTGATCTCGCCGCCATCGGGCTTTTGGGTGCCTGAGAGGATGTTGATCAGCGTCGATTTGCCGGCGCCATTGTCGCCGACGAGGCCCAGTGCCTCGTCGGGATAGATATCCAGCGTAACGTTTTTCAAGGCGTGGACGCCGGAATACCATTTCTGGAGTCCCTTGATCGCGATGATGGGCGCCGCCATGATCAGGTCTCCACCTTCATTGCCCTGCCCCGCTTTCGAAGCCATGCGTTCATGACGACCGCGAAGATAGTCAGAAAGCCGATCGCCATCTTGAACCAGTTGGCGTCAACCTGGCTCAGCACCAGTCCGTTGTCGATGACGCGGATAAGGGCAGCCCCGATGATGCCGCCGAAGATGGTGCCGATGCCACCAGCCAACGAGGCGCCACCGATGACGGCAGCCGACACGGCCTGCAGCTCCAGCCCCTCGCCGATCGACGGCAGCGGGGCGCCGAGCCGCATCACCTGAATGGTACCGGCAAAGCCGGCGAGCACCGAACAGATCATGAAGCAGGCGACCTTCACCCGGGCCGTCGGGATACCCATCGATTGCGCGGCGGGCAGAAAGCCGCCGGTGGCGCGCACCCAGTTGCCGAAATTCGTGTGCGACAGGAGCACGGTCACCAGGATTGCCACGGCGAGAAACCAGAAGAACGACATGCGAAAGAGGTCGCCCGGTCCCACATAGACCGTAAACAGCCATTTGGGCAGAGCGTTAGCTGGTATGACAGGAGGGAAGCCGCCGGAGATTACCACCGTCAGCGAACGCGCGATGAACAGCATACCAAGCGTGGTGATGAAGCTTGGTATCGCGAAACGAATCGTTATGAACCCGTTGAAAAAGCCGATGAGGGCAGCGATCGCGAGGCCGGCGGCAAAGGCCGGCGCGAACGGAACGCCTGCCGCGAGCATCACCGCCATGGTCATCGGGGTCAGCGCAAAGACCGAGCCCACCGAAAGATCAAACTCACCGCATATCATCAGCAGGGTCACGCCGATCGCGACCAGCCCCATTTCGGGCAGCAGCCCAAGCATTCCGCGAAGGTTCTGTGTGTTCAAAAATACGCCGTTCGAGCGAATCTGAAAGACGATGAGGAGCAGGAGCAGGAACACGACCGCCGCAAGTTCCGGCTTCTCCAGATAAATCTTCATCAAACGCTTCATCATTCGCTCCGGCTCGGGATCGTTTCCGCTGGTTATCGCATCGGCAAAGGGGATGGCGGCAGTCTGTCTTCTACCGCCCTTGACGGGGAAGATGCCGCTGGAGGATGGGGACGGAGCCAACGCCCAAGACCGTGTTGCCTGGCCCTCCCCCTTGTCCAGCCGACCTCTCCCCGTAAGAACGAGGAGAGGACGCCGGCTTCGTGCCTACCGCACGCCCTTTGCGGCCAGTTCCTTGAGCTTTGGCACGTCTTCCTTGACGATGATGCCCTTGCCGGTGTCGATGTCTGCCGGCAGCAGACCGACGTTCTTGGCGAGATAGGCTTCCATCACCGGCAGGAAGCCCTGCATGTAGGGCTGCTGGTCGACCTGGACCTGGATATAACCCGCTTCCATCTGTTGCAGGACTTCCGAGACGATATCAAAGCCGCCCATCAGCACCTTGCCCGGCTCGATGCCGCGATCGATCAGTACCTGGGCGACGTAGGCATGCCAAAGGCCGGTGTCGAAATACACCGTGGTGTCCGGGTGGGCAGACAGATAGGCGCCAACACGATCGGCGACGACGGCGCCATCTGTGCCGGTGTCGAGCCGTTCAATGACCACTTCGCGTCCGCCATTCGCGGCCTTGTATTCCTCAAGGAACTTCATGACGCCGGCAGCGCGCTGTTCCGACCAGTTCTGACCGGGCGCGGAGACGCCGACGAGGGCCCTGATCTTGCCTTCCTTGGGGAAGAACTCGGACATCTTCTTGCCGAGTTCGTAGCCGGCGGGAATGAAGCCCTGGCCGATGAAAGCCTGGCGGGCATTGCCGGCTGCTCCCTCGGTGTCGTCGACATTGGATGCGATGACCGTGACGCCGGCAGCGCGGGCGTCGGCAATGATCTGGTCGAAGGCATTGTTGTCGACGATCGAGGTGATCAGCGCGTCCGGGTTTGCCGCGAGCGCCGCCTGCATGTTGGCCGATTGTTGCTCGATCGAGCCTTCGGTCTGCGTGAAGACCATCTGGCAATTGGCCTGGATCTTGGCGCAGGCGTCGTCAAACCCCTTCTTCACAGCTTGCCAGAACGGGTTTGACGCCGACGAATGATGTGTGAAGACGATTTTCATCGGCTCCTGCGCGCGTGAGCCGATTGCCGAGCCTCCAGCCAGTACTGCTCCCAAGGCTGCCGAGATAAGTAGCTTCTTCATGGTTCTCCTCCTCCGTAGAAAGCTGCTTCAGGTTCATTTTCAGAGAGTCGATGCGTCGGTCACCCGTCGAAGCGCCGTGAAGGCGCGATCGATCTCCGGGTTCAGTTCCATGCCGAGGCCCGGTCCGGAAGGCACGGTGATCATGCCGTTCTTCACCTGCGGCAAAGCGGTCACAAGGTCGCGGTACCAGGTCTTGTAGAAGGCCCTGACACTCTCCTGGACGAGCGCGTTCGGCGCATTGAGCGCCAGGTGGGTCGATGCGCCGAGCACAACTGGACCGGTGCAGTCGTGTGGCGCGACCGGCAGGTGCCATGCTTCAGCCATGGCAGCGATCTTGCGCGCCTCCGAGAGCCCGCCGCACCAGCTGATATCGAGCATAATGACGCCGGCCGCCCCGGTCTCGAGAAGGTCACGGAAGGCCCACCGGGAACCGAGCGTCTCCGAAGCCGATATCGGCGCCAGCGAAGCCTCGGCATAGCGTTTCAGGCTGGACAGGCTGTCCATCCTGATCGGATCTTCGTGCCAGAAGGTCTTGTAGGGGGCAAGCTCGCGGGCGATCTGCATGGCCGGCAGCAGCTGCCACATTGAATGGAATTCAACCATGATGTCCATCTTGTCGCCGACCGCATTGCGGATTTTCTCGAATGGCGCCAGCGCGGAATTCAAATCAGGCTGCGAAATATACAAGCCGCGCGTTTTCTCGGCGGCCATGTCGAAGGGCCAGATCTTCATGGCCGTGATGCCTTCCTCCAACAACGAATGCGCCAGTTCGTCGGCGCGGTGAAGGAAGCCGTTCAGATCATCATAGGCGTCGCCGGGCTTATCGAGCCCGTAATTGGCCGTCGTCTGGCCGGTGGTCTTCTTGATGTATTCGGTACCGGCACAGGTGTTGTAGGTCCTGATCTCGTGCCGGGTGAAACCGCCGAGGAGTTGTGCGATCGGCTGACCCGTCGCCTTTCCGAACAGATCCCACAGTGCGATATCGAAAGCGGAGTTGCCCCTGACTTCCGCGCCCGTCGATCGGAAACCGAGATAGCCGACGAGATCGGCGGCAAGCAGGTCGATCTGCAAGGGGTTGCGCCCGATCACGCACGGCGCGACATATTCGTGCAGATAGGTCTCGACGGTTTCGGCCATGAAGAAGGTCTCGCCCAGCCCAACGAGGCCTTCGTCCGTGTGAACCAGGACCCAGAGAAGGTTCGGCCGCTCCTTGAGCCGCAGCGTTTCCAGTTTCGTGATCTTCATCGCGCACCCCGCTCCTCAGGCGATGCCAGCCGCCAGCAGGGCCTTGACGCTCTCGTCAAAATGCCTCGCCATCAGGTCGCGAGCGGACTGAGGATCACCGGTCTCGATTGCTTCGGCGAGATCGATATGGATTTGGATCATCTCCAACTGCTCGGCATCCGAAGGGCGGCTCCGCCAGCCGATCGGCCAGGTCTGGCGCGATACGCGCTCGAACGCGCCGACGATGAGGCTGAAAACCGGATTCTTTGCAGCCTTGGCGATTTCGAGGTGAAAGGCGAGATCGTGCTCCATGACCTGTTCCGGCCGCTGGAAATTCTCGCGCATGGCGAGCGCGTGCGTCCTGATCCTTTCCACTTCGTCGGCTGTTCTGCGCAAGGCCGCCAGCATGGCGGTGCGGGTCTCAATCGTGCGGCGCACGTCGTAGATTTGCTGCACCGTGATCTGTTCCGTGTGGACGCCATGCTCGATCACCAGTGACATGGCGCCATAATCCAGCTCGGCGACGGTAGCCCGTCTGCCTGCCCTCAGGTCGATAAGCCGCATGGCAGCGAGCGAGCTGAAGGCCTCGCGAACCACGGTGCGCGAGACGCTCAATTGTCTCGAAAGCGCGGCCTCGCTGGGCAGCCGGTCGCCGGGCCCGAGCTCATGCGCGCGGATATGGCGTGTGATCTCGCCGATCGTATTGCTGACCAGGCTCGCTGCGTCGGAATGTTTTGCGGATACCGCCGTGCTCACGCAATCTCCAGTTCAGGGGGCCAACCTGTATGGCAGGTTTGCCTGAGGTGTTGATAGTATGCAAGAAAGATGTATGTCAAGATCAGGCGGGCCGGCGTCGTCGCCAAGAGACCGATGGCAAGAGGCTTGCACGAAAGATGCTCTTGACGCGACCGTCGCCGGGTCGGCCGGGTGCAGGAGCCCGCGCGGTCGAGCAGGCGATTGTCTGCTTGGTGCGCTCGACATTCTCGTCGTGAACAGCGGCGTGCCGCCGACCATGTCGTTCGAATTTTCTTGGCGGATGATTCACTGATATTTCGATCGACGCACCCCATATGAGCGGAAAGAGTGTCACTTGAGGACTTGCCTATGCTGATTTCGCGTTCAGGACGGTTTGCAATTTTGTTTGCGGGATTGTTCCTGGCATTTTCCATGGTCGCTGTGGATCACGCCGATGCGCGCCGTGGCGGCAGCTTCGGCAGTCGCGGCATGCGCACTTTCCAGCCGGTCCCGCCGACCAGGACGGCGCCACAGCCTTCCGCACCGGTCGAGCGCTCGATGACGCCCAATGCGGCAACGAACAATGCGGCCCGCCAGCCGCAGGCATTCCAGCGCCCAGGCTTCTTCAACGGCCTCGGTGGATCGATGATGCGGGGGCTGCTGCTCGGCGGCTTGATCGGCGTTCTTTTGGGCCTTGGGTTCGGCGGCTTGGCCGGCATGTTCGGCCTTCTCCTTCAAGTGCTGCTGATCGGCGGCGTGGTCATGCTGGCCATTCGCTTTTTCCGCTCGCAATCGGCGCAAAACCCAGAGCCCGCTATGGCGGGTGCCTCGCGAGGTGCTGGGAGCTTTGGGCGAAGCGCAGCAGCCCGGCCCGAGCCGAGCAACGTCCAAGCATTCCCCATTCCAGGCATCGGGTCGGGATTTGGCGGAACGAGCCAGGCCAGCCCTTCCGATGAGATCACGCTCACTAAAACCGACCTCGACACGTTCCAGCAACGGCTGACGGAAGTTCAAGAAGCATTCGGGCGCGAGGACCATGCTGCCTTGCGCCGGTTGGTGACGCCCGAGATGGTTTCCTATCTGTCCGAGGAACTTGCCGATAATGCCAAAAAGGGCGTCCGGAATGACGTGTCGGACGTCAGCCTGTTGGAGGCCGATATTGCGGAAAGCTGGCGGGAGAATGACCGCGACTACGCGACCGCTGCTTTGCGCTACGAGTCTCGCGACGTGACCCGCGATCGCATCAGTGACAAGATTGTCGAGGGCCAGGCCGATCAGCCGACAGAGACAACCGAACTGTGGACCTTTACGCGGCAGAACGGCGGTGACTGGAAGCTTGCCGCAATACAGCAGCCGAGCTGATGTGCCCGGCCTTGATGTCTGCCAAGAGTTTTGTTCAGGTTTCTCGCCACCACTCGAAGGCCAGCGCGCCCCTTCCGCGCGCTTCTTTCCCCCAACGCGCGTTGAGGTAACACTATACCACCGGCTTCAACCGGGATCGGACAATCAGCATCGCACCGCGCGACTTTTTGCGTTTCCGGTCTCGTGTAACCCAATCGACGACCTCCTGCCGGGTTGCAGCCCGCCACCCCTCGATGCTCAGGCAGGCAGGATCTTTGACAGCCTGCCTCTTCTGGTTTACGTGCGGCCATCAAGAATGTTCAACGCGTAACGTGTGTGTCGCCGTTCGCCGGTTCTTATCAGTGCACCGTTGGCAACGAGGTCCTGCAAATCTCTTGTTGCCGTCGCGCGCGATGCTTGCGTGATGGCGATATAATTCTCGGCGCTGAGCCCCCCTTTGAACCCGTCGATGCCTGCGCGGAACATCCGGGCGATGACCTTTTCCTGGCGCTCGTTGAAGTGATCCCGGTAGCGTTCGTGAAACTTGGCCTTGACGACGGAGAATTCGACACGAGCGAGCGTTACGCGCTGCGCTTCGAGGATCGTGTTGGCGAAGTAGAGCAGCCAATCTGTTACCGTGTTGCTCGTGTTGCTGGCCTCCAGATGGTCGTAGTAGGCCTTGCGGCGGCGCTCTATCGTATAGGCCAACGCGATGAGGCTGGGCTCACCCAGATTTTGCGCCAGCGCCTTTTCGCAGAGGGCACGGCCTATACGACCGTGGCCATCCTCGAACGGGTGAATGCTCTCGAAATAAAGGTGCGCGATAGCGGCACGCGTCAACGCTGGGAGCGGTGTCTTGCCTTTGGGTGAGGTATCGTTGAACCAAGTAGTGAAGGCATCCATTTCGGGTTTCACCCGCGCGGAGGGCGGCGCTTCGAAATGAACTTTGGGCTTATCCAGCCGATTGGAAACGATCTGCATGGCATCGGCATGCTGGCGGTAGTTGCCGATGGTCTCGATACGACGCTCACCCGACATCACCATCGTATGCCAAGCGTAAAGAGTGCGATGCGTCAGCGCATCGGCAAAATGCAAGTAGACATCGGCCATCATTTCAGCGATGCCCCGCTCGGCAGGCGGAATGCGCCTGGTCTCGCCGCCCAGACCAAGTTGCTGGCGCAGGGATGATTGCAGGCTCTCGCGGTCGAGGTACTCCCCCTCAATCGCGGATGTCTTCAAGGCCTCTTCGCTGATAAGATCGATGCGGATCTGGTCGCGATCGTCGGAACCGACATGACGAAAGACGCCTAGGAACTCGCCCGATCGCAACAGGAACTCGCTTTCCAGCGGTTCCAACGCCTTCTTATCGTAGGTAAAATGCGGCCAGTCCGCCTGCTCCCAATTCCATACCATGAAGTTATAGGGCACCTTTCTATAACTCACGATAGCAACAATTGTGAGCTATAGCAATCTTCTCTATGCCTCAGAAGTCGCGGCTTTGCCCCGGCGCGATCCAACGGCTAACCATCCAGATCAATTTAATCATGCTTGTAGGGCCGCCGCATTGCGGGCCGCGCTCAATCGTTGCTCGAACGTTTCGGTTTTTTCTCCCAGCTCAATGAGCGGCTTAAGTTCTTCATACCCCGCACGTGCAGCGACACGCGACGTGGTGCGACGGGATGACAACGGCGTGTGACCAGGCCGCATGCTCCCAGCCGCTTGAGCAACGGCGTCAGCGTCGCCGAATCAAGCCCAAGCACTTCGCCAAGCTCGCCCACCGTGCTTGGCGCTCGCTCCCATAGCGCGAGCATCGCCAGATATTGCGGGTAGGTCAGCCCCAGCGGATCGAGCAGCGGCCGGTAAAGCCGGGTCATCAGCCCGCTTGCCGAATAGAGCGCAAAGCAGAGCTGCTGATCAGGCCGCCGAATCCCGCCGGAAGCCGCCGGGAGGTCCTCGGGTCTGGTTGTGATCTCTAAGGGGCATGCTGCCTTTGCCGGAAGTAGCACCGCCGAAAGCGCCACTTCGACATTGCCCCTGATGGCATTGGAGGGGCACATCCGATGCGCCGCCGATACAAGCGATCTATGCGCGACATCCGCTGTCGGGCCGCGGCGCCGAGGACGATTCGATCCAAAGGGCGTACCAGCGCTCTATTCTTCGCTATCGGGGGTGGCGGCGCTGAGGGAAGCCAATCAGGCGGCAGCCTTCAGCCGACCACCCTGCTTGCCTATGACGCCGAGATTGAGGGCATATTTGATAGCCGGGATGAGGACGCCCTGAAAGCTGAAGGGATGGATCCCGCCGCCCTTGCCCACATGACTTGCAAAGGCCCTGTCATGGGCGTCGAACACCATCTCCTGCGTCTCGCGCGGATAGGCCCTGACGAACATCATGCGGCTGTGGCAGAGCCGGACATGGGCGACCTTCACGGTCACCGTCACGCCGTTGATCAGGACGATCTCGTGGCTCCAGTCGAACTGGTAGGCCTCGCCCGGCGCGAAGAACAGCGGCACATAGGCGTCCGCCGTCGCCGACCCCTGCGCCTTCGCCCAGCTCTTCGCGTAGCGGCGGACGGCGTCATAGCCACCCTCGTAGCCGAGACTGCAAAGCTCTTCGTAAATCCGGATCAGTGTCAGTTGCTCGCGCGCCGCCTTGCCACGGTTGCCATTCAAAAACCCGTCAAGCTGATCCTGCCACGGACCGATCTTCGGCTTGGGCTGCCGCTCGCGTTCGTAGGAGAACGATGTCTCATTGGATCTGAGAATCTTGCGGACGGTGTTCCGCGACACATGCAGCTCGCGGCAAATCCGCTTGAGCGACCATCCTTGCACATGGAAGGCGCCGAACCCGGGCAATCGTATCCACCGACTTCATCCCCACACCATCCGCTCGCCACGACGAGCGCATGGTCGCAAATCAAAGCATCAGGGGGGGCAAAATTGGACGCCGATTCCCCGGCTTATGGGGTCAATTTTGCACGCCGATTCACAGCTAAAGTCTTCGACTGTCCCCCCATGCCGCTCAAGCCCTGCGAGCAGGCTCGCTCGGGCGTCAGCCATCAACTCAAATTGAACGGGACGACCTGTCTTCTGCTGAAACACTATCGCGCGAGTCCGAATTTCGGGACCTGCGACTAACGTGCCGATCCTAAGCTTCACAAGATCACAGCCACGCAGCTTGCGTCGATGGCTAGATCAAAAAGTGCCCGATCACGCAGCCGAGGGGCACAGGGACACGGGAGACCCCTTCCTGATGCTTAGCCAGTATGACGGATAAAGTCGCGTTGCCGTGAGCGCATCTCAGCGAGCAAGGCCGCTTCGTCAGTGTGCCGACGTAACGCTTAAACATCTCACCTCACGAGGCGAGAGTACGACACCCTCTCAATCGCCGGCTGCCTAACAGTTGGCTGGCGACTTCATGACTGTAGGCTAACGCACCGAAATAGCGAATCTATTCGCCAACGTTTCGCACGAACATCCCCTCCTCCTTAGCAGCAGCCCCGAAGGCCTTACGGGCCTCCTCCGGAGTCGCCCGATCCTCGACGGCGCGTCGATGTATAGTTGTGCAGCCTTCCGCCACTTAGGTCCCATCTTGGTCCACTTCAGGAGTTCCTCGGCGGCACCCTCGACATTGTTAGACCCGTAGGCCGGTCGGTCTTGACGTACACTGGAGGGGAGAACCAATGGGTTGCCACGACACCTCCTACTCAGGGGAGAGATACATCTTGGCCTCCTTTGCGGCAGCCTCAAAGGCCTTTCGCACCACCTGAGGGTCAATCGAATCGCCCTCCAGATCTGACAGGCACAGCGTCACCGCCTTATGCCAGCAGGGTCCTCTCCGGGTCCACGTTTTGAGCTGCTCAAGGGCTGCCCTCGCATTGTTGCAGCCATGCCTGACACCGGTTTCAGTCTTCACGAACACCGGAGGGACGAACCAATGGGTTGCCATGATACCTCCTACTCAGGGGAGAGATACACGTTGGCCTCCTTGGCAGCCGCCTCGAAGGCTTCACGGACCTCTTGGGGGGAGGATTTGCCCTCGAATGCATCGACGCAGGATTGGACAGCCTTGGTCCACCTCGGGCCCTTTGTGTCCCACGCCATGAGTTCCTCGGCGGCTCCCTCGACGTGGCTGACCCCATGGCGAATGCCTGGACGTTTGGTCTTCACGTAGACCGGTGGAGAGAACCAGAAGGGACCCATGAGGATGAACTTAGAGCGGCAAGAGGCTGCTGACCAACCCAGTTGCAGCCTCCGCTGATAAGGGAACAACACAGGCCCTCGCGGGTTTAGAACTCGCAGCGGTCGATTCTTCGTGGATGCACCCGCTGTCGGGTCCGTCGCTTTTCTCACGGGCGGCGGGCCCTCGTGGCTAGAGACTGACTTTGCAATCGAATTTAGCTATTTGCCGTTGGGGGGAAGTAACGTCCCCTCCTCCTTAGCGGCAGCCAGGAATGCCTTACGGGCCTCCTCAGCTCCCATCTCGTCGAATATCACGGCCATGCAAACGCGCACCGCGAGGTCCCAGCAAGGCCCACGCTTGGTCCACTTCATCAACTCCTCGCCGGCTTTCTCGGCGTTGTTGACGTTGCGGATGATCCCGGGACGCTCGGTCCTGACAGGGACCGGAGGGTTGAACCAGTGGAGAGCCATACGTCACTCTTTGTCGGCCCTATCAAGTTCCTCCAGCAAATACCTTTGCTCAGCCGGCAGCTCCCGTTCTACAGGCAGATTTAGCATGTTGCGAAGGTAATTGCGGATTACCTCTGAGGTGATCCACCGCCGCACAACTTCGGCAATAACCTTCTGTTTGGCTTTATCGATTTCAACCAGATTCGGGCCTACATCTTAAAAGGACCGAACTGCACCTCGAGCGGAATTGTTCCTTAAGGGGGCCAGAATGTTTGATACAAAAATCTGGGCGGGTGATCGGATAACTGGCTCGCGCGAGGCCCCCCGCGCGCCCTGCGTTTCCCACTGGCGAGGCCCTAACAATCCCCGTCAGAGAAGTTGGAACCGCCAAGCTGCTGCCGTTTCGCCCGCGACGCCATCCACCATTACATGACCGATGCCCCGCGAGCAGCGCTCGATCCGCGCCTCGACGCGGTACACATCACGCAAGAGCGCCGCGCGACGACATCTTCCGGCGTGCCGCAGGCGAACATCCGGCCCTCGGCGATAACGATGCATTTGTCGGCGAACCGGAGGTGTAATCAAGAATTGTCTTTTAGAGCAATTCCAATGTACCGCTTTGGGGGAGAGCATTTCGGGTGATGACGGCTCACGCAAACTATTCGCTGGGCGACGAAATTTCGGGACTATTGGTCCGATCGCGCCGAGACCTTCGACCTGCAGGTCGGTCACGAGATTTTTTCCGAGCAGGAGCGCGCCGCATGGGATGCGCTCATAAGCAAACACCTCGGACCCGGCGCCGGACGGGTGGGACGGGCGTGATTTCGCATCTGATTCACGATCTGGGGTTTGTGGTGACGGGCCTCGACCTGCTCAGAAGCCTGCGGGACGCGCAGTTGGCCTCAAGCCGTTTCGTGAGCATTACGATGCCATCGGCCAACTGCATCTTGACGTAAAGCGGGCGCTGAACCTGCTCAACGAACGAACATTCGCGCCACCCCGCGAAATTTCGCCTCAGTCGAACTTGGCCGGCGACGAGAACGGCCGATCGGCGTCTAGCACGAAGATGGCCAGCTCATCGAGATCGGTTGTGCCGGCGCTGAACACTTCTATCGGCGTGTCGGCCCCGTGTCCGGTCATGGTTGTGCCGGCTTCGGCATAGGTCACGCCGTAGGGCGTTCTCTGGCCGAGCTTGCCGGCCAGCACGTAGAAGGCCTCCGGTCCCGGATGTGTATGGATTTGCGACTTGGCGCCGGGCGCTCCACCGGCGCGGTTGACGCGCAGCAAATGCTCGCTCGCGCTGATCGGCGGAAGGGGCCCGATCTCGACGACCTTGGTTCCGTCGGGCGTGGAGCCATCCTTCGGTCCGAGCGTGAACAGCCAGACCTTGCCTGCGACCTCCGCCGCAAGCGAGGTCGGGCTTGCAGCGCCCTGGGCCTGCGCAAGCGTCGGGAAACTCTCCAGCCGCCAGTCATTGGCCGTGTGAAGCATCTGCGCGGCGAGGACGACTTGGGGCACGCGTCGTTGCAGGATTTCAGGGACGAAGGAACGACGGAATGAGCACTCGCGGTACGAACTTCTTGCACAAAAGGCTGAGCACGGCCTGCCTGAGAGCCATCTGCCTGCACAAAAGGTAGCATTGTCTTAGCTCCAGATGAGCGTGAGGAAGAAACCGCCAATAGCAATTGCCGAGATGACATTGGGCCACCATACGGCATCGTGGGCCGGTTTGGCTGGCTTGTACCTGTGCCCCGTGCGGGGCAGCAGGTCCGGATCGTAGCGCACGTGGCGCTTGGGGTCGTATTTGATTGGCCGTTTCATCGCGGGCCTTGACCACCAGCAAGCTTAAGAGGAGGCGCTGTGCTGGCTGACCAAAAACTTGCGCTCAAGGCAACGGGATAGCATCATTCGAACGAACACTGTTCGTCATGACGAGGAGGGAAGTGAATGCGGTCGGCGGCGCTTTCAAAGCTCTTCCGCAACAAATAGGCGGGTCATTCAGAGGGCCGCATAGTCAGTGGCAGTGGTAGTCGCCTGTCTTGTGGTTCTTGTGACAACCATTGCTGTCGGCGCCGCCGCTGTGTGCATAGGCGCTGGTCGCAAAAGCCAAGGTCAAAGCCGCCAATACGGCCAGAATTGCACATTTCATTTTAGCCCTCCCTCAATTAATCTGCACCAAAGTATCTTTGCAGGAGAGGTCCAAGCAACTTGCCGGAGGCGCGCTAGATAGGGGGCCGGCGCCAAGATCGAAGAGATCACGCCGAAGGTGAAGGGCTAGCCGGTCAGCTTAGTGAAGTCGTGGCGGCGCGCGCGAACATGTGCCAGCAAATTCGTTTCATTGACGACCCCGGATTGAAAGAGAGTCAGCGTCGTCGAGGCCAGAATCTGACCGTCTATCGAGGTGCTGTACCATTTAGCGTCGGCGGTTATTTGGTCGACCACCCGCTGGCAGATCGCCCGATCTTCAGGTCTCAGGAACTGGCTTTGCGGTGCTCGTAGCATCTCGACGCCTTTAAAAGGGGAGTTACTGTGCCTCCCACGCGACACCCATGCTGGTCGCAGACAATGGACCGTAAACGCATTCAGACGGAAAATTGCCATTCATTTGAGCGGTGCAAGCAAGGTCTTAGCGCTTCGCCCTAACGGGGACGGCCCAGCGGCTTGGTTGCGGGGGGACTGGCAGCTGGAGGCCGCTGGGCCTGACCAGCGAACCTTCGGGGGTGCTCGCCTGGCTGGCGAATACATGCGCTCAAGCTAATAGAATCGAAACATGCGAACGAAGTACGTGGTGGAAATTCCGCTGTGTAGAAGCCATAAGGTGCGCCGGAATGGGTCAATGCGTCTGGCACCGCACTTGCAAGGTCAGGTATGGGGGAATGGGGCGGAGGCCCGTCGCTTCGCAAATGTAGCGGCGGGTCTTCTGCATAGAGGTCCCGTACCAGCCTGCGCGCTGCCGTCCGTCTCGCTTTCCTCATCGATCGCCCGGACCGGCAGATAGGCGTTGGTTTCCAGCCATTCGCGCAGCACGATCTGAATGCGGTCGGATCTACTGATTTTCATTTCAGCCGCGATGGAGTTGAGAGCGTCCTCCGTTGCGGGCGCCGGAGACGTTTCTAAGCATTAATGCGGCGCGACGCAGGATGACCTGCAGATCCGCGCGTGAGATGTCCGCGATGCGGTCGGCGGCGCTTTCAAGCTCTTCAGCGATAGATTGGCGGGGCATTCGACTAGCGCTGTTCAAGTTCGCTGACTCTAATCTCCAACGCTGCAATCTGCTGCGCCAACTCGCGGAGCAATTCCTGCTGACTATTATGGTTCTCGACCTCTTTGTCGTTAATGTAGTTGACACAGGCGACCAAGCGCTCGCTGACGCCATTGATATGGTCAGCTAAATCGCGCGCGATTCTGCTCGCACCTTGCATGCATGTGCTCTTGTCAAAGAGGCTGCTTCCTGCCGGAACTGCGGACAGAACCAGAATTGCCAATGAGAATATCACCCGACTGCGCATCCCAAATCTCCCGCCTTCATTTCGCGCGAGACTTTCCCTTCCGAAAAAAACGCAAGCTCCGCCCGTCGGTGACCTGAGGCCACCTTAAAGGCGACCACCCGCTGCCGGCCCTCTCCCGGGCCTTCAAGGGGGTGAGGCATGGTCAGCATCGTAGCTATACGCCCACTCGCATTTCCGGCAATTCCCGCTTCTTGAAATGGCAAAAGGACTTCGCTCCTTTCGACAAACCTGTGCTTCGCTACAAAGTATCGCGCATAGGCGAAGCGCGTCATGGATCGCGGTGTGCACGTTGCGGCTAGCAGCAGCGTCGCCGACCCCATCAGGGCCAGCAGCTTCAAATGGCTGCATGAACAGGCACCCAACCAATGCGCCAGAACATCGAATTGCCTCTTTCAATACGGGAGCCATCCACAGAACACATCGCCAGTGAGCACGCTATAGGTCGCGGTTGCCAACGGCCTTATGGCTCGCATTGGTTGATTGGACCAGACGCCAACAGGTTGCCGGACCCTTCAAGCGCCATGCCTGATCTGACCGAACCCGCAAGTGTCAGGATGCTGTGAGCCAATCGCGGAGAGTGGTGGCACTTGCCGTAAGCTTCCTCTTCTGAATGAGAGTACACGCTGCTGACATGACCGGCGATGCAGTGTCAGAAACCCGCAAACTCGGCTGCCTTCCTTCTGACGGCGGCCGGCGCCTCTGGGGGCGTGGGGTAAGAACGCTTGGCGGCGCCGGCCTGGCGGGTTGGGGTCCGCCACGTGAATAGTAGCGAGCTTGGCGTTTCAGGTAATTCCGCGATCGCGGAAGACGCGTCTACGCGTCCCCATCCGTTTTCGTCGATCTCCCGCCTTGGCAGCTAGGCGTTAGTTTCCACCCACTCGCGCAGCACGATCGTAATGAGACCCGATCCGCCGATTTCCATTTCGGCCGCTATGCACTGCAAAGCGCCGCCCCCCGCAGGGGCGCGCTTGACGATAGCAGGACGAAGTGACTGGCGTTGATTCAATAACCGCGCGGTTTGGCCTTCGGCCCTGGCGAGCTTTCCCACGGGTTTGCAGCCAATTTTGCAGATCGCCGATCTTTTACCCACAGCGACTTTCTTCTTGCCAGTAAATCGTGGCGATCGCCTTCAGCGGTCGCTCGGCTATGCGTCGCAGCAATGGCATAGTCGGCTCTGTTGGTTCGATAGTCCTCTTCTTTTTGCACAGTCATCGTTTGCTCCCAGTTCGTGGCCCCTCTTTTGCCCTACCGGGGAGATTAACTGCCGGTGCATTCCGCGAGTCAATCGATTAAATAATGCACTCTGCAGTCGCGCCTACATCTCATTGTTTTCGATGATGCCGGCTTAGCCGTCGGGCAGTTTGGGCGCGGGCGAAGGGGACGTCTTGAGCCTCGCGCAGGCCCTACCATTCTCGCGTGGAATGGCTCTGGCTCGGCTTCGCGGTGGCTGCGGCGAGCACGTCGGCCGTGTATCGTGAGGCAGTTATTGGCGATGCGGCAATGGCGAATTAGTCATGGCAATGGCTGTGACCGGAAGCGCTCGCTTATGCGCTGTGCTGGAATGCACATGAAGTATGCGCGTGCGCGCCGCTTCGTCGATCTCTCGGCCTTCGAGGAAGTCGTCGATCTGATCGTACGAGACACCATATGCATCTTCGTCCGGCCGAAGCGGAACGAGGTTCTCCAGATCGGCGGTCGGGATCTTGTCAACAAGTTCACACGGAGCGCCCAGATGCGCTGCCAAGGCGCGAACCCTGCGCTTGTTCAACCCGGAAAGCGGAAGAATGTCGGCGGCACCATCGCCGAACTTGGTGAAGAAGCCCATCAATGCCTCAGCCGCATGGTCGGTGCCGATGACCAGCCCTCGGGTGGCGCCGGCGAGCGCGAACTGGGCGATCATGCGCTGACGCGCCTTAATGTTGCCAAGCAAGAAATCCTCGCGGCCGGCATCGCCGAGCTCGACACTGGCCACCTTGATCGAATCCAGCATCGCATCGGCAGCCGGCTTGATGTCGACCCGGTGCACTTCATCCGCTCCTATGGTGTCCAAAGCTCGCTGGGCGTCCTTCTCGTCCGCCTGAGTGCCGTACGGGAGACGAACCGCCACGAATCTTGCCTCGTATCCCGCCTTTCGCAGTTCCTCGACGGCCCGTTGAGCCAGAAGGGCCGCGGCGAGTGAATCCACTCCGCCGCTGATCCCCAGCACATACGCACTGAGGCCCGATGCACGAAGATAGGTGACGAGAAAGTCCACGCGCCGGCGCGCTTCCAGCGCGACATCGAAACTCGGAGTGACGCCCAACCCGTCGATGATCATTTCCTGTTCCGTCATGCGCAGTGGTGCTCCTGATGTCACAACATTCCGTCCAGCCGCGCGGCCAGGAGGTCGGCGGTGGTCACCGTCTCGACCTGCATGCCGTAGCGGCTCTCATAGATCGCGAGCATGGCATCGTGGGTCGAGTCAGCTCCGGAACATACCGCATCAGCCACGATGACCACCCGGTAGCCGAGATCGATCGCCCCCATCACAGTGGCGAGCACGCAAACCTCCGTCTCCGCGCCTGACACGATGAGTGAATCAATGCCCGCAGACTGCAGGCGAGCATGCAGTGACCCGTGCCAAGCGGACATGACGGGTTTGTCCTCCAGCAAAGCGGGCGGCACGAACCGCGCCAGTTCCGGAACAAGATCAATCAGCTGAGGATCGAGCCGATCGCGGGTCATCGTCCCCCACTTGTAATAGTACCGCCGCCAGGCGCCGACTGCGTCGTCGGGAGATTGAGGGGGAATAAACCGGGTGAAGATCGTCCGCGCCGGATCAAGTTCGACGAGGGCGACGACATTGGGCAATACACGCTCCATCCGCGGCGTGTGCCATTCAGTCGCCTCGGCAAACATCCGTTGCATGTCGACGCAGAGGTGAACCCAGCGCTCACGAAGCGGTCCAAACCGCAGGGCTTGGTCCAATTTCGTCAAGGCCCGACCGCCTCCCTGACAATGCTCTGCGCCTCGGACTTGTCCTGATGACCCACGATCTTCGCTTCCTTGCCTTCGGCGACTTGGCAGCCGACGAAGTAGTCCTCGATATTCTTGAGCTTGTTCAGTGGCATGTAGGCGAACTCATATGGTGGATGATCCTGGTGCAGCAGGAGCGGTGCCGCCAGTAGGCGGTTGTTGCGTTTGGCGGTTCCCCGCTCGACACATCCGCCGCGATTCCTCCGAGGACGCGGCACCGCAGCAGTGAGCCCATCGGAAGATTGGGATCCGTAAGCAGCGACATTTTTCATTGGATCACCTTCTTCAGCTTGCGTCGAACCGAGAAGCCGAACGAAAAAGGCAACGCGAAACCCAAAGTGAGCAGTTTCTTGGCTCGCAACATTCTGGTCTCAGCATCGTGGGCGTTCTGCGTCCGGCCTTCTTGGGGCGTCTCAACCGCAAAGCTGTAGCCGCCGGCCGCGTAGAGAGAGATATTGTCGATTGACTCGTTCATTTCGGGATAACCCGGTTCGACCATCCGTGTTCCTCGTGGTTCAATTGAGCTCGATCCAGGCCGGCGCATGGTCGCTTGGCTTCTCCCACCCGCGAAGCTCGACATCCACGCCGGCACTACGCAGCCGGTCGGAAAGAGAGGGGCTCACCAGGAGATGGTCCATGCGCAGGCCGGAACTCCGATCGAAGCCGCCCCGGTAGGAGAAATTCCAATAGGTGTAGATGCCCTTCTCCGGATGGATGCGCCGGACGGCATCGATCCAGCCACCTTTGAGCATTTTGGCATAGGCCTGCCGGCTCTCCGGGAAATAGACCGCATCGCCCAGCCATCGCCTCGGCACCACGGCGTCGATTGGGGTTGGAACGACATTATAGTCGCCGCAGAGAACGCTTGGTGCCCCGTCGTCGAGCAAATGCTGGCCGTAGCTGATGAGACGATCGAACCAGCGCAGCTTGTAGTCGAACTTTGGGCCAGGCGCTGGATTGCCATTGGGCAGGTAGAGGCAGCCTACGACTATCCCATCTACCTCGGCCTCGATATAGCGGCTGTGGGTATCGTCTGGATCGCCCGGTAGGCCGCGTCGACGTTCCACCGGCTCGATTCGGCGAGCGAGGATTGCCACACCGTTATAGGATTTCTGGCCGTGCCAGATGGCGCCGTAACCCGCCTCTCTGATCGCATCGACAGGGAACTTGTCGTCCGACGTCTTCAATTCCTGCAGGCAAATGATGTCGTAGTCGGTTTCGCCCAACCACTTCAGGAGCACAGGCAGCCGGCCGTTGACGCCGTTCACATTGAAGGTGGCGATGCGGGTCATGTGCATGCCCCCTCATGAGATACTGGCGGCAACCGGCGCGCAGGGGGGCGTGGCCTATCCCGTTGCGCTGAACCCCCAGCTCTTGGTATCGCCAACTTCGCCGGCATCCTGTGCGGCCGAGGTTCACTTCTTGCCCAGCTCGTCTTCGACCTTCTTGCGACTGTTGCCGAGCGACTTCACCGCCGATTTGACGTCAGCTTTGCTGGCGCCGGTTTTGCCCGCCTCGTACTTCATTTCATGATCCTGCCCACCAGCGACCCTGGCACGGTCCTGATTGCGTCCACGTGTTGTTCCAGTGCTTGCCATTTCTTCCTCCGAGGATTGCCGTTCCAGTCCCAACAACGCAGCCGGACTCTTCCGGTTCAATCCTTCGACGCGCGGGCCCTGGAACCGAATCCAGGCCGGGTTTGTTGAATCAGCCCATGTATTCGAGGCCCTCAGTCGACCAGGCGCTCACCGACGACGCCCCCGAGCTCGCCGCCAGCCTGCACGACTTGGCCGACCAGCTGCACACCCCCTGCCCGCCAGCCTGAGCGACCGCGTCGTGCGGCGCAGGCCACCGACCTCGGCCGGGTCGCCAGGGATACCTGGCACGGCGCCGCCACCGGCGACGCGACAATCCCCGCTGGCCTGGCTGGCGCCCTGGTCACCGATGCATTCGGCATCGGCGACGTGCGCGACCTGATCCACGAAGGCTGCGCCTATCTCGACGGCGCCGCCTAGGACCCGGTCATCCTCGGCCTCGCCGCCGTCGGGCTCACCATCGCGGTCGTCACGGTGACCATCCTCGGCGCCACCACGCCGGCACGCGTCGGGGCCACGGTTCTCAAGGCCGCCAGCAAGGGCGGCCGGCTGTTGAAGCCGCTGCGCGGCGAATTGGTGCGGCTCGCCGGCGACGCCGTCGATGGCGAGGCGCTGCGCGCCACGGTGACTCTCGCCAGGGCCGGCGATCTCGCCGCCGCCTGCGCCACGCTTACGGGCGTGCTGCGCCCTGCCCCGTTGGCCACCCTGCGCACAGCCGCCGCCGACCTCCTCGGCATCGTCGCCAAGGCGCAAGGCTACCGCGCCACGGCGGATGTTCTGAAGCTGTGGACATCCGCGGCGGACATGGGCCGGTTCACGCGCCTGTCGGCGCGGTTCGGCAGGGGTTCCGGGGCCTCCTCGCCGTGCTCGGCGCCTCGGCGCTGACGCTCGCCGGCCTGACCGTCACGCTCACCAGTTAGCTGGCTGGCCTCGGCCGTGCTGTGGACCCTGCTCTACTTCAGCTGGCGGCTCCTGCGCCGGCTGGGGCGGTGAGCTACCCCGTGGGGGCTGTCTGCCTGGCTGTCTGCCCCCACACCCCCGAGGATATTGTAGGACGGTTAGGATCCTGTTTTCGGAGGTGTCATGGCGCGGAAACGGGCTGGCAGGCGGGCGATCAGCTCGCCGATCGGCACGCCCGGCCGGGGGTCGCTAAGACTGGCACGCTGCATGGCCTCAAGGACGGGTGTGGGTCTCCGCATCGTCGACGCTCGAGCCGCCTTCAGCGGCCGGCACCTGACCACGCGCGCTGTCAGTCGGCTTCGCCGGCATGGAACAGGGCTGCACCAGGCGTACCCCAAGCCCCCGCCCAGCCTGGCGCGACGCGTGACCGCCCGCCGCGCCTCGCGCTCGGCGGGTTTGTCATTTCCGCCGCGGTGCCCTTTTCCGCCTTGTAAGGGCGGTATCCAGCGACGAACATTTTCTCCACGCTGCTAAGGAGCGATATGACAATTCTTGCGGTTAACTTCCAAGCGATACCCGACTCCCCTCTCTGATCTGGGAATCACTTTACCAAATCAATGCGTTTCCACACAGGCTGGACCCAAGGCGGTCGCCATCAGTCAGCAGTAGACCTGCCCAAGCTCCGCCCGACCGAAGAATCCGTGTGTTGCGGCCGCCTTAACGCCGGATGTGAGCGCCGCATCTACCGCTCGCGACTTCGCCTACTACGCTCACTGCCGCGGGCTTTTCGACGGGCAACTCTAAGTTCGGCGAGCGTTGGCCTCCACCAGCCTCTGAAGCATTCGGTCGGCCCGGCGGATACCGAGCGGGCCATGTGCTCACAAGTTCGGCCAGCGTAGCCGAACGCCACCTGCCCCAAACGAAGTCGCCGTTCGCAGGCATTGCGCGGGGGTAGAAGGCGGCTACGTCGGATAGCTCAACCAGTTCACCGGAAATTTCAGTGAAGACGACAATCCCGTACTGCTCGGTTGCGACAGCGCGGCCCAGAGTAGGTAGATCTTGAGCTGGCAGCGGATAGCGATGGCGCCGGCGTTCAGCAGCCCGCTTTTGTGCGGCTTTATATGCTTCGGTGTTCCTGGCGGCTGCTCGTCGCCGTTTCCTCTCCTCCGGTTCGGCATGCTGCGCAGCTTTTTCGATGCTTGGCCATCGGCGCCGTAGCTCTTCATATGAGCGGAACGGAACTCTCCAAGCCCGCAACTCATCGTCCCAACTCGCCCACGGAACAGCGCGCAATTCTTCAAGCACGGTCCTCGAATAGGAGATGCGAATGCGGAGGTCGTCCGCGATCTCCAGATACTGGCTCGATATTGGGTCGAAGGCGAAGGCATCGCGTCCCTTGCTATCGTCATGGGGCGCCCGTAGCGCTGCCTCTTGCGCCAGCCAGCGGTCGATCCGCCGGGCCGCCGTCTTGCCGGGTACGAACCAGCTGCTGCGCTCGTCGCTCCATCTGGCACGCGGAAAGGTTTGCTGAAACCGCTCGATCGCCATTCGATCGAACGAAAAGCGGGTTTCGGCACCACGTGCATCCTTTTTCTGCGGCGCGGGACGAGCGTTGGATTCCGTCATTGTGCATCAACCGAGTTCGCTGCACGGAACGCAGCGCCGGCCCTAAAAGTTCACCAGCCTGACGGACTCCGCGGAATATGGCGCCTGAAGTGATCCCCGATGCTGGAGACCGGCGAAGTGAATCTTTTCCCACGCTCGGCGGTTAGGGAGAGCCGAGAGGATGACCAATGTCTAAACCAGATGGGAGAGCGGCCTTGCGGCCGTGCGGCCGATAAAAGCTCGTTCGTGGCAACCGTGGTGCCGAGACGTTGGCTAGGCGGACGCAGTCACCTTTCCGGAGAGCCGGCAAGCCTACGCCGAAATGCTGGGTAACGGCTGGATTGATGCCGTCCGCCGCATCCATCCACAGAAAGGCATCTACACGTATTGGAACTTCTCCTACCGGGGCGGTTATGATCGGAGTTCCGGCCTCCGGATGGATCATCTCCTCGTGAGCCCATCACTTTCGAACAGGTTACGTGATGCCGGCGTGGACGCTGATTTGCGAGGTTGGGAAAAGCCGAGTGATCATGCGCTCGCCTGGATAGAGCTCGACCTCTGCGGCAAATAGTTGAGTGATCCATTGTTCGGCTAGGCGTCTTCGCCGACTGCTGACAAAAATCCCTGCCGGGAATTTCGTTTCCTGCCCTTGATCCTCACGCTGCCTTTCTGACGGCCGCCCTGAACGGACGGTCGATGGTGAAGGCATCTGGACGGATGGCTGCCTCAACCTGGCTCCAGGTCACGGGATGAGCGATTGGGAAGCCAGGTCGCGCTCGTGGGGAGAAGGCGCCGACCGCCGTGTTGCCGCGCCCATTGCGGAGGTAATCAATGAAGATGCGGCCCTTTCGGGCTGCCGGTGCGGCGGAGAGCAGATAGCGATCAGGATGAGCTTCAGCGAGGCGCTTGGCGAACGACCGGGCAAGGAGCCGGGCATTGTCGTGCGTGATCTTCGTCGCAAGTGGGGCCATCAGGTGAATTCCCTTGCCGCCCGTCACCTTCGGCCAGCTCTCCAGACCTTCTGGTTCCATGATGTCGCGGAGCGCTAGCGCGGTCCGGATGACCTCATCCCACTCGACCCCCTCACCCGGGTCGAGGTCCAGAACGATGCGGTCGGCATGCTCGATGTCATCAACGGTGGCATTCCAAGGATGAAGCTCTACAGCATCCATCTCGACCAGCCCTAGCAGGCCGGCAAGGTCGTCCACCCACACGCGCACACCTTCGCCACCCTCGCGCTTCTGAACGCGCAACTGATGCACTGCTGGCGGGATCTTCGGCAGCGCGCCCTTGTGGTAAAAGGTTGCGCCGAGAGCATGGCGGACCAGCTTCAGCGGTCGGTGGCCGAGATGGACGAGTGCGTGATCGGCAACCCTCTGCCAATAGCGCGCAAGCTCTTCTTTGGACGGCGAGACCGCCTCGGGCAGCAGTTGCAGGATGTTCTCGCTGGGAACGCCATATTCCCGGGCTGGCCCACGTCGCTTTGATGGCGCAGGAGGCTTGGCCGGGATCGCCACGAGGTCTTCTCGCAGACCCTTGAACACGGCTTCACGCAGCACGCCGCGATCTGTTACGCCACTGAATTGCACCTCGGCCAGCACGTCTGGTCTGACCCATGTCGCCTTCGGTTTCACAATGGGCTCTGACAGAGGCGACTTGCTGATGATTAGCGGGTCAAGCCGCTCTCGAACCAGTCGCGCAGCGCTCAAGGTGTAGCCGCTGCGAGCCTTCCCGGCATAGAGCAGTCGGTCGCCCTCGCGACGGCCTATGTAGAGCGATGCGATCCGGCGCGGGTGAGCGCCGAGCTTTTCCACGAAAGCGACAATGGGGAAGGTGTCGCTCTTGATGCACTTCACTTTGAGCCAACTCGTCTGGATACCCGAGCGGTACGTGGCATCGGTGCGCTTGGAGACAATCCCCTCCAAGCCCATTCGGCAGGCATGTTCAAACACGTCCGTGCCGCTCACCTCCAGATGCTCGGCATAGGTCAGTGTCGGCGCTGAGTTCTTAAGCAGCTTCTCTAGGGCTGCCTTGCGCCTCACCAGCGGCTGCTGTCGTAGATCGCGCCCGTTGAGGTGCAGCAGGTCGAACGCGTAGAAGATGAGCCTCGCCGAGTCTGGATTGCCCAACTCCCGTTCCAAGGCTTGGTAATCCGGCAGGCCGCTGTCGCCGAGAACGACAGCCTCCCCGTCGATGATCGCCGCCTTCACCGGCAAGCCCGCCGCTGTTTGAACAATTCGTCGGTATCGATGCGACCAGTCGTAGCCACGACGCGTGAAGGCCCGCGCTTTACCGCCCTTAATGATCAGCTCGGTGCGGTAGCCGTCGTATTTGATCTCGTGAAGCCATTCGCCGCCCTCGGGCGCATTCTCGACCAGCGTGGGCGACTGGAACTCAATGAAAGAGAGCTGGCCATCCCCAGCTTTGGAACTCATGGCACACTCCTGACCTTCCACCCAAACCTTGCGGCCAGTGAATAGGTTCCGCAACAGGGCTGGCCGGAGGAGTAAGGCCCCGAGCCGGTTTACCTGATCCTTGCTCGAACCGGGCGTGGTTGAGGGAACTCTTAGTTAAGCCGTCGCTTATGTACGAATGTCGCTCCATTGGTTCTCTCCGCCGGTCTCCGTAAGGACCACCCGTCCTGGCATTGCTTATCAGTGCAACAACGTCGAGGGAGCCGCCGAGCAACTGTTGCAGTGGACCAAGCGTGGCCCCAAGTGGCACAGCGCAGTGCAGCTCTGCATGGATGCCATGATCGATCGGGTGAAACCCGAAGTGGTCCGCAGGGCGTTTCTCGAAGCGGCCAAGGAAGAGGGAAACCTAGTGCCTCCTTAGCATCTGCGACCGAAAGCCCTACTCTTGGTTGGGCACGAACCTAACAAAGAGCATCGTCGGCTCTGCAGCGAGGCGGCGGTCGTAGAACTGGCAAGCGAGGACCATTGACTTGCCGACTACCGCTGCGCCTTCAGCGATAGTCAAGCTATCCGGCATTTAAGCTGACTTGCAGGGGATTTTCTCGGCTTCTCACTATCGATAATTCTCTCTTATCGATAGCGATCAGACCAAGGCTTGACCAATCTGCGGAATCGGCGCTATCGTGGTGCAGAACCGTGTTTGTCGTGCATGGCTGGGCTCAGCGCGACGCGAGTCGCATAGCGCGCTACAGCACAGCAAGCTCCTACGAGGACAAAACAATGACCATCACGGTGAAAATTGGCGAGGCCAAAACCCACCTTTCGGAACTGCTCGCTAAGGTCGAGGCCGGTGAGGAGGTGATCATTTCGCGCGGCAACGATCCCATTGCCAAGCTGTCCCGCCTTCCCCAAAACCAGGATCTGGGCGCCTTGATCGAAGAGGTCCGCGCCGCGCGGGCCCACGCAAAACCTGTCACCACCGAGGAAATTCTGGCCTGGAAGCATGAAGGCCACCGTTACTGATGCGTCTCGTCCTGGACGCGTCCATAGCCGCGGCCTGGCTGCTGCCGGAGGAGCACAGCGCGGTCGCCGAGACCCTGGTTGCCGGCCTGACGGGGCGATCGCCGGTGCCGTCGCTGTTCTGGCACGAGGCGCGCAGTGTCGTGCTGATGGCCGAGCGGCGTAGCCGCATCGCCGCAGGCGAAGCGGCCACCGCCATGGCACGGCTGCGCCGATTGCCGCTGGAGGACGCCGGCGGCGGGTCGGACGGCGCGGTGCTGGCGCTAGCGGCCGCGCACGGTCTCAGTGCCTATGACGCCGCCTACCTTGCGCTGGCCATCGAAACCGAGTTGCCGCTGGCGACCCTCGATCGCAAGCTCGCCGTTGCCGCGCGCGGCAAGGGAGTCCGCATTTTCGGACCGCTCGCCAATGGCAACTGACCTCGTCGCTCGGCCACCTGGCAATGGTGTTCGACGCGCCGAGGCGCTCGACGCATTGGATTCGGTGCTGCCCTTCGACCGGCGCGATCTTTTGGCCGAAATCCTGACCGACGACGATGTCGCAACGCTGCGCCACCTGGCCAAAGAAGGCATCGGCGCAAACTCTCTCCGCGCGCTGGTCTCCGACCTTGGCTATCTCGAGGCATGGTCTTTTGCCGCCACCGGTTCTCCGCTGCCCTGGCCGGCGCCGGAAACGCTTTTGATCAAATTCGTCGCCCACCACCTGTGGGATTCTTCCCGGCGCGAGAGTGATCCGACCCATGGCATGCCGGCTGACATAGCGGCGTCGCTGGTAGCCCAGGGCCTGTTACGGGTGACAAAAAGACCGCATGCGCCGTCCACCGTGCGCCGGCGCCTGTCGAGCTGGTCCACCTTGACCAGATGGCGCGGACTTGTCGGAAACTTCAACGCGCCGGGGCTGCAGAGCGCCATCAGACTGGCGGTGCGAGCCGGCGCCCGGCCGCGGAACCGCAAGAGCAAGAAAGCGGTGACCGCTGACATTTTGACCGCCCTCCTGAAGGCCTGCGCCGGCGACCGCCTCGTCGACATGCGCGATCGCGCGCTGCTCATCACCGCCTTCGCCTCGGGCGGTCGCCGCCGCAGCGAGGTTTCTGACCTCCGCGTCGAACAGCTCATCGAAGAAGAGCCGGTGCCCGCGGATCCCAAGGATTCAGAGGGGCAAAAAATTCCCTGCCTAAAAATCCGGCTCGGCCGGACCAAGACGACACAGGCCGATGGCGACGCTTTCGTGCTGCTCGTCGGCCGGCCGGTGACGGTGCTGCGAGCGTGGCTCGAGCGCGCCGGCGTCACTGAAGGCGCCGTGTTTCGCGGCATCGACCGCTGGGGCAATCTCGAAGCGCGCGCCCTGACGCCGCAGGCCGTCAATCTGATCCTGAAGCGCCGCATCGCCGAGGCCGGGTTCGATCCGCAAGCCTTCTCCGCCCACGGCCTGCGCTCCGGCTATCTCACCGAAACCGCACGCCGCGGCATTCCGTTGCCCGAAGCCATGCAGCAGTCGCAGCATCGCTCTGTGCAGCAGGCCTCGAACTACTACAATGACGCGGAACGCACGCTCGGGCGGGCGGCGCGGATAATCGTCTGAGTCGCAGATCGATCCGACCCTTGCGGCGCGCCCAGAATCTCAAGAGTCGCCGCCGGCGATAGCCTGCCAAGACTGTGACTGTCACCCACGCTTGCCCTGGGCACCCGTAATGGAAATGATCGCGGGCGCTACCGTGACGAACAGGATATAAGGCTCTCTGGCAGCAAGCTGGTTGAGGGAAGCCCCACCGTCATGAAGCCAATGAACGAAGAGCACCTCGCGGTCCTACGCAGGCACATGGTCGAGATGATTGCAATCCATACCGACCTTGCAAGCGAAGAACTCGGCAAGGCGGCGCTCGATGAGCAGGTGATGGCAGCGATGCGGCGAGTGCCGCGGCATCTCTTCGTGCCAGCCTCGGTTGCACCTTATGCCTACCAGGACATGCCGCTGCCGATCGGCTTCGATAAAACCGTCGCGCAGCCTTTCATCGTCGCTCTCATGACCGATCTCCTCGCGCTGCAACCGCACGAGGCGGTGCTCGAGATCGGCACCGGCCTGGGCTATCAAACCGCAATTCTCGCGGAGCTCGCCGGGCAAGTTTGGAGCGTCGAAATCATCGAGGAATTCGCAAGCCATGCCGAGGCTCTGCTGCAGGGCCTCGGCTTATCCAATGTCGGCATTCGTGTCGGAGACGGGTCGCGCGGCTGGCCTGAGCACGCCCCATACGACAAGATCCTGGTCACCGTGGCGGCTGGGCGGGCGCCGCCGGCCTTGCTTGACCAGCTCAAGCCGGGGGGACGCCTGGTTCTGCCTGTGGGACCTGAAGATGTGCAGTTGCTGACGGTCATCGACAAGGATTCGGCAGGGCAACTGAAGACTCGCAAACTCATCCCGGTTCGGTTCAGCCGGCTCGAAACGGTCTAATGAGGTGCGACAACTGGCGCGACCGCGCGTTTCCGACCGTCAATCAGATGCCAGCCTTCCGCGTTTCTTCGCCCTTGGTGAACGCGAAGAAACGGTAGAGTCGAGGTGTGGCGCAATGGCGGTAGGTTGAACATATCTGTTTGCCGCCCCTTCGTCTGGCCCTGCCTATTGATTCAACCTTGGCTCCGTTTCCACACCCCGCTCATCGAACCGGACCTGCAGATCTCCCGCATCCGGCTCTCGGACAAGTACTCACGCCTTCACCCACGACACGCCACGTCCAAGTCGGGTCAGACGTACGAGCCCGAAGTGCTCGTAAAGATGCGAGTCTGGATAGGCTCCGCCCTTGCTTCGTCTGGTCTTGTGGTTGGAACGCAGCCACCGGCGCAACCGCACTGCGGTGTAGCTGTCGAGTGCCCGGTATGCCTTGCTGGTGGTTCCTACCGAGAAGTAGTTCGCCCATCCGCGCAGCATCCGGTTCAGCCGCTTCACCAGATATGTGGTCTCTTGCCATGTACCCTTTCGGTCGGTCAGCGAGTGGATGTTCTCCACAGCGCGTCTGATGCTCTTCTTCGATGGCCGTTGCGCCAAGCGGGCCGCTGACGATCCTTTCCGGTCGATCTTTCAGAGAATAGGTGGAAGGGGATCTCGCCGTGTGATGGCGCTCGGGTGCGGGCACTATAGCTCGGGCCAGAGTGACGCAAGCAAAAGCAGGACAATTCCAACGAATGCGACATTCCAGACGAGCGAACGAACCAGGGGAAGCCCCGCTGCGTAGGGCGGGAGATAAACCAGCCTGACTGAGAAATAGAGACTAGCTCCCCATTCGCTGAGGCAGCTCTCACGACCGAGCGCATGGACAAGGAAGACTCCAGCCACGAACACGGGCAACGTCTCCAGGGCGGAAACGGCGTCAAAGGTCGTGAAGCTCGTAAGGATGAAGGCTGCGATGAATCCGCAAAGTCGGAGCATGGCAAATCCCTAACCGCTGTCACCTGGCAACCACGAGAACACAGAATGTGGCAGCAAGGTCCGTTAGAGGGCATGCAATCTGCCGAGACAGAAAGAGAGAAAAGCCGTCGCGACAGCGGGCATATTCCTCATTTATCAACTGCTAAAGTACATTAGAGGCTGAGTGTCCAAAATGATTGTCAAACGGCTTCTGAACTCGGCTATTCGGACCGTGGTCGCATTGGTCTCTTTAACTACGCCCAACGATACGAGCCGCACCGGAGCGGCGACAGCAACCACTTCCGGTCGCGCCGATGGTCCGACTGCTGGTCAGCGGTCTGCGCTTCAGCACCGCGAAATCCGCTCGCCTACTTAGCAAGATGTGTCGGAGGGCTGGGCCTCAAGACGAAAATCGGGCTGCTATTGGGATCGACGCGACATGGGTTCACTGTGCCGACTTATCCCGATGATCCGACACTTGACTTGGTCCGGCGAGAGCTAGGAAGCCGGTCGCAGGCTAGCTGCTGCTGAGCAATGATCTTACCACACTTCTGCAGGCCCTTGGCGTGGATAGTCTCGCCGAAGCCGGAAGACTTGACCGCCTGAACGCTTGCAACCCGTTGATTCAAACGCAGTCTACCTCATTCAAACAGACGAGGACAGTAGGCCATCCTGCCTCTACCGTAGGTGGTCCTTCTGTCGAAATCGTGCGGGAGCAATGTAGGTTGTGCGGAAATTGAAGCAACATGCAAACACTGTTGCAGTTCATACACTCGCATCCCGTAGGGGGGACATTCTCGAAGGACGATTGGGGTAACAACGATTTTCTCGGTGTGACCGCAAGAATTTACAAACCCCATTCGGTGATATGCCGCCAGGATGACAACAACGATTGGATATTCATCGTAAAATCGGGTTGGGCCCTCCTTTACCGCGGGCTACTGGACGGAGAACGGCAGATCATCGACACCCCTCTGCGGGGGGACATTGTCGGTTTCCGTTCCGTGGACGGACCCCGTTTAGCGTCCCTGGCGTCCATAACCGAACTAGCTGTTTATGAAATTTCCAGCAAGAAACTGGTAGAGGCCATCTTGTCGGAAGGCCGCCTCGGCAAGACTATCGCCTGCTCCCTGGCCCGCCTGAACGCCATCCTTGCCGAACATCTCATGAATGCCGGGCGGCGGAACGCGATGAGCCGCACCGCCCATTTCCTGCTCGAGTTGGAGGAGAGGCTCTCGATCGTTGGCCTGTCGGCCCATGGGAGATATGAGTGTCCCCTTACCCAGCATGAATTGGCTGACATCCTCGGAATGACCACCGTTCACCTCAACCGGACATTGAGGGAACTCCGCAAGGCCGATCTCGTCGCGTTCAAGGCAGGCCATGTAGAGGTGATCAACCGCAAGAAGCTGGTCAAAACAGCCGGATTCGACAACGAGTACCTCAGGTAAAGGTTATTCCCTCTAGCTCGGGTTCAACCGTCTCTAGCGGGTCGTTGGCGACGCCCCTGGGGCGCGGTGCTGGGCGCCAGCGCATAGGCCATCAGCAAATTTTCTGCTGGAAGGCAACAGTCCGCCGTCGCTGGAGCAGTCCAGATGATGTTTACCGGACGACTGGTAGTGCGCGGTGCCACGAGCTGCGCCCTGATCATGCCAATATTCACCTTCAGGAATTCTCGTCTACAATCGCGAGGCGCTGCCGATCCCCCTTCGAATGGCTGCTGGGGCTGGGGTTGGCTAAGCGGTCCCATCCCTGAGAAGGCATCATCGCCAACCGGTTAATCAACCTCGTACTAGACATATCCCACTCCTTGGCATTTCTTGAGCGGGCGGGGATCGTTTCAACGGTTGGCATACGGTCAAAGAGATTGAACCTCGCCGGTCCCGCGCGACACGATCGAACTTGCGGGACCTTCAAGGCGGGATGACGCTATCTCGACACGTGCGAGACCGTCGACGAGAAATTTACCGAAAAATTAACCTATGTTAGAGAATGCTTATAAATTGACTATAGGCTGCGCAGGCTGTTCTCGTTGGGGCGAAGAACTGCTGGAGACTCGGAGCTGGGGTGAGCCTCACGCTTTCACAAGGGCTGGGTATTCAAACACAAGGCTGGATATTCAAACTTTCAGATTCGAGAGAATGGGGGGTATTTTGGCAGCCGCAGGGCGGCTTGTGTGGGAAAGAATGGGTATTGATATGGATTCCACCACAGCAGGACGGCATAATTACGCTTCGGCCAATCGCTCACGAATTCCGTCCAGCGGAACGCAAAGCGTCCACGGACAAGCAGGCAGGGGATACCTTCTCATCCTGGACGGAAGGGCCCTAGACCGCGAGTGTCTCGCATCGGCCCTCGCGGAACACGACCTCGGCATGGAGATCGCCGCCATGGGTTCGATCGATGAATGGCGCGCGAAGAGGGGCTCGGCCCCTCCCTTTTCAGTCATACTCTTCAACCTTGGCGGCCGGAAGGTCACTGATCATGGCATCGCAGACGAGATTAGGCATATTTCGTCCGAATTCAAATCAGTCCCTGTGGTTATCCTGGCCGACACCGAAGATCTTGCACACATACTGACCGCTCTCGAATGCGGCGCACGCGGCTACATTCCGACCTCGGTCGGAATCGATGTCTGTGTCGAGGCTATCAACCTTGCGGCAGCGGGAGGCATCTTCGTCCCGGCTAGCAGTGTCCTTTGCATGCGCCACCTGATAGATAGCCGCGACACGCAGCCTTTGACAGGCATGTTCACGCTCAGACAGGCCGAGGTCGCCCAAGCGCTCCGGCGCGGAAAGGCGAACAAGATCATCGCCTACGAACTGAACCTGCGAGAAAGCACCGTGAAGGTCCACATCCGAAATATCATGAAGAAGCTGAAGGCGACCAACCGCACGGAAGTCGCCTTCAAGGTCAACGATCTCTTCGCGGAAGGGACTCTGGCTGAAGCCTGTCCCAAGCAATAAGACGGCCCGCCTCGGTGAATCCCTGCGGGCCGTGTTTGTGAAAGTCAGGGATCTCCGTCGCAGTGAATGGCATAGCCGCCCGAAATACAAGGCCCTCGCCCCGGTGGGGTTCGTTGCCCGAGCTTCCTGATAGTATGCTGTAGGGCCTCAAGCACGACTGCTTGAGAAGGGAAATGCGCGACTTCCGCCAGGTCGGAAGCTGACCGCGATTCGGGTTAACTTCCTGCCGCTGAATCCGCCGATCCATCTGCAGTGTCGGGGAAAGTGTGTCTGGCCACCCATCTTATGGCTTCTTCGATCGTGTCGAAATTCTTGTGCTGCCCGCTCAGCAGCCCGAAGCCTGTCTCGAGGAACCATTTGCCCTTCGTGGAGTAGGCTTCCTCGTCGATCTGAGTAAGGACCGCGACCAGTTGGTCCCATTTCCACACCAGAACCCCGGATTCTCCGCCCTCGACCGTTCCGATCCGGGCTTTTTTGAACGAAAATCCAGGAGCAATTTTTGCTTTGCCCACTTTGATGAATCCCTCAACTTCAAAATGGATAGAAAGAACGGTCGGTTTGAAAGGCTAGTTGTGTACTGTCTTTCCTTGTAGATGTCTTTTGCCGGACCGCTGTAGACCAATTAGTTAGCAGATCGCCCGGTGAGTTCAAGGCCCACTCGATTTTTCGACGGTCCCTTTGTTATTTTTTTGCCAGAGAATGTGTGCAAACTCCCAAAGAATTTTGGGCCTTCCGTAGCGTGAAAGCCTCGTCGAAAGGCTCGGTGCCGGCATTCCATTGCGCGCAACCTCGCAAGGCCAGCGAGTGTCTCGCGGTCGAACCAGTCCTTGGAGCGCTGCGTTCCGAAGTGGTTGTCGAGGAGCTCGATCTTGCGTTCCAGCACGTCGGCCGTGAGCGGCACGCAGGCATTGGGCTGGCAAAGGTCACCGTCCCATTTCGGGATCTCGTATTCGAGCGTCGCGGAAGACGTTCCAGGTCAGTTGGTTGACCTCCCTGTGGTCCTGAAGGCGTCGAGCCTGGCGTGGTCCCGCTGGCGGTCCACCGCAGCGCCCCATTGCGATCCCGTCTCTGCCGCACCCTCCTTCGGTACCATCGCCGGGGGTGATTTGAACCTACGCGTTCTTGATCGCGGCGCCTCGTATCAGGGCGTAGCTTGGGAAAGTGCTTCGTAGAAAGGTGTGGTTGCGGAGTACTGAGACCATCTCAAATTGCGGTTTTCAGCATCGTGATCTACTGCTCGTGGCATCGTTCGACCGGGGTCTTCTTCGTGCGGCAGCATAATGCAGCGTACAGGTCACCAGCCCGAAGGACGATATGTCAAGACGCGAAGGCGGTCACATCGGATGAGTGTTCTTGACAAGGTGGTACTCCTTTTGTGCTTCAAGTAGCTCTTGCGGATGGGGAGAAGGCTGAGTTGCCGTCTTTTCGGTCCCTGACGGGCCATTGCCAGGAGCGGACATGAGCATACCATGGTTCATCGCCCAAACTGCAGCCTGGGTACGGTTGCCGACCCGAATCTTTCGAAGGATGGCCTTCACGTGCACCTTCACCGTCGCTTCGGCGATGTTAATCTTGCGCGCGATTGTTTTGTTAGACTCCCCTCCGATCAAGCAACGTATAATACACTCTTCCCGAGTTGACAACATTGATGGTTCTCGCTCCGCATTCTCCATTGTAACAGCCACATTTGTAAACTCATGTACAGAATCATATTTCAGACCATGTCTTATGTCCTGAATAAACGTCGAAGTTTCTGCAGGTAGAACCGTCTGCCCTAGCATAACCAATTCGAGAGCTTTGATGAAGGTGTCGTGAGCGGCAACTTTTGTCAAATACGCGTCAGCCCCCGCACGAAGGGCTGAAACTATATCGTTCGGTCGACAGTGATCGGCTAGCGCAACGACATGGCTGGTCGGATAAATCGCTTTAAATTCTGCAATTTGTGGGAATCCAGCATCCGCATCAGTACCGTCGACATCCATGATGAGCAAGATGGACCGGTGCTTGGGTAGCGGCTTTTGCAGAAGGTCGTGAACACAAGCCGCAGAGAAAAGAATGCGAAACTTTGCTGCATCCAGAATTAGAACAAGGCCCTCTCGGAGTAACTCGCTTGGGCTAACAAGCATTGTTATAAAAGATTTTTTGCTCATCAAGGATTTCGTTGTCATCGTAGCTTCCCCTGGCGCGATTGAGGTACGCGCGTCTCGCAAGGCGCTCCACGCATAGTTTCTTTTTAGCCATGTTACCTTACGCTAGGACAACCTATACAAGAACACCCTCTTTAGGCGTAGGGCAGCATCGTCGAGGGCTACCCCGGATTTCTCAAGCCCGAGGCGTTGGTGAGGGGTGCGAGCCCTGGCTTTCAGCCGCTCCGGGCGGCTGTCAGCACCATCGTGGCGCCGGATGCGTGCCGCGAGAGTTGCCGGGCTTGGTCTCCCGTGCGACGTGGGTGGTGCCGCCGGTCTGGCGTGGGGCGCCGCGTGTCAGGCGGGAGAACGCGGGCCCAGGGGGGCCGCGCCGCGACCAGCCGCCATTTTGGATGACGGCGCAGGCCAAGGCGAATGCGATCTTGACGCGGCGCGTGCTGATCCCGACCAGCGCCCGACCTTCAGCAGCTTGAGGAGCAACGTGCCGCAGCTGGCAGTGGCGACTGGGTGTGGCCTGGGCAATGCGGCGCAGCGCGCACAACAGCACGGATCCCTTCCGGGCATCGAAATAGGCGACGGTCTGCCGAACCGCTCCTTGCGTTCCACCTGCGGTGAGCAATAGAGGGTTGCCTGGCGGGGCCCCTGGGGCGGCCGATATCGGGGCGGCGCTGGCGGGGAAGTCCTGTCGCCAGGGGGCGGAATTCGAGCGTGGTGAGATCCGGCGAGAGAAATGATGAGGCGGGCCAGTTCTGCTATTGCTACCTCGATAGGATTGCCAAGATTGACGGCTTCGTCGAGGTGACCTTTCATTCATCAGGCGAGTCAAGCCGCGAATGCATGTTGGGGCTGAAGGGGTTCGAGCGCTGCGTCGGACCAATATTTCCGGCTCTTCGTTGCGTTCGATCGCCTTTGTCCCGTTTGCCATCAAAGAGGTTCTCTTCAGCGCAGCAATCTGCTCATTGGACGAGTTCGCCCGAGGGGGTGTTTATCCGGAAGGAGTGCCTACAAAGGGATAGTTGTGCCGCTGTCGGTGAAGGGTCACGATAAGGCAGAACCTCCTCGTCGACCGATGCTCGCCAGTTCGGGACGGGCTGGCCACTATTGAAAGTGAAAGCCACGCGCAATGGCCATGGATGCAAAATACAATTCCGAGCCCGTCACTCCCTCGTCACCGGCGGCCCGCCGCAGGGGCATGAAGGCCGCCCTGCTTGTCTTGGGGGTCTCCGGGGTCGCCGTCCTGGGTGCGGTCAGAAACTGGGAGCCCATCGAGGTTGTTTCCAGAGCCGTGGTACAGAAGGTCAAAGATGTCTCCGGACCCGCGGTACAGAAGGTCGAGGATGCCTCCGGAGCCGTGATGCAGAAGGTCGAGGATGTCTCCGGAACCGTGGTGCAGAGGGTCGAGGATGTCTCCGGAGCCGTGGTGGAGAAGGTGTCTGCGGCTATCGATAGCTGGCAAGAACAACCGGTCCACGCCACGGCCGAACCCTCCCGCGCAATCGTGTCGGGACCGGATGCGTCGGCTGTGGCGCCGGTCGAACGGAGCGCAGTCCCTGCGGTCCCCACTAGTGCCGAGCCTCCAAACACCCTCAGCACGCGACCGGATACATCGGCCGCCGCATTGGTCGAGCCGAATGTCGTCCCTGCCGTCCCCACCAGTGCCAAGCCCCCCAAACACCTCAGCAAGGCGCCAGGCATGGCAGCCGGAGCCCTGTTCGGCGTGGGCGACCGCCTCAAGATCGCATTCTACGAGCGCGTCGACGTCGAGGAAGACAAGTGGGGGGGGGCGTCCTCCGCCTCAGCCCTGCGCGGCATCCTGCAGCGTCCGGAATTGAGCGGCGAATATACTGTCCAAGAGGACGGCACGATTTCCCTGCCCTTGCTTGGCTCCGTTCCGGTCGCCAACCGGTCGACGCAACAGGTCCAGGCCGACCTGGTGGAAATCTTCAATCAACTGCTGGGCCACAAGGGGCTGGTTAACATCCTGCCGCTGGAGCGCCCGCCCATTTACGTGCTGGGGCCGGTCAAGACTCCAGGCTCGTTCAAGTACGCGCCCGGCATGACGATCCTGCATGCGATCGCGCTGGCCGGCGGACTCGACCGGGCCGAGAGCGAGCCGTGGCAGAAGATCGAAGCCGTGCGTGAGACCCAGAAGCGGAGCGGGGCGATCGATGCCTTGTTGAAGTTGCTCGCGCGCGCGGCAGTGCTGAAGGCCGAGCGCGACAATACAGCACCCACTATCCCGCGCCAGTTGCTGGAACTGGCCGGCGCGACCGAAGCGGCTGACCTCGTCAACGAGCAGAGCGACCGCCGCAAGGCCGTCGCCACGGCCCGCAAGGATCGCGAGCGCGTGAACCTGCGTGCGCTGGAGGCGGCCAGGCATGATGTTGTCGCTTATGGGCGCATGGAGTCGCTCGACAAGCTCGTCAAGCTGCGCCAGGAGCGCGTCAACAGCATGCGCGCGCTCGTGGACCGCAAAGTTCTCAGCATGACGGTGATGGATCAGATGCAGAGTGAGTTATCCGACGCGGAACAGCGCCGGCAGGACGCCCTCAACCAATACGCGAGCGCCAACCACCGCCTCGCTTCGCTAGAGTCTGAGGTGTTGCGGACCCGGGCCGACCTCAGGAACGACCTGGAGGTCGAGATCGAGACCACGGAGAGCCAGATCGCGGCCAATGTGCACGAGTTGAACGCCAGCGAAGCCGTCCTGTACACGTTGCCGGTGACCCGCGTCCAGTTTGCTAAGGACGCGAACAGCGCAACCTATCAAATCGTCCGGCAATCGGCAGCCGGGCCGGTCAGCATTCAGTCCGTCGGGATGACCCTGTTGCAGCCAGGTGACCTCGTCAACATCATCGTGGGCGAAAACAGGCCAAGAGAGCCGGCCGGTTCGCCGGTCCCGACCTCGTCGCCGACCAGCGAGAGCTTACCGGCCGCGTCCAACCCCAACGATGTCGAGCTTTCCCGGGTGGTGAGGGAGTAGAGGATCGGTCCGAATTGATGCCCGGCAAGGAGATCGGTCTGCATGGCTGGTCTGCGTGGATGAACTCGTCGGGACGAAGTGGAAGCGCGAAACGACTACTCGCCGACAGCTTGAGCCGCTTCAGGAACGAGCATGTCCGCCTCCCCTCGGGAGTTCGGATCATTGGCAAAGGTGCAGTGAGATGACATCGAACGGGACACAGGTGCCTATCAAGCGGGATTGGTCAAAGATTTGTCACGACGACGCGCACGCTCGCGCGGATATTTGCGCTAGCGTCTACACTTCCCGTGCTCGCAAGTCTTCACTTTCAGCGCTCGCGACATGAACGCTTCGCCAAACAGGAAAACCCCCGAGTGCTCCATGGACGAACAGCAGCTCGCAGCGAGGATACTCCTGGCATTCCCGCCGCAATGCGCAAAGGATCAGGAAGATGGCTGTATGTCAGGTCCTCTTGATGTCTCAGCCATCGGTGCGGAACCCTATCGTGTGGCTTCAGTAGAACAAGGCATGCGCCAGGATACCGTCATCCACGTTACCGTGGAGGCCCTGCCGGACATCGCGAGACTTGAGACCGTTTGGAAGGAGCTCGAAGCGCGAGCAACTCACTCATTCTATCTGTCCTGGCTCTGGATCGGAACTTGGCTGCGGCATCTGCCGGGGGGGGCGCAACCACATGTTCTAGTCGCTCGGACGTCAGGCAGGATCGTTGGGTTGGCGATTATTTGCCGGCGGAGGGCGTGGAGTTTCGGGCGGCATGCGCGGGCGCGTTGGCTGCTCAATGAAACCGGAGACGTTCGTTTCGATCGATTGTTCATCGAGTACAACGATATTCTTGCGGAGCGATCCCTGGCCGATGCCACTCGAGTGGCATGCGTCGAGGCCTTGGCGCATCACTTGCGCCACTCTGACCAACTCGTGCTTTCCGGAATTGGTCCGGACTTCGAGTTGGCCGCTTGTCGCACCGCGGGCCGGGCCGGGCTCCTTACCGAGGTGAAAGCAGAAGATACGGCACGGTGGATCGATTTCGCCAAAGTCCGCCAGAAAGGCGGAAATTACCGCGCCACATTGGGCCGCAATACTCGGCAGGCGGTAAGCCGTGCCATGCGGCTATATGCGGAACGCGGCCCCATTGCGTTCCGGACTATGGAAGCGACATCGGAGGCGCTCGCCGCGTTTGATTTGCTCGCCGAGCTTCATCAGGCGCGGTGGGGACGCAAGGGAGCCTTTGCCAATCCGAGCTTCCGTCGATTTCACGAGGAGCTCATTGCACGCGGAGCTCCCACCGGGACCGTCCGCATCTCACGGACGTTGGCCGGGGACCAGACAATTGGGATCCTGTACAATTTCGTGCATGACGGCCGTGTTTACAATTACCAAAGCGGCTTTCTGTATGAGTCCGACGGCCGGCTCAAGCCCGGGCTTATCAGCCATGTTCTGGCTATTGAGGACAGCATCGGACGCGGGGAGTGCGGCTACGATTTTCTGGCAGGCTTCTCCGGGCACAAGTCCCACCTGGCCAATGCGGAGCATCCATTGAAGTGGATCGCAATAGGCAGAGACAATCCAGAGCGCCGCATCGAGGCAAAGCTGCGCGGTGCCAAGCGGGTGCTAGGGAGCATTGTTGCTCACATGAAACAGGCCGCGGCTTAAAGCGTCGGCCAAAAAAGGACCCGCCATTCAGTGTCAAGTATTGGTAGCAGGGTCTTGGATATCGGCGGGTGCGGCTCTTCGGCAGGCGAGGATCCAACGGAAGGTGCGCTTTGTATATGATGTGCGATGTGACCATTGTCGGTGCTGGCCCCTATGGACAGTCGGTAGCCGCACACTTGCGCGGACTGTGCATTGACTGCCGGATAGTCGGCAGCCCATGGAGAGCTGGAAAGCAAGATGCCGAAAGGCATGCTGCTCAAGTCAGCTGGGTTCGCATCAAACCTTTCTGATCCAAAAGAGGGCAACGAGTGGAAGCGACGGGCTTTCTAATCTATGTTTCAGCGTGGCGGAATTGGTAGACGCACCGCACCGTTAATGCGACGCCGAAAGGCTTGTAGGTTCGACTCCTACCGCTGGAGCCATAGATTACAAGTGGCCACGTAGCCACCATATTAAGTTGTTGAATAGGGCCTTTCGGCCCGTGCGGGAGTACCCTTGGTCCTCCTGATCCGCCGCCAGCAGGGCGAGGTTCACCGTAAGCGCTTTCGCGCTCCCCTATACGCCGGGGCTTGGCTCAGCCCCGATCACGACGTCGCCCACGACCAGCTCGATAGAGCTCCCGGTCGCCTTGCCGCGCGACGGCTCTTGCACGACCAGCGCGGCAAAGGCCGGCCCTGACGTCATGCTTTCGGGTAGCGCCAGCCCTCCGCTCCGAAGCTGCTTCCAGTCATAGACCTGCCAGCGCGTCACCTCGTGTTTGCGCGCCACTTCCGCAACGCGCACGCCCGGCATAAAGCACTCTGCCACGATCCGTGCCTTCTCGGCCTGCGAGCGCTGCCGCCGCCCTGTCGGACCTGCGATCACGTGGAGCGCCAGTTCATTCCTAAGTTTTATCATTGACGGTCTGACTTGACGTCTGGCCCGAGGGCGGCGTTCGCTACTATTCCGAAACTTAAGGTTCCCGGAGTTTCGCCCTACCGCGTAATTGGGGTCGGCTGTCTTAAGAGGGCCGCTGCCCAGGGTGCCTACTTCTTAACGCATTGGCGGACTGGTGCGGCCGAGCAAACTTCGCCCACGCCGCAGTCCAGGTCGCGTGAACAAGGTTTCGGCATTTGCGGTGGCTCCAGCGTGACGAAGGGCGTCCTTGGCTCTTCCCCCGGTCTCGCCGTTCTCGGGAGGAAGGCGCCGGGATCCCCGAGCGACTTCACATATCGATAGAATGACCGAATGTCGCTCTCCGGCATGACGCGAACGTTGTACCAAGGCATCGGCGGCAATGTGCGAAGTGTCTTAATGTAGATTACATACCCGTCTTCGCTAAGGTCTTGCACGCTCCATCTCAGATTGCTTGCATAGGTTGTGCCCCACGGCCCCCGCCAACCTATTGCTTTCCCTCTCAATGCCTTGGTGGGGTCGAGCGCGCCTTCGGCTTCCCTGTAGCCGTCAGTATGGCAGTCGTGACAGTTGCCGATGATGGAAACCAGCCGTCCTCTCTCGACAGACACCTCCTCTGCCGCAAACGCTGTCCCCGATGCTGTCAATATTGCTGAGCCAACCAGGACCTTGATGAAGTGCATGGTAGCCTCCAGCGCCCTCACACCGCTCGCTCAAAGCCAATAACAACGTCGAGACTTTACCACAATTTTGAAAGTTGGGGTGGGGAAAGCAACGGATCGTTGGAGCCAATGGGTCCCTAAGAGGCTCCTGGGACACTGTCGACAATCGCAGCACAGCACTACGTTCGACAACTGGGCGCTGCTCGCCTCCATCGTGGCCACCTGCAGGCTCAACGACGTCAACCCGGTCGCTTACCTCGCCGAAACCCTCGACGGCATCATCAACGGGCATCCGCAGACCCAGATCGAGGAACTCATGCCCTGGCGATTCCGGAAAACGTCAAGCCCAAATCCCTAGGCGATCCGCGAGGCGCTTACAGTTCATTGTCAATCTGGCAAGATAATTTGGAAGTTTCGCCTCCGGCAGACTCATTGCGAGCAGCAGCATGTCTGGGTCTTTTGATGTAGCCCATCCATACATCAAAATATCCACCGGGCGCTCCTTGCTTTCGCCCTTACGTGATTATTTCATCAGGGAAATCCGCATGAATGGCGCTACCGTTCATTAGAAAGAATTGCACTTGTGCGCATGAGCGCTCCCAGCGATCGGAATCCACGTATGACTTCTGACTGCCCTGAGCTCGACTTTATCCAGTTTTCTGGCGCGGGCGGGGACGATCGCCATGGCGTATTGGGCGCGAGCTGGAATTTTCATGCTGTCTCGGCTCGGCCGGGACATCGATTAATTCGACCCGTCAGATTCGGCCTCAGTCAGCCTCTTGTGGAGCCGGCACCGCCCCCTCCAAACTTTTTGAATAAAATCGAGCTGAGACCAGGGATCATCACGCCGGTTCTCGAGAATGATGGTTTGGAGGTCCTGGCATTCATGATCGATGCGGAGCAGAACGTCATCCGCGAGATAGGCGTTTGCCTCAACGAAGGGGAACGTCGGCGCGCCGAGGGGTTGAGACTGGAGCGCGACCGCCGCCGCTTTGTCGCTACCCGTGGGCAGCTGCGCCGGGTCCTCGCTTCCAAACTGGGAATCTCGCCGTCCGACGTCGAACTAGAATATGGACGCCTAGGTAAACCCCACCTCTCGCACCGCATGCCTGCTCGCGATTTGCGCTTCAGTGTCTCACGATCCGGAGATGTCGCGGTCGTCGCCCTCTCGACCAGGCAGGAGGTCGGGGTGGACATCGAGGCAGTTCTCCCTGTGCCCGAAGCGGACGAGATCGCAGCGCTCTGCTTTTCCGCCTCCGAGTATGGGTCATACACCGCCCTTGGTCCGGAAGACCGGCTGGAAGGCTTCCTCCGGCGCTGGACCCGGCTGGAGGCTATCTCTAAGGCCCTGGGGTGCGGCTTAGGACAGCCCCTTTCTTGGGATGAAAGGGATTGGGCTGTCCGTGGGTTCGTACCGAAACCTGGGTACATCGGGACCGTGGTAGTCCGGAATTGAGTGGTAGTCCGGAATTGAAGTGTCCGCGATGCCATCATTCACTTACCATGCACTGCGGATAAACGAGGAGCTCAACCAATTCCATTGGACTGCACGCAAGTTCATTCGAACCGCACTTGTTTCCCACACTTCGCGGTGGGTCGCGGTCGAGAACACGGGACAGCGCTTCACTGACTGTCCCGGGCGTACGGACAAAGAGGCGGCAGTTTCATCGATGAAACCGTCGTGCTGGAGGAGCTGGGACGCGGGAACCACTTCGGCTCCGTCGTGAACCATGAAGAAAGTGATCGGAAGGCCCTATGGCGGCGGACGTGATGCAGTTCCCGGAGCTTCTCGCAGACCTCGCGGTCAAGGACATCAAGGTCTGGGTAGAGGGCGACCGGCTGCGGTGCAACGCCCCACCTGGCGCACTGACGGCGGAGTTTCGCGACCAGTTGCGGGACCGGAAGGGCGAGATCATCGCGTTTCTGAATATGGCGACGGCGGCGGCCCGGCAACAGCCTGCAATCATTCCCCTGCAGTCTCGCGGAACACGCACGCCCATTTACGCCGTACCCGGGCATATCGGGGCGCCCTTCTCATTCTCGGACCTGTCGAAGCACCTGGGCGGCGATCAACCGTTTTACGCACTCCAACCGTCTGGCTTCGATGGGCAGAGCGAGCCGATGGACCGCGTCGAAGATATCGCCGAGTATTTTGCCCGCCAGATCGTCGAATATCAGCCCTCCGGTCCGTACATCATCGTCGGTTACTGCTCCGGCGCTGCAACCGCTTTCGAACTGGCGAAAGTCCTGGGTCAACGCGGAGCGGAGGTCCCATGCATAGCGCTCTTTGGCCCTCTTCACCCCACCACTTATAAGGAATTGCCACGTCTGCTGTATTTCTTTGCCAGGCGTAGCGCCGGTTCGTTCCTGCGCGAGATGGCGAAGCTGCCGACATTCGGCGCCCGTCTCCGATATTTCGGCAGTCGCCTCGGGAATCTCGGCGAGCGCGTCCGCGCCCTCGTGACCCTCGTTCGCAAAAGCAAAGAGCCCGTCACGACAGATCCGGTGCTGGCGAGCAGAGCTCGACTCAAATCCACGGCGATCACGGCTTTGCGGCGGTACATTCCCACTCCGTATTCGGGTCGAGTATGCATGTTCCTTCCGAACAAGGCCTGGCTGCGATCGGGTGCAGCACCGCACCGATGGCTTCGAGTGGTGCCCAATGCCGAATTTTATTTCGGGCCCGACAACTGCAACGGTCCCCTTATGCTGGAGGAACCGGACGCACCTGCCATCGCAGAGCTTTATCGCCAGGCAACCCAAAAAGCTGAACGATTGACGTGATTTGATTTTTGATTTCAGCAATGGGGAAGCGTATCTCATGAATGAAGTCCTACCTATCGCGGCGGAGGGCGTAGCGCTTCCCCTGCTGAAAGATGCCGATCATCAGGCGCTGGTTGTCGAGTACAACGCCACGGCAGCGCCCTACCCGTCGGACAGGACGATCATCGATCTCTTCCGCAACCAGGCGACGCGTAGTCCTGACGCTGAAGCGATCCGCTTCGGCGATGCAACGCTGACGTACCAGCAGCTCAACGAACGCTCCAACCAGATGGCCACGCATCTGAACTCGACCGGCGTGGGGCCGGGTCGGATTGCCGTTGTATTCATGGAGCACTCCATTGAAGTCGTCGTCGCGATCTTAGGCGTCCTGAAGTCCGGGGCAGCCTATGTGGCGGTGGATGCGGCAACGCCGAAAGGGCGTCTCGCAACAATCCTGAAGGACATTGCCCAGGGGACCGACGGGCGGGCGCCGGTCGCGATCACTCAGGCGCGCCTGCAATCCGTCATTTCCCCGAACCTTGCCGACATTTTCGTGCTCGACGCCGATTTCGGGTCGATTTTGAATCAGCCGGACTCGGCCCGACCGTCCGCTGCCACTCCGGACGGCGCCGCCTATATCATCTTCACCTCCGGCTCAACCGGCACGCCCAAAGGCGTCGTGATCGAGCACCGGAATCTGGTGAACTACATCTGGTGGGCCGCTAGGGTGTACAGTTCCGGCGAACGTCTCGCATGGCCCCTTTTCTCATCCCTCGCCTTCGACCTGACCGTCACGACGCTCTTCACGCCACTCATTACCGGCGGCCGCATCGTGGTCTACCTTGGTGATCCCGGAGTCCAAAGCATGGTCGTGCTCAAGGTCATCGACGACAACGCCGTCGATATCATGAAGCTGACGCCGGCGCATCTCGCGATGATCCGCGACCGGAATCTTGAGACCACAAGGCTGCGCAAGTTCATCGTGGGTGGCGAGGACTTCAAGACCGAGTTGGCTCGCGATATCGCGAAAGCCATCCCCCATCCTATCGAGATCTACAACGAGTACGGACCAACCGAAGCCACTGTGGGCTGCATGATTCACCGTTTCGACATCGACCGGGATCAATCCGCATCGGTGCCGATCGGCGTTCCGGCCGCCAATGCGGGCATCTACGTCCTCAGCGAGGCACATCAGCCCACCGCCCCCGGCATCATCGGTGAGATGTTCATTGCCGGCGACGGTCTGGCGAGAGGCTATTTCAATCGCCCTGACCTGACTGACGAGCGTTTCCTCACGGCCACCGATCCCCGAGATGGGTTTTCGAAGCTGCGGCTGTACAAGACGGGCGATCTCGCCCGCTGGAACTCGGAAGGGCGCCTGGACTTTCTCGGCCGCGCCGATCATCAGGTGAAGGTTGGTGGCGCGCGTGTCGAGCTGGGCGAGATCGAAGCGCGGCTTCTGCAGCACCCGCACGTTCAGGAATGCGCTGTCGCTGCCATCGCCACCTCGGTGGCGAAACCAGCGACACAAGTGCGTTATTGCGAACGGTGCGGTGTTGCGTCCGACCTGCCCGGCACGACGTTCGATGCGGCAGGCGTCTGCAATCTATGCCGGGCCTTCGACACCTATGTCGACAAGGCGCAGACCTATTTCAAGACATCGGATGACCTCCAGGTTCTCATCGCGGAGATGCAGGCTAACCAGAAGGGGCCTCACGACTGCATCGTGCTGTTGAGCGGCGGCAAAGACAGCAGTTTTATGCTGTGCAAGCTCGTCGCCATGGGGGTGAAGCCGCTTGCCTTCACCCTCGACAACGGTTTCATTTCGGAAGGAGCCAAGGCCAATATCAGGCGGCTCGTGAACTCCCTCGGCGTGGATCACCACTGGGGAAGCACGCCGCATATGAACGAGATCTTCGTCGACAGCCTGAAACGGTTCGCGAACGTCTGCAACGGCTGCTTCAAGACGATCTACACCCTGGCCACGAACGTCGCCCGCGAACGAGGGATCGGGTACATCGTGACGGGGTTGTCCCGCGGCCAGTTCTTTGAGACGCGCCTGACCGAGGAGGTCTTCAAGCGGGACGACTACGATCCGGCCCGTCTGGATGCGCTCATCGCCGAGGCGCGCAAGGAGTATCACCGCCGCGAGGATGCTGTGTCGCGCTATCTCGACGTGGATGCCTTCCGGAACGACTCAGTATTCGAGGAAGTGAAGTTCATCGATTTCTACCGCTACTGGAGCGTCCCTCTGGAGGACATGCTCGACTTTCTGAAGACGCAGGCGGGATGGGATCGGCCTGCGGATACAGGACGCTCCACGAACTGCCTCATCAACGATGTCGGCATCTACGTTCATAGGAAGCAGCGGGGACATCACAACTACGCCCTTCCCTACAGCTGGGATGTGCGTCTCGGCCAGAAGACGCGCGATGAAGCCATTGACGAACTCAACGACGAGCTGGACGTACCCCGCATCAAGGAGATTATGGCCCAAATCGGCTATGTCGAACCGCGAGCGGCAGAAGACGGCAGTGCACGACTTGTGGCCTACTATGTCTCGTCGAAACCCCTGACCGTGGCGGACCTGCGCGCCCACCTCGCCGAAGAACTCTTGGAGTCCATGATTCCGACGCAATATGTTCGCCTCGAACGGATGCCGCTCACGCCCAACGGCAAGATCGACCGCTCTGCGCTTCCCGAGCCGACGGCGGAAAACATCCAGCCTGCACAAGACTTCGCCGCCCCCTCGACGGAGACCGAGAAAACGCTCGCCGCGCTGTGGTGCGATCTCCTGAAGGTCGAGTCGATCGGCCGTGACGACAACTTTTTCGGCCTGGGCGGGCACTCGCTCCTGGTGATGCGGGCGGTGTCGCGCATGCGGGGGACCTTCGGCGTCGACGTGCAGCTTCGCAACCTCTTCGAGCGCCCGACAGTGGCCGGACTGGCGGAAGTGATCGACGGAATGCTCTGGGTGGCCGATTCCAGAGCCTCGTCAGTCTCGGAAGGACCGAGAGAGGAAATCGAACTCTAGCTCACCGGAAGGCCTCCGAATGGCCGTGGGGTACCAATCCGGACGGAAGCTTTTGCGTTGGACTGCATAGGGCAGAGCGGATGACGATGATGGAGAAGGCTTGGGTACCGGCGCGAGGACCGGGGCTGCCTTGGGCGGCGGGGGAGTATGAGCTCTTACGCGACCAGGTGCGCCGGTTCGTCGAGGAGGAGATCAAGCCGCGTGCGGATCGCTGGGAGGAGGACGGGTTCATTCCCCGTCCGATCCTGCGCCGCATGGGCGAACTCGGCTTCCTCGGCATCCGCTACCCGGCCGAGTACGGTGGTGCCGAGATGGACGCGGTCGCATCCACGATCTTCGCCGAGGAGCTCGGGCGCTCGACTTATGGCGGCGTCGCCATCGCGACGCTGGTCCATACCGACATGGCTTCCGTGCATGTCTTTCACGACGGGACCAAAGCCCAGCGGTCCCGCTGGATGCCGGGCATTATCAGCGGCGAGGTGATCACCGCGGTCGCCATCACGGAGCCGGATGCGGGCTCGGACGTGAAGGCCATCCGCACGCGCGCCCGCCGAGAGGGCGACTCTTACGTCCTCGACGGCACGAAGCTCTACATCACGAACGGCGTCCACGCGGATCTCTACTGCGTCGCCGCCAAGACCGATCCCTCGGCAGGAAGCCACGGGATCACGATGTTCCTCGTCGAGAAGGGCACGCCAGGCTTCAGCGTCGCCCGCGAGCTGGACAAGCACGGCTGGCGCTCCTCCGATACGGCGGAGCTCGTCTTCGACGGTTGCCGTATCCCCGCCGAGAACGTGCTCGGCGCGGAGGGACAGGGCTTCTATTCCATCATGCGCAACTTCCAGAACGAGCGCCTTGTCCTCGCCGGCATGGCGATAGGGGCGGCCGAGGCGGCGATCGATATGACCCTCGCCTGGGTGAAAGCTCGCCGCGCATTCGGGGGCGTCCTATGGGACATGCAGGCGATCCGTGAACGTCTGGCGATGCTCTCTGCGAAGGTGGAGGCAGGCCGCCAGTTTCTCTATGCCACCGCTTGGCGCATGGCGGCCGACGAAGATTGCCTGCGCGAGGTCTCGATGGTGAAGGCCATCTGCGGCGAACTCGTCAACGAGGTCGCGTATACGTGCGTGCAGTTCCACGGCGCTATGGGCCTCATGCGCGAGAGCCCGATCGAGCGCATAGCGCGTGACGCCCGCGTCCTATCCATCGGCGGCGGCGCGACGGAGGTGATGCTGGAGGTGGTCGCGTCGATGTCGTGAACCCAATTCGGCAGTGAGGATCGCTCTGGCGTTGTCACGTACCGATCAGGCCTGGGGGTTGGCCGCGAAGCTCCGTGAGATCGACCACGCGATGATGGTCGAGCCGCCAGGCGCTCGTCTTCGAGATACATTCAGAGGTCAGCTTCTGGCCTATGAACGGCCAATCCCCGATCGCCTTCAAAAAGAAGTCTGCCGGCAAGGAAAGCGAGCGTATCCCCGCGATGGTCCAGAGCGGCGTTCCGGGCGGCTTTGTCAGGCGCCTTAGGGTGCATCCCAGACCGTGCAACGCTGCGTCGAGCGAGCCTTGGCCTATCGCCCGATGGCGGCGCTCGATGATCGCCAACGCCCGGGTAAGGACCCACGATCACGGCCGAGGCCAAGGCGTGGCTGGTATCGCTGGCTTGCCGGAAGGCCAAGGATCTGGGTATCCGCACGAATTGTGGACGACGCGCCTTCTGGCCCGCCACGCCCGCGAGCATGCAGCGGCGGAAGGGACCTATCCGGCCCATACGGCCATCAACCTGATCCTCGACAATCATTCCGCCCACCTCTCCAAAGAGAGACCAAGCCCTGATCGCCGAACAGCCAGCGGTGCGTTTCGCATTCACCTTCACGCCCAAACACGGATCGTGGCTCAACCTCGTTGAGAGCTTCTTCTCCAAGCTCCCCCGCTCTGTCCAGCGCCACATCCGCGTCGCCTCCAAACACGAACTCAAGGATCGCATCATGGCCGCCATGGACGACATCTCAAGTCTGGAGCGGCCAGGGGTGGCGGTTCTTCGTGCACAGGGCCGGCGGCAGAATCAAGTTTTATTGCTAAGGCCAAAGTCAGGGCCGCGCACACGCCCTCGATGCTGACGGCGAGCGTCCAGCCCAGGACCAGGCCTTGAAGGCCGCCAAGCTTCGCCCCCGCGATCACGAGGCACAGCTCCAGAAATCCGCCCAGCGCGAACCAGCGAGATGCCTTGCGCATCCTGTCGCCCAGCCGCGCCAGCGTGCAGGCATGAAATTTGAGCGTCGATCCCAGCAGGCTGAAGCCGAGGAAGCGCAGGCTCGAACCGGCGATCTCAGGATAGGCCGGATTGAAGACCGCAAGGATCTGCTGCGAATAGGTGAAGATGAAGACGGCGCAGACCAGCGAGAAGAGCAATGACGCCGTCAGCGACAAAAGGATATCGTGCCTGGATTGTTTCGGGCTTGCTCTGACCACGGGGAACAGCACCATGGCCGTGGCTGCGGGAATCAACGAGGCCATGGAGACCAGCATCCACAACGGCACGAAGGCGGCATTGGTGATCGGCGACAGGAGAACCAACACAAGGTAGGGCATGATGACGCACGGGGCCTGCAAGGCGACATCGAGCGCGTAGTGGTCGAACGCCTTGCGTCGGAGCGTATGGAGCAGCCGGAACTCGGGGGGCCCAACGAGGTGACGCGCGCCGCCCCGGGTCAAGAGATCGACGCCGATCCAGGACGCCAGCAGGCCGGCCACCCAGGTCAGAAGAATCGTGGTGGTGGAGGCGTAGCCGGCGGCCGCGGCGGCGGCGATCAGCATCAGCTTGAACGCGGAGAACAGCACTTGCCGGATCATCCTGCCGCTGCTGTGCAGAGTGCCGACGAACGCCTGATCGGCCACGATGCTGAGACCCGTCAGGCCGCAGCCGAGGACGAACGCAGCGCCCAAGAACCAACCGCCGATCGGCCCGGTCGAGCTGTTGAGGTACGCCTCCCCGAAGACAAACAACAAGGCCAGGCCGACCGCAAGCGCCACCCCGACGGACACTGCTGCGGCGACGAGGCCGGGCTCCTTGCCGGGATGCCGGACGATCTCGCCCATCAGCAAGGTCCCGAGCCCGGCCTCCCCCAGCACACCGACGAGGCCCATCACGGACAGGAGGGCGGAGGCCTTGCCGATCACCTCCGGCGGAAACAGCCGGGCGGCGAGCCACCAATAGACGAACCCAAGACCGGCCGTTGCCACCGTTCCGATCGCCAGAGCTCCGGAATTCATGACGAGCGTGGCGCTCTTTCGAAGCGCCCGGCGCACGCGAATAGTGGCCGTCCTGGCGAGGTCTACTGGCATGATCGCTCTCCCGAACCTTGCTGCGCCGGCACCGCGGACCTGCTGGCGGCTGGGCGCAGGACGTCCCGGTAGACCTGCTCGATCCGGGTCACGACCGCTCCGGCCTTGAGGCGCCCAACCCTGGCGAGGCTTGTCGCCTCCAGGCCGACCAGCAAGGCGCGGTCCTCCAGGAGTGTCTGCATAGCGTGGGCGAGGGCTTGCGTGTCACCGGGCGGTACGAGAAGCCCTGTTTCGCCATGATCGACGAGATCGGGCATGCCGCCGACGTCGGTTGCGACGACTGCCTTGCCGGACGCCATCGCTTCCATGATGACCGTCGCGCAGGCTTCGGGCCCGACCGACGGCAGCACGCCGAACAGTGAGCGCCGCCATGCATGCATCACGGCGGAATGCGGCCACGTACTGAAGGCTCGGACGTTCGGCGGAAACTCGGTTGGCGTATCGGCGACCCGGCGCCCGATCAGGACCAGCTGCGGCGCCCGCTCCAGGCCGGCATAGGCTTGCAGGAGAACGTCAATGCCCTTGAGGCGCATCATGTCGCCGACGAACAGGATGAATCCATCCCCGGGTAGCTCCCGCAGGCAGGCATCTTCTGGGCCAAGCACCCCGACATCGTCGGGCACGAAGTTGGGGATGACCTCGTAGGGGGCGCGGCCTTGAGTGAGTCCGGTGTGAAGCGCCACCGCGCGGCTCACCGCGATGAAGCGGTCCACCATGCGCCGAGCGGCGAAGCTCGACGCCCAGTTGCCCAACGTGGTCGCGGTTGCCTTCACGGCCCCGTAATGCCCTGTGGCGCAGGGCAGGCACTTGGCCGGCGCTGGGCCACTGCAGAGATGGGTGCCCAAGTGCATGAAGTTCTTCTTGGCGCAGACAAGCCCGTAGTCGTGGAGCGTAACCACGAGGCGTGCCCCACTCAGACCTTTGAGCGGCAGGAAGGACGCATAGATCCAATTATGGGCGTGGACGATGTCCGGCCTCTCCTGGGCGACCAGCCGCTTCAGGGCTAGCACCAGTTCGGGATCCGGGAAGGGCGGCGCATGGCGGCGCTCGGGATCGGTGTGGAGGCCCGACAGACGCTGGAGCGTGCCGCGCAGGCGATGCACGCGGACCGCGCCGTCCAGCTCGGTTTCGGGCGATCCGGGATGCATCAAGGTGCCGACGCTGACATGATGACCCCGCTGCGCCAACGCCGCGCCGAGATTGCGGACGTGCCGCTCCTCTCCCCCGATCACCGGAGGATAGAACTGCGATAGCAGCAGGATGCGCATGGTCGAGCCTCGTTTCAGATGGGCGGCATCAGCGTCGAAACGCTGCGATAGAGCCGGTTGTCTTCCGGTCGATAGAGCCGGGCCTCCGCCGTCTGGCGAGTTGCCAAAACGGGCACCGGGATCTCCCGCGCCCAGGTCTCGTCCGGCGCAATGGTGAGCAATCGGAAGACGGCGAACGGTTGCCCGTCAAGGGTGATTTCCAGGTCGAATCGCTGAGCTTGGGTCTCGGCGCTCCTGATGCCGACCGTGAGTAGGCCGGGCTCGCCATTGGGCGATGGCAACAACCAGAACTCGGTGTATTTGAATTCCCGGTAGGTCGCTTCGTCCCGGACGGCCAGCGCATAGGCTCCGGTCGCCACAAGCACCGCTAGGATGAGCGCGGCCCCCTGCCAGAGCCGGACCCGCGCCGGAGCCGGCCAGGCTGGCAGATCGGGAGTGTCGCGGCGGCCGGCGGCCACCAGTGCCGCGACGGCCGTCACGGCCCAGAACCACAGCGCCCAGCCGAGCGGCGTAAGGAAGCCTGCGGCGTTCAGGGCAAAGCCCCCGGCGATACCGGCGGCGAGGCTTGCTCCGACCGCGTAGACGACGTGTTGCAACGCGGAGGTGGTCCTGACGCCAATGGCCCGCAGCACCGCGTGGCCCGGGACGAGCAACACCATGGGCGCGCCCAGGGCAGTACGCAGGAGCAAGCTGTCGCTGACCGCAACGGCCGCCACCGCGGCCCCCGCCCACAGGCACGCGGCCAGAAGGTCCCGCTTGCTACAAATTCTCATGCAATCCCCTCACGTCATAGATGACGATCCAACCGTTGTCGTAGATGCGGGTGACGTCCTTGACGTCGTTGAACTTGAGCAGCTCTGCGCCCGAGAGCGGCGTTCCCCGCGCCGCTTGCCACGGCTGAAAGTAAAAGCCGAGCACCGGGGGGGCTGTGGTCAGGCGCAGGTCAATCAGCAGGAAATCGATGTCGCTTCCCGCCAAGGCCCAAAACTCGTCGGGCCCCAATGCCTCGGACTCGAATATGCGCGCGGGATCGATGCCTTCGACGATGGTGACCCTGACGTCCTGCCGGCCGTAGCCCGCAAGCAGAAGGCGGTTGATGCGGTCGGTGGTGAAGCGGTTGCCGGCACCAAGCCATTCCTTGACCCAGCGTGCCGTTTCGATCCCCATCGGCTCGATCGATTCCTGATCTGCGGAGACCCTGTAGCGCCCATGGATGGGATTAATCGAAGAGCTCGTGACGCCGCCCAGGACGATGACCGCCAGAGCAACGGCCGGTCCGATGCGGCGCCACCCGCGTGGCGTGCGGCCCTGCCAAAAGTGGACGATGCTCACCGCGACGACCAGCCCGACGGCGATGAACACGAACGTTCCCATGCGGTTACCGATTTCCCATCCAGCGTTGGTCAGTCGGAAGGCCACCGAGACCGGGAACCCGAAGGCCAGCAAGCTGAGGAGCACGAGGCGGCTGTCGCGCCAGCGGCGTTTAAGAATGTCCTGGATCGGACGCCAACCGGACCGCGGACCACTCGGCGCTGCCATGGCCAGCGACCGAAAGAATCCCGTTGCCAGTCCGAGTGCTACCAGCAGGAGCGCCAGCAAGGTGGTCAGCCGCATGTAGAGGGCCTTGTCCGGCGCTCCGAGGTGCTCCGACCGCGGGGTGGGCGCGCCCAGGATCTTCCCGAGCAATGTGTCGAAGCCGGACTCGATCACCGGGCGGAGATAGCCTGTGAGAGGGATGCCACGGGCCTGCACCCACAGGGACGGCAGGGCTATGGCGAGGATCGCCGCGAGGCCCACGGCAATGCTGGTCTTGATCTGCAGGGACTCGTGCCGGCGCAAAGTCTCGAGGGCCGCCAGCGCTCCGAAATAGATGGCGGCGAAGGCGGCCGAGAGGTGATGCGTGACCGCGAGGCTTGCCAATAGCAAGGCAATCAGCCCGAGCGACTTCAGCCTCGGTCGCCCGACGAGATCCTTGGATGCTGCTTCGACCGCGAAGGTCAGCACGCACAGCACGATGCCGAGGCTCTCGTAGGAGAACATTGAGTCGAACAGGAAGAAAGTTGAGCAGCCCATATAGGCCAGACAGGCGATGGCCGAGATACGCGGCGATCCGGCGATGCTCTCGAGGAACAGAAACAGGGCGCCGATGAACGTGCCCTTGAGGATGACCAACAAGAGCGTCCCCGACACAAACAAGGGCAGTCCCGTCAGATCGACGATCGCCGTCGTCAGGATTTCCAGGGCGGGATACGTTGGCCCGATCGGTAAAAGCGGGTTGGACAGGAACAGTCGGCGGGCCGTGATGAGATCCTCGGCCGAGATCCAGTGCAAGACCTCGTCGTAACCGCTGAAGCTCGTCGGGGAATAGACTGTCTTGCAGTAGAAAAGGGCTTCGGCAAGCAGGAACAGCAGGAACAGTCGCTCACCCCGGGCTGTTGTCGGCCAGGCGATGCGAAGGCTGGTCGGAGCCACCAAGAGAAAGACACCGGACCAGAAGAGCGGCGGCGCCACGTCATAGCCCCGGCGCCCGGCCGCGTGCCCGGCCACGACCAGGAGTAGAGCCGCGGCGATCGTCAGGCATAGAACCGCGATCCATCCGGAATTGGCGCGTTGCGACGGAGCATCGGCGCTGCCCTCGCGAAGGTCGGGACCGACAACGGCCGAGACGAATCGTATCCCGGCCTGGAGCGGGTTGATTCTGGTTCCCGCGGTGAAATGAGCCGGCATCATCAGCATCATGCCCTCGTCGCAGGAGGCCACGACATCACGCCGCCGGGGGGCAAGCGGGCCGTGGATCGGCTGCCGAGGACATCATAATAAACGTCGCTTAGCGCTTGCGCGCAGGCATCCCAGTCGGGCAGCGCCAGATCCGGGACCTCTCGACGGGCCTCCAGTTCTTCGGCCATGGCGGCGGCCAGCTCTCCCGGACCGGCGTCGCGCGGAATCGCCCGGCACAGGCCATTGGCGGCCAGCTCCCGCAGACCGGACGTGTCGCTGACGAGGACCGGGCGGCGCAGCGACAGGGCTTCCATCACGGTGACCGGATGGGCTTCGTATTCGCTGAACAGCACGAATAGCGCGGCGCTCGCCAGGAGGTCTGCCATTTTCTGCCGCTCGGATCCGGGGATGCCCGCAATTGTGACCCGCTTCTCAAGGCCGAGCAGCGCGACGAGGCGCCGCAATTCTCCCTCGTACGGGCCTGTTCCGACGATGTGCAGTCGCACGTCCGGTACCCGGCGGATCAGTTCGGGCAAGGCCGCGATCGCCCGGTGATGGCCCTTGTAGCGCTCCAGCCTGCCGCCGGAGACGATCAGGTGCGGATCGACCTTGATGCCGGGGCTCGGAGCCGGCATCGCGGCGCCGTTCGGGATGACGACAAACCGTTCCCGCGGTACACCCATCCTCATGCTGAAGAAGCTGGCTTCGAATTCGGAGACGCCAATCAGCCGCGCGGCCCGGGCCACCAGGGGCCGGAGCAGCGCGTGCTGTGTGCCGCGGACGGCGTTGCGCAGCCGGGAGGAATGCCCGCCGCTGTGGAAGGTCAGGACGAACGGCAGGTGCCCGCGGACGGCCGCGAGCAGCCCGATCGGCGCCACGAAGGTGTTGTAACCTTGGAAATGGATCAGATCCCAAGCCCCGCGCCGGATTGCGGTATAAATGCCGGGCGCAAAATAGAGGTCCAGCTCCCGCGGCCAGGCCCGCACGCGCCGCACGCGCATGCCGCGCACCTCCTCCTCAACCGGCAACTCCCCCGAGGGATCGGTAGTGAGCACGTCGACGGCGTGGCCACGCGCCACCAAGCGGGGACCGACTTCCTGGATGTGAGTTTCGATGCCGCCTATGAGGGGGTAGCAGCGAGCGGCAACCATCAGGATCCGCATCAGGTCTGTCCACCGACAACACAGGCTGTCGCGCTCCGCCTGCGCTGTTGGTGCACCCTCTCGCGCAGGATGGTTTTCAGGACGCGCCAGCCGTCCGGCATGGCGCGCAGATGGCTCACACCGCTGATGCGCGGAGCTTCGAAACTCGCCACCTCGACGATATTGAGGTGGTTCTTCAAGGCCCGCACGTTGATAAGGGTCTCGATCTCGAACCCATCGCAATCACAGTCCAGCGTGGCGACGTGCTTGGTCCAGAAGGCTATGTATCCGTAGCATAGATCGGAGAACCAACCGCCATAGAGCAGCCGCACGAACAGTGTCAGCCCCTTATTACCGAACATCCGGAACAGCGACATGTCGTCGGTGCCGGCGCCCTGGATAAAGCGTGAACCCTTGACGAGATCCGCGCCGGCCATCAGCGCACTGACAAAAACGATCGCCTCCTCCGGCACCATGGAGCCGTCGGCGTCCAGCATGACGATGATTTCGCCTGTGGCGGCCAAGAATCCCGCTTGCAGTGCCGCGCCCTTGCCCCGCCGGGGCTCCATGACAACCTTCACGTCCTCGCGCAGGCGGCGCGCGACCGCGACCGTGTCGTCGGTCGAGCGACCATCCACGATAATGATCTCATGCGCCCAGTCGGGGATGCGCGGCAGAAGCCAAGGGAGGTTCTCGGCTTCATTGAGCGTCGGGACGACGAAGCTGACCCGGGGCAGAGTCAGCGATCGGCGCAGCGCGAAATCAATCGGGTCAGGCGGCGATACGGCGCCGACAGGGGCGAGAATGCTGGCGAGACGGGCGTTCATGACAGCGCTTTGAGGTCGTACGATGGAACCCATCCGGGGGACATGTTGTGCTTCCATGACCCTATGAGCTCCCTGCAAATCCGGTGCTCCACATTACGCGCACGCAAATGCGCGGCCAGCGCCAAACCGTAGCGGCCAACTCCAATGACCGCCACATCCACGGATGTGCTTGATCCAACCATATGCGGGCTCCTGATCGTAATAAAACAAAGATTAAATGAAAGAAGATTGGTACCCTTGTGGCCCCCTAATCTTAGTTTGTTGTTCAAGCATTACTGATGCATATCTGAAATGGAAGGACGATGATGGTTAGGAAAAGACAAAAGATGATTAGCTCATTTGGGGTATCCCTCCAGGTTATTTCCAGCCCATACCCCAGCGTGGATAGTACGGCAGCGGCACCGATCACCTTCAGCAGCTGTGTTGGCAGCGTTGCCAAACCCGTTTAGACCTCTGGGGCCACCTTCAACGCCAGCGAGGACATTCATCGACCGCGGCCGGCACTAGCGCACAAGCGACAATTTCTACCGAGCGAGCCGTTCAGAAGGCAGCGAAGGTTGCCGGCAGCGCAACGCTGAGATTGCCACTGGCCAGAAGTTGCGAAGTGCAGGTGGACTCTCTCCTTCAATCGGCCGTGATTTCCGAGCTTATTCTGTGCTCGAGATAGGTCGAGCGCGCCCGGCCCTTTGCAGGCGGGGTACCTTGCGCTCGACCGTCTGGCTACCGGTAACTAACCCGGGCGCGAGACCGGTCAGGAGGGGGGCTGTCACGCGGCCCGAGACCGGCGCGTCGGGTACCAGCGACCGATACGAGGTCGTGACCTCTCGCGAACCCCGGATATGCCCGAACAGGTCGATCACCTCCAAGCCAGACCGGCGGTTGTAGGTGTGACACCCAAACCCTCCGCACCAAATGCGACCGACCGGGGTCTGGGCAAACTCCGACGCGCCGAGCGCATCGATCTGGCAGAACGTCACCGCGCCGCCATAGCCGCCCCCGCAGTCTTGGACCGGGCGTAGCGTGCGTCCGCCGTGTCGGATGACGGCGCCTGCGGGGCGGCTGAGCCTGGCATCGAGCAGGACGGGGTTGCCGGCATGGGGCGTCCAAGACCCGGTCAGGCTCTCGGCACGGTAAAGGCTGAGGACGTCCCAGGACGTGGACCTCCACAGCCTTGGGCTGACGAAAAACCAAAAGCCGCCCTCATGGCAGAGCGGCGTCGTATCGTAGCCCTCAATGCCTTCCATGAGGCAGGCCTCCCGCGTCCACCGGTAAGGGAATTCAACTGCCCTGTAGAGGCTGACATTCCTGGCCGCCCCCGATTCGGGGATCATCCAGATCTGCCCATCCTGCTCGAACACGAACGGGTACGAGAGGTGATGCGGTTCCTCCAGCACGATCCGGGATGCGCCGGCTGTCCCGTCCCGGTTCACTGTCACGACCGCAATGCACCCCCGGTTCTTCGAGTAGAGGAACTGTTCGACAAAGATGAAATCCTGCCCCTGGTGCCGGAACGGGAACGGGTCGGCAAGGTAGCTGTCGGCCTTTCCGGTGAGCACCCGGAAGGCTGCTTCGCCTTTGTCGAGCAGGCTCGCCGATTCATCGAAGCGCCAGCCAATCTCCCACGTCCTGCCGCCCCTCGCCAGGACGTCCAAAAGCCCGATCGCCTTTGATGCTACCGTGCCGGTCGCCCTTGCAAGCGCGGAAAGCGCGCCAAACGAAGGCACTGCCGTCCCTAGACGGGGGATACCGGACGCAGTTGAACCGGTTTCCTCGCACAGGACTTTGAGAATCAGCGGCACAGCGCAGGAAAGGGCGCTGTCGAGCCTCGCTGCCAACACTTCACGGTCTGCACAGGCCGGACGCGCCGTCCACGGCCGCAACGGGCGCGCGGTGTCATGCAGGTCGACGAGAATATCCTGATGATTCACCCAAGCCGCCACGACTCCGATCTCGCCGGGTGCGCCGTTGAAGACCGGGGTGAGCACGCGCCGCCCCGCCGGGAGCGATTCCGCCCCGCTCAAATCGATCACCACATCCACTTGGTCGGCCGGAGGCGGGGGCAGGCACCGCAGCGCCGCCTCGACGGGGTCGATGGCGCCGTTCCCGCGAAAGCCATAGACCAGTCGTTCGAGTTCGAGCAGCAGACGGCAGATTAACGGCAGCGGGCGGCGACCGGCCGCCAAAGCGCAGGAGACTTCGTTACCGGGCACTTCAGCAAGCGCTTCTGCCAGCCAGAGGTGCCACCGCAGTAGCCGGGATGGATCAAGACTCAGGCAAATGCGCATTGTTGTTCTCACGGCGGATTTCAAAAGGACGCCAGCTCACAGCTCCCACGAGAACCACCTCAGGCGATCCGCCTAACCTGCACTCCGCCGCGGGCTCGCGAGCCAAGGGCGGCAGATGGAAAGCCGCAGCGCGCGCCGCAGCGCGAGGATGGGTTCCACCTACTGCGGTTGCGGGGACTGGCCATGGGGGGAGCCGAACGCTTGATTGGGAGATGCCTGAGAGCACGGGTCCATACTCGAGCGGCTGGAAGTCAGCCAGGCACCACTATGCCCGATCGACGCCGGCCTGTGTGAGGCCAGAGGGGGTAGTCCTTCGGGGGCTCTTGCGCTGTGCTTCCGGCAAGGGTCACGTGGAGGGATGATTATCGACTGGCAACGGGCGAAATACGGACTGCGCAACGCATGGTTGTATGCGCTCGTGTTCGCGTTCGTGTCCGTTCCGGCAGTCGCGAGCGCCGCGGACCATCCATCGGCAACGTCCTTCATCAAGACTTCCGGAACGAACTTCACGTTGGACGGCAGCCCGTTCTTCGTGACCGGGGTAAACAACCACTATCTGACCTACGGTTCGCAGGATGAGGTCACCCGCGTTCTCGATGACGCGGTGGCGATGGGCGCCAATGTGGTCCGCATCTTCCTCCAGCCGGTGATCGGGTCGCTCGACGGAAACGTCGCTACGATCTGGGATTGGCGGCGTGAAGGCGATGCCAGCAATCTCGCGGTCAAGGGCACGTACCTGCTCTACTGGGATCCGAGTCAAAGCAGGATGGCGATCAATGACGGCGCCAGCGGCATGCAGAAGGTTGATTTTCTCATCGCCGAGGCCGGCAAGCGGCGCCTGAGGCTCATCATCGCCGTCTTGGATTTCTGGGCATTCACGGGCGGCGTCCAGCAGATGCGGGCCTGGTATGGGAGCCGCGACGAGTCCACGTTTTTTTTCAATGACGCACGAACGAAGCGGGACTACACGACCTGGGTCCGCCACGTCGTGCAGCGCGTCAACCCGCTCACCGGACTTGCCTACCGGGACGACCCGACCATTATGGCCTGGGAGCTGATGAACGAAGGCAATGCGCGGCCGGAGGCCTTGCGGCTGGCCTGGACTGCCGAAATGTCAGCGTACGTGAAGTCGCTCGATCCCAATCACCTTGTCAGCTCAGGGAGTGCCAACATTCTCCAGAAGAAGTTATCCGATTTGACGATCCCCACTCTCGATTTCGGGACCTGGCACGGCTACCCGCTCTATTACAACCTGACGGTCCAGCAATTCAACGACATGATTACCGAGTTCTGCCAGCTAGCGGCCCGCGCCAAAAAGCCGGTCCTTATGGAGGAATTCGGCTACGCCCGCTCCAATCGGGACTCCGCCGAGGCTTACGCCATGTGGCTTGATACGCTTACCCGTGATCCCAGCTGCGCTGGTTGGATGGTGTGGCGGCTGGTATCGCTGCAGGACAGCGGACGCTATCCCATCGACGAACATGACCAGTTCGATGTCCGCAATGACGGAAGCGCGATCTGGAACATCCTCAAAGCCGCGACGGCGCGGGCGGCGCAGACCCGCGAAACCGCCTCAGAAATCATCCGGCAAGTCCCATGACCGAAGCCTCTGTCGTGATCTGCGCGCAAACGCTCGACCGCTGGCTGAACGTGGCAACCGCTTCGGTGCGCCGCCAGACCCGCCCCGCCCGCGAGATCATCCTCGTCGACAACAATGAAGCGCTTTTGGGGCGCACGCAGCGCGAGATCAACGGTGTCGTCGTCACACCTCTGTGCGGCTGTCGCACGACGGGAGCCGGATCGTCGACGGCGCCGGTCCTGGCGTTTCTCGATGACGATGCGATCGCCGATGAGCGCTGGCTGGACGAGTTGCTGATGCCTACGCCGACCCACGCGTGCTTGGCGTCCGCGCCCGCATCGAGCCTCTATGGCGCAAACCTCGGCCCTGGTGGTTTTTTATGCCGAAAACCGGATTCCGGGTAGGCCGAATCCCGCGTGGAAGCCTGGCATCTCAAAACCAAGACCATCGCACTGTCTATCGAAGGGCTTGGGCAGATATTGGCAGCTCAAGTCGGGAGAATTCCTAGATGCGTATCCTGATGCTTGCGCAATCTTATCCGCCGATTGGCGTTGGCCAGGAGGGCGACGTCCGAAACCTAAGTATCGGTCTCGCACGCCGCGGTGATGACGTTGCCGGTGCCACAACCGGGCAGCCTGGATCAAAAACCGGGCAGACAGAGGATAGCGTCAGTAGCGAACACCGGCAGATTCCGCGGTCCCCGACCATCTCGGTGATTATCTGTGCCTACACGCAGGACAGATGGGAGCTGATGCTTCAGTCGGTGGCCTCGGTTCAGGAGCAGAGCTTGCAACCCTGCGAGACCATCGTATGCATCGACCATAATGAGATCCTGTTCCACCGTTGTGCCGCGTACTGGGCTGACTTTGCCGCATCCACTCCTCCGATACGGGTGATCCAGAATAAGTATGACGGGCACCTGGGGTCGGCCCGAAACACGGCAGCCGAAACAGCTGCCGGAGAGATCCTGGCGTTTTTGGATGACGATGCAGCGGCCGACAAGGACTGGCTGCAAATTCTTACCCATCCGTATCGTGATGAGCGCATCGGCGCCGTCGGCGGGCGTCCCTTACCAGTTTTCGAGGCTGGCCGCCCGGCCTGGTTTCCTGTGCAGTTCGACTGGGTGTTCGGATGCGCTTATGACGGTCTTCCGACCAGCCGAGGCCCTTTGGCTCACCTCATAGGTGCCACCATGTCGGTGCGGCGGCCCCTCCTCGAGCAGGTGGGAGGGTTCCACTCCGACAATCACGACGACATGGACATGTGCCACCGCTTGGCGCACATCAAGGGCAGTGAGGCGGTCATCTACGAACCGGCAGCGACCGTCCGCCACTTTGTACCCGCCTCACGGCCGAGTTGGAAGTACTTCTGGCGCCGCTGCTTCTTCGTCAACAAGGGGAAGGTCGAGGCCTTTGCCCAGATGGGCGACGCCGCTACTCTGGGTGCAGAGACCCGCTTCGTCTGGTACGCGCTGACCAAGGGCGTACCGCGGGGGATTTCGCAAGCGGCCAAGGGTGACGCCCACGGGCTGGCCCGGTCCGCGGCAATAATCGCTGGCCTGGGGCTGGCCGCGGCAGGCCACGTCGCCGGCCGGATCGACCTGGCGCGGCGATTGCGCCGGCAGCGCCAACAGGCTGCCAGGCAGGTATTTGACACAGCCGCGCAAGCCGGTGGGCGAGAGAAGTGAATGCCATCTTCGATAATCATTGGTTCGGGTCCGGCTGCAGCCGCCGCCGTGTTGGCGCTGTCCGAGAAGCCGGACGAGACGATAACCGTGTTCGATCCGGGCACCGTGCTGGACGCGGAGACGCAGGAGGTAATCTCCAGGCTGTCCAAGCTGCGTGTCGACGACTGGGATGAGGAGGACGTCCGCCGGGTCGGCCTGCAACCCAAGCAGGTCCAGTCCGATTCGCTGCCTGAAAAGAGAAGCTATGGATCCGATTTCCCGTTTGTCAACAGGGGCCAGCTCGACGGAGTCCACTCCCAGGGTAGAGTCAACTCAGCTGTCATCTCATGCGCCTACGGGGGGTTCAGCAATGTCTGGGGGGCCCAGATCATGCCCTTCAGTGCCGCGACATTCAAGAGATGGCCGTTCGGCTTCTCGGATATGGAAGAGCACTATCGGACGATCCTGGGTCACATTCCTTTCGCTGGAGAGTCCGACGATCTCGATGAGTGGTTTCCGCTAATCGGATCCCCGAACCCGCTTCCGCCGCTGGCACCGCGGACACAGATGGTCCTGGCCAATTACGACCGGCACCGCGATCGTGTACGCTCCACGGGAATAAGGATAGGCCGCGCCCGGCTCGCCTTCTCAGCGCCCGAATGCCAGCCCTGCGGCCTATGCATGACTGGGTGCCCGCGGTCACTGATCTTTTCGGCCTCGCACAGCTTCGACCGCTTCAGGCGCAGCGGGAGGATTGACTACCACAGCGGGCTGCTCGCGGTGCGAGTCGGCCAGGAGGCCGATAGGGCCATTGTGGTGGCCCGGGAGCTGTCCAGCGGCCGGATCCAGCGATTCACAGCGGACCGGGTCTTCGTAGGTTGCGGAGCAATCGGGACCACCCGGCTGATCCTGGGCTCGCTCGGATCGGACCAGCCGGTCCATCTTTCGGAATCGGCTCAGTTCGTTCTTCCAATGATGTCGGCGAAGCCGACCCCCGATCCACGTGCAAGGCGCGAGTTCACACTCAACCAGTTCAACATGGTCATCGGCCGGGACGACGAAGGCTTCGATGTCTCACAGATTCACTTTTATCCGTTCAACCAGGCATACTACGATGCGCTGCCCGGCTTCCTCCAACATCCCGCCGCCGCCTTCGCGACGGATCGGCTCCTGAGCCGGTTGACGGTGGGCCTCGGCTATTTGCCGTCCTGGGCGTCACCTAAGATCCGGGTCACGGCCCAGCTGCCCGCAGCTCCTGATGAGCTACCCCAGATCACCCTTGCTTCGGAGGGCTTCAGCGAGGCCAGGGTCAGGGGCAAAGACGTGCCTCCGATGCTGCCTGACGTAATAAAGCGGATTTACAGGGCGGCACCTTATCTCGACTTGTGGCCAGTCACGTCGCAAATGCTGTGGTCGGGCGGGGCCAAGAGCTACCACTTTGGCGGCAGCTTTCCCCACGCCAGTGAGCCGGATACCGGGAGTGCGACGACAGACCGCCTCGGGCGGCTGGCGCGCTGGGATCGGATCCATCTTATCGACGGGTCGGTTTTCCCAAATGTTCCAGCTACTACCTTTACCCTGACTGTGATGGCAAATTCTCATCGCATCGCCTGCGAAGCGATGGAACTGACGGGGTGAGCGTTCGATGCGGGTCGGTATCACCGGGGCCAATGGATATGTCGGGACCATTCTGCGTGCCGCCTTCGCCGAAGAAGGGCATGAGGTCATCGCGTTCGCCCGTCCGAACCGGGTGACCTCCGAATCTGCCGCCGCAATGGCCGGCATCGCCGAGTGGCGCCCATATGAGATCAAGCGCCCGCCGTCGGCGGCCGCATTCAGCGACCTAGATGTGCTCATCCATGGTGCATGGGACCTGACTCTCGTCAGCGCCGGCGATGTCTGGGGTGTGAATGTGTCCGGCTCGCAGCATCTCCTACGCAATGCCGCCAACGCAGGGGTTCGCCGGGTCATTTTCATCTCCTCGATGTCCGCTTATACGGGAACCCGTCAGCTGTACGGCCAGGCGAAGTTGGCCTGCGAGCGCACCGCCAGCAGTCTGGGAGGCGTCTCCACCCGCCTCGGACTGGTGTACGGCCCCAGTTGGCGCGGGATGACAGGCGCGCTCCGCAAGCTCACCAACCTGCCGGTCACACCTCTCATCGGGGCGCGCTCGCATCAGTTCACCGTGCATGAGGCGGACGTGGCAGCCGCCATGGTGCGTATTGCCGAGTCGGACATGCCCCTCCCGGAACCGGTAGGGCTGGCCAACCCCGAACCGGTGCCGTTCCGACGGCTCATGAAAGAGATCGCCGCGTCACAAGGCAGAACACTGCGCGCCGTCCCGGTGCCCTCTCAGCTTGTCAGTGGCGTCCTCAAGGCAGCTGAGGCCCTGCATGTCCCCCTACCCTTCCGATCCGACTCCATCCTTGGGCTCGTGCACCCGGCGGCAGAGGTTCCCGGCGTAGAGCGGCTCAAGCAGCTCGGAATCGAGTTTCGGAGCTTCTCGCTGGACGGCGATCGACCTTGAAAGTATGGGAGATCCGCCCGGCCTTGCGGGGGTGACAGTAGCAGTTTGACGTTTCCTGGAGGCCACTTGCCACTGCAACTTTCGCCTTCGTGAGCCTCCACGCACACGAAAAGTCAGTTCGCGCTGGGCGACTTTGAGAGCCCAAGTCACAAGAGCCGGGTCTGCAATTGCCACGTCGGCTTCATACCGAAGGATCAGCGCAACGGGTTGTATGGGCATCTGCGCAAGCACCTTGGCGAGGTGTTGCCAAGAGCGCGAGGATCAACGGCAGGATCAATTGAATTCCTGGCGCTGACTTGTCACCTTTTGTGGCACATCAATCAGGGGCCGCGTCGCCGCTTTGCGTGACTCAAGTCCAAAGGCCCCGGCTTCGCCGGTGAATGGCTACTCTAGGGTGCGTGGGGAACACCCGAGATTGGTGGAGAGGAGAGGCGCCAGCGTCGAGCGAAATTCGATACCGCAGCGTCTCGCCCCTCGGGTCTCGCCATTTTCCCTTGCCGCTACTCCGACTCGGTTGTTCTGACGCGTGCCTAACACCAACTCAGCTAGTGAGGACCATCAGCGAGGCGCCGCCGAGTAAGCGCACCGACAGGTCCTCTCCGGCAATAGTCCGGACAATGTGCCGTGCGGCGTTACCGAGGATGGCCGTCGTAGTTCGCCATTCGGGATGAATCTGCAGGATATCTTCCGCCGTCCTAGTGTACTGTGCGCCAATAATCTCAAAGCCCGTGTCGCGCAGAGTCGCTAGAGCTGTTGCTTGATCAAAGTAATGCAGGTGACCGACCTCCTTACGTTGCTTAAGGTGCTGACCGCGCAAAAGCCCGACGATACTAATGTCGAGAGGAATATGAAACACATAGTATTTCGAACGTCCTCTGAGCCTTCGAAGAAAGCCCATATAGTCATCGATATGTTCGAAAACATCGATGCACAAAAGAAGATCGCAATTTTCGTTTGTTTGAAAGAAATCGCCGCAGTGAAAGCTTAGGTTGTTTCTTTCTCGCTGTTTGGCCAAATTTATAGCATAGGGAGCGATATCGTAGCCGATGGCCTTTGAGTCACGGAAGATATCGTGCTGAAGAAGGGCATTCAGAACGCCTCCCGTCCCGCAACCTGTGTCGACAATTTTCTGGCAGCTGATGTTGTTAGCGCGCACGATCTTGGCGATGTTCGCGGCCTTGATACCGCCATCTTCATCATGCCAAGTCGGATTGGCAGCGGCATAATCTTTTCCGGTGTAGAGGTCATTACTTGACATCGTCTCTGCCCATCTGCGTGTGCTCGAACCAGACTAAGTTGCCTCGCCGAATGCTTCGATGTTACTAATAATTGCTTGTGGCTTTGAATGAAAAACAACCAGCGATCGAAATCTCTGCATGGCCCCAAGGCCAGTCCAGAACGGGAATCCTCGTCAACTTTGAAGTCGCCCCGTTGATCGCACTTCACATTTTGGGGAAGAACGAATCTCGGGACGGCACCGTCCGCGTTGAGGTCGCTCCAGAGTTCGAGAGTCCCTCCCTTGCCCCGGGCTGCACACTAGGTGCAAACCGCGCACCTCAGAAAGTGGGCGCAACCGGATAAAAACAAAACCTAGTCATTACAAATGTAACGACACTCTCGATGCCGTCAAGCCGCCCCTTCGGGCTAGGCAAGGCAGCGACAAGTCGGTTCTCGTCAGATTACATGGGCGAAGCTGGCGCCGTTGGGCCCATCTGAGGTAGCTCATGGGAACCAAAATCTCCGCGTTCCACAGCGACCCTGACTGCTAGAATGCTGTCGCCGATCAGGGACAAGCGATGCCGCATTACCGGCTCTACGTTCTGAACGAACACGGCTAATTCATGGGCGCGGTCAACCTTGCCTGCATAGACGACGATGCAGCGAAAGAGCACAGTAACCGGTTGGCAGTTGGCCACGAGGTGGAGCTTTGGCGACTGGTTGCTCGTTCAAATTCGGGGGACGTCCCGCGGCGACGAGGCGCCCACACCCAGGGGCCCGTTTCAGCCATTTCAACAATCCGCTTGAGCGATCGTACTTCCCTTGGATGCGGTTGCAGGTTTTACCGCTGTTCGATGCAGGGACGTTGGCGTTGCGATTGAACGGCCTGTCCGGTGCTGTAGGGGCTGCGCTCGACAACGGTGCCCGCTTCCACTTTCAATCATTGAAAGCGGATGATGCGGACATCGCCGCCGTGCCACCGGCGACGTCGCTCAGCGACACGTGTAGAGACTGGAGCGTAGTCGACGCCGCAATGGCGCACCTCGGCCAGCGCATCGGCCGCGCACACGGCACGGTCGAGCATCCAGGCCGGCAGCTCCGGCCATTGGCTCGACGGCTCGTCCGCCACGCAGCTCGGAAGACATCCCGGCCGTCCTTCTCGACGACCTCATATGTGAACGACCCGCTCGAACCGCGGGCCCCCAAACCAGTGCGACATTTTAGCCGACGGACACGGTTTTCCTAGGACGTCCGGAAGGCTGTTTCGGTGCGGTTGTTCGACACACTATCTGAGAGTGTTTATAGGTTTTCACACTATATGAGAGTGTTGATAAGTTTTCGCCTAGCCTCATTCTCGCCGCAAATGGCAGTAATGTCTCATAGCTTGCGTACATCGTCCACGAACAATCCATTCACGTAGGTACAAGACGGTGTGCGGATAAGCTAGGAATCGTAAATGCTGCGTTTTACTTAGGGCGCTGGTGGAATGACAACAAAAAAAACGCAATGAACTAAGGATCTACCGTTGCTTTTACTAAACGGCATGCTTGGCGGCGCGTCCGCCGGAAGAGCTGCGCTCGGCTTCAATGCGGCTGCGGCCCGAACCGTTGAACACCTTGCGTGCGTCAGCTGCGACACCGTTTCAAGGGAGGGCCTGATGGGCATTCCCGTCGACAAAACTCACCTTCGATGGCGAGTTCAACGTTAAGCTCGCTCGACAATAATGTCTGGGCGACTTCCAAAGCTCCGCTACTTTGAAATCCGTTCGCGGTGCCCAACTGCGAGTATGCGATATGTCGCGCGCCTGGCGATGCGCGGCAGTGGAATTCCCTGTTTTCAACGCCAAATAAGGATCACCGAATGGCTCTTTCCGCACCTGCAGGCTTTGCCTCTAGCGACCTCGTCTTCGAGGAAAACTTCTCCGGTACGGCCCTCGACAGCGACTGGCATACCTACATCACCAGCAATGCCGCCAACGGCTGGCCATGGAATAGCAATGGATCAGGAGGAAGCAACGCAGGCTCGCAGTATTATGCCGACTATGATGTGCCGAGCCAAGTGTCCGTGAGCAACGGGCAGTTGGATCTCACGGCGATCAAGCAGCCCATCAGCGGCATAAATCAGGGGACGACACAGACATACCCGGTCACGTCCGGCGGGGTCAGCAGCTACGGCAACTTCGAATTCGATGGCGGCTACCTTCAGATCAGCATGAAGGCGCCGAGCGGCGACGGTGCATGGCCAGCCCTCTGGCTGTTGCCCGGGCAAGGCGCCGGCAGCAGCGGCGACAATTTCGAGATCGATATGCAGGAGGGTGGATTTACCGGTTCGGGGCCGGCAGACCAGATGTTTTCCTGGCACCTCCACTCGCCGTCAGGGTGGGTCGGCGACAGCATCGATACCGGCATCGACCTCACGGCCGGCTTCCACACATACGGCATCAACTGGGTGCCCGGTGAATCGATCACCTGGTATCTCGACGGGAAACAGATGGCGCAAGTGACCAGCGCACAGGGCCCGATCCCGGATGAACCGATGCAATTGATCATGAACAATGGGGTCGCGAATTCGAACGTGACCGGGTGGCATACGGCTCTGGATAGCTCGACCCCTTCGTCAATGCAGATGCAGGTCGATGGGGTTCAGCTCTATCAGAAGGCGGGCAGCGGCGACACCGTCACGGGTGCGAACGTCGCTCCCCCAATCACTGGCTCGACCGGGACCGAGACTGGGTCTGGAACCGGGACTGTCCCTCCTTCCGGCGACACCAGCGATGGCACCTTGTACGGCACCAGCGGCGCCGATGTATTCCACGGAACCAGCGGCCACACGATGATCGGCTATGGCGGCGACGACACCTACCATGTCGATAATGCCAGCGAGAAGGTGGTTGAAGCGGTGGGCGGCGGCAACGACAGTGTGCTCGCCTCGGTGAGCTATGCGCTTTCGGCCGGCTCGGAGATCGAGCATCTCGCCACCAACAACCCGTCCGGCACGAAGGCGATCAGCTTCACCGGCAACGAGTTCGCCCAGACCATCCAGGGCAATGCCGGCAACAATGTCATCAACGGCGGGCTCGGCGCCGACGTCTTGACCGGTTACGGAGGCCACGATGCCTTCTCGTTCAATACTGCTCTTGGAGCCGGCAATGTCGATAAGATCACCGACTTCCAGCGCTCCCAGGACACGTTCCATCTCAGCGATACCGTTTTTGCCGGGCTTCAGCCGGGAGGGCTTCCATCCAAAGCTTTCTTTGTTGGTGCAGCCGCGCATGACAGTTCCGATCATATCATCTACGACAGTGCAACCGGGGCGCTCTCTTTCGACAGCGACGGGGCCGGCGGCGCATCTCAAACACAGTTCGCCACCCTTTCCCCACATCTCTCGCTCACCGCAGCCTCATTCTATGTGACCTGAAGGAACGCGGGGCTGCCGTGGCCAAATAAGATTGGATAAACAGCACCTCAAAGCCATGATCCCGAACCGAAGTCAGTGTAGCAAAAGGCGGGAGCCGGTTTTCGGAGAAGATCCTGCTCAAGCAAAAGACATGGGGTTCCATCCCGATGCCATCGGGATGGAACAGGCTCTAGTTGTGAGCTTTCTGTAGGTTGTCCATTCGGACCGAACCGAGGGAACTGGAGTTACCAAGCTTCGGGTCCGAATGAACCTCCCAGACCGGCACGCGCAACATCATCAGCTACTTTCTCTCGCCAATGATGCAATACAAGCAGGAAACACTGCGAGAGCGGTAAGAAGCCGGTTTGCAGCCGACGAAAGTTCGCCCTCCGGTTTCAACTCGAGAGCGGTGCAATCTTGTCGAGGCGCAGCCGAAGCATGCGATACGTCAAAGGCGGGAAGCGGTCGGCTCGAAGCTGGATGACCAAAGCCGGTTGTGGAAGGTCGAACTGCACAACTCGCTCGCGAGACAGGCCTCGCGCTCCACATTGCATCACCATCCGACGGGCACATCGACGTGGAGCAACATTGAACACCCCTGTTCTGCGCATCACGCAAACCTGGCGCGGACCGCGCCCTCCTCGATCGCGTGGCCCTGGTCGAGCTGATCGCAGTCACGACAACCAAACGGGCCTGAAGTTGGGCGCGCGGTCGATGCCGCGACCGAGGAAAAAAAGGGATCAAGTGAACGATGTCGAGATGGAGGCGCTCGCCATTAAGGCGACGCATTCATCCGGAATGGAACTACACCATCCGCCCGAGATCAGTGGCAAATCGGAGCAGTTGACGGGTCCTAGCCCGAGCTCCCTCCCCTGCGCCATAAAGACCGATGCTTGCAGGTGACGCCGATTTGGGAAACTATTGACCCCGCGAGGCCTCTCACGCGATTGATTTGGTTCAGGCTGCCGCAGCTGAATTCGTGGCGATCTCTAAAACCGACCTCGTTCTGCTGGGAAATACAAGTGCTGACGTCGCGGCGGTCATTCCTGAAGCTCTTTGGCGCCATGTCGCTCGCGGCATTCGGGCTGGTGAGTTATGCCGTCGCGATTGAACCTCGGTTTCGACTGCGTGTCACTCGCTACAAGCTCCTACCGCCGCGCTGGCCGGCGGCTGCCAAGCCTCTGCGCATCGTCGTGATCGCTGACATCCATGCCTGCGAGCCCTGGATGTCTGTTTCCAGGATCGACGAGATCGTCGGTGTTTCGAATAGCCTGCAGCCCGATATCATCCTTCTCCTTGGCGACTATGTGATGGGCGTGCGGCCGCGCTATGCCACCGGGATCGTGCCCGACACTGTTTGGGGCAGTTCACTTTCAAAACTTTCCGCGCCACTTGGCTGCCACGCCATTCTCGGCAACCACGACTGGTGGCACGGTGTCGACAGCGTCCGCGCAGCCCTCGTCGACAATGGAATTCCGGTCCTCGAGAACACCGCGACGCTTATCCGGCAGCAGGATGGCCCAGCGTTCTGGCTCGCGGGTCTTGGCGACCAGTGGGCCATGCAGTTTTCTCGCGGCGTGTACAAGGGGGTGGACGATCTGCCTGGAACAATGGCCGGAATACCCGACGACGGCAATCCGATTTTGCTCCTTGCGCATGAACCCGACATCTTCATCGCTGTTCCTGACCGTGTCAGCCTGACGTTATGCGGCCATACACATGGCGGGCAGGTGCGCTTGCCATTCATAGGCACCCCCATCATCAATTCAGCCTACGGACAGCGCTTCGCCTACGGGCATATCGTCGAGGGTGGGCGGCACATGATCGTATCCGGGGGTTTGGGCGTATCGTGGCTGCCGGTACGCTTCGGCGTGTCGCCGGAGATCATGGTCGTCGATATCGGCCCCAAAACGTCCTCTCGTCCTGTCGACGAATGACATCTGCTGTCCCCAGAGAGACCTGCCGTCCGCGGACCGTTCCGCGTGAGGGTATTGATGGTCGTGTACATGCGGTCGGGGTTTCGCCGTGTTCCCATCGCCTCCAAGACGAACGCGGCGCAGTCCATCATCCTTTCCCTGGACAGACGGAGTTCCGCTGATCCCTTTCGATTTCCACTTGAATGCCATTGAGAAGGCGAGCCAGGCGTCCGAAACGCCTTTCGTCGACATTCTCGCGGAACGGGAACTTGAATGCGGTCAGCGGCATCTAGCAGCCCACCCTTGTCGTCAGCGCCTGAGCAGGAAGCACCTCCAGAATACAAAGCCCGAGAGATCCTTTCGGCCATCGGCAGGCATGGTCCTGTTGAATGAGGGGGGCGAACCAGGGCGTTGGGGCTACCCCCATTCCCGAAGGGGCCTGCGCCCGGCAGCGTGCTAGCATTGTTGCCCGCAATTGCGGAGCAAAAACCGTGACCCTGAACATAGTCGGCCAAGCCAGACCAAACACTTTTGAATTCGAAACCTCGGCGTTGATCAAGCCGTCCGGGTTTCGCGAATATGATGCACGCTGGTGGTTCGGCCATCCGGGCTCGAACGAGCCGCCGGAACTCAATCTGATCGGCGTCCAGGCGCTCGGCATGGGGCTCGGCACGCTGATCCGGCGCCTGGGTGCGGGACCTGATATCGTGACCGGCCATGATTTCCGCTCCTATTCGCTTGCCATCAAGCTGGCGCTGGTTTCCGGGCTGATGGCCGCCGGCGCGCGGGTCAAGGATGTCGGGCTGGCCTTGTCGCCGATGGCCTATTTCGCCCAATTCGCGCTCGACACGCCGTCCGTCGCCATGGTCACCGCCTCGCACAACGAGAACGGCTGGACCGGCGTCAAGATGGGCGCGGCGCGCCCGCTGACCTTTGGTCCGGAGGAGATGAGCGCGCTGAAGGCGATCGTGCTCTCAGGCGATTTCGACCTTGTCGGTGGCGGCTCCTATGACTTCGTTGCGGATTTCCGCAAAACCTACCTCGACGATCTGACAGCGGGAAAGCGTATCTCGAGGAAGCTCAAGGTGGTGGCCGCCTGCGGCAACGGCACCGCCGGGGCTTTCGCTCCCGAGGCACTGGAAAGGATCGGCTGCGAGGTGATCCCGCTCGACGTCGCGCTCGATCATACGTTTCCCAATTACAATCCCAACCCCGAAGACATGAAGATGCTGCACGCCATTCGCGACAAGGTGCTGGAAACCGGCGCCGATGTCGGGCTCGGCTTCGACGGCGACGGCGACCGCTGCGGCGTGGTCGACAATGAAGGCAACGAGATCTTCGCCGACAAGGTCGGCGTCATGCTCGCGCGCGACATTTCGCACCTCTATCCCGGCTCGACTTTCGTCGTCGACGTCAAGTCGACCGGCTTGTTCAAGACCGACAAGGTGCTGCGGGAAAATGGCGCGGTCACCGATTGGAAAACCGGCCATTCCTACATCAAACGGCGCGTCGCCGAACTCGGCGCCGCCGCCGGTTTCGAGAAATCGGGCCACTTCTTCTTCAATCCTCCGATCGGCCGCGGCTATGACGATGGCCTGGTCACGGCTATCGCCATCTGCCAGATGCTGGATCGCAGCCCGCAAAGCAGCATGGCCGACCTCTACCGCGATCTGCCGCTGACCTTCGGCACGCCGACCATGTCGCCACATTGCGCCGACGAGCTCAAATACGAGGTGGTCGCGAAAGTTGTCGGGGAATTCACGAAAATGAAGGCGGACGGGATCGAGTTCGCTGGCCAGCCGCCGGCCAATCTCGTCACCGTGAATGGGGTGCGTGTCGTTGCCCAAGCCGGCACGTGGGGTCTGGTCAGGGCCTCGTCGAACAAGGCGGAAATTGTTCTCGTCGTGGAAAGCCCTGTCTCGCCGGAACGACGTCGCGAGATGTTCGAGGCTGTCGATGCCGTGCTGCGTCGCAATCCAGAGGTCGGAGCCTACAACCAGACATTTTGAGAGGACTGGCCCATGCCGGAGCGGATCGTAAGTTTTGTGATGAGCGGCGGCATCGGCTCGCGGCTGTGGCCGCTCTCGCGCGAAGACAATCCCAAGCAATTCCACGACCTTTCGGGCGACGGCTCCATGCTTGCGAAGACTGTCCGACGCCTCAAGGCGCGGTCGGACGGCGAGACGCCGATCTATGTGGTAGCCTCCGAACGGCATGCCGACCGCGTTATCTCGGACATCGGTCCGCTCGGCCTGAACGGCGGCAGCCCGATTTTCGAACCCGTCGGCCGCAATACCGCCGCTGCGGTGGCCATAGCCACCTTGCACACGATCTCCAAATATGGCGGCGAGGCGCTTGTGCTCGTGGTCCCTTCCGACCATCAGATATCCACCGAAACGCAATTCTGGGAAACCGTCGAGGCGGGCATGCCTGCCGCCGATTCAGGCAGCATTGTCGTATTCGGCATCAAGCCGACGCATCCCGAAACCGGCTACGGTTACATCGAGGTTGGGGCAACTGGTGACGGAGTGGCCGCCGTTTTGCACTTTGTCGAAAAGCCCAATGCCGAGACGGCCCGCAAATATGTGGCTTCGGGAAGATTCTACTGGAACGCCGGCATCTTCCTGTTTCGTGCCGACACGATGCGGAAGGCATTTCTCGAGTTCCGGCCGGACATCTGGGACACCGCGGAACGGGCCTTTAAGGCTGCACGGACCGACGTCTTGGGCATCTACCTGCCCCAGAGCCTCTATTCGGCTGTCCCGTCGACGTCGATCGACTACGCAGTCATGGAGCATGCACGCGGTATTGCGATGGTTACGGCTTCTTTCCGCTGGAACGACCTTGGATCGTGGCAATCGCTTCTCGAAGCCAGCCCGACGGACCGCGACGGCAATGTCGTAATGGGCGACGTTGTCGCCATGGATTGCGGCAACTCCTATCTCAGAAGCCAGGGCAGACTGCTGACAGTCATTGGAATGAAGCATGTGGCGGTGGTGACGACACCGGACGCGGTATTCGTCGCTCCTGTCAGCCACAGCCAGAACGTGAAGAAAGTCGTCGAACAACTCGAGAAGAGCGGACGCCTTGAAACGAAGTTCACGGGGTCGGACGACCGGGTCATCATCAGCGGGTCATGGCGCAAGCGGGTCGAGCACTGGCTCTTCAACGAAACCTTGCCGCTGTGGTCCACTGCAGGTGTCGACGATGCGTATGGCGGCTTCCACGAGGCGCTCGGTTTCGATGCAAGGCCGTTGGGCAAACCCAAGCGCATGCGGACGATGGCTCGCCAGATTTACGCCTTCGCGGTGGCCAAAGAACGCGGCTGGGCTGGACCGGCCGACAAGCTCATCGACCACGGCATCGAGTTCATCGCCAGACACGGCCGCACCGATCGCGGTGGCTGGGTGCGCACCCTCAATTGCGACGGCAGCGTGGCTGACCCGACGGAGGACGCCTACGACCATTCCTGCGTGCTCCTGGCGCTTGCCCATGCTCACCGATGCGGCCATCAGGATGCCATGCAGCTGGCACAAGAGACGTTCCATTTCATCGACACCCATCTCGAGGACGTCAGCTTGAACGGCTTCCTCGAGACCCCCGGCTGGAAGGGGGTGCGGTTCTCGAACCCGCACATGCACATGCTGGAATCCTTCCTTGCCTGGCATGGCGTCACCGGCGAGCGTGCATATCTCCGTCGGGCGGCACGCGTCGTCGATCTCTTCCGGTGCCATTTCTTCGACCAGGAGAGCTGGACGCTTGGGGAACATTTCGACGTCGATTGGTTACCGTTGCCGGGAGACGAGGGACAGTGGACCGAACCAGGGCACCATTTCGAATGGGCTTCGCTCCTCGTCGAGTTCGCGCGGGCAAGCGGGCAGAAAGACTTGGCAGCCTACGCCAGGAAGCTCTACTCGTCGGCGATCGCCAGCGGATTGAACCGGGCCACGGGCCTGGCTTATGCAGCCGTGTCGCGGCAGGGAATTCCCTTCGACCGGCTCTCCCGCAGCTGGCCGCAATGCGAAGCCGTCAAGGCGGCCGTCGCCCTCGACGGCATCGGCGGGCCTGATCTGAAACCCGAGATCGAAGCTCGTGTCGCCCGCCTCTTTAAATGGCATATCGATCCCGCACCGCTTGGCTTGTGGATCGACAGGATTGACGAGCGCGGAAGGTCACTGGCAACGGAGGTCCCCGCGAGCATTTTCTACCACCTCGTGACGGCCTTGATGCAGTATTTGGACAAGACCGGAGGGCAGGTCGAACCATTCCCGCTGCCAGCTTTGGATACGAGCAAGAGCGTTGCGATGCAGGGTTACGGCTGACCCAACTGTCCGCGTAGCTGCGTGTTGGTCAAACGATCAATAGCGAAACTAGTAGAAGATCGGGAGGAATACCCATGAAAGTGACAATACTGGCAAACTATCCGCCCCATGCCTACAAGGGGTTGATACAAGGCTCAGACAGAGAAGCTGCAATCAAGGCGGTTTTGGAAAGCGTTGGTGGCAAGGTGTCCGGTGTGATGTTTACTCGCGGCGCCTATGATATTGTCATCAATGCTGAGGTTCCGGACCAGGCCGATGGGATGGGCCTAGCACTGGCGGTGCGGGCAAGCGGCTGGGTAAACGACCTCGTTGTCCTCGAAGAACTCGACATAAATGCGGTGCTCGCAGCTGCCAAAAAGGCTGCCGGCGTTTACAAGCTCGCCGGCTGATTGGACTGGCTGTACATTGAAGGCAGCACGGTTCCGATTGAACGCGCCGTGCTGCCAAGCCTCAAGGAAAGACAAGCTGGGGTTTCGGAAAGCCGAAGCAGGCGCCGCATTGGTTCTGCTTCGATACCGCGCCGACAGCGAACACGCCCGGCTCAGGGGTCAGAAACGGAGGTCATGCCGAGCTAATTTTGGAATGTACACCCTAGAAGGTGCGCCCGACGGATCGGCGAGATCCGGTTTTGTAGAGGTTTCTTGTCGGAGCGCTTCTTTATCTAATCGGAGCGCGACAAGGCAATCGAGATCACATTGTCAGTATCTGTTTCAGGTAGCTCGAACAGCATTGGCAAAAATTGGCGCTCGGGCGGCGTTCTCATGATCACCGTCCCTAAGCGAGCTCGGACCTTACGACTTTCCAGGATACTTATGGTCATGACGCAGCGGCTGGAGCTAGCCGTCACCTCCCTGCACCCTGTGCGCCGCCACCAATCTCGCGTAGAAGGGCCCTGGCCGAACCCGGCCCTGCGACGCGAGAATTCCATGCGAATAGTGTTGCCTGTCCTGTTTCTCGGCGCCGCCCTCGCCAGCCTGTCGTCCGCCCGGGCAGCGGCCGGCGATTGCGGCGATGCCGCCGCCCTGGTGCAGCAGGCCTATCCCAAGGCCCGAAAGAGCGCCGACGGCGCCTCGTTCACGCTTGCACCCCATACGAGCATCGCCTCAATGATCCCGGAGAGCGATGCGCCATTCGGCCTGGCCTGCAAGATCTGGCCGGCTCATGACGACCTGCTTTTGGTCGCGGTACCGCTGATCGACAGCGCTAACAGCGACCACCTGCATGTCGGCGACATCGAGCTACTGGTCGTCGATAGAAAGAGCCTGCGGGTGCGCCAGCGCCTGCTCCAGCCTGGACTGATGACCGATGATGCCATCGCGATCCGTAAGGTGGAATTCGACACCGGCCGCTATGCACTGGCCCCTGAGGTCACCGCCTTCGGCCTGCGCATCGAAATGGCAAACCATTCGCAGGCTACTCCCTTCACTGAAACCGACCTGCGGCTCTATGCCGTCGCCAGCGATGCGCTGCGCTTGGTGCTCGACGGCCTCGTGGTGACCGGCCATGGCGGCGAAGGCGATGCCAGTTGCGCCGGATCGTTTCATTCCAGCCAGGTCAGCCTGGCGATGAGCCCGGCGAGCCATCACGGCTATCATGACATCATTGCGGTCGAGCGGACGGACACCGACGATCCCTCCCCCGACAAGGATGGCGAGTGCCAGTCCCATCCCGGCAAGCCTGTGAAGCGGATCTACCAGCTGCGCTATGACGGCAGCCGCTATTCGGTTCCCGCGGCACTCAAGGTGATGGGGTTGTGACGCGGCCGCACACGTCCCTGCCTTGGTTCATCAATGTGATCAATTCCAGTTGAATGGGTATCGACCATTAATTCTCTCGTGGTAGGAGGCGCTCAAGGGGGCTCTTCCCAAAGGAGCTGATGATTTGTGGTGGTCAAGATTCAAAAGGGGTTTTGCCGGAACGTGGGACGACAGACTGGACGGGCTATTCTCCGCAAAGGTCGACTACGCCGGGAAATCCATTCTCGATGTTGGCTGCAATATGGGTGTTGTCGCCTATGAGATATCCAAGCTGAAACCCAGCTCGATCCACGGGATCGACATTGCCAAGCCGCACATCCAGACTGCAAAAATGTTATTGAGCGGCTCCCCGGTGCATGCCCGGTTCGATCGCCTGAATCTTGGCAGCCGGCGCCTCGGCAATATCCTTCTACCGAAATACGATATCGTCCTGCTGCTGGCCGTCTATCAGCACATGCAGCGCAACATCGGCCCAGGCAAGGCGCGAAGGGTGCTTTCCAATATTGTGAGGCGCACCTCAAACGTTGTTGCCCGCGTTCCGCCTGGAACGGATGGCGAATTCATCGAAACGCTGTCCGACGAGGGATTCCAAGTTAAGAGCACTCACACATCCCCTCTTGGTAGTCATGTGCTCGTTCTTGAGAAACCTGCCTTCGGAAATCCGCAGCCATGATGACACATTCCTTGTGGTAGTCTGCCCACTAACATCCATGTGCCAGCAGCGGGCGCAGACCAGCTGCCTGCCTGCAGCTCGGCCCGGGGAGCGCTGATTCGCCGGCAGAAAGCATCTTGCGGATGGACTTCGCGCCAATACCGATGACATTGAGGGTTGCGGCTACGGTGTTGTCTGCTAGTGCCTTGACGGCCAGGATGCGCCCGTTGGCATAAGTGGCGAAAGAAGAATTTGGCGACCACGGCGAGAGCATTGGCCGTCCCGCCTGCGGTCAGCGCGCCGCCACTATCGAAATTCAGCCAGGTGCGCCATCATCTCGCGGCGCCCTCCCAGCGCTCATGGCTCATGGCGCCGAACGGGTGAACAGGGTTCGGAATCGCTCCTGCGCACGCCGCAGTCCTTCATCTGTCAGAACCACTGACTTCGCCTTGTTTGCTGGATTCGCGATCAGCCCCTTCTGGTGCAAGCGATCCAGAGCGCTCCAATCGAATCCCTTCCAGACGCGCCTCTCTTCATGCAGCGTCAGCCAAAGCAGGCCCAGAACGGCTTCGTCGATCTTGTCGGTGTCGATCTCCATGCAAGCAGTCTAACACGCGAAAGGGCCTCTGCCACGATCCACACCGGATAGTTACTCCCTGCCACGAGGGTTCGTCTGAAAATAAGTGCTTCACTCAGGCGTCGCATGCGCGACAGCGTCATTTGCGCGGGCGACGAGCCGGGATGGGATCGGAGTTCATCATGGTGCCTAAGCGGCCGTGGCAGCCTTGCCGCTGGCAATGAAATGCGGATTGGCGGAATCCTCGTCGTCGCTCTGGTTGCGCTTACCGCAGGCGAGCGGCGCGCTATCCAGCGTGCGCGTCATGCCGCCGGCAGCGCGCAGCACCGCGTCACCCGCCGCGGTGTCCCATTCCATAGTGCGGCCGAAACGCGGATACGTTTGGCGGGACACTTTCTTTTCCGACGCGCTCTCCGGCCGCAGAAGTCTCAACCTTGCCAGAGGTGAATTTTGACCCCTGAGCGGTTATCGCGGAGCGCATTCCGGGCCACAACCGACTTTGCGACATCCCCTTCACTGATTCACTGCCCGTCTAGCGCCAGAATGCGAAATCCGCTGTGAGGGTCGGGTAGCAACAACCGTTCAAGGTCGGTCCGACGTTGCAGGGCTGACGTGTTTTCATCGAGCCAAGACTGACTCTAGTACCGTGCCGGGAATGAGCTATAGTTCAGATACTGTGACGGCCGGGGGCTTGCACAATGGCTGGACTGGGTGAACAGATTGCGCGTCAGCAGCGCACCATGGGACCGCTCCTGGTGACGGCAGTGGTCATCGGCCTTGTCGGTCTGCCCGTCGCAGCCTGGCTCGACCTCCGAGACCTATCGGAACGGATGCTGCGCAGGCAAGCCAGCGAAATCAGCCGGATCATCGACGAAATGCGCGGATTCTACGGCAGCGACGTCGTGGGACGCGTGCTGCAAGCTAACGGCGCCGTGACCGCGACGCACAACTATCGGGACGTGCCAGGTGCGATCCCTATTCCAGCAACCCTCTCGATCGAACTCGGCAAGCGCATCAGCGCTCATGACGGGTCGGTCAAATATCGGTTCGTCTCGGATCTGCCTTTCAAAGGTCGCGCGCCCCACCAGCTCGATGTTTTCGAGCGGAATGCAATCTTGGCTTTGCGCGCCAACCCGAAGGAGCCGATCATCGAAGTCTCGGGCTCACTGTTTGACCGGCAGGTCCGCGCCGCGGCCCCTGTCATAATGGGACAAGTGTGCGTGACCTGCCATAACTCACACCCGGACAGCCCCAAGACGGACTGGAAGGTAGGGGATGTCCGAGGGATCCAGGAGATATCAGTCAATCAGCCTATTGCTGCGAACGTGCTGACCTTCAAGTATCTGCTCCTATATTTCGGTTTCGCGGCGGCGGCGGGCCTGACGTTCATTCTCCTGCAGCGTCGGCAGTCCGCGTTGATTCAGGGCATCAACAAGGAGCTTTCCGAGGCAAACGACTTTCTGGCCGCGATTTCATTGAAGATCGCCAAATACCTTTCGCCTCAAATCTACAAAAGCATCTTCAGCGGCCAGAAGGACGTCACCATCGCAACCGAGCGCAAGAAGCTCACGATCTTTTTCTCCGACGTCAAGGATTTCACCGCGATCGTGGAACGGCTCCAGCCCGAGGACTTGACGCTTCTCCTCAACGAGTACTTCACCGAGATGTCGACGATCGCGCTCAAACACGGCGGCACCGTCGACAAGTTCATCGGCGACGCGCTTCTTGTGTTCTTCGGAGACCCCGAGACGCAGGGCGTCGAGGAAGACGCGAGAGCCTGCTTGCGCATGGCTGTCGACATGCAGCGTCGGCTGGAGCAGTTGAACAGGGTGTGGCATGACCGCGGAGTTGAACGGCCCTTCCGAGCTCGCATGGGCATCAACACGGGCTATTGCAATGTTGGGAACTTCGGTTCCGATGATCGGATGGACTACACGATCATTGGAGCCGAGGCGAACTTGGCGGCCCGGCTGCAGTCGATTGCCGAGCCCGGCGGCATCTGCCTCAGCTATGAGACTTACGCGCTCGTGCGCGACCTTGTCCGGGCGCGTCCATTAGCACCGATTGCCATGAAGGGGATCAGCCGGGAGGTTGTCCCCTACGAAGTCGAGGGCCTCCTGGGTGAACTCGCCCAGCGCCCTCAGGTCATCAGCGAGCATACGACTGGTCTCGACTTGTTCCTCGATGTTGAGGCAATCGACGAGAACGGGGTGGAGCGGGCGAAGAAACGACTTTCGGAGGCGCTCCTGGCCTTAACCATCCGAAGCAAGCCCGCCGCATTTTAGGTTCTTGAACGTGATCCAATCTGGACCGTGGCCAGCCAAGTAAAGTCCGGTTCAACACCGTTCAGCCGCGCCGGGTCCCGACCAGGAGTTCGCGCGCATCATCCTCGTTGGTCATCAGCGCCGTCAGGGCCGAGGCGTCGATGAACATCATCATTCTCGTACAGGCTGTCGCGAAACGCCTTGTCGGCGGGCCTGCCGTGATCAGGCTTGCCCCGGGCTCGCAGATCACGGCAGAACCTGACGCCGATCTCTACGAGGGACGGTCTAGCCTGTTCGCGCTCAAGCTCATGCTTGAGCGCGGCATGGACGGCCTCTGTCAGACCAGTTCTCTTAAGTGCGGCGACCCGGCGGGCCAGTGCGTCGGTCTCGGGATTTTTGATGTGGAACGCCATCACTCGCTCGTATAGCCGTTCAAGTGTATCGGTATACAGCAATTTGGATACACCGTGTGAAGGCCCCGCAGCATCGGCCGGACACGAAGAGAATCGCCACGCCGACCCTACTGTAGGCCGGATGGGGATCGTACCGTTGTGTTTACAGATCTCGAGCAGTATCTGAGGTCGCTTCCGTAAGTCACTTGCAACACCCGCACTTTCGTACGGGTCTGGAACTGCGCAATCATCGCCTAGCCAGATCCAGCAGCCTTGCCGCTGGCGATGAAATGCGGATTGGCGAAATCCTCGTCATCGCTCTGGTTGCGCTTGCCGTAGGCGAGCGGCTGGCCGTCCAGCGTGCGCGTCATGCCGCCGGCAGCGCGTAGCACCGCATCACCCGCGGCAGTGTCCCATTCCATAGTGCGGCCGAAGCGTGGGTAGACGTCTGCCTCGGCGCCGGCGACGAGACAGAATTTCAGCGATGAGCCGACCGAAACGATCTCGGCAGCGCCAAGCGCGCGGATATAGGCGTCGGTTTCCGGCGTGTTGTGGGAGCGGCTGGCAACGACGGTCAGCGGCACCATACCGGCCCTCGCCGAAATCGGCTGGCGATCGACGATCTCATAGTCGTCATTGATCTCGATCGCTTCCGCTTTGCCCGGCCGGCCGGAAAAGAAGCGGCCGGTGCAAGGCGCGAAGACAACGCCGATCTCCGGCACGCCATGGCGAACCAGCGCGATGTTGACAGTGAAATCGGTCCGCCGGTTGACGAACTCCTTGGTGCCGTCGAGCGGATCGATCAGGAAAAAGGCGTCGCCGAGATCCGGCGCCATGATGCCGGCAGAGGCTTCCTCCTCTGCCACGCATGGAATCTCTGGAAAAGCGGCGCGCAGCCCGGCAAGGATGATCTTCTCGCTCTCGCGATCGGCTTCGGTCACCGGCGAACTGTCCAACTTGCTGTCGACCGCACAGCCGGCACGAAAGACGCGCATCACCTCGCGCCCCGCCGCCAAGGCAAGGCGCTCGAAGACGGCGAGCATCGCTTCGTCGTCAGATACCGCCGCCGCTATCATATTGGTCTTCGGTAATGTCACGCTCGATCAGCCAGTGTTCTAGGGCCTCTACCATCTCCTCGGCAGATCTGCCGAGTGTTTCGAGATGGATTTCAGGTTTTTCCGGCACCTCATACGGTGAATCGACGCCGGTGAAATTCTTGATCTCGCCATTCAACGCCCGCGCATAAAGGCCCTTCGGATCGCGCCTGGCGCATTCTTCGAACGGTGTGTCGACAAACACCTCGACGAATTCGCCCTCGGCCATCAGTTCGCGTGCCATGCGCCGCTCTGCGCTGAACGGCGAGATGAACGACACGATGACGATCAGCCCGGCGTCGGCCATCAGGCGTGCCACTTCGGCGACGCGGCGAATGTTTTCGACACGATCGGCGTCGGTGAAGCCGAGATCGCGGTTGAGGCCGTGACGGACGTTGTCGCCATCCAGAATGTAGGTATGGCGCCCGGTGGCGAAGAGCTTCTTTTCAAACAGGTTGGCGATGGTCGACTTGCCCGAGCCCGAAAGCCCGGTGAACCAGAACACCGCCGGCCGCTGGTTCTTCATATCGGCGCGGGCGCGCTTGCCGACATCGAGCGACTGCCAGTGAATGTTTTCGGCTCGGCGTAGCGTGTGCAGGATCATGCCGGCGCCAACCGTGGCATTGGTGATGCGGTCGATCAGGATGAAGGCGCCTGTGGTGCGGTTTTCGGCAAATGGATCGAAGGCGATCGGCGACCGCGTCGAGATGTTGCAGATGCCGACTTCGTTCATTTCAAGCGACTTGGCCGCCTCATGGGCAAAGTCGTTGACGTTGACCCGGTATTTCAGGTCGGTGACGGTGGCGCTGGTCTGGTCGGTCTCGGTGCGCAGGATGTAGGAGCGGCCGGGCAGCAATGCATGTTCGTCGAACCACACGATGTTGGCGGCGAACTGGTCGGCGACCTGCGGCCGCGCTGCCGGCGACACCAGCATGTTGCCGCGCGAGACCTCGACCTCGTCGTCGAGGACGAGGGTAATGGCCTGGCCGGCGACAGCCTGCTGAAGGTCGCCGCCATGCGAAACGATGCGCCTGACACGGGAGGACTTGCCCGATTTCGCCACGACCACCTCGTCGCCCGGCGCAACCGAGCCAGAGGCGATGGTGCCGGCGAAACCGCGAAAATCGAGGTTGGGACGGTTCACATACTGGACGGGAAACCGGAACGGCAATTCGACCGCGGCCTCGTCGACCGAGACGGTTTCGAGATGTTCGATCAGCGTCGGGCCGGAATACCAGTCCATCCTATCGGAACGGCCAGTAACGTTGTCGCCGTAACGGGCCGACATTGGAATGGGCACGATCGTCTGGAAGCCGAGCTCACGTGAGAACTGCGCGTAGTCCGCGACGATCCGATTAAAAACCGCCTCGTCGAAGCCGACAAGATCGATCTTGTTGACGGCGAGCACGATGTGGCGAATGCCCAGAAGCGAGGCAATGATCGAATGCCGCCTTGTCTGGCGCAGTACGCCCTGGCGAGCATCGATCAGCACGATGGCGAGATCGGCGGTCGATGCACCTGTCGCCATGTTGCGCGTGTATTGTTCGTGGCCGGGCGTGTCGGCGACGATGAACTTGCGCTTTGGCGTTGCGAAGAAGCGATAGGCGACATCGATGGTGATGCCCTGCTCGCGTTCGGCCTCGAGGCCGTCGACCAGCAGCGCGAAGTCGACGTCGTCCCCGGTGGTGCCGTGCTTGCGTGAATCGCGCTCGAGCGCGGCCAGCTGGTCCTCGAAAATCTGCTTGGTATCGGAAAGGAGACGCCCGATCAGCGTCGACTTGCCGTCGTCGACCGAGCCGCAGGTCAGGAAGCGCAGCAGCGACTTTCGTTCCTGCGCCGCCAGATAGTCGCGGACGCCATCGGTCGGGGCGAGGCTCTTGGCCATGATGTGGCGCATGCTCAGAAATACCCCTCGCGCTTCTTCTTTTCCATCGAGCCGGCTTCATCACGGTCGATCAGGCGACCTTGCCGCTCGGAAGTGCGCGCCGTGAGCATTTCGCCGACTATCGCCTCCAGAGTGTCGGCTTCCGAGTCGATCGCGCCGGTCAGCGGATAGCAGCCCAGCGTGCGGAACCGCACCATCCGGTTCTCCACCGTCTCGCCGGGCCGCAGCTGCATGCGCTCGTCGTCCCTCAGGATGAGCATGCCGTCGCGCTCGACGACCGGCCGCTCCTTGGCCAGATACAGCGGCACGATCGGGATGTCCTCCTGGAGAATGTATTGCCAGATGTCGAGCTCGGTCCAGTTCGACAGTGGAAACACCCTGATCGATTCGCCGGCAGCGATACGGGTGTTGAAAATCTTCCACATCTCCGGCCGCTGGTTCTTCGGATCCCAGACGTGCTGAGCGTTGCGGAACGAAAAGATCCGCTCCTTGGCGCGCGACTTCTCCTCGTCGCGACGGGCGCCGCCGAAGGCTGCGTCAAACCCATATTTGTCGAGCGCCTGCCGCAGGGCAACCGTCTTCATCACATGCGTGTGGGTGTTGGAGCCGTGGTCGAACGGATTGATGTTGTCGCGCACGCCGTCTTCATTGACATGGACCAGGAGATCGAAGCCGAGCTTTTGCTGCATCTGGTCGCGAAAGGCGATCATTTCGCGGAATTTCCAGGTCGTGTCGACATGGAGAAAGGGAAACGGCGGCTTGGCCGGATAGAACGCCTTCATCGCCAGGTGCATGAGCACGGACGAATCCTTGCCGACCGAATAGAGCATGACCGGCTTGGCAAAGGCCGCGGCCACCTCGCGAAAAATATGGATGGATTCAGCCTCAAGCCGCTGAAGGTGCGTAAGCGCGATATTCATGAAATGTGAGCGTTCTTTCGTACCGATCCACGGAAGGGCCTGCGTCGGAGGCTACCCTCAGCCGCCCGATTCAAACTGCACTTCTGGACAATCCATTCTCGTGCGGGCGTTCTAGCAGATCGTTTCGGTGCAGAACAATGCAACACAGGCCTGCGGCCGAATGGTTCGGGAATGAATTTTTCACATAGTCGGCAAAATCTGGAAATTTCTGCTCAGCGACTGATGTCGTTTGGTAGGTGCCGGAAATATTGCTTAGCGCATGGAAGGGCGCTGGTCCATCTTTGGCCTGATCGACGCGGTGCAGCCGCCGGCGGAACCGAGCAGACCGCGTGGCCGCGAGCGCCGGAGCGATGATTCGGGGTTGGCCGAATCGATCTGAGGCAGGGCCGCCTTCACTTCCCGTGGTGACCACAAGCATCACGCAGAGCCCGGGTACGCCTCGCCAAGCCGCTCGCCTGTATAATGTTCGCGGCGGATCGGCCCCCACCACCATTCGTTCTGGAGATACCAGTCGATCGTTTTGGCGAGGCCGCCGGCGAATGTCTCGCGCGGGGCCCAGCCCAGATCGAGCCGTATCTTGGAGGCGTCGATCGCATAACGGCGGTCGTGGCCAGGCCGATCCGCGACAAATGCGATGAGATCGCGATACCGCCGAGACCCGGAACGCGGCCGTCGGTCGTCCAGAATGTTGCAGATTGCCTCGACCACCTCCGTGTTGCTGCGTTCCGAGCCGCCACCGACATTGTAGCTCTCGCCGACTACACCCCGGGTAGCGATTATGGCCAAGGCGCTAGCGTGATCTTCAACGAAGAGCCAGTCGCGCACGTTACTGCCGGCGCCGTAGACCGGCAGTGGCTTCTCTTCGAGAGCGTTCAAAATAACGAGCGGAATCAGCTTTTCGGGAAACTGGCAAGGACCGTAATTATTAGAGCAGTTGGAAAGCACAACCGGCAGGCGGTAAGTTCTGTGCCACGCACGCACCAGATGATCGGATGCGGCCTTTGAAGCCGAATAAGGCGAGGATGGCGCGTATGGCGTCTGTTCAGTAAAAACACTGTCGTCGAAAGGCAAATCGCCGAACACCTCGTCGGTCGAAACGTGGTGGAAGCGGAATCGGCTCCTTCTCTCGCTGGGAAGTCTGCGCCAATATTCCAACGCCGAATTCAGCATCCGGTAGGTTCCTACGATGTTGGTCTCGATGAAGGCAGCGGGCTTGTCGATCGACCGGTCAACGTGGCTTTCGGCGGCCAGATGAATGATGATGTCTATCTCATCGCGATTTAGAACCTCTAGAACTGCCCTCGCATCACAAACGTCGGCGTGCTCGAATCTATAATTTTGGACGTTCTCTATTGGACGCAGCGAAGTGAGGTTTCCTGCATAGGTGAGCTTGTCCAAATTGGTTACACGGTAGTCTGGATTGCTACACAAATGACGGCAGACCGCCGAGCCAATGAAGCCGGCCCCTCCGGTTACCAGAAAGTTCATGCCACCCTCTCACGCAAAACTGTCTGCGAATACCTCGGAGGCGGTGAGCGTCGGCGTGTGCAACGCATTTCGACACCAGGAATTTGATGGCTATTTCGCCGAAGAGTTCATTGCCACCCGAATGAAGGTGCGGCAAGTGTCGGAGTGCGCAGTCTGCTACGACGAAGTTCCGATGGGAACAAACAGCTTGTCACCGTTGTGGTCGATTTCGATCAATTCGGTTTTCTGGGCCAAACGCTCTGCAAATCCTTTGTGGAAGATAATGGCGTTCATAAAAGCGAAGGTCATGGCAAGTGCTTCGGTCCGCAATGGATAGTCGACGAGTGAATGGATGAGAAGAAATAACACGGAAAGAAACGCCGCCTTTTGAAGGGGATCGCGACGAACTTTGGTAAGCGCCATGAAAAGCATCAAGAAATAAGTCGCCACCAACAGAACAGCAAGAAGTCCGCCCTCGAAAGCTATTTCGAGATATTCATTGTGTGCATGATTGACATATTTTGCAAAAATCATATTTTCCTTTTCGTATATCTGGTAAGCCTTTTGAAAATTTCCAAACCCGACACCGGTTGCCCAATTCTCACTGATTCCCTCAATGGTGGTGCGAGCAAACTCTCCTCGCCCGAAAGCCGGGTCAATCGTCTCGGCCTCGATCTTCGTCCATGCGCCTAACGTATAGGCCGAAAGTCCCATGAAAATTGCAAGGATGCTGAATCGACTCACCCTGGAACGCGCTGAAAGAAAGACGATGGACAGCACGGTGATCGCCAACCCGATCAGAACGCCGGCCCGCGAGCCGGCGGCCAAAAGGAGCAGCAAAAGCGTGACCACCCCGATCAGTCCAGACAAGAGGTATCCGCGGAACAGACCGTGGTAGACGACGAAGGGAATGGACACAAAAAGCAGAGCAGCAAAATGGTTCTGGTTGGCGAACAGCCCGGCATTGATCGTAAAAGGCAACAATCCCTCAATGGCGACATTGTCAGAGAGCGAATACTGAATCGCCCCCGCCAAACCATTGCATATAACGCCCATAAAGAAGAAGGGGAGAAGTGCCTGGACCTGCTCGGTTCGCAAACGCAATACACTCAAGAAAAACGCTGCCGCTGCCACCAGGTACAACAGGCATTCGATCGTGCGTCCCACGCCAAGGCTGACGAATCGAAATCGGGCTTCTCCAACAAGCGAGGAATCTGCGAGCAACAGTTCTGGCCGCAATCCGTTGAGCATCGAGGCCGGTAGCGGGACGATTTGCAAAGCCACCAATGCCACGGCGAAGACAAGCAGCCATACAAGAGTCGGGGGAACCCTTTGGCCAAACGGCTGTGAAAGGACAGCCGCTGCTGAGATAATCGCCGCGACTTCAATCAGCGTGTCGGTATAGAGGCCGCTTGCAGTCCCCCCGCCGATCAGCAGCGATATGAACAAAACCGACCCGAGGAGATATTTGTCCCATTGCGATGGCCGGTCGTTCAAGATGGAAGTCTCTCGATGCTCAACTTGTGCATTATCAATGTGCCGACATATCGAAACCGCCAGCTCTCAGCGATGGCGGCAGTCTCCAGCCGCAACAATTGCATGGGACAGGTATCGGGGCCAATCAAAAAATCCTGACTCAGGGCCTGGCGATTGAATGTGCCCTCTGGAATATTGAACCGGGCAATTTCGCCGGTTTGACATCTGAGAGACCAGAATAACTCCTTTGGAAGCTTCAGGTTTCTTGCAGATGCGATCAGAGAAATCTCGTAAGACCCCGGCGGAAGCGCGATATACTGCTGAAGACCATAGTTCTTGACTGGCGTATTCAGGAAACGGACCGTTGCTCCGCCCTCGCCTTCGACTGCATCCTGGGATGTTGCGAATGTAACTTCCATACCCGACTGATCGCGGATCTGCCAATCGAAAAGCTTTCTGCTCGATACCGGCTCGAACGTGCTGTTGAAAATGTAGCCACCCAACTTCCGTTCCTGATCGGACAGGCTGAAAAGAAAAAACCGATATGCCGCTTCGAACTTCTTCTGACGGACATAGCCGTTGATCACAATGGACAGCTCTCCCGAACTCGGTGGTACGGTTGACCCGGACAACTCCAGCAGCAACCGGTTTACGAATTCGAGCCCCTCGGAAGTGTTGCCGAGAACGGACAGCAGACTGCCTCTCCACGGCGCCCCAGCCTTGAGGGCTGCCAGCACCGCTTGGTATCCGTCAGGATTGGAGAGGATTGTCGGCAGACCCCCGGCGATCGCAGGAAATTGATCCGGCCAACGCCGCAATAAAATGTCAATCTCTCCGACGGCCTTTGGCAGATTGCCCATTTCAATCGAGTGGCCGATGGACCTCTGAAGCGCATGGATTTCTGTCTTGGACAGTTTTCGAGCTTGATCGAAAAGCTCATAAGCTTGGTCTTTTTCGCCCTGCCGGTATTTGATCTCGCCGATCAAGCTGTAGAGCCGCGCGTCCACCAGATCGAAGCGAAGCGCGCCTTCGGCCTTGGCAAGCAAGCCATCGAGGTCAGGAGTATTGTTTGTGTCGTTCAGCTCGTCGGTAATTTTGCCGATCACCGCGTCGACGTTCAACGGATCCAGCGCGAGCGAAACGGCCGGCGTCTTGGTCTCAAGAAGCCGACTTAGACCGATCGACGAAGCCGCCAACACTAGAACGGATGCGACGAACCAAACGCTTGAACGCCGGAGATTTTGCATAAGCGGGCTGGCCTGCTCCGTCATCCACTTTACTCTCAATTTTCGGGGTACTCGAGCCGTAGTCGTAATACTGGTAGTTCATGTATTTGTAGGCGTAGTTGTAATCGAACTTGTTCACCGCGAATTTCGACATCGCAGCTCCGACCACATTCGCGCCGGCGGCTCGCAGGCGCTTCAACGCTGTCTTGGCCGACTTGCGCGTGACCTGATTGGTGGAGATGACCATCAGCGTACCCTCGGCAAGCCGGCTGAGGATAGGTGCATCTGAAAGACCGACAACCGGCGGTGCATCGATGACGACAAGGTCGAAGCGCTTGCCGAGATTGGTGATGATCAGCGCCATCTTGGGCGAGGAAAGCAGATCCGCCGGGTTCGGCGGGATCGTTCCGGACGTCAAAACGGTCACATTCGGATATTTCGTCGCCCGGAAAATGCTCGCAAGATCCTCCTTGCGAACGGTGTTTGTCAGGAGATTGCTGAGGCCGATCGTGTTGTCGAGGCCAAACAGCCGATGAAGGTTCGGCTTTCGAAGATCGCCATCGACGATGAGAACTCTCGCACCGAGCGCTGCAAAATCCTGCCCGAGCTTGAACGACGTCGTCGACTTGCCTTCTGAGGGCTCCGAGCTGGTGACCAGCAACGATCGCGGTGCGCCTTCGGCACCGGAGAACTGCAACGATGTTCGAAGCGAACGGTAGGCTTCGGACAGCCCTGATTTCTGATCGGAGATGCTGGCTATGAGTTCCCGGTCATCGACAAGCGGGAGGATACCGAGCATCGCCAATCCCAGTTCCTTTTCGATCTGCTCAGGATTGGTGAATGTATTGTTTAACAACTCGATGATATATACTATCGACGCGCTCAGAGCCATGAAAAGGGCCAGAGCGACCGCAAGATTGATGCTGAGGCGCGGAGAATAGGGGGCCGTAGGCTGCGTCGCGAAATCGACGATTGCGGCACTTTGTGTCTTGAGCTCAGAGCTCACGCCAACGTCATTCAGCTTGGCAATAAGGTTGTCATACTGCGACCGGTTCGAATCGACCTCGCGCTTGAGGATGGTGTATTTGATGTTTTTATCGTTGAAGATAACCTGTTGCTTCTCCATCTCGGCGAGTTTTGACTTAAGGTCGGCTTCCTTGTTCTGGGCTTCCTGATATTTCTGCCGCAGAGAGTCGGTTATCGTCAAAACGCCATTGTTATAGAGCCTTTGCAATTCCTTGATCTGCGACTGAAGCTGCTGCATTTCCGGAAAACCGGGCTTCAGTATGCCTAATTTTTGCTGATACTGGCTGGTCAAATCCGCCAGTTTTTCGCTGAGTTTCTGCAGGCCTTCGCTTTCCAGGACCGGGCCGAGGCTCGAGCCGCGACCTTTGTCGATTTGTTCCACGACCCGTCCGGCGTCAAGACGATCCTGGATTGCCGTCGCCAGCGCGGTGTTCAGGGCCTCGATGTTCGACCCTATCAGCGATTTGTCATCGCCGGTCACCGTGATGCCGGCGTCCTTTGCATAGGCGACCAGTTCCTCCTCGGATTTCTGGAGCTTTTGCTTTACCTGCAAAACCTGTTCCTGAATGAATTGCCGTGCCAGGTCGGAAGTCTCGCTGGTCTGATCGAGGCGTTGGTCCATAAAGCTTTGCGCGACCTGGTTGGCTACATCGCTTGCATATTTCGGTTTCTGGTCGGCAAACGTTATCGACAGCAGGCTTGTGTTGGTGACCAGATTGACGGTGAGGTCGTTTAGAATACGATTGATCGCAATCGCCTCGCGTTCCTCGGGGGTTTTCTCCTCGATGGAGGGGGTTTTGGCAACTCCAAACGCACGGTAGAAAATATTGCTAGGCGAGAAGTTCGGGGTCGGAAACAGGAAGTCCGGCTTTTCGCTGAGACCCAGCTGGAAGACCACGCGCTGCGCCAGTGCGCGGCTTTTCAGCTTTTCCTTGGCCGTCAGAAAAGCCCGCACGTCGGTGCTTTCGGAAACTGCTTCAATGTCCTGGAAGACCTTGGCCGAAGGAACCAGCACTTCCAGTTGCGTTGTCGCCTGATATTTTGGCGTCTGCATCATGGTAACGATGACGCCGGCGACAACCCCCGCCGCAGCCATCATGACGATCAGCCAGCGATACTGGACAACATAGAAAAATAGCTTGAGTGGGTTAAATCCCTCCTCGGCCTCCAGGTGATCGCGACCGTACGGACTATAGTTTTGCGCCCCGTCATAATACAGGTCCGCGGACAAGGCTTGGCCGTGTCCTGGACGTGCGATTTGATGCTGTCTGTTACGATCGAGCATGGTGCAAGGCAATCCTAAGTTCGTCGTGTGCTAAATTCCGACATGCCGTGGGTTATAGTCCCGGAACCACCGCAAGTCGGGCTGCGCTTGAGGCGACACCGAGAGCATCCTTGAGATTGTTCATCGCTATTTTCGATTTCGAGGCAAAGACGACAATCTTGTCGCCACCATAGATGCGTGGATTGCGGCTCTTGCCGGCACGAATCTCCTCCACATTGTAATTAGCAACCAGCGTATTTGAGCCAACATTACGATAGACAAAGACCTTTTTTGCGTCACCAACGGCATTGAACCCTCCGGCAAGGGCGATCGCATCGATGAGAGAGGAGTTGCTGGATACTGGAAAGATTCCGCCCCTGGTGACTTCACCGTCGACAGTAATGCGCTGGCCAATCGACTCCTTGACAAAAACCGACACATCGGGCGACTGCAGATATTTGGCGCCGTATGCCGTTTCGATTTCCTTCTCCAATTGACGGACAGTTTTTCCCGCCGCGGTCATGGTTCCGATAAGTGGAAGCGAAATCTGCCCGCCAGCATCTATCTGAACGGTTCTGTTCAGATTGTCGACCTGGAACACATTCACCTCGAGCACATCGTTCGGAGACAAAGGCTGCTCGCTGCCGTTCTGGGTGTTTTGCGGCGCAGGCAGGTCTTTTACGACCTGCAGAGCGCCGCCGCCCGAAAGTGGCGTCGACGACGATGTTAATTGCAGCGCATCGACCGAACCCGATGAAGATGGTCTCGTTGACGAGGCGCTGGTGCATGCCGACACCGAGAGTGAAGCAAGCACGACTAATATCGCGTCCATACGGCTTTTTGGGAACGTGAAAATGCCCATCACGCCATCCCGCCTTTGAACAAGCGACCCAATCCCCCAAAACGGCCGGCGCTGCCGGCGCTTGGTTTTCCTTGACGTGCTTTTCCGATCGGCTCGATGGGCCGGTTCGCCAATATTTCGCCTGGACGTTTCAACACCATATTGCGGGCCTCGTCGTCCCCACATCGCTTGGCAGCAGCAGCAACCGCCTTGGACAGCCCCGGACGGCGGCGCGTTGCGCTGTGAGTGTCCGATGCGATGATATCCACCCTGCCCTCGTCAATCAGCTTTTCTGAATAATAAAGGGCCGTGCGCCCAAAAGCACCAACAATCGAGTCTGCGGTAAGCTGGATAAGGCAGCCCACTGCGTTCAACCTCTCGATAACGTCGTAATTCGTTTTGATCCAGGTCAAACGCTCTGGATGAGTAAGAATCGGAATGAAACCGGCGTTTATGAGGCGTAGGGCAAGATCCTCCATTCGTGGAGGTAAGACATGATGCGGCGGTTCGAACAGAAAATAGCGGGACCTGTTCAAGGTCGGTACGCTGCCCGCCGCCAATTGGTCCGGAAGATCCGGCGCTATATGAACATCGGCGCCGACGTAGAGAGCAAGTGGTATGGCGGCGCTACGCAGCGCCTGGTGCAACTCTTGGACCGCTCGGACAATATTCGATGTTCCGTTCTCGTAAACGCCCGGTGTCACGTGTGGCGTGCACGCCATGTGGGTCGTTCCGTCGGCCACCGCCAGTCGAGCCATTTCCAGCGATTCGGCAAGATTGGGCGAGCCGTCATCGAGGCCGGGCAAGATATGGGTATGTAGATCGATCATGGGCGTTTGTGACTGCAGCGAAGCAACGTGGCGAAGTCATCCCCAAACAATATTAATGCGTCACCCGCAAGACAGCGAATGACGCATTTGTCGAGCGCATGCGATACGATGGATGCCAGGTCCCGGCTACTGGCGGACAGAGTTGTCGTCATCACGTAGGCCGATGACCAGCGTCGCACTCGCGGCAAAGGCTGCGCCTAAAGTTTCGAGCGCTAGACACATGCCGCCTTCCGCAGGATTAATCTTGACTGTCGCGTTTGCCGGACGTGTATCCAAAAGTTGCACCAACACACGCAGCAGCAAAGATTGCGATTCAACTATTTTGCCTGGATATACCGGCACTTCACCCTATCCGGCATGTTCGCCAGACTCAGAACGATACCCGGTCACGACACCAGCATGAACGCCAAGGCCATTCCATCTAACAACAGACACGCAGAAGCGCCATGCCCCTGCTACCGTTGCCCTATTTACGGTCAACTTAGTCGCTAACGGCGTGGCCGTTGTCGTTGTCCTGCGTTGCCGCCAGAATACCAGCGCCGCCGGCTAACCCAAGGAAGATCCACAACGGCTTGTTGTTGGTAATGCCCCCGGAATTGCCAGTTTGGGCGGTGTGCTCAGAACCGAGGACATTGAGGCAGATCTTATTCTCGACACGCGAGATATCGAGCGTCGAATTCGCCGGGACGCTCACATTGCAGCCACCGACCTGAACCGAAGCCGAGCCCTTGGCGCCAACCACGACACGACTGCCAAAATCCAGCGCGCCGCCCGCTTGCGCCGGGCCATAGCCAGCCACCTGCGAGATCATCACGTCGCCATTGACGCTGCCGAGCGATCCAATCGGATTTACGCCGTTATAGGCGGTTGCACAGGTGCACGACCCATCCTGCGCGAAAGACGGCACCGGGGCGAAGCCGGCCAACACAACAACTCCGGCCAACACACTTTTCACAACTAGGTTCATCCGCATCAATCCTTCTGTCCCACGTTACCTGACGCCCACCGAACCGCTAAGGTACTCAAAAGCGCGTAACAGCTTTCTACGCCAATTCCAACCCATTTCGCAATTGCGAGATAATTTTTGGTTTCGGTGTGGTTGATTGAACACACCATTAGAATATCTTAATACTCACCTTTACAGCCGCCCAATGGCAGGCTGCCGGCGGGCAGATCTGCCGTTCCTTGTGGCCGCTGACGCCACAGTGGCTCCGACGCATTGCACAATACCTTGCAACCAACAATTGTCCTGACGTCGTCCATCCATCTTTCGGCATTCCATGCAAGAACTACAAGTTGGGCGCGCAAGGTTTATACGTCGAGCCCGCCTGCGCGGGCACCCCGCACAGGAGCCCGGCATCGACGAGTTTCGCAGCCAGATCCGCGCCATTCGAGGTGAGGCATTGCACGACCACGGCGTCACCGAATTTTGACGCGACATTGCCATCGCAAGGCGTGCCTGTGCCGACAGGCTTGCAGTTCAAGGCGAGCCCTTGGTAATCCCGACGCACTGCCTCCGTCACAATGGCGCGCAAGGACTGTGGTTTGGCAAACGCGACGCCGCACAGCACGATCTTGCGGCCGGCGACGCGAAGATCGTCGATCGATTGAATGGCAAGCTTGCCCTCAAATGGCTCAAGCGTCGCTAGCGGCTTCGGCGGGTGCGAACGAACCTTCGTTCCTCGGTCCATGATGATGACGAAAAAGCCAATCGCAAAGACAAAGGCGACCAATGCAAACAAGCCTATTTTCTTGAGCGACAAATCCTTGCTCCCGCCGTGCCAAGCACACCTGTCTGTCGCCGATGCCCGACATTGCCTCGTTCAATCGGCGAAATTCTCTATTCGGTCAAACCATTCTACCGAGGCTTGCCCGCGGTGCTGTCGAGATACTGGGCAGCGCACAGACCAGATGGTAAAAGATGCCTGCCGGCACGTCTGTAGCCAGCGAGCGGCCACGCTCGTCGATGCGGTCGACCCACAGGCCAAGCGGCGCCGGATTGATGTGCCAGCGGAACAACCGGCCGACACGCGCCTCTATCTCAGGCTTCAGGTCAGGACCGCCCGAACCGTCCAGCGCGATTGCTGCCTTGATCGCTTCGGCCTGCGGCCAGCTGCGCGAGACGTGGTCGAGCGGCAGCCCTTGCCGCGAGACGGCGCCGTAGGCGAGGCCTGTGGCGCGGTTCAGGCCATTGGCAATCGCCGACGCGTAGAGTTTCCTGGCGAGGCCGGTCAAGCCGCTCTGGCCGCTGCGGCCGGCAAAGTCGACCAGCAGAGAGGCCCATTCGAAATGATGGCCGGGTTCGGTCCACGTGCCTTTCTCGCCAGGAGCCGGCCGCCATTCATGGTCAAAATATTCGCCAAGGGTCCAGCTTTCCGGGTCGAAGAAATGGCTGCGGAACAGATCGACGATGCGCGCGGCGCGGCGAAGATAGGCGCGCTCGCCGGTCGCCTGATGCCAGGCCAGGAACGCCTCGAGCAGATGCATGTGTGGGTTGGAGCGGCGCTCGCCCTCGCCGCTTGAGGTCTCAAGAAAGCCGGTCAGGCGCTGGTCCTCGAGATGCTCGTCGAGGAACGCAAATGTTTCCTCGCCTAGCCGCAATGCGTCGGGATTGCCGCACATATGGGCATGCGCCAGCGCCAGAAGCACGCAGGAATGGTCATAGGCATCCTCGGCGGCATCGGCGACGGTGCCGTCGACGTTGAGCGTGCGCACCCAGCCGCCATTATCGGTGCGGCCGTTCCTGGCCATGAATTCGAGGCCGTGGCTAATCAGCCGATCGGCCGGGCCGTTCCAGCCGCGCCCCTTGGCGACGGCGAAGGCGTAGATCTGCCTGGCCTGCGTGCGCATGCGCTTGGGTTTCATCAGCGGGGTGGCGTCGAAACCGAGCGCCTCATGGAACCCGCCATGGCGCTCATCGACGCCGACCGTCGACCACAGCGGCACCGTCTCCTCGAACAGCCAATGGTGCACGCGGCGTTGCCAGGCGCCGCTTTCGATGACGCGATCGTCGGCGGGCGTGAACCTGGTCTCCAGGCGGCCGCTCTTTTCGAGCTGCTCGACGATCTTCTTGACGTTCTGGCTGTGGCTGACCGGCGCGACGAAAGTGGCGTCGGCGGTCGAGACGATGGCGACGTCCTTCAGGCCAATGGCCGACAGCAGGCGGCCGTCGCTGCGGATATAGGAGTTCTCGCAATCGATGGCGACGACGTCGCCGACAATGACGTTGCCCTGCTTGTCGGACGGCCCGACGTCGAGCAGCGATTGCCAGGAACCGAGATCGTTCCAGCGAAAGCCGGCCGGCACCATGGCGATGCCGCTGGCGCGCTCCATGATCGCATAGTCGATCGATGTCGAAGGGATGGCGGCATAGAGCTCCAGAGGTGGAGTGCTGTCGGGGTGCATTGTTGCCGCCTCAGCGGCGTGACGATCAGGGTGCTTGGGAAAGCCATGCGCGGACCAATGTCAGGCGTCGACTTGACATTGGGCAGACGATCGCTGCCATACGCAATCAGCTGTGTCCCTCAGGTCAATAGATCTGCAGCCCTCGTCTGTTCAGGACCGCCAGCGTTGTGTGCCGGCCGTCGACGCTTATCTGGGCGCTGAGCTGGCCGCATTGGACGGGATATGTCGTGCGCTTGTCGTCACTCTGCCATGGGTTGATCGCCATGACGATACATTCATCGTCATCCACCATCACTTTGCGGATCAACGGTCCGTGTGCTTTCCATACCTCATGGGCAGGCCGGTCGATCAGCAGCCGGCCACGGGCCAATTTCTCGGAAAGCGTGGCGACCCTCTTCAACGACCGGACAAAAAGCGGAAGCTGCTCGTAAGGCTGTTGCGTTCCACTTTTCACTTGGGGCTCCCAGCCCCAGAGAACCACGCCCTTGGCGCCGCTGAAATAGGGCACGATCGCCATCGCCTCCACCAGATAGGATGGCAGTTCCTTGCCCTTCAACTCAGGATCTATGCGAGTGAACCGCATCCATTCGTAGGCGTATACCGGCTTGCCCCCCGAGGAGTGGGTACGCAGATAATTCGCCTCGACATTGGCCGCCATGTAGAAGACGGAGTCGGGATTGTCGTAATTGAAATAGATGCTGGCCACGGCGAAATCGACATATGGTTCGACAAGCTTCCACAGTCGCCAATCAGCTTGATGCGTATCATGGATTTGACTAGCGTTTTTTGTGAGAATATGGTCATCCCAGTCAAATGGCTGGATGCCGTAGATTCCGGCGTCGACGCCGGGATAGCGTTCGTTCGTCCATTCCAGTGGGAGCTGGAACCATTTCGCCCACTCGGAGAAGTAGTTCTCGTCGAATGTTTCCCTCGACACGCTACCGGCGGCTTGCCGCGTTGCCTCGTTCATCCAGGCTTGCTTCGTATCTCTCACGATGGGCAACTCGATATCGTGGACGTATATCCCCCTTGATACAGGCCGTGCTTTCTCAATGTTGTGCCGAATCGCCGCCTCGAAAGACGGCGACCTAAGCCATGGATTAAGCCAGTGATTGGATAAATCTTTCGCTCCGGAGCCTTTTTCATTCCGCGCATAGGGAACGTCTCGATAGGTGCTCAAAATCGTTACAGGCTTGAAACCCCTGTCGTGGGCGTTCTTGGCCATTTCGCCCATCGAAGCGTCGACCACGTTCCAATATGCCTTGAGATCACCCGCCATGGAGAATGCCGGAACGTTGCTCCAGCTAAAGTTCTGAGGCGATTGCGCAAGGCTGCTTTCGCTGTCGAGGAAAGAAAAAACGATGGCAGCAATACCCAGCATGGCCGACAAACGTTTGATCTCCTTTCGCTTCGTATATACCGAGAAGGTAACCTTCATCTCGACCTCACGCTTCCAACGTCATGCTCCGACAATTTAATTCAAGGCTCGCCACCGCCGCGCCTTGAATTGCTTCACACGATTCCACCAAAGTATTCAACCGTTCTGCGGCGACCCTCTTCCACACTAACTTTTCGCTCCCAGCAGAATTTCCCCGGGGCGTGCTTATATCGGGCAGCCGTAACCTGGATCATCTTGTGGACTCGCCTTTTTTATATGACTGGGGGCCGAAGATTTTGTGATCGGGCGTAGGATCACATTTAAGTTCTGCAATTCAGCGAACCCGGTGGACCGCGACTTCAATCAAATATCGCGATATTCTTCGGACCCCGAATTAAGCTCGGAACGCCCGCTCATCGCAATAACCGCGATCATTGCCTCATATGTGGCCAGCATCGTCGCATATAAAAGGCCGCTGGAACCATCCATAAAACCCCTGCGCCAAATATATACATAGAAGAATCGCGCAAATGGACGGGATAGTAGTGGAAGACGGTTGGCAAGGCGTTTTGCCCAGCGGCGACGACTGACCTGTGAGTGGACAGTGACGTGATCCTCGCCACTATCGCTCCTTAGCAAGACACGGGCTTCGTCCTCCGCGTAGCGAACGTGCTTTCTTAGCCATGCCGCTACTCCCTGCGAAAAATTGAAGTGTAAGTACGGCTCCGGGAACATTCCGACTTGCTCAGGCGGCAAATCCTCCCTCTGGCCATGACCTACCTGTTTGAACCGTAACTTGTCTCGGCGACCAAGACGAACCTGATATGACGGATACATCCCCGCGTTTTTTAGCCAACGGCCATTCAGCATAGTCTTCGAGGGAACAAGATAAGCGTATATCCCTTGACTGGGTTCAAGGTTATTAAGAGCTTTCGTAAATTTATCCGTCGCGACTTCGTCAGCGTCGAGATGCAAAATCCATTCATGCTTGAAATCAATCTCATTGAGCCCAAAATTTCTTTGGCGTGCAAAATCGTCAAAACGTCTGTGGTATACCCGACCACCTGCAGCTTGCACAATATCAACCGATTTATCGATGCTTCCCGAATCCACCGCAACAATATCATCACACCAGCTGAGTGCGTCTAAACATCTTGGTAGATTCTTCTCTTCATTGTATGTTATTAATAAAACTGAAACCTTCATTCTTTTGTCATCCAGGCCCACGCCGTTGAGACTATGGTTTCTATATCGGAATGACGCGGGTACCACCCCAGAATTTTCTGCGCCAGCGAAGCATCTGCCACAAGGAGAGCGGGGTCTCCACTTCGACGATCCTTATACTCTACCGCAATCCGACGCCCGGTAAATCGCTCAGTGACCGCAATGATCTCCTTGACCGAAATACCCACGCCTGCACCAAGATTAACACCCCGGAAACCCAGAGGCGGCGCGGACAGTGCTAAATTCAAAGCAGCAACATGTGCGGTCGCAAGGTCAGAAACATGGACATAGTCACGAATACATGTTCCATCCGGAGTGTCGTAATCTGTCCCATATACGCTTACAGTTCTTTTCTGGTCACGAGCCGCCAACAACACGAGTGGTATCAAATGAGTTTCTGGATCATGCGATTCACCAATCTCACCATCGATATCGCAACCCGCCGCGTTAAAGTAGCGAAGAGCTATACTTGTTCCCCCATAGGCCTCTGAATAGTCCTTCAGCATACTTTCAGAAGCGAGCTTTGTTCTCCCATATGGATTTATGGGTCTTTGATCGTCAGCTTCGGTTATGGGCAACCTCTCTGGAATGCCATAGGTGGCGCAACTAGACGAAAAAACAATCTTGTCGACATTCCGCGCTCTGAGCCGGCTTACCAAGGATATAGTTCCTGCAACATTGTTGTGGTAATATTTCTCCGGATCAACAACCGACTCGCCGACATAAGCAGCGGCAGCGAAATGAATAGCGGCAAGCGGGTTGTAGGTCGAAATTACTTTATCGAGACGTTGCGGGTCACTTATGTCGCCCACTTCTAGCGGTCCCCACTTCACGGCACTGCGGTGACCGGTGACTAAAGAGTCGTAAGTGACCGGGGTATATCCATGTGCCGATAGAGCCTTGCAAACATGGCTACCGATGTATCCTGCGCCCCCAGTTACGAGGATATTTCGCTCACTCAAGGCTTTACCCCTCAACTTGTCAATTTACTTTGCGTTTAAAGATGCGCTGCCCGGATCGACATGAGCAACAATCGATGGTTTGATTGCTGATGGCGTAGAAGTTCCTTACGGGTGAGACCGGTTTCCCTTGCGAACCAACTTACTGTCTTGATGGAATTTCTTGGCGATTCGTCTACTCTTTTTCAACGAAGGCCGACTTTCTTTGCGGGGTTTCCGACCACGATGGTTTTTTCATCGACATTCTTCATTACGACCGATCTAGCCCCAGCGATCGCGCTGGCACCAACCGTCACACCGGGACCGATGAAGGCATCCGCACAAATCCAAGCCCCTGATCCAATGACGATCGGGCGCTTTTCCAGAGGCATGGTAGGGTCGCGGTAGTCATGCGTGCCCGCGCACAGATGCGCTCCCTGTGAAACGGTGACCCGGTCGCCCAGTGAGATGGGTCCGAGGGCGTAAAGGATGGCCCGATCGCCAACCGCCGACTGATCGCCGATCGTGAGGTTCCATGGAATGGTGATCCGAACAGTCGGATAAATATGCACTTCGCGCCCAATCCGGGCGCCGAACAAGCGCAGAACAGCCCTTCGCCATCCCCAAAAAGGCCGCGGGCTCCAGGCAAACAACGGGCGCGAAAGATCCCAGAAGAAGCGGCCGGCGAGCTCTCGTCTCGACCATTTGCGCGCGGCGCGGTTGCCGGCAACGTCGAGCTTGAATTCATCTCTCACGTCGACTAAATCCACGCGCGCGCAACTAGGTCGGTCATCATTTTCGAGAACCAGCGATAGACCGCCTGCACCTTTCTGGCAATGCCAGCCTAGACGAATCACGATCCGTCACGCCCGATCCCGTCGCCCTATCGCGGTGCAACTCTCTGCGAGCGACACCGCCTTAGCCCATGCGACTACTTTCCGCGCGCTGAGTTCCCCGCAAAATGTTCGTGTACGCGGCAACCATATCGGCTGCAATCCTTGTCCACGAGTAATCGCGGATCATCCACTCTCGCCCTCTTGTCCCCATGGAAGCAAGCACTTCCTTTGGCGTTGCCATGGCTACCGCCAGCGCCTCGGCGAGTGGTTCGACCCCGTGATCGATCCACCAACCACAGCCATTTTCGATCAGCCCTTTCCAAGGCGCGCCTTTTGTGGAGATGACTGGTGTCATATTGACCAAAGCTTCAGGGACAACCAATGCGAAATTTTCATTTCTTGTGGGCAGCACAAAGATCTCCGCATCTTGGTACGCTTCCTGCTTTTCCTGTCCATATATGGCTTCGCCAAACAGAACGCTTTTCACACCAGAAATTGCCACCAGTTGCTGCAAATGCTCCAGGTGTCCTCCCTCGGGAGGGCCAATTATCTTTAATTGCCAGTCCTTGTATTCACATTCGATACGCTGCCATGCGTTTATGAGCGTATCGAGGCCTTTTTTGGGGTGAATCCTTCCAAGGTACAGAATTGTTTTCTTCCCAACTTGGCGGGATTCAATATCGTTAAGTTCTGGAACATCAATTCCGTTCGGCACAACAACCGTATCGTTGTTTAAGCCGAAAATACGAAACTCAGCGGCTTCTTCCTCGGCAGTTGCATGGAGACATGCGGCTTTTGCAAGACTCTCTCTCTGGAATAGAGCGAGCGATATCCGTTTCTTTGTAGGGGAGAAGCTTAAGGCGGTTGGCGACAGCATTCCATGAGGTGATACGATATAGGGTCTTCCGGTTGCGTTCGTCCACTGCAGGACCGAGCGGGACGGATGCATCCAGAGACCATGAAGGTGAACTAAATCAGGATTCCAATCTATCAGCCCACGCGCCATCATGGGTGCGTAACCTAACGACCGAGGCCCTATCCGCGTATAGATTTTTGGTGTCGGTCCGCTCCATGTTTGATTATCGCCAGCGCGCCAAGCCTCATCGGCGAGGCTGAATACGCCCACCTCAACGCCGGAGTCCGCCACATACCGCGCGAGGGACTCGACAACAGCCGCGACACCGCCGCCTGAGCGCGAAATGCTAGCCACCACCATTGCTACTCGCATAGGCGCACACTCACCGAAGCAGCCGGTCGATAGTAAATGGGGATAGACGACATCTCTTCCGTAGATCATCAGTCATATTTTGTTCCAAATCTTTCGAGAAATTGGGCAACGGCATTGGCGAAAGGTTCGGGTCCAAATTTCGCGGCCACCGACCGAGACGCGACCTCGGCCTCCTGCCAGCGGATTGTATCCCAGGAAGCGATCGACCGCAGTGCCTCGGTGATGGCGCCTACTTCACCAGAACGAAACAAAACCGAGTTGCTTTCTGTTGCCAGGTCTGGCGCCGAGCCAACAACCTGCGACAAGGCAAGGGCACACCCACTAAGGGTAGCTTCATGCGCCACCAACCCCCAAGGCTCGTACAAGGACGGAAGGACTAGGCAGCGTGCATTTCGAAACACGTCGGCCAGTTGTGCCGGCTGAAGAAAATCGGTGACCTGAATTTGCGGATGATCCGGCAACTGGTCGCGCAATGGCCCGGCCCCGCAGATCTGAAGAGACCAGTCTGGATTGCCCACAGCGAAGTCTGCGAATGCCTTCGCCAGGCCGACGACGAACTTCACCTCGACGAATCTTCCTACAAACAAAAAACGCTTGGGGCGCGAATGCAGCGCCGCCTCCCCGTTGAATACTGCGGGATCGGCGCCATACAGTCCCTGCAGCACCGTGGCTGGCCGGTAACCCATGCGCGCGGCGTATAGCGTTCCGGAGACGCCCGGCACGAACACGCCGTCGAAGCGCCGCCTAAAAAAAAGCCGATGTCGTATCGGATCTAGCAAACGCTGGCGTGGAGTTCCTTGCCAGTTCGAATCGGTTTGCAGCACCACTTTTCCACCATCCGACCGGCAGCTCGCGCCAAGCGAATTGAACGCAGGCCAGTAAAACCCTCCTTGGAAAAACAGGTCGGGCGAACGCAGCCCGAGGCTGGCCCAGTCTGTTTTGGCATCTCGGCCGTCGATCCAGTGCACAGCCTGGCCGAGATGACTCTCCATGCCGACGAGGGGAAAAACAGGCCGGGTTCCAATGACCGTTACCTTTCCGGGAAATCTCTCGATAACGGAGCGAATGCAACGCGCCGCGTAATTAGGAAGGCTCGGCCAGGCAAACGCTATAGACTCAATACTGCGTGAGGTCATGCCCAGTTTCCACCTTTGCATCCGCTGCTAGCGGCCAACATAATATCGCCCAGCTCCAATAGGATACCTATGCCTACCGTACAGCAACCGCCTCGAGCTACTGGCAAGTGATCCTGCTCCTGCTGCATACAGATAAACCATCATTGTGTGAGTCGCGAAAACGCCAAGAAATGCAGCTTCAATAAAGCTCATAAATACACATACAACAATTGCCATCATGTAGAAATCTATGTACTCACTATTGACAACTCTTTTACCCCTCAAAAAATTCAATTTAAATAAGTATCCAATTACCAAAAAGAGAAAAACCAGCAAGATTCCGAGCGCAACAAATCCGCCACTGTATGCTGCAGATATCCACGTGCTCTCGATAAAGCCGTATCTTGGAGGATCTCCGCCTGGTGCCCCACCAAACCAAGGATTCTGAAGAAATGCGTCCCATCCAGACGCCCATGTATCAGAGCGGGTATCGGTGCGGCCCTCAATAAAACGTGACCAAATCAACTCGGACGTCGAGGCATAAAATGAGACGTAAGCTATCGGCAAAACCAGGATGCCCAGGCTCATCAGGTAAAGGAAACGTCGCCAATCCAGAAAATAGCGGCTCGCTGCAGCGATACATATCATGGAAGAGAGAAACCCAAGGCGCGATCCGGTCAAATATTCGATGAAAAGCACAATTGACAACAAAAGAGCGGAGGAAAGACCAGCAATCCTAAACACCCCATATCGAACAATATAATACAACAGTACCGGAGTGCACAACGCAATTGACATTGCCAAATGCTGAGGGTTTGCCGTTATTCCAAAAAATCGTTTACTGAGGAGAACTGTCGAACTGTGCTCAAAATATATGTATACGTATATGTTAGTTAGAATAAATAATACAGAAAAAACGTATAGAGCCTCCGCCACATAGGATACACCGCTTCTTCTCATAATATCGTCTTGCTCGTGCACGTATGTGCACAGAACGAATAAACTTAATTGAACGAATATTGCGAATGATCCTTGAAAGAAAATGCTATAATTGCCGTACAGCATCAATTTTATGAGAATAATTAGGTTAACCGCCGCGACGTAAAACGATGCGTTACGCCAAGCTGCGCGATTAAGCCGTTTGCCAGATTTCAATGTGACCGCAATCGCCAGCAACATTGCGCCTAGCGACAAGGTCCGCCCCTGAGAGAATAGTGCTTCGAGTGGGCCATTCATGGGAGCATATAGTTGGCCTTCGAAATCTTGCGCCCTGGCGAAAGCGGCAAACCACAGCGCGGCGCCCGAGGCCACCACAACAATCAATCTCCCGATTCGGGAGGATTTACCGACTTCATTACTTGCCATCATCTCATCGGAGGTCCGCGCTCATTACTTTACAGCCAGGGCAGTTAGCCGTTTCACAGAAACCTGGACCTGCCCTATTTGTTTCAGCCACATTTCCGCGACGCTAGATAATTCCGCATGGTTGGAAAAATACTCTAGTGGCTTCCGTCTGGCATAGCGACCCCGAGCGGATTCCCTTTGACGCGCATTCATGCGAGTCTTGCAATGCGCACAGGAATATCCTTGCGCCGTCCGGCGGCCGTGATTGAGGATCGTAGCACGCCACAGAAGCAGGCCTGGCGTGCCAAGATCATCGTGTAGAATGCCGGGAACGTGGACGCCATCGAGATTATTGAACGAATCGGCAAATCCAGGACTTGTGTGCAGCCCTGGCAGGCGCGCTTCGCCGCGAAAAACTTTGAGGAGATGTTGAGGCGGAACGGGGACTTCACGGAACCGTCCAGCCGGTGGTGGTGCTGACGATGAGGCCCTGCCGGCGAAGACGACGCGCTCACCAGGAACATCAGCGTCTTAAAAGCGACTTCCAATATTCGATCAGCAATCGTTCTACGACATAGGCGCATCTAAGCGACCAGCGAAAAATACCCAGAAAATCCATCTTACCAGACAGGAGGAGATGCGCGAATAGACGTGAAAATGAGCCGATGTCTTTCTTTCGCCCTGCAAGATCTAAGTTAAACGAGACACCGCCCCCCATGTGGAGATCGTATATCGAAACGGGAATATCAACGACAGCAACGTTCGATTTATACGTAACATCCAATACAAATTGTGTGTCTTGGAACTTCTTTAGCTTTGGCATAAATAGATTGCCTGTCGCATGCTCACGCCTGACACAGACCCCACCAATCTGAAACCTGCTAAATTTACGAAGATTCCCGTAAAAATCGAAACTGCCGTCGGGCTTCACAAATCGCTTTTTACACTCCTTTTCAGAAATAACGTAAGCATCTGAGCTCGATCTCACCAAAACAGGAGCAAGGAGTGTGTCCGGCAGAACTCCATGTTGCCGGCGATATCGCTCGATCTCTTGACGGAACACCTGGTTTCTATCCGGCAATGCCTCGTCGTCATCATCCAGGAATATAACAAATTCGCACCTGGATGCGAGCATGCCAAGGTTTCTGGCGCCTGCTCCTCCCAACCGGCCACCAGTAGAAATCACACGAACGCCATCGATGCTGCCGGCGGCAAGCGACACCGATTCACCCAGGAATCTCTCCTCGTCGTCGACGATAACTATTATCTCATCATTTTTCGTCATCGCCAAACTCTTCAGTGCCCGTTCCAGCAACAGAGGACGACGATACGTTGGAACGATGCAAGCGAACGTTACCGACAGACGGCTGTCAACATCATCTTTAACGTCCATCTACGCGCTCGAAATAGGCATGGCTCTCAAAGCACCATTGCACAGATGTGACGCTAATTACCTCTCTCTTTCGCAGAAAAAACATTATCTCACCCTCTTGTTTCTCTGATCTTGAACTTTATTGGCGTTCGCCAAGAAGGAACATGCTCCAGGCTCTTGGAGAACGCGTCACAAACAATGACCAACCTCCCACGCACCACGCATTTACGACTTCGATCCTATATTGACGCAACATCTGACCGAGGCATCTCAATAACGGTTCTTCCTCGGGACCGCCGATATCGAGCGACCGCTGCCCGTAAGTCCGTGGGTTTTCAAGCGGCACGTTCTGAGCCGGAAATGCCGGCTCCAATCGTGTCAATGAACTGCTGCCTCCATCCGCCGATGAGTGCGCCCCGGTCACTTGGCAGGAGGGAATTAGTTGGCCCTGAGCATATAGGAGGGCCCAACAAAAGTTCGCCCAGTGCCTCGTGATGTCCGTAGGCAACGGCGATATGGCCAATGCCGTTAGCTGCCGCGAAGGCGGCAATCACCGATCCCTCGCGCGTCACTGGCTCGATACCGAGCTGCATTGCGCGACCGAAGATGCCAGACGCCTGATCATAGTCCGGCGAGTAGCAGGCCCAAACCATATCGGTGACGCCGTAGAGGCTCTCGAGTTCCGAGTCGGTGATGAACCGGTCAATGATCAGCGCTCCGGCCCTCTTAAGCCGTGCAACGAACTCGGCAGCTGGCGCTGGCACGGAGCCTGCCCCGACAACCAGCACTTTCTCGGTGATATTCGGATGACGCTCCAGCGTTTCCACCAGGAAGGCGAGCCCCTTATTTGCACTCAAGGTCCCAATGACGGACAGCACGGACCTGCCTGCGGCACGCCTTACCACGTCTTCCGACAGTTGGGTGCTGCCGGGCCGTCGCAAGGTCTCGCCATCATGCAGGTCCCAATATTGCGGATCGAACACACCACAATGCGCGACCTCGGCATGGCGGGGAGCCACGTCGAACGGCGTGATCGACGCCACCGTCAACCGCGGCAACAAGCGCAACGCGCGAAAGGCGTAGCGCTTCAAAGGATGGACCCAGCGCCCGGTCTCGAAGCATTTCTGGGCACGTAGGAATAGCGCCACGGTTGGGCGGCCAAGCGCGCTACGAGCGGCCGCGATCGCTGCAAAGGACACCATGTCCTCGTCGAGCATGGCAAACAGCAGACGCTCCGCGGCCACGAGTCTCCGGAACAGGGTGAAATTCATCCGTCCTGATACTGGCTGGAGCGCGAAGATTGCGCTTAGTGTATCGAGATAGGATTGACGATGACCGGTGGTCGTGACTGAGTAGACGAGATGTTCCCTCGCGGTACGCACCCTATCGATGGCGGCCGGCACGTTCGTCATCCTCGAATCTTCCCCAATATCACAAGGATTTTTTCGACGTCTCGTTCAGTGGAACAAAAGAACCAAAATGAGCACGGCTCACACAGTAAAATGTGCCGTGCCGTGGACACCGCGCGATATGTTACCCTTTGAGAAATATCGAAGAAATTTTATGCCAAATTGATCACTCCAGAGCTGTAGTATCTTCTGTTCTCCAGCGCGATGAATATCATCAAGAAACACGACGTAATCTTGCGCAAGGTGTTCCTTGAGCGCCGGCAGTGCAGGATATCGCGCCATTTCATAGCCCACTTCATAAGCAGGAGGGCCATCGATGAGCACACAATCAATCGACAAATCTTCTAACGCTGAGGCAACGATTCCTTGATCGTACCAGTTTAAGTTGTTTCTGCTCAATTTGGAGGGTCCCAATGGGGCGCGAACGACCGATACAAATTCGGATAGATTCAAAGCCGATAGACGGTCTTCAACGAAAGTTGCCCACTCTACATCGCTCTCGAAGCTGACAATTCGACCGCCAACCCGCGACAGCACTTTAGCAATGTAGATTGTGGATATGCCGCTTCCAAATTCCACGATTGTTTTGCGAGAGTTGATTTCAATTTCGTTAAGAACGACCTGCAGAGCTGAAGGAAGCAGGGACGCATCGGACCACGGCAAGTACGGCAGCCCCAGCCGGGATAACTCGGCTGCGGCTCGTGTGTCATTGGAAAGTTGGGCAAAGCGGTTCAGCTTTGTCGTGATCCTGTTAATCACCGTCATGCGCTCGTAACTCCGCTTCGTTTCAGTCATTTGAATTCCCTTCAAGGGGTCCTCCGCGCGGGAGGTCGCCACAGAAGGTTAAAAGATCCTGCTATTGGATCGCCCAGTCGTCAGGCATGGGCACTTCGTCTTGCATAGTCAAAGAAATCCTTGGGAGTGCGCCACGGCATAAAGGCAGAGCGCGACATCATAACAAAGATCGGTCTTGTGCGGCGCGGGATGGCCAAGGTGAGGTAGGTAGCCGTGGCATACGACAGGAGCGTCGCAAACGCGGCCCCCACACTCCCGTAGTGAGGAATAAGAAGAAAGTTAAAAGCCACATTAGTAAGCGCGCCGAGCCCTTCGGTTAAGACGAAAAATGTGGCGCCCCCCCCTATAATTGTCCACCTCGTGAATGCAATCCGCATGAACAGGAAAGGCGCAGACAGAACGTGAACCATCAAGATCGGAACGGACGGGCCATATTCAACTCCGAACAGAAAACGGATAAGCGGCCCACCGAGCAAGTACATCGTGGCTATCATGCCAAGTCCAGCAAGCCATAAGATGTCGAAAACGGTCTGGAACTGTCTGTTAAACAAATCCTGATCGGCTTTTGCCGTCTCGATCAGCTTAGGGAATACACTAGCCACCAAAGCAGCAGGGATGAAGTATGCCGCCTCAGAAAGGGTCGCCGCCACTGCATACCTGCCTACCTCTGCCGGTCCAGCTAACCAGCGAAGCATCATCACATCAATTTTTAAGTAGATTAGCCCAAATATCGACCCAACGAAAAGCAACCAGCTCTCAGCAAGCAACAGCCTGGCCAATGCCGGAGAGAACCGCCATTGCGACAAAGGCGGCCCTTTCTGCCGCTTGTAAAAGCGGAGCGAGAGCGCAACACCAATTAGTACCTGAACGACATTCGCAGCTGCGAATGCGATCACAGTAAATCCCATCCATACGAGCCCTAGTTTTCCCAAACCGACCAACAATACTGACATGCTGGAGGAGATCGCGTTGTACCGCGCTTGAACGCGCGAGTGAAACCAGAGACCGAAAAATCCTGACAGTGATGCCAGGGGAATAAAGACTGCGGCTAGAAGCAGCATCGTCCGCTCGGTCGAATTCACGCTCGTAAAGAGCGTATAAACGACCAAACCCGCAGCTCCTAACAAATGGCCAGCAAACTTCAACGTGAACACTGTGCCGAGTACTCTAGGCACATCATCAGGGCGATTGATGATCTCTCGAATCACTAACCCATCGAGCCCAAGTTGGCCAACTACTGAGAACAGCAATGCCGTAGAAAACGTATATGATAGCAGCCCAAAGTCACTCGGCCCAAGATAGCGCGCCACCACCGCTACCACTAGAAGACCCATTAGACTTGTCAGCAGCCTATCGGATATTAACCAAAGCGAGTTCGCTATATACCTCCAGTATCGCCTAGTCAATTTTGAAAACAATCTGAATAGGACAAGGCTCTTATGCACGACCGGGCTCGCTTCTATTACTCATTTTTCTACCGCTTCCTCGGATGACATATTGATTTCTCTAAAATAAGAACTTTTCACGCGAAGTTTTTGCGAAGCAACGCACAAACAATATCGCCATCCTCCCAAGCTGCTCGTCATCCCGCTCTTCTTCCATTCACGGGCCCGATTGACCTTGCCGGCACTCCTCCAGCTAATGTATCCGAACCTACGCTTTTCGTTACCACACTACCTGCCGCTATCACGCTCCTCGCACCAATTCTTACTCCTTTCAAAATAGTGACACCTTCACCCAGCCAAACATCATCCCCAATAATTATAGGTGCAGTATTGCAAGGCCGCCCGTAGCGCCGTTCCATAAAATCTATTGGATGAAAATCCGTATCATAAATTCTACAATTCGCACCAATAAGCACATGATTGCCAATAGTGATCGAGTTGGAGCAGAAGATTGCAGCTCCTGATATTCCAGTATTGTCGCCAATCGTCAACGTGGCGCCCTCTCCAGCTACCAACTGTGTAGGATGATTGATGCCAGCACGATTAAAACGTGAGCTATTTACGATTGTTACGTTCTCACCAATAACGATCTGGCCACGCGCGCTCAATCCCAACGGGCCAAGAACCACAAGGCCCCTTGGTGGAGATACTCCCCGGACGCGCAGTTGAACACGAGCTCTGAAAGACCAATACCATTTAGTTGCCAAATTATAAATATATACAACATGCGACATCATTTATTATCTAACATTCTGTCATAAACAGACATCGTTTTCTCGACGCCGGCCCCGCCACTGAAATTTTTTATAGCAAATCCGACTGAATTCCGGCCCATTTTTACTCTCTTGTGGCTGTCACACAGTTCGTTGACAGCAGATACAAACGAGTTTGGATCATGCCAACTGAATACCTTTCCGGTATGACCATCAATCACCAATTCAACCAAATGCGGAATATTGGTCACTAGGCTAGGTTTCCCTAATGCAGCACCTTCGAAAACACTTCTCGCGCTATGAGGCTCTGTGAAAGGAGCGATTATAACATCAGAGGCCAACATCAGAGGAACCGGAGTCTCCACAAAATCCAGCGCAGCACATCGGGCGCTCTGTCTTGTGGCCTCGTATGCCTCCAAAGCGTAGCCCGTCTTGATTTTTGGAAACCCAGCAATGACAAATCGGGCCGCAGGATGCAATTTTTGCGTAATCGATTCGACCAACCTCACCAACTCAAGGACGCCGTTTGACGGAGCAACACGAGCTAGGAATAGGAAAACTACATCGCCTGACTCCCAGGCTTGATCACGCTTATATTTCTTTCCCAATGTGATGTCGGTGTGAAACGTGGCCTCGTCCACGAAGTTATATACAACGGTCCCATCTATATTGTTGCCTCCTAGCGTCTTCAAACCAGCTTCGTCAATGCTGATAAAGGCATTCACGTGCCTCCTATTAAGTCCAGCCAGTGCTCTACCCCACCTATTTGAGAGCAGAGGTTCGCGCACGTGAGCGATCACCGGCAACTTTGGTGACGCCGTATGAGCACCGGCTGCGGCCGCCACCAAGCAGGTTGAATTCAGATGCACTAGGTCAGGGCGCACTGCATTAACTACACGCCTCGCGCATCTTGCGGTCAGTGGATATGAAGCGATCGCGTAGGCGCGGCCTGCAAATTTGTGATTGGGGGCCACTGATGAACCATTAAATGGCCGGATATTTCTCTCTTCAAGGACCTCAGCACCGGCTTCAGAGAATAGCGCCTTGACCGCATCATTGTCGATCCGCTTGGGCATAACTACGATTGGTTGAAATCGTTCGCGATCAAGACCTTTGATGAGCAACGAAAGGCTACGTGGCGCACCTCCCAAACCGGTAGCATGGTGAAAATACAACACTTTCTTCACCATCCCATTTCAAACCTCTCCTTGCAAATACCTAAAACCAGCTGCCTGCAGTACTTGAGCGAAATGACAGCAAGCCGTTTCCAAGCCCCAGATCGGCAAACGACAGAAAGGCAACGAACGAACTCATCGTCATCCACATGCCGGAGCGCTCTGGCCCGAGATAATTTAGCGACAATGGAACGGAGATCAGGGCGGTGGACACCGACGAGACCTTTGCGAACGCCGATGCAATGGCACTTTTCGCGATCTTGCGCTTTCTGTCGGCTGCCCTGTTTTCAGCCAGCGTCGGGTCATCAACGACCCCCGATGGCTGAAATGAGCGAAACCTGGATGCAATAGAAGCGCTTGCCATTCTTAGATAATGTGTGATCTGAGTACTCGATCGCGGTTAAGTTCTTGCTGATCACTAAATAATAGACTTAAAGTACTCAACGGTTTTCTTCAGCCCATCATTCAATTTTACTTTAGGCTCCCATTTAAGGTTCTCTTTGGCAAAAGAGATGTCCGGGCGACGGCGCGCCGGATCATCGGCTGGAAGAGCCTGACGGACCAGTTTTGAACGAGAGCCGGTAATTTCCAAAACGGCTTCCGCAAGCTCCACCATCGTATATTCGACTGGGTTACCCAGGTTGATCGGCCCGGTAACCGTGGCATCCGTATCCATCAACCGAACAAATGCTTCGATAAGATCGTCGACATAGCAAAATGAGCGAGTCTGGCTGCCGTCCCCGTATAGGGTAATGTCTTCACCAGCTAAGGCTTGCGATATGAAGTTGGAGACGACCCTGCCATCCCTCAGGTGCATGCGGGGACCGTAGGTGTTGAATATTCGCGCAACTTTGATGCCTACGCCATGTTGCCTGTGATAGTCGAAAAATAATGTTTCGGCACACCGCTTTCCCTCATCGTAGCAAGAACGCGGGCCGATCGGATTCACGTTCCCCCAATATGCCTCGGTTTGCGGATGTACGATCGGATCTCCATACACTTCGCTGGTTGAAGCCTGCATGATCTTGCACTTCAAGCGCTTAGCCAGGCCCAGCATGTTGATCGCCCCGTGCACGGACGTCTTCGTCGTTTGCACCGGATCATGCTGATAGTGAATTGGCGACGCAGGGCAGGCCAGATTATAGATTTCATCCACTTCGACATATAACGGGAAACATACGTCGTGGCGCATAAATTCAAAACGTGGGTGATTGTAAAGATGGTCGATGTTTCGCTTTGTGCCGGTAAACAGATTGTCCACGCAGATAATCTCGTGACCTTGAGACAACAGCCTGTCTATCAAATGAGACCCCAGAAAACCGGCGCCACCGGTCACCAGAATGCGTTTTCGGCTATCATAAATACGGGCCATTGTGCCTTACTCGCTGAGGTAACATAATGCTGAAGCAACCCGGCTCAGCTCGGTCCGCCCATCGTGTCCGGCAGATAAAACCATGATGCGCGTTGACGCCACTGAAGGGCTACGGTCCCATTCGTGCTGCAATGAACTGACCGACCTTCCGAGCCGGCTTCGCGACCAGCGCATAGTCGACCGGACCGGAACCGAGCCATTTGCGCCTCGAATGCAAGGCTTCGATGTTGTGAGCTAGGTGAGACCGAATGCCCTTGGTGCTCTCACCGCCTTGCATCATGTCGATCATGACCTGATCGATGACAACGGATCGGAATCCAAACAACTCGATGGCACGGAGCATCCAGTCGTAGTCAGATGCGACTTTCAGTTCAAGGTCGAAGTCGCCCACAGTGTCCGCGACTGTGCGCGTCACATAGAATGTGGGGTGAGCTGGCATCCATCCGGTCCGAAAGCCTTTCGAAGGCTTTGGAGTCGCTCGCCATCGACGCACGACGCGCTTGGTCAAATGATTTTCAACAAAATCCAGATTCCCATGCGCAACATCACCTTCTTGCAATGCCTTTGAGATTCTGCTCAGCGCGAAGGGATCATGATAGCAATCGTCCGAATTCAGGACTCCGACTGCGTCTCCGGTGTACAGGCGCAGTCCCTTGTTCAGGGCATCATACATGCCCCGATCAGGTTCACTCACCAGACGCATCTGTTCCTGTGGATAGGAACGGACAATACTCAATGTTTCATCCGATGACGCGCCATCGACCACGATCAGCTCCTTGCTTTCGTGGCTCTGGGAAAAAAAGCTGTCAAGCGTATGCCTGATTGTCGCTGCGGAGTTCCAGCAAACGGTCAGGACCGAGATCTTCATTTCAGGCAAGCGCAGGGCCTACTGTGCTGCTATCCGAATACGATCTTCGTCCAAACGGCGATGCTGGAATTCTTGTCTAACCGCTTCCAGGTCCGACGCCACCATCTCCTGCACCATGGCCGCCAGGGATGTGGTGGCTTTCCAGCCGAGAATTCTTTCAGCTTTCGAGGGGTCACCGAGCAGAAGCTCGACCTCTGTCGGCCTGAAATATCGCGGGTCGACTTCGACCAAAACGGCGCCGGATTTTGTATCGATGCCTTTTTCGTCGACACCCGAACCAGCCCATCCAATCTCGATACCGACCTCGGCAAAAGCGAGTTCCACAAAGCGACGAACCGAGTTTTTCACCCCAGTTGCCAGCACATAGTCGTCCGGCGCATTCTGCTGGAGAATCCGCCACATCCCTTCAACGTAGTCGCGCGCATGCCCCCAGTCGCGTTCGGCAGAGAGATTGCCAAGATACAGCCTGTCCTGCAGCCCCAAGCTTATCGCCGCGGCCGCACGGGTGATCTTACGCGTCACAAACGTCTCGCCTCGCAGAGGGCTCTCGTGATTGAACAAAATCCCGTTAGAGGCGTGCATGTCGTATGCTTCCCGGTAGTTTACCGTGATCCAGTAGGCATAAATCTTGGCGGCAGCGTAAGGTGAGCGGGGATAAAAGGGGGTGGTTTCCCTCTGAGGAACTTCCTGAACCTTGCCGTAGAGTTCGGATGTCGACGCCTGATAGAGCCGTGTCTTCTTGGCCAGACCGAGCAGTCGGATCGCCTCCAAAAGACGCAGCGTTCCGAGCGCGTCGGCATTCGCCGTATACTCCGCAGTCTCAAAGCTCACCTGGACGTGCGATTGCGCCGCAAGGTTGTAGATCTCATCAGGCTGCACTTCTTGCACTATACGGATAAGGTTGGTTGCATCGGTCATGTCGCCGTAGTGCAGCGAGAGCCGTACGTTCTGGGCATGCGGATCCTGATAGAGATTGTCGATCCTACCGGTATTGAATGACGATGACCGTCGCTTGATGCCGTGCACATGGTAGCCTTTGGCGAGGAGCAATTCAGCGAGATATGCACCATCTTGACCCGTGACGCCGGTTATGAGCGCTACTTTTCCAGTCATTTTACTTCTCCGGCCATTTCAGAAATCCGATTGCAGGTCTTCTCCAATCGGCCAATGTCGTCTTTACCAAGCGGCGTCCCGTCTGCATTATAAGAGCCACCGGCTTGCTGCCTTCTTGGGATATGGATCGATTGGCTCAATCCAAAGTTTTGCACGTTTCACCTATTGTTTCTGGCTCTGAAACCACAGCCCAGTGCTCCGCCCGAAGGGGGACGGCCAGAACGCCGGGATATTATCGAGCACCAAATCCCGTCAACATGGTCCGAATGGTGCGAAACACGATCAAAACGTCAAGCCATGGCGAGAAATTCTTGATGTAGTAAAAGTCGTAATGGAGCTTTTCCAGCACATCGTCAACGGCAGCCACATGACCCTGATTGACCTGAGCCCATCCCGTAATACCGGGTCGAACAATGTGGCGATATCGGTAAAACGGCAATTCCGCTTCATACCAATTCGAGAGAACGAGCGCCTCGGGCCTCGGGCCGATCCAACTCATTTCGCCGCGCAAGATGTTTATGGCTTGGGGCAACTCATCGATCCTGGAATTCCGGAGAAATTGTCCAAAATGCGTAATGCGCGCATCGCCTGCCTTGGTGATTGCCTCCTCTTTCTCATCCCCAACAGCGGCGTTGATTTTCATCGTTCGAAATTTATAAACCTGGTAGACATTCCCCCTATATCCCATTCGCTTCTGCCTGAATAAAACCGGGCCCTTAGAATCAATCTTGATTGCGAGCGCCACCAATCCAAGCATTGGCAAAAAAATAATCAAAGCAGCCAATGCGGCAACCCAATCAATTGCTTGCTTTATTTTCAGGTAGGCTTGATTTGGGTTCAACGAACCCAAAGTATTTTCGGAGAGATGTTCGATCTTCACACGGCCTGTCAACGATTCGCTGATTTGTTTGACGTGATAGACCGGCGTTCCGGAAAGAGCGCGATCGGCGATATACCGCTCCCATTCATCGGAGAGATCGGCACGAAGGTCGGCGACGACGCCGCTTATACGGTCAATGACAGTGTCGGGGGAGTCAAGCCAATACCAATTCACGCCGTCTATCTCTCCAAGACGATCGACGGTCCCGCCTGGAACCACGGCGAGACTGTAAGGGTCCAAGTGTCGGCTCAAGATGTTCAAGCCAAAATACCAAAGGATTGAGAGCGTCAGGCTGCCGGCTGCCTGAAAAGTGCTATAGTCAATTCGAAATAAGAATATCACTAAATACACAAGCCCATAGGACATAGAAAAGGTAGGAAATATATAGCCAGCAGCCGCGACGCCAGGCAAATTTCCTATTCGGCGGAAGAAAAAAAATCCTAAAGTATGGGCAATGACGCCAGCTAAAATCGTGATCTGGATATTGGAATAGTACAATATATTCGGATTAATCAGCATCCTAGTCAGTGCGGGACTCAGAATCGCGAAAACCAACCCACCAAGGAGTTGAAATCTGATCCGGTGCAGCAGGTGCCGTTGATTTTGCGGCTTTATGATAGGAGCATTCAATTCAGATCGCTCTCTGATCGGTTAGCGAGAACTGGTCATGATGGCTGGCCTTCCCACGCAAGAAGCAGAAATTGAGCTTTCGCGTCTTCACACGCCCAAGCGAGCTCTTACGAAACGAACGAACGCTACCGCCGCAGCCACGACTTATATTCTGCCAACATCTATCGGCTGCAACTATGGCTACCGCACTCCCGGGTGAAACCCCGAGAGCCGACCTTGCACAGTTTTTCGCCCCAATCCCGCTCGGCAACGCGTCGCGATTAAGCGATTGCGACGAGTTCCCTTGAATCCAGGTCGACAGGGATCTCGCCATTCATGATGGCAACCAGAACGCGAGCCCTTCCGGCCGGATCGAGCCGGTCAAGGCGACCGGCGCTGGCAGACAAGGACGGCCTGTGAAACCCCTGTATCCGAAGATGCCGCTCGGCGACGTCTTCTTTCCCGGGAATACGCTGGCGGCATACCGGCGTGCTGCGGTGCCGATTGCGGGTGGTTGCAACGCTACAGTCGCCTCAACACTTGTTTTTTTCGGGCTGATCACGCGTCTCGCTCTCGGCAGTTTTCGGCATGGTTGATGTCAACGGTTACGACGGCGCAACGACACCGGCAAGCAGCTATCTCGCGGGGATGAGGGCGGTTCGTCGAAAAAATTCCTGCTAATTGTCCGTCAACTTCAGCTGTGCCTAAAAAGTCATCGAGCCGCTTTTTTTAGCTATCCAAGCGGCGGCATTGAGCAATTGCGTCGATGCGTAGCTGCCTGGTTACGCTGGCTCACGACGAATCGCCGGCTGTTCTGGTCCTTAATGCGTCGATTTGACCATAGTGTGACGGTATCGTTACCAAAGCGTGGTGGAGCAGATACCGGGAATTGACGCTGGTGACCAGCTGTTCATTGTTCATCATCCTAATGCCGGCCCGAATCGACGTTTTGACAAGCCGTCTCCGACAGGATCATTCCCCACGCGATCACTTTCCTGCGGTTGCGTGGACCGATCAGTGCCGCGCTCGGCCCATCGATCAGAGTTCAGCCACACTGGGGGGCGCTTGGCGTCATGGTGACAATCATCGTGGTGCTTGGCGGGCTGGTGTACTGTCCTATGCGGGAACAGACAAACGACCTGAAAGCCTCCGATTTGGAAACGGCTCGCACCCTCCAGATGCTATCCGCGGAGACGAACAAGACCATTCAAGCGCTGGCAGCAAACACAATTTCCCGGCAGGAGATGGACTGGCGACCTGAGCGTGGGGTGGACGACCGAGCCCGAGCGGATAAAGCCATAGATGATCTAGGTAGGTTCCCTATGTCGGTTGGAGCCCAAAACGGAGCTCGAGGCCGATTCGCGGAAGACCAATGCCGCCTTCGGCGCAACGAGCCTTACAATTCCCGATAAGCTGAAAATGAATTTCGGGATTTCGGAGGCGGCTCGAGGAACGTTGGGTCTCGATGAAGAAATTCAGTTTTCCTGCCGCTGCTGTCCGTCGATATTTACGGTTGGGCGTTCCGATGGTGACGGCGGTGATCCTGGCATGGTCGCTTGTGATGCTGCTTCCTGACGCGTCATCCACGACCGGCGCGCTGAACGGCAACGCGTGGCTTGCTGGCTACTTACGCGGGAGAGACACCGGCGCTTCACAGTACGATTTTTGACGATGGCCACGGCGGCGGTGTGGTGAAGAACGTGGGGCGATACGTCGGTTTCGAAACTGCCGTCTCGTCATACCAGCCAAGCGCGGCGCCTCGCACGCACTATCGAATGATTTGCAGATAGAGCCGACGGATCGGCCCTGCCACTCGACGACGAAGTCCTGCGCGATCATCCGCAAATCGTAAGACGCTTGTCTCGCTTTTCGTCTTGATGTTGATGGGAGTGGTCGCCCATCAACGGACATGCGACAGCAGGCGATCAGGGAGCCGCAGTAGCGGCTTCCGTTCTCTGCAGAACCCCAAGCAATTCGAACTCCAGGCTGCCGGGACGTTCACCTGGCAAGGTGCCGCTCTCGGCCAACGCTGGAATAGGTTATCCCTTCCCTCACGACGTCCTCGCCGCGGTAGACGTTTCGAAGGTCGACCATTACCGGTGTCGCCATAATTGCACGGAGCCGCTTCAGATCCAGCGACCGAAAGGCGTTCCACTCGGTGACAATGACGATCGCGTGCGCGCCGTCGGCCACCGTGTAGGCGCTTTCCCCGAATTCAATGCCCTTCATCATCTTGCGCGCCTGCTCCATGCCGACCGGATCATAGGCCTTGATCGAAGCGCCTGCATCTTGGAGTGCCTGAATGATGGCCAATGAGGGGGCGTCACGCATATCGTCGGTGTTCGGCTTGAAGGTAAGGCCGAGGATACCGACAGTCTTGCCGCGCACAGAACCGCCGCAGGCCTCGACCACCTTGCGCGCCATCGCCCGCTTGCGCTGGTCGTTTATCGAGACCGTCGTTTCTATAAGCCGCACGGGGCTTGCCGCGTCCTGCGCGGTCTTGACCAGTGCCAGCGTATCTTTCGGGAAACAGGAGCCGCCGTAGCCCGGGCCGGCGTGAAGGAACTTTGCGCCGATGCGATTGTCCATGCCGATGCCTCGCGCGACGTCCTGCACATCGGCTCCCAACCGCTCGCAGAGATCGGCAATTTCGTTGATGAAGGTGATCTTCATGGCCAGAAACGCGTTGCCGGCATATTTGGTAAGCTCGGCCGTACGCCGGCTCGTATAGAATATCGGCGCGACATTCAGCGAGAGCGGGCGGTAGATCTCGCCCATCACGGCTTTGGCCCGTTCGGCATCGGTTCCAACAATGATGCGGTCGGGCCGCTTGAAGTCCTCGATGGCCGATCCTTCGCGAAGAAATTCCGGATTGGAGACCACCGCAAAATCGGCGGCGGGATTTTGCTCGAGGATGATTCGTTCGACCTCATCGCCGGTACCGACAGGCACGGTCGATTTCGTCACCACGACCGTGAACCCCTTGAGTGCGCGGCCAACTTCGGCGGCCGCCTCGTAGACGAAAGACAGATCGGCATGGCCGTCGCCACGCCGTGACGGCGTGCCCACGGCAATGAAGACGACATCCGATTGAGAAACCGCATCCGCCAGATCGCCATCGAAACGCAACCGACCTTGCACGGTATTCGTGGTGACGAGTTCGTCGAGCCCTGGCTCGTAGATCGGTATCTTGCCGAGTTTGAGCATGGCAAGCTTTTCCGCATCACGATCGACGCAGCAGACCTGATGGCCAAAGTCGGCGAAGCAGGCGCCCGAAACGAGCCCTACATAGCCCGCACCAATCATTGTTATCCGCATATCGCCTACTCTCATCAGCGCCGACGAGACGATCTCGTCAGACAGCGCTTAGTCCCACCGAACGGCTACCGCACTCCCGGGTGAAACCCGAGAGCCTATCCTACAACAATTTACATCGCCTCGCCGCACCTCGATGCTTGCGACTATGCGATGGCTACAAGATCCCTGGCATCCAGATCGACAGGGATCTCGCCATTCATGATGGCAACCAGAACCCGAGCCCTTCCGGCTGGATCGAGCCGGTCAAGGCGACCGATCATTTCCGCGAACGGGCCGGAAAGGATCCGAACCGAAGCACCGGCTGCGAGGCCGCCGCTGAAATCGAGCAAGCCATGCCTGCCGGTCAACGCAATGAAGCGCTCTACCAGACCGGAGGGGACAGGCAAAGGCCGGTCCCCTTGCATGACCAGGGAGCGCACACCGAAGGTTCCGTTGATCGAGCGCCAACGTTGCAACGCGACGTCAAGGGCTATGAACATATAACCGGGGAAATAAGCCACAACTCGTGTTTCGAGACGCCGGGCATGACGCACCGTTTTCTCGCAGCGCGGCACAAAGGGCTGGAATCCCTGGATCCGGAGATGCCGCTCGGCGACATGCTCCTTCCCGGGAAAGACGCTGGCCGCGTACCAGCGCGTTGCCGGCGCGGCGGTCGGTTTAGGCGACAGGGTTGTTGCCTTGCTCATTGTTTTTTCCGCGCTACTCACGTGTCTTCCTTCGGCGGTCGGCGGCTGATCTCAGGTCAACGGTTACGACAGTGTGTGGATACCAGCAAGCAACCAAGCCACTAGAGTCAAGGCGGTTGGGTTAAGAATTTCCTACACATTGTCCAGAAATTTAGCTGTGCCTAAATAATCACCGAGCCGCTTTCTTTTTCAGCTGGCGGAGATGCTATGTCGAGCAATTTATTTCCATACGCAGGTGTTTGGTTAGGCTGGTCGTGCCGAATCGCCCGTTGGTTCTGGTACTTAGTCCGTCGACTTGAAGCTAGTGTGACGGGCTTGCCGAGTCATGGGGGTCAGGCAACAACATGGTGACAGCGATGCAACGTGCAGTTCTGTTCTGACTTCAGTTCCGCTCGACCGGCTCACGACCGCTTCAACAGCGACCAGACGGCCGGCACCAGGCTCGCGGCCAGCGCAACCTTGATCAGATCGCCGACGATAAAGGGCAACACCCCGAACTGCCAGGATTTTTCCGGGCCGATCAACAGCGCCAGCCAGGCAAAGCCCATTGCCATCATGACGATCTCGGCCACCAGCATGGCATTGAAGAGCTTGATAGGATGGCGATCCCAGCCACGGTCGGCAGCCCAGCCGACGATCGCCGCCATGATGACGAAGCCGGCTAGATAGCCGCCGGTCGAACCGAGCATGTAGGCAATGCCGATACCCTTTTCGGGTGTGCTCTGGAAGACCGGAAGGCCCAACGCGCCCTCAGCCATGTAGAGAAGCAGTGTGGCGACGCCAAGGCGCATGCCGAAGGAGGCAGCGATCAGGAAGACGGCGAGCGTCTGCATCGAGATATCGACCGGTCCGAGCATGACCTTGGTCTTGGCAGACAAGATCAGCAGCAGAGTTCCGGCGATCGCCAGCAAAAGCTGTCCTGCCAGCCGGGCCGCGCCCTTTTCAGGCAAAGCGAGAGAAATGAGCGGACGCATCGTCGTTTCAATTGCCATAGTCTTCCCCGTTCCGGATTGCCGCCGAACGCGGCCTTGCGTTTTCCTATATTGGCTTCCGTGCTATGCGGCAATCGGTTTTGCCCTCGCCCCAAAAAAGGTCGCGACGTTCGCATGGCGCTGAAATTCGATACACGCTTCGATCCGGCCTACGGCCAGGGCGTAGCCGTTGCGCCCGACGTACTTCGGATCACCGCACGGAACCCAAGCCCGTTCACCTTTCACGGAACCAACAGTTATATCGTCGGGCGCGAGACGCTGGCGGTGATCGATCCCGGTCCGGATGACCAGGCGCATCTTCGAACACTGGTCGAAGCGATCGGGACCAGGCCGGTCAGCCACGTCTTCATCAGCCACACGCATCGCGACCATTCGCCGCTGGCGGCGCGATTGAAGCAGCATACCAGTGCGGTGGTTCTGGCGGAGGGCCGGCATCGCCCGGCGCGGCCGTTGCGCACCGGCGAGGTCAATCAGCTCGATGCCAGCGCCGACACCGACTTTGTTCCTGATATCGCGCTGCCGGACGATATGGTGATCGACGGCGACGGCTGGGCGATCCGGACGGTGCTGACGCCCGGCCACACCGCCAATCACGCGGCCTTCGCGTTGGAGGGAACCGGCATCCTTTTCTCGGCCGATCACGTCATGGCGTGGGCAACCACGATCGTCGCGCCGCCGGATGGCGCGATGGCCGACTACATGACATCGCTCGATCGGCTGATCGAACGTGACGACCGGCTGCTCCTGCCCGGTCATGGCGGGCCGGTGACCGAGCCGCGCAGCTTCATGCGCGGATTGAAAACGCATCGCAAAATGCGCGAACGGGCAATTCTGGAGCGGATCAACAGCGGCGACCGGACAATCAAGGACATGGTGGAGGCGATCTATCGAGACACCGACCCGCGCCTGCATGGCGCGGCCGGCCTGTCGGTGCTTGCCCATCTCGAAGACCTGGTGGCGCGCGGTCTGGTCCACACCGATGGCGCACCGGCTATCGACGGCATCTATTCACCGGCAAAGTAGTACCCTTCCGATATCATTCCGCCGGCGCCACGCCCACCTGGCCGGCGACTTCCTGGTCGAGTTCGGCAAGGAAATCGGTGATGCGCGCTGCGTTGTCGCCAAGGTCGTGGCGGCCGTAACGCGAGGCCGAGCGCATATCGACGATGACCGCATCGCCGTCATCGGTCACGCGGATGGCGACATCGGCGGGAAGGGCAAGCAGCAAGCTCTTGGCCAGCGCATCGACCGTCACGTCGCTTTGCCCTGCTGCGTCTGGAAATGGCGCCGTGAGCTGCCAGCCGCGCCGATCGAGCACGGTTTTGACCGCCTCCAGAACGCGATCGAAAGGCAAGGTGTAGCTGCGTCCGGTAACAAGCGGATAAGCTTCGATTTGCAGGCGCTGCTCGCCGGGCGTCGGCGGCAAAAGCTCATTCATGTCCGTTGTCCGGGTAGAAATATCGAGCGCCGGCGGGTCGTCAAAATCAGTCGAGATGTCGCGCAGCGGCGGATAGGTCACCGCCCAATAGGCCGCGACAGCGTAAGGGATGAGCACCAGAAGCGCCAGCAAGGCGCCGGCGGTCAGGTCATGGCCGCCGCGATCACCGAAATTCCACAATCGCGCAAAGGCAAACCCGGCAAACAAAAGCGCAAACGCGGCCAGCAACGCGACAACGCCGAGCACCCACAGGAAAGCCGGCGTCTCGACGAGATCATATCGGTGGCCGATGAGAACCGTCAGCAGCAGGACCGCCGAAAACGCGCCGGCGCGCCGCGACCAACCGGCAGCCCTCGATGTCTGTCGCTCGGCAATTACCGTCATTGCTTTCCGCGCTGCCCCAACCCGAACAAAGGCATAGTGCCTTTCAGCGGCGGCTTGAAGGCGCAAAGACGCCGCATCTCCGGTCAATCCGTCGGCAGGTGATAATCCCGGAACTGCTGACGCAGGGTAATCTTCTGGATCTTGCCGGCAGCGGTGTGTGGGATTTCACCGACAAAGGCGACGTCGTCCGGCATCCACCACTTCGCCACCTTGCCGTCCATGAAAGCGAGAATATCCGTCTTGGTCGGCTCCCTACCCGGCTTGCGCACGACCACGAGCAAAGGCCGCTCGCCCCATTTGGAATGCGGAATGCCGATGGCGGCGGCCTCCGCCACGTCGGGATGGCCGACAGCGAGGTTCTCGAGCTCGATGGTCGAGATCCATTCGCCGCCCGACTTGATCACGTCCTTGGCGCGATCGGTGATCTGCATGTAGCCGCCGGGGTCGATATGCGCGATATCACCGGTATCGAACCAGCCGTCTTCATCGAACTGTTCGGATCCGATGCCGCCATAATAGGCGCGCGCGACGGCCGGCCCGCGGACCTTGAGTCGGCCGAAGGTCTTGCCGTCCCATGGCAGTTCGTTATCGTCGTCGTCCGTTACCTTCATTTCGATGCCGAACGGCGTAAAGCCCTGCTTCTGCTGGACGGCGAGGCGGGCGTCACCCTTCAGCCCAGCATAGTCCGGCTTCAGGGTGCACAGCGTGCCGACCGGCGACATCTCGGTCATGCCCCAGGCGTGGACGACCTGGACATCGTAATTGTCCTGGAACTTCGTCGTGATCGCGCGTGGACAGGACGCGCCGCCGATGACGACTTTCTGCAGACAGGGCAGTTTCTTGCCGGTCTCTTCCAGATGCTGAAGGAGCATCATCCACACCGTCGGCACGGCGGCGCTGAAGGTCACCTTCTCGGTGTCGAGCAGCTCGTAGATCGAAGCGCCATCCATCTTGCAGCCGGGCATGACCAGCTTGGCGCCAATCATCGGCGCGCTCTGGGCAAGACCCCAGGCATTGGCGTGAAACATCGGCACGACCGGCAATATGGTATCACGCGACGACAGGCCCATGGCGTCGGGCATCGCTTCTATCATGGCGTGCAGCACGTTCGAACGATGGCTGTAGAGGACGCCCTTCGGGTCGCCCGTCGTGCCCGAGGTGTAGCACATGCCGGCGGCGGTGTTTTCATCGACTGTCTTCCAGGCGAAGTTGCCGTCGGCTTGAGCAAGCCATTCTTCATAGGCAACGACATTGGGCAGCGCAGTCTCGGGCAAATGCACCTTGTCGGTCAGCACGATAACCTGCTTCAGCGACTTGACCGCGCGGGCGATCTTTTCAAGCAGCGGCAGGAAGGTCAGGTCGACGAAGATCGCCTTATCCTCGGCATTGTTCATGATCCAGGTGATCTGCTCGGGAAAGAGCCGCGGGTTGAGCGTGTGATAGATCGCGCCGACACCCATGATGCCATACCAGGCCTCGATGTGGCGCGCGGTGTTCCAGGCCAGGGTCGCGATGCGGTCGCCAAGCCCGAAACCGTCACGCTCTAGCCGCTCGGCGACCTTCAGGGCACGAGCATGGATTTCGGCATATGTGCTGCGCACGATCGGCCCCTCGATCGAGCGCGACACGATCTCGCGGCTGCCGTGCTGCCGCTCGGCGTTGTCGATCAGCTTGTGGCAAAGCAGCGGCCATTCCTGCATCAACCCGAGCATCTTGGTCCTCCCGTTATTTTTTTGCGCCATTGTGGGACGAACCGGCGGATTGTCCAGCCAGAACCGCGCTGGAGCGGTGCATAGAGCCAAATGAGGCGAAATTCGCCACAATCCGGCCATGCTCGGCGTTAACGTTGATTAACAGGCGGGGCGCGATTGGCGAATGAAAGAGGTTCGCATGGACGCGCAGCTCGACGACAAAACCCTCGAAAATACGCTTGCCGAAAGTCTGGCCGATCTGGTGGCGGCCGATGTCGCGCAGGCCGATCTGGTGCCCGACGCCAAAACCGTTTCCGAAGATGAATTCGTCGAGGTCGTCGGTGGCGCCCTCGAAGCGGTCGGCGGCACGCTCTTGTTCAAGATGTGCGTCGAGAACGAGGGCGAAAGCCAGCACGTCGCTGCCGCCTGCGTCGGCGATGTCGGCAATCGCCAGTTCCTGCTGCTCACCTTGCCTGCCAGCGGTGGTGCGCTGAAGGTCGAGACCACCTCGAAAAGCACCAATCCGGTGGCCGGCATTGCCGCCGCCTATGCAGGGCTGATGGACGCATTCCAGGCCGCCGCCTGAGTTTTCGGCGAAGCGGAAGAAAGAGGCGAGACTTCCCCCCGCGGGCGACGCCCGCCTGGTGGCAGGCAGGTCTTGCGCAAGGCTCTTGCCAGACACATTTTGACGGTGAGGCAAGGAGATCCGACATGGACCAGATCGCAAACCCGTCACCCGGCTTTCAGCGCAATCCGGGCAAGATCATCACTATCGAGCCTTACAAGGGTACCGTGACGGTGCGCGCCGGCGATACCGTCCTCGCCTCGTCCAGCAAGGTCAAGGTGCTGACCGAATCGCCCTATTCGCCTGTTTTCTACATTCCGTTCGACGACATCGACTTCAAGCAGCTTGGCAAGACGGAACACTCGACCTATTGCCCCTATAAGGGCGATGCCAGCTATTGGAGCGTGCTGCCCGCCGGCGATGCAGGCGAGGATGCGATGTGGGCTTATGAGCGACCGTTCGACGAGATGGCCGATATCCGCGACCACGGCGCGTTCTATCCGAACAAGGTGACCATCGAGACCACGCCCGACTGATCAGTCGGTGGTGCCTTCATCGCCGACGCCGTCGGCATCGTCGAGCCGCACGAAGGTGAGGCCCTTGGCCTTCAGCGCCCGAAGTCCCTGCACCACGCCTTCGCCGGCCGTATGGGTCGGCTGGTTGATATGAGCGATGATGACGTCGCCGTCCTTTGCCGCGGCAATCCGCCGGGCGGTCTCTTTTGCGCCGAGCAATGAGCCGCCGTCGCCGTTGATTGAGAATCCGGCGATCTTGAAGCCAAGCTTGCGTATCATCGCGATTGCCGAGGGGCTGTATTCGGCGGTTGCGCCGCGAAACCATTTCGGCGCCGGCTCGCCGGTCACGGCAAGAGCGGCAGCACCCGATTCGACCTCGGCCAGCACGGCCTCCGGGCTGCCGGCACTGCGAATGCCGTAGATCTTTTGCGGCGTGTCGACGGCCGGGACGTGGCGGCCGCCATGGTTTTCCAATTCAAACAGTTCGGGATGCGCCCGCATGATCGCAACGGCGGCGGCGTTGTGCTTCAGCCAGATGCCGGTGACGAAAATGGTGGCGGGAATCTTGTTTTCCACCAGCGCCGAGAGAATCCGTGTGTCGGTCCTTCCGCCGCACGCATCGAGCGTCAGCGCGACGCGGCCGCTGCCCTCCTCGGCCTTGATGTGCAGCGTCGGTGCGACGAGCGACTGGGCGTTGCCAGGAGAGACAGCCCACAGCGACATCGCAACGGCGCAAAAATCCTTTTGGAACAGGCGCATCGATTATTTCCTGGTCGGCCGAATCAAAGTTGAAGCGGCGACCCCAAGACCGGCATCAAGGCGGAAATCGGGACGATGCCCCTGCAAAAGCGTCGGCAGCGGCAATTTGACCGCCGGCCTGACCTTTGGCAAGCGCGAGGTCACAATGCGTGCTCTACGTCCTTAACCGCATGTGAAAGGATCGCGCGCACCGCGTCGACCACTGCTTTGACCTCAAGTCGCCAGACGCAGCAGGCCTTGCTTGGATCGGGACGGCGGCACAGGTCCGTGGCTATGCACTTGCAAGGCATGGAGGGCCGCGGCGTAACACTGACCACGCCGACAGGACCCCAAACTGCGGGGTCGGTCAGGCCGAAGAGGCCGACAACCGGCGTTCCCGCGGCGGCGGCCATGTGCATCGGGCCACTCTCGTTCCCCAGAAACAGGCGTGCCTGGCCGAGGACCGCCAGCAGCGTTGCCAGCGACAGCGCCCCGACCACGTTGACGACCGGCGAAGCGGCCTTGGCGACAATGCGCTCGGCAGATGCCCGTTCACCGGGGCCGCCGACAAGGCAGGAAGTCCAACCCGGTCTGTCGCGAGAGCTCGTCGATCGCCAGGGCAAAACGCTCCGGTTGCCATTGCCGCCCCCGGAAGCTCGCTCCCGCATGAACGGCTATGAAGGCGTTACGCCGGAGATGATGCCGGTCGAAAAGCGCCAATGCCTTGGCGGTCTCCAGCGGCAGCGGCTCCTGCGCACGCACCTCTACGCCAAGCGCCTCAAGAGGCGATAGATAGCGGCAGAGATAATGCTGGCCACCAAAGCCAAACGGCTTGGCCAAGACGTTGGCGGGCTGGCGTTCCAGCCAGCGCAACGGTTTTTCGGGAGGATCATATCCGACGCGGGTCTTGGCGTTGACGAGCCTGACGATGATGCGTGAGGTTTTGGAATCGGCCAGGTCGATGGTCAGGTCAAACCGGAATCGGCGCAGAGCGCGCACCATCGCGTAAAGCTCGCGACCACGCTCCAGTGGGGTGCCACGCATCCGGGCGCGCCGGAACGCCACCACGTCCGAGGCGATGTCATGAGCCGTCAGGAAACTGGCAAAGCTCGCCTCGCAAAGGAACACGATCCTGGCCTTTGGATATTCGAGGCGCAGGTTTCTGGCGAGCGCGGAGGCGAGGACGAGATCGCCGATGAATTTCGTCTGGAGGATGAGAATCGAGCGGACGTGCGTGGGCGGGTTCTGCAACATCTGTTTCTGGCACCGGAGCGGGTTCGGGGGCCGGAAACTGGGCAGAAACGATGTCGGGATTTGGAGCCGACACACACGCACGTTCGCGTGAATTCGGTTACAAATCGGTAAGGTCAGATGCCGGTGGACTCCAACCCCTATCCGCGGCCGTTCTTTGCAGCCTACACCGCGCTAGCGCGGCGAATCTATCGGTTCATGATCGATCAGATTTAAGTCGAGGCCGCGTCCAAGACCGACCTCACGGAGCCAGGCTACGGTGCGTGCTCCATGGCCTTGGCAGTGCGTGAAAGAGCTCACGCGGTGCGCCAACAAAGCGGGTTGACCTCCAACCGCCACGCGAAAAGTCTTGTTCGCGTTCAACCAGCAGCACTGTTCTTTGCCCACACAGCTAAAAATCGCACGAGCCCAGCTTCACGACCGGCTGTTACATGCTCGAACTCTGACTCCCACGCAAACACTGATCATGGCCAGAACGAAATGAATGTTCACCGGAGTTTGTCCTGCGTCTTCTGATGCAGGTCCTGGCTTTTCGACCACCAGACAAAATACAGCGAGCCCATCTTCATCACAGGCACGCGGCGGTCGCGTTCCCGAGCCCGCAACTCACGGTAGGTCTTCATCTTCAGAGTGCCGCCAGGCAACCTGATACGCACCGCCATCGGTCCAACTCCCGTTGTGCAACGCAGCAATTTTCGTGCAATGCGGTAGGTAGAGACCTCCGCTACGGACGAGTCAACAGCACCCTCATCAACTTATTTTGCAAGCTGGCCTGCTGAGGCCGGGGCGGGCTTTCCCAGGCGCATGCCAGGCCGAAAGAATCGAGGCGTCACCCTGGCGACTGATCGTCAACCAGGCGCTGGCGGTTCGACCACCAGGTGAAATAAAGCCGGCCGATCTTGACGACGGGAATGCGGCGGGCGCGCTCGCGATCGCGCAATTCGCGGTACACTTTCACCTTCAGCGTGCCGCCCGGCATTCTGATACGCACTGCCATCGCTTCCGCCGCCCCAAGTTGTGCAATGCAGCATCGCCTTCCGTGGCGGAAGAGTCAACGCCTGCCCGCTGACTTTTTCTGGGACTTGGCGAGCGGTCTTCGGAGGTTTGGCCCGCACGGCGGTTCCTGATCCTGCATGAAGCGTCATGTCCAGTCGGGATCGTCGGGTGCGGGCTATTTCCTGGGCGAGGATTTGTTGGTCGAGGATGGGCGATCGGACATCCCGCTCGGCCACCAGATGACGAAGTAATTGCCGACCTGCCAAACCGGCAACTCGCGCTTCTGCTCGCGACGCCGCAGCTCGTCCCTTTTCTTGATCTTCAAAGTCCCGCCCGGAAGCCTGATTCTTATTGTCACGTGTCCTCCCCGTACCCCCCAAGGTACGAACGATAGACGGGAACGGTTTCATCCCGGCTAAGTAATTTCGTCCAGGTCGAGCAATTTCGGGGCCGGTAGACGCAGCGCGCCGGACCACAGCGAGATCGCCGGAACCGGCTTCATTTGAAGAAATCCGCAATGCCGTTGATGGCCAGCACCACATAGACGATCGGACCGGCGATAAACGCACAATAAAGGCAGAGGATCGCCGCCAGCACCAGCAGCAGCGGCTTGTCGCGACCGACTGCGCGGAGCTCGGACCTCACCGACCAGCGGGTCGCAGCGGTTTGTTCATCATCAGACATGTGCACCATCCCGCGGCCATTTCACACGGCGGGTCGAAAACATCAACCTTCCTTGGTGCGCGGAGGAGTCCATTAGCCAGTGCTGCAAGCAGGCCGTCACGCTCCAAAGATCGCGGCGCGTGCCACGTCCGACGTCGGGCGGCAGGCATTTCCATGGATCGATGGTTCGCCAGCGTGTCTGTCCGACATCTTTGGTCTCTATTCACGCTCCGACTTTTACAGCTTGCACTGCCGCCTGCGCAGCAGCCAGCCTGGCTATTGGCACGCGGTAGGGTGAGCACGAGACATAGTCGAGGCCGACCTTCTCGCAGAAATGGATCGAGGCTGGGTCGCCGCCATGTTCGCCGCAAATGCCGAGCTTGATGTCGGGCCGCGTCGCCCTGCCCTTCTCGGCCGCCATCCGCACCAGCTCGCCGACGCCCTCTATGTCGAGCGACACGAACGGATCCTGCTCGATGATGCCTTTTTGCCGGTAGGTCTCGAGGAACGAGGCCGCGTCGTCGCGCGAGATGCCGAAGGTGGTCTGGGTCAAATCGTTGGTGCCGAAGGAGAAGAATTCGGCCGCCTCGGCTATGACGTGAGCGCGGATCGCGGCGCGCGGCAGTTCGATCATCGTGCCGGTCAGATAACCGATCTTGACGCCGGTCTCCTCCATCACGCTTTTGGCAACGGCATCGATGCGTGCCTTGACGAAGTCGAGCTCCTTCACCAGCCCGACCAGCGGCACCATGATCTCCGGCACCACCAGCGCGCCGGCCTTCCTGCCGGCCTCGACGGCCGCCTCGAAAATGGCGCGCGCCTGCATCTCGGCGATTTCGGGATACGAGACGGCAAGCCGGCAGCCGCGATGGCCGAGCATCGGATTGAACTCGTGCAGCGCTTCGGTGCGCCGCCGGAGCTTGTCCGGCGACACGTTCATGGCGGCGGCGACTTCGGCCACCTCCTCCTCGGTCTTGGGCAGGAATTCGTGCAGCGGCGGATCGAGCAGGCGGATCGTTACCGGCAGGCCGGCCATGATCTCGAACAGTTCGAGGAAATCCGAGCGCTGCATCGGCAACAGCTTGGCCAGCGCCGTTCGCCGGTCCTTTTCCGTATCGGCCAGGATCATCTCGCGCATGGCAATGATGCGGTCGCCGTCGAAGAACATATGCTCGGTGCGGCAAAGGCCGATGCCTTCGGCGCCGAAGGAGCGCGCCATGCGCGCATCCAGCGGCGTCTCGGCGTTGGTGCGCACCTTCATGCGGCGCGCGCCGTCGGCCCATTCCATGATGGCGGCGAAATCGCCCGAGAGTTCAGGCTGCAGCATCGGTACGGCGCCCTTCAGTACCTGGCCGTTGCCGCCGTCGATCGTGATGATATCGCCCTTGCGGAACGTCGCTCCCATCGCCATCAGCGTGCCGGCCTTGTAGTCGACGCGCAGCGAGCCGGCGCCCGAAACGCAAGGCTTGCCCATGCCGCGCGCCACCACGGCGGCGTGGCTGGTCATGCCGCCGCGCGTCGTCAGGATGCCTTCGGCCGCGTGCATGCCATGGATGTCTTCGGGGCTGGTCTCGATGCGCACCAGGATCGCCTTGCGGCCTTGCGTCTTGGCCTCCTCGGCGTCGTTCGATGAAAACACCATCTCGCCGGTCGCAGCGCCCGGCGAGGCCGGCAGGCCGACGCCGATAATGTCGCGCGCCGCTTTTGGATCGATTGTCGGATGGAGCAACTGGTCGAGCGAGGCCGGATCGATGCGGGCGACGGCCTCTTCTTTCGAAATCAGTCCATCCCTGGCCATGTCGACGGCAATCTTCAGCGCCGCCTTGGCGGTGCGCTTGCCTGACCTGGTCTGCAGCATCCACAATTTGCCGCGCTCGATGGTAAATTCGAGATCCTGCATGTCGCGGTAGTGCTTTTCCAGGCGGTCGGAGATACTGACGAAAGCCTGGAAGGCGTCCGGCATCAGTTTCTGCAGCGACGGCTTGTCGGAGCCGGCCGCAATGCGCGCCGCCTCGGTGATGTTTTGCGGCGTGCGGATGCCGGCAACGACATCCTCGCCCTGCGCATTGACCAGGAACTCGCCATAGAGCTGCTTTTCGCCGGTCGACGGATTGCGCGTGAAGGCAACGCCGGTGGCCGAGGTATCGCCCATATTGCCGAAGACCATGGCCTGGACATTGACCGCAGTGCCCCAGCTTTCGGGAATGTCGTGCAGGCGCCGATAGGTGATCGCGCGGTTGTTCATCCAGCTGGAAAACACCGCGCCGATGGCGCCCCAAAGCTGCTCATGCGGATCCTGCGGAAACGGCTTGCCGAGCTCCTCCTCGACCTTCGCCTTATAGAGCGCAATCACGCCTTGCCATTCGATGGCTGTCAGCTCGGTGTCGAGCTCATGGCCAAGCCCGCCCTTCTGGTCTTCGAGGATTTCCTCGAACACCTCATGGTCGAGCCCCATGACGACATCGGAATACATCTGGATGAAACGGCGGTAGCTGTCATAGGCAAAGCGCGGATCGCCTGAATCGGCGGCCAGTGCTTCGACCGTCTCATCGTTCAGGCCGAGATTGAGCACGGTGTCCATCATGCCGGGCATGGAAGCGCGGGCGCCGGAGCGCACCGACACCAAGAGCAGTTTCGAGGGATCGCCGAAGCGGCGCCCGGTCAGCCGGCCGATGTGGTCAAGCGCGACCGCAACATCCGCTTGCAGCGAGGGCGGATAGGTGTGGCCATTGGCGTAATAGGCGTTGCAGACCTCGGTGGTGATGGTGAAGCCCGGTGGCACCGGCAGGCCCAGGCTGCACATTTCGGCAAGATTGGCACCCTTGCCGCCGAGCAGATTGCGGTCGCCGGCACGGCCTTCCGCGGCGCCGTCGCCAAAGGTGTAGACCCACTTGGTCATGCTTGCTCCCCGGTTGCAGGAGATTGGAAATATAGGCAAATCGAGCGATATGACGCTGCAGTGCGAAAGGCAAGGCATCGGCCAAGCCGGCCGGCCTCTACAATCGATTAAGGAAAAGCTGCGCCGAAAAGACTTGCTTTTTGGAAAGCTTTGTTTTAGAACATACCATGAACAAAGCGCAGAACTATGAGAATGACCGGAAGGCTCGATTATCTGGAAATGCCGGCGACGGGCGGCACGCTGGACAGCGTGAAGGCTTTCTAAAGCGGGGCCTTCTCGTGGTCGTTCACGGATTACTGGCCGACCTATTCAGCCTTTGCCGAAGGGCCGGACGGCTGATTTCAGGCGGATGGCCAAGATGCACCGGGCAAGCCGCCCGTGCTCTATTCCGAAAGGCTGGAGAAAACATTGAGCGCCGTCGAGAATACCGGCGGCACCGTCGTCAAGGCGATCTTTTCATTGCCCGGCGGCAGGCGGCTCCATTTCGTCGATCCGGCTGGCAATGAAATGGCGGCGCGGGGTGAATAGGCCCGTTCAACGCGACGCTTTGCAAAACTGGTGGGGCGGTCGCGCATAGTCGATATGTCGGCATTGAGCTTTCTCCCGGCTCGTCCTATAAGGCCGCGCGCACAGCGGGCACGCTCCGGCTGTTGGGGCGTCGCCAAGTGGTAAGGCATCGGTTTTTGGTACCGACATTCCCAGGTTCGAATCCTGGCGCCCCAGCCAATTCTCAGAGGGTCCATTCTGGACACATGGGTGACAGATTGTACCTAAGACATGGCGAAGTGCACCCCTCGGGGGAGACAGAGATCAGTAACAGTTCTCCGTTTCTAAGATTGCGGCACGGGCTTCCCGCCGCAACCGCATTAGGCTGGCTTCATATTCATCCGGCGATCGATAATTGATCGCGGAATGTAGGCGCTGCTTGTTTTACACGGCGTCGATGAATTCGCCGATCCTGTTCCTTGCATCGCCGATGTCGCGATAGGCTCGGCCGTCGGCTTCCTCCTCCTTCAACGTTCGCATGAAGCGCTCGGCCTTGGCATTGTCGTAGGGATTGCCCACCCGGCTCATGCTCGGCTGGATGTCGTGTGCCGCAAGTCGTGCGGTGTACTCGGCACAGGCATACTGCACATCGCGATCGCTGTGATAGCCGTGGCAGCAAGTTCAGTCGATTTTAGCGACATGCGGTGCGATTGTTGCAGGGAAGATTTGTGCCAGATCATGTTGTTGGGCCCCTCCTGCCAAGGCTCAGTTGCGAGGGACCATTGTTGAACAAAATGAGATCGCACTCGGTCACCGTGAGAATGGCTTTTTTCGTTACGCTTCTTGCGGTTGTTGTGCTAGCGCTTCTGCTTGTGTCTCCTCTTAAGGAATTCGGACTGGACGCAGGTTTCCATTACGACAAACTAAATCACCGGATCGCTTTTGCCGTGTTGATGTTTGTCGGCGGCCTTGGTTGGCCTGAACGCAAAACAACTCTGATAATTTCCCTGGCTTTGATTGTCGCCGTCATCGAAGTCCTTCAAGGCACCAGCGTAAGACGGGATCTTAATATGCTTGATTTAGCTGCCGATAGCATTGGAATCGTGTGCGGCCTGGTAACCCTCAGCTGTGCCAATCTACTCACTCGACAGGCAGTCTAAGAATCATCTCATCCCTGCCTCCATATCGTGGATTGTTCACCATGTGATGACCACAAGGTCTTCAATGTGTGTGAAATCGCGCTCATTCGCCATGACGACCACTTGAAGCGGCCGCCGTTACGCTTGGCCTGGTGAATAGTGCACTGGGCCACGTCAAGCAAGCCGAGAGAACAGATTGGGAGCAGCCGGAAGTGATCTCGCACACGCTGGCGCATTATGTTGATTTCGTCGGCGGCGTCTCGAAGCCGCTCGAGCTGCCATTCGATTTCGCCAAGATCGACCGGCTGGCGATCTCGGCCTGCGGCACCGCTTATCTCGCCGGGCTGATCAGCAAATACTGGTTCGAGCGCTATGCGCGGCTGCCGGTCGACATCGATGTCACTTCGGAGTTCCGCTACCGCGAGATGCCGCTGTCGAAGAACGATGCCGCTTTCTTCATCTCGCAATCGGGTGAGACCGCCGACACGCTGGCGTCGCTGCGCTACTGCCGCAAGGCTGGCATGAAGATCGGCGTCGCCTCGACCAAGGCGTTCACCTGCCAGCTTTCCGTACTGGCCTAAGACGTTCGGCCGCGGCTGGACTGCGCGCGTCGCCGAGGTGCGCTCGATCGGCAAGGCATGGGCCACCGACGAGGTGCCGCAGGACGCACGTTTTGTCGCCGGTGGCCAGGCGAAGGCGTTCGTCGAGGATGCCAACGTTGCGCCCTCCTTGGCTCCGGCCGACCGGGCAACCGGCGGCGGCATCGGCGGCGGCTGCCTGGCCGGCACGCTGACCGAGCTCCAGAACCAGATCTCGCCGCTCTCCTATTCGAGCGAGTTGATCGGCAAGGTCGTCGTTGTCCTGGCGTGTGCGAGCGCCGTGCTGGTCATCGGCGGCATTGCCTATCGCAGGTACGTGACCCGCAAGGCACCTCGCCCAGGCGCTCGGCACGGTGCCGGTATGAGGCAGTTTCTCATCTCGGCCGCCGGCGCCGCCCTCGGCACCGGCTGGCGCTCGGCGTCGCGTTCGCGGTGCTGTGGTGGAGGCTGGCGCTGTGATCGGCATCGTCACGCTCATCGCCGGCACCCTTGGCGTCAACCGCCAGCTCGCCGGCATGATCGCCGTAGCTGCAACCATTCTCGTCGCCTCCGGCGCGATCTGGGGCGGCTACGAACTCATCAGGCACAAGGTGCGGACGAGCTGCGCGCCAAGATCGAAAAGGAGAATACCGATGCGATCCATAAGGGCGTTGACGCTCGCACGTCTCTTGACCAGTGCATCGACGCGGACGGCGTATACGACTTCAAACGTCAGCGGTGTAACGCCGCTACGCTCGGCCCTCGGTAACAGCTTGCCGGGCGCGCAGGGCAAGAGGGCAAGACGGTGGCCAATCAGAACAGGATCGACCGTAGCATTGCGCCTGGCTGCGCCATTAAGCTCTACACGCCGGCCGAGTGCGACCGGCACAGCGAAGCCAGTGCGGCGCGCCGGACCGAACTGAAATGATCACTGGCCGGATTGTCGAACGCTTTCGCGAGCGCGTCTCCGAATGATTTTGCGCTTCCTACCTGTTCATCTGGAGCGCGACGTTGCTGCATCCCAGCGACGCCTTTTCCGCCCCAGGCTATGCGTTCGTTCGCTAGTTTGGCGAGAACGAGATGGGTTGGACGCTTGGCGCATCGGCCTTCATCACGGCATCTTGAGCGCCGGGCTAGGCCTCAATATCCTGCTTTCCCTGCTGGCGCTCTACTGCCTCTACTGGATCGCGGCGGATAAGCGGACAAATGGTGATGGACAGTGCAGGCATACCCGAATGGCTCATGTGGATCGGTGCGTAGATAGGTTCCATGCTGCAGCGTTCGTCTTACGCATGGCCTGGAAGTCAGCGGGCGCGAGAAAAACAGAAAAAAGGTCTGGACACCGGAAAGACCTTCACACTTGACGCAGCGCATTGTCGACAGCTCCTCCGTCAACAAGCACCTAACGTCAATCGAAGCGGCTATCGTCGAGACAGTTACGCAGCGCCTCGATGCGGAGACGACCAGGCAACTAGGTAACCGCATGGTCGAAGCAGTGAACCGCCTCGTCGACGAGACCAGCGACCTGCGCCGCGAAGTCGGGGATTTGGCGAAGGAAGTCGCCAGGCGCAAGTGATCCGCGCCGAAACAGCTAGAGTCAATCAGGTTGTTGCGCAGCCGAACGCACGAAATAAGCGTCATAGTGAAACGTTGCTGTAGCAGGAATGGCTGTCTCTTCTATAAAGCCGTTTCGGCTCATGATTGATCTCGCGGATAGAACGTTTTGAACGCTGCTATCATTTAGCGTTGACAGTTCGATTATTGCATCTGTTATTCGGGGGAACAACCCAGCCCGCTCGATAGTAGTAAGTACGTCTGCCTCGCTGCCTTCAACGTCAATCTTAATTACGATACGTTCGGTGGACTTTCCAAGCAGTAGACCCAAGTGCATCGGGGAGACCACGAATGCAAGAACTTCATGGTCCACGCGATCCCTCGTTTTCTCGACTACATGCGACACTCCAGAATGCTTAGGGTCGAATGACATAGCAACAAAACCCGCATCAGAGGTCGAGACAGCCCCGCAAATCGGCGTTACTTTCGCTGCTTCATTGATTGCTATGTTCTGGACCAGAACAGAGAACGTTGACGGAACTGGCTCGATAGCAATGACCTGATCACATTCTGGCCGGGCAGCAGCGAGCAAGCTGTACAAGCCAGCATTTGCGCCAATGTCAAGGAAGACAAACGGCCCGTCGATTGCGTGGAGCTTGTCAGAGATAAATGATCCGTAATGTCCTAACGCAGAGGCGATAAACGTCAAATCACCCCGTCGCTTCATCATCCTCGGACCATAGAAAGTCTTAACCGACTTGGTTGGGGTCGTAAAGATGGCGGCCTTTCGTACGAGATCTATGATGCGCGAAGCCGTTAACGGTCTGTTTTTGTACATTATTGGAGATTTGGTCCGTGCGATCATGGTGTAAGTCCTTCGGCTTTCGAACGCGTTTGCGTGCGAGGCTAGCTCGTCCCGCGCAACGCATTCTAGACTAGTTGAGCGGTAGCACGGCGAGATGCAGCCGACCAGCGGCGGCTTTTGACCGGCCCCGTAAAAATCTTTGCGCTCGCCAACCTCGTCCACAGATACTGGACTATGAACTCAGACGGCGGTTCGAGCCGGACTGTCAGCATCGGGCTAAGGGCGATGCGACACGTAGTTGCTGGCGCGATGAGGTAGAGGCACTTACTCACAACTTTGCTAATAGAAAGCTAATAGAAAGCGGCCTCCCAGCGGCAGATGCCAAAAGTGACGATCTCCCGTATCGCTCATTCGAGGATCTGATCCGCCATCAGATGAACACCGGCTCACATTTGTCCACAACAAATTAGGCGAGTTCACAGAGACGGTGACTCGGCCATACCTCTAGCTTAATTTTCGGCAGTATCGCCAATAAGTGGTTGGCGCGCCGAATCCTTATAATTCTTTTGACATAATTTGGTCTTTCTAGAGTACCACCCAAGTTATTTTCAGTTTTCTTCTTCTACGTTGTTTTTCTACGTTAGTTTTGGTATAAGACAAATCTGAATATCGTCATACAATGCCGGTAAAATATTTCCCATCAATAATAAATTCGACACATATCGGTAGAATTTCAAATCCGGGGTGCGACAATCCTGCCACCGATCAACCATTCTATCAGGGCGTGCAGGTATGTGATTTGGCGCTAATATACACCTTCTAGTAGGCAGACATCCGCGGGGGCGCTATCGAATCAAAATGAGGGACTATGGATGGCGACTCTCCATTACACGTCGGGCGGGTCCGGCACGGACATCGCAAAAGCCGGATTCAATCTGGCTAGCGTGCAATATGTTGACCAGGTCAACGAGATGCCAGAGGGCATGAAAGGCTTGGTCTACCTCGACGAGGCCAACGGCGTAACCCAATCCTTTATCGACAAGGTTACTCCTTTCCTCGGCAATCCTAACGTATTTGGGTTCTTCCTTGTCGACGAGCCGGATCCCACCGGCCAGTGGGGTACCTACGCCTCTGCCGCGAATCTGAAGGCAGAATCCGACTGGATCCATGAGCATTTTCCAGGCGCCAAGACCTACATCACAATGATGAGCTTGGGGACGTCGGCGAATCCGGATTTTAGGGGCACGTACAATCCCGCTAATACGGGTATCGATTACTACGGCATAGATGTCTATCCCGTCCGCACGGATGGCCCGGTCGACTACAACATGATCGACAAATTCGTCGCCGCCGCTCAGGCATCGGGCATCCCGACGAGCCAGATCGTTCCGGGCTACCAGGCGTTTGGAGGCGGCGAGTATAACACCGACATGGGTGGCAAATATGTCGTGCCCACCGCCGCCCAGATGGAAACCATGATGGAGCACTGGGCCAAGCTGGTTCCGTCACCCGCCTTCGACTACGCATACGCCTGGGGGTCGCAGCGAGGCGACACCGCGCTCGAGAGCTCCCCGGAACTGCAGGCCGTTTTCCGGGACCACAACCTTGCGACGACGGGGACCACTCCGCCTCCCGTCGACACAAGCGACACCTTGTATGGCACCAGCGGCGACGATGTGTTTCACGGGGCCGGCGGCCACACAATGATCGGCTATGCCGGCAATGACACCTATTATGTCGACGATGTCCGCGACAAGGAGGTTGAAGCGGCGGGCGGCGGCACAGACAAAGCATTCGCCTCCGTAAGTCATGCCCTTGCTGCCGGCTCCGAGATCGAGCTTCTCGCCGCCAGCAGCCCGTCCGGCACGACGGCGATCAACCTGACCGGCAATGCGTTCGCCCAGACCATCCAGGGCAATGCCGGCGCTAATATCATCAACGGGGGCGGCGGCGCTGACAAGATGGCCGGCTATGGGGGCAATGACACCTATTACGTCGACAATGCCGGTGACAAGGTGATTGAGGCGGTAGGCGGCGGCACTGACAAAGTCTTCAGTGCGATGAGCTATGCCCTTGCTGCTGGATCATCGATCCAGCTTCTCGCGACCACGAACGCGTCCGGCACGACAGCCACTAACCTGACTGGCAACGAGTTTGCCCAGACCATCCAGGGCAATGCCGGCGCCAATGTCCTCAACGGCCTCGGCGGCGCCGATACGATGGCCGGCTATGGGGGCAATGACACCTATTATGTCGACAGTGCCGGTGACAGGGTGATTGAGGCGGTAGGCAGCGGAACGGACAAGGTGCTCGCTTCGGTGAGCCATGCTCTTGCGGCCGGCTCGTCGATCCAGTTTTTGGCGGCCACGAACGCATCCGGCACGACGGCAATCAATCTCACAGGCAACGAGTTCGCCCAGACCATCCAGGGCAATGCCGGCGCCAATGTCATCAACGGCCTCGGCGGCGCCGATACGATGGCCGGCTATGGGGGCAATGACACCTATTATGTCGACAATGCCGGTGACAGGGTGATTGAGGCGGTAAGCAGCGGAACGGACAAGGTGCTCGCTTCGGTGAGCCATGCTCTTGCGGCCGGCTCGTCGATCCAGTTTTTGGCGACCACGAACGCATCCGGCACCACGGCAATCAATCTCACAGGCAACGAGTTCGCCCAGACGATCCAAGGCAATGCCGGTGTCAATGTCATCAAAGGCGGCGGCGGTACCGACATTTTGACCGGCAACGGAGGCGATGATGCTTTCGTATTCAATAGCGCTCTTGGAGCCGGCAATATCGACAGGATAACCGACTTCAACAAGGCCCAGGACGAGGTTCAGCTCGATCACGTCATTTTTGCCGGGCTAAAGCTGGGTGGCCTTTCATCCGATGCTTTCTTTGCTGGCACCGCCGCGCATGATAGCTCCGACCATATCATCTACAACAGCTCAACCGGAGCGCTCTCTTTCGACAGCGACGGGATTGGCGGCGCGGCTCAAATACAGTTCGCCACCCTCTCTCCAGGTATGTCGCTTGCGGCAGGTTCATTCCTTGTGATCTGAGCGACCAAAACGGCGGACCTTCAACTCGAGCGGTCCGCCCTCCGTCTTTGGTCAGCGGGCAGTTCGATGGTGATCTTGACCGGCCGGTCAATAGCGGAGCGTCTCAGATTGGTCATGAATGCTTCTCCAAAGCTTTGGCGATACGCGCCAGATCGTTGAGCGCCGAGCGGATTTGCGGCCACGGGAACTCGAAGCATTCCTCCCAGGCCTCACCCTCGCGCAACACGGCATCGAGCTTGCCCGCCACACCGGCGAGCGTCGTGGCGGGCGTGGTTGAGAACGCTTCCAGCAGATCCTGCGCCCGCTCACCAGCCTCGCGCTCGGCTTTGACTGCTACGGTGTAACGGGTCTCCTCGGCAGCCGCGTCCCAGCGTGCCTGATGGGCCGCGAAATCAGCTTCGGCCTTCTGGCGAAGAGCCGCCACATCTGGCCCTTTGCCGAGCACTTCATTGAGCTCCTCGATCGAGTGGACCGTCACGTCCTTACCAGCGGTCAGGCGGACGGTCACACACGGCAAGCCGACGCTCTCGACAAGCCTCGTTTCCAGTCGCTGCTGCCTGCGGCAAAGCCGCTCGGTTAGGTCGTGGGCTGTCTGCCATTCCCGCCAGAGCGCTAGCGCTGGGTCGGGCGGCATACTCATTGCAGCTTCGTTGCCGGCAAACGCACTGTTCTCAAGCATCACAGTTGTGGATGTTATCATCCCTCCTGCAAGCACTTGCCTGCGGGTGACGAAAGGCAGAGTCGTGTTATCGTCGGAATCAGCCATGATCCGAGCTCCTCAGCAGCTTGGGTTGTGGTCAGGCCGAGCGGGATGGTGGAAACATCCTGTTCGGCCGCGAACAATGTCGCTAAATTATTTGGCAATTTGACAAACAGTGCACGCATTGTCAATGCGAGAGGTAAATATTTGACTTATAGTAAAATATCTGCTGCACAGTGTCGGGGCGCTCGCGCTATGTTGGGGATGAGTCAGAGCGAGCTCGCGGAAGCCGCCCAGGTATCACGGCCCACCGTAGTTGATTTTGAGCGAGGCGCCCGGGTCCCACATCGGAACAATATTGCAGCTCTCAGGCAAGCATTAGAGGCTGCCGGTATCGAGTTCATCCCCGAGAACGGCGGCGGGCCCGGCGTGCGGCTTGCGGGGCGATCTGACGGCAGATGATCTCTACAGAAATGAGTCAGTCTGGCACCTTGATCAGTCATGAGTAAACCTTGTTTTATAATGGCTTTTGCCCAAAATGCCTCTCTGTTTCTCGGCAAGCTCGAACAACGCTCACGCCGTGAACCATGTAGCGGAAAACGAACTGGCGGGTCAGCGCCACAAGCGTCTCGGCTCCCTCAGGGACAATACGGCCGCCCGCTATGAGGTCGAGGGTCGTCGTCCCAGTTCGACGGCTTCGACGCTATATCGGCAAAGCTGCGAAAGTCCGCCGCAAGGCTCTCCAACCTGCCATTGGTAGAGATGAATTGAAACCTGCTGCGATGATGTTGCTCACACGCGTCTCCGAGGGTGGGCACCTGCTACGAATTCGGCGGGAATTCCGGGCCGGTCCGGATCACTTTCGGCGAAATGGCAATCCCACGGCGACGCCATTCTGGCAATTGAGCGTCGTTCGGCCCCTTCAGCATGCGATCGGCGGGCTACCCCTACCACGGTTGGCCTACATTAACTCGCAGTGGGCCGCAACGACTCGAGTGCCTCAAAGCGGACGCGGGCCACAAGCTCCTTAGGAGGACTCTTACTTGCAATCACTCTTAATGTAGAGAACCCTAACGGCTTAAGCCAATTCCGTCCCTGTCATAGCCGCGGGCAAGATCATTCTGCGATGGTCCAAGTTGGTGACGCCAAGCGGCCATGTCGCCGGAACAGACTGGACGCCGGTTACTGCACGACGACGTGACTGGCCGTCAGATCTCCAACTGACGAGGACACCTCCTTCGCGAAAAGCGGGGCGATGATATGTCCAGCCGCGCGCGAAAGGTGGGTCGCGTCGAGGTACAGGATGTCATCACCGGCTTTCAGCGGGCACTCTTCGGCCTTGCATAAGATCGGGATTATGGGGACGAACTGGACGGTCGGCGGGAGCAGATCGGCGAGGACTTGGTTGTTCCGCCAATGCTGGCGTGCTGGCATGATGGAGCATGACGCACCGTCCTCCTTCAGGAAGTTGGCTCGGATCAGACAGGTTAGCACGTCTGTAGGCGGTTCTGGAGCCGGACCTACCACAGCGGTCTGTATGCCATGGGCCGCAAGCGTGGCGGCGGTGTCTGTTATCGACCGCGTGAAGTTGGCTTTTGAACTCTCTGTTGACGGCCATGAACCGTCCTTGGATAGATAGCTTCCGCCAACTCCGGAGTAGGTGTTCCACCTGCCGGCCATGATCACCAGTTTGATGTTGGGATCGGCAAGGATAGACTGGAGGGCCGCCGAATTGAAGGCTGGGCAATCGGCGCGCATTGGGCTTGACGGGAGCATTTGCATTTCTGGAAACGGAGCGCACCCGGCCTTCGTGATCTGCCTGACGCCAACGCCCGTTGCCTTGGCGGCTTCCTCGAGAGACGAAGCCAAATGAGCGGCGTGAGAATCGCCCCAAAGGACGACAGCCGCGGGAGAGCTACCGAGAATGCATTCGCCCGCTTTGGGGATGAGCGCGCCCCGCATGAGGCAGGTTGAAGCCTGAAACGCGGCGCTCTCTGCCTTGACCGCCTGAACGACTGGACCAGCAGCCGGGCCTCTGCTGGGGAACCCTGCGCCCTTGATGACGATCAGAGAAAGACCGCAAGCCACACCTATGGCGCCAATGGCCGGCGTCGTGCATTTCCATAGGGCAGCTTCCCGCTTCTGCCGGAAGGGACGCTCCACAAATCGCCATGAGAGCGCCGAGATCAGCAGCGCGGCAATGACGATCGCGGCCCGCTCGGAAACAAGCAATTCCCGGTTCTCATAGATCCCGGCAAATACCAGCAGCGGCCAATGCCAGAGGTAAAGGGAATAGGAAATCAGCCCGACGAAAGCGGCCGGAGAAACGGATAGCGCCCGCGAAACGGCTGGCTGGTAATGAATTCCGGCGAAGATGATAAGCCCGGCACCAAGGCACGGCTCGAGCGCATAGATGCCGGGGAATGGCGTGTCGTGGTCGATCGTGAACAGGGAAGCAATGATAAGCGCCAGACCGCTGGATGAGAGGATTTCTGCGACGGTTTGGCCTAACTTTATGGAACGCACTGCAGGCAGCGCGATCAGACCGCCAAGCAGCAGTTCCCAAGCCCGCGTTGGGAGCATGTAAAATACGAATGGTGCATCAACCGGGAGCCAGAACTGGGCGGCGGCGATCGACAGAACGCCCAAGACCAAGACGAAGCTCAAAGCCCACGTCTTGAACCATCTCATAAAGATCATGATCACCAGCGGCCATAGAAGATAAAATTGCTCCTCAACCGCGAGCGACCACGTATGCAGCAGCGGGAGCGATTCGGCGGCGGCAGTAAAATAATCGGTATTTCGGTAGAAATAGAGGTTCGCAGCCGAAAGTGCGGCGGCAATTGCGCTCTTGGCGAACGCGACGACCTCTCCCGGCGGCAGCACAAACCACGCCATCACGAAGCAGGTCGCGAGCATGGCGAATAGGGCCGGGAAAATGCGGCGAACGCGGCGGTGGTAGAACTCCACCAGTGAAAACGAGCCACCCCAGATCCGCTCGATGATGTCTGAGGTGATCAGGAATCCGGAGATGACAAAGAAGATGTCGACCCCGACAAACCCGCCGCTGATCGCAGAAAACCCCGCGTGATAGAGCACCACAGGAACGACAGCTACGGCCCGAAGGCCGCTGATATCTGCTCTGTACTTCATGCCGCATCCCCTGGAATCGCGGCAATCTAAGCATGCTCCGGCCCTAAAAAGTCAATCCCCACAACTCAGAGGTTTACCAATGACCTTCCTTTCAAAGGCGCCGAGAAGCGTCTTGACGATGTAGACCTGCCAAAACTCGGCATCCGCATTGGAGTAGGAGAGGATGAAATCCATGCTTTCCTGGATGTTGTGAATATTTGGTCTGGCTTTGATTACCGGGGGCGACCGTCGATCCTCTTTGAGCCGCACCGTTTCCACCGCAACCTGTCCGACGCCAAGCGAGCGCCAGCCGTACGGCAGGGCTGGCGTATGCGAGTGGGGCGAGAAGCCAAAACCTCGCGACAGCTACCCGCGCCTGAAGGCAGCTTGTGTAATCGATGAAACCGCCGCGCTGAAATCCGCCTCATGGGGTTTGGGACAGTTCTCGGTTAGAATTTCAAGGCTGCGGGGTACGACCCGCGCAGAACGTGGTGTCCGGCATGATGGTGGATGAAGAATTGCAGTTCGCCGCATAAGCATCCTGCGTTGGGTCCGGAGGGGATAGGACCGATACGATGCCACGAGCGAGGCAAAACATTCGACATATGTTTCCGCAGGCCCTGCCTTTCCAGCATGTCCGGCCTTCACATTGTTTATTGGCGCCGACCGGACCGCTCAAGACGATCACGTGGTCCAGGAAGCTGTGGTATTCGCATCGGTCCGGCTAGATACTTCAGTGTCGTGCCACTTTTAATAAAACCAGGCCGCTTGGAAGATTGAAGTCTTGATTGGTTGCGGCGTGCTCGCAGACCCTGGGAAAAAACGGTGAAGTTCGCAACACGTTAAGATCTCGGCGACACGCAGACGTTACAGCCCGCCTTTATGTACGCCGCAACAGCTCAGATTTGTCTGGGTTCAGTGCACTCGGCGCCCGAGGCGATGATTTCGGGATCGAGGCGCTTGGGCAACTGCGCGCCAGACAGAGCGATCCGATCCGTGTCATACTGTCAGAGGCAAGACACTAGCAATGGGGGCGGCGGCAGATGAAGGAAGAGAACGACGTTGATAAGCTGGTGCGCACGCTGCGTGCTCGAGCACCTGATGACGCGGCGGAACTGCTTGCCCGAGAGTCTCCCGAGTTCATCCGCGACACACTAAAATTGTTGCCGGACAGGCACGCCCGCAAGGTGGCTGAGCATCTGCCACCGCATATGCGTCCTATCAAGCCTGATACCGGTGGCAAGGATTTCGCGATCCCCGACTCGCTCGTCGAGTTAATGGACCCGATTCCCGCCAGCGTCCCTGTCGGCACGACGGTTGCTGCCGCAGTGGAAGCTGTCAGACGCACCCAGGTGCCGACCGAGCTCACTTATCTCTACGTCACGGAGGGCGGTGATAAGCTGGTTGGCCTGGTGGTTCTGCGCGATCTGATGCTGAGCGAAGCCGACGCGATGGTCGATCAGATCATGCTGCCCAGGCCGTTCGCGCTTAATGTCGCTCTCTCTTTGAGCGATGCATGCAAGGCGGCGGTACGCCGTCACTACCCGGTCTATCCCGTGGTGGACGCGGAGAACCGGCTGCTCGGGCAGGTCCGCGGCTGGCGGCTGTTCGAGCAGCAAATCATCGAGATTTCCGCCCAGTCTGGCCAGATGGTGGGCGTCCAGAAGGAGGAGCGTTCTTTTACGCCGCTGTTTTCAGCCTTTTTGAAGCGTCATCCGTGGCTGCAGCTGAACCTGCTGACGGCCTTCATGGCCGCTTTCGTGGTCAGCTCGTTCACAGGCACGATCGAGAAGATCGTCGCCCTGGCGGCATTCCTACCGGTCTTGGCCGGGCAGAGCGGAAACACCGGCTGCCAGGCACTGGCTATGACGCTGCGTGGCCTTGCCCTGGGCGATGTAGACAAACGGCCGAAGCTGCACCTGGTGATGAGGGAGGGCGCGCTCGGGATCGCCAACGGCGTGCTCGTCGGTCTTGTGGCGGCTGCGGCGATGTGGTTCTACGCCTCACGGCAACCGGAGTCGGCGGCCCAGGCGCCCATGCTGGCACTTGTGATCCTGCTCGCCATGTCCGGATCGTGCCTCATGTCCGGAATCTCCGGCGTGCTGATCCCGCTGGGCCTGCGCCGGGTCGGCGCCGATCCGGCGGTCGCTTCGGCGATCTTCCTCACCACCGTGACCGATATCGTAGGCATGGGTCTGATGCTGGGGCTGGCCACCATGCTCGTTCTGTAGCAAGGCGCGTCCGGTGACGCGTCCCTGGGGAGATGGGGTTCCTATAAGCTGACCTCGTCGGCGGTCAACGAAATTGCGAAGGCCAGGCCGCAATCGCGCACACGTCGTGAGAAGCACCTTCCGGCAGCTCTCCGACCCCTTGCGCAACGCGACGGAAGACCTTTGGATGAGCCGTGAGTGACCTTGAAACCTCATTCGGTGACCAGATACGCGCAGAATCGCGCAAACAATATTAATCTTGTCGGCTGTGCGATCCGCCACTGATGATGATTTGAGTTAGTTGCCACTGGTGCCGAATACTTCAATTACGTACAGCAACGCTGAGAAGATGTTTTGACAACCAGCGCAGCCGAAATAGGAATAAAGCCGATAATTTGTTGCGCAGCTGCAACAGCTGCTGAGACTCGCATGGTCTGGTGACAGTTCAGTCGCCTTTTTCTTGTAGTCGTGCTAAATCCTTCGCACTAGTCGGGTTTGGGGTGGGTTCTCGGCATGCAATCTTCGTTTCCAGCTCTCTTTGGCTTCGCCGCGGCGCTGCTTTGTACCGGCGTATTGCCGGCCGGCGCGCAGGGTCTTTTTTCGGCCTATGAGGATGCTTTTTCAGCCCGCATCGCCAGTCCGGCCGACAACGGAACGCTCGCCCAATTCGTCACGGTTGCCGTTAACGCCGGGCAGTACGATCAGGCGATCTCGTCAATCGAGCAGTATTTGATCAAATATCCCCGCGATGCGCGCGCCCGGCTGGCGGCCAGCCGGTTGTACTATCATGTCGGCTCCTATGAATTGGCTCGGCGGCAGGTGCAGTACGGCATGGAAGTCGGCGGCCTGACCGCAAGTGAGCAGCAGGAAGCTGTTCGCCTGCTCGCCCGCATCGAGCGCGCGTTGCGTGGCGTCACCTGGGAACTCGCCCTGACCGGCGGCGTGTTCAGCGCATTTACCGATTTTGGGCCCGGCGGGGCGCAGGACGACGACAGCTTCGTCTCGCCCTATGGGCGGGCGGAAGGCTTTGTCCGATGGGACCTCGGCACGCCAAGTGCCGACGCTCTCGTTCTTTCGGGGTCATTGACGGCGACACAGCGCTTTTTCACGCCAGACCTGTCGGTTCCGGGTGGCAAGGAGACCTTCATCCACGGCAACGCCGCGATCACCTGGGACAAGGGATTACCCAACAGTGGGATCGATTCGCTGCGCCTGCTGCTTTCCGCGTTCACAGTTACGGATCGCTTCGACAGCGATATCCAGGAAACCGGCATCGGCGTCAGTGGGCGCTTTCTTGTGCGCCCGACGGTCGAGACGACGCTCTTCGCCGGTGGCGGCTACATCGATCTAGGCGCCTCGCAAGGCATTTTCGCCGATAGCAGGCTTTTCTATGAGGCAGGCGGCAGCTACCGCTTCCGCAATGGCCAGGCGCTCGGACTGCGCTTTGTCGGCTCGAATGACTTCGCCTCCGGATCTGAAATCGGCCGCAGCTACACGGGCGAGGTCCGCTATGGCGGCCTGTTGATGAACGTACCGGATCTTTTCGCATGGTCGCACCAGGTCGCTTTCTCGGCCGGACATAGCGACGCTCCCGATCTGTCCATCGGCATCGGCACAAGTATCAAGAGCGACTTCTGGCGCATTGCCTCGGAAAGCGATTTTCAGCTGACGGAGTCGCAGAAGATCAGCGTCGATCTTGCCTATCGCGAAACCAACTTCGACATCGCCAGCCGCGACCGAAAATCGTTCGAAATGCTCATGAGCTACACGTTGACGCTCAATTGAAAGAGGCCGCGATGAGGACCCCGTACCGTCAGATCGCCATTTTTGTCGCCTGCCTTGCCTTTGCGGCACCATCTGCCGCTGAAACGGTCGGGTCGATGACGGCCTACCAGACCAACATCGTCCGCAACAACGGCGGGACAATGAACGTCGGCGCGGGCGTCGAACTCGGCGACCAGCTGCGCAGCAATCCCACTGGTCTTGGAATGCTGGTGTTCCGGGACGAATCGAGCGCCAAGATTGGTCCGAACACCAGCCTGACGATCGATGAATTCGTCTACAATCCGGGATCCGGATCGGGAAAGATCGACATCGGGATGAACAGCGGCCTGGCCCGATTCTATGGCGGCCAGGTTTCGAAAGGCGGCGTCATGCAGGTTGCGACGCCGCACATGGTGCTCGGGGCCAGAGGCGGCATCATCGAAGTGCTGGTGGCAGCCGGCCAGACCGTCGGCATACTGCGCGCCGGCCGCATGACCTGCACGATGAATGGCAAACGGCTGGTCATCACAAACCCGGGCTTCGCCTGCACGTCGGAAAATGGCAAGCTGCTGACCGGCTACGGCGGAATCGACACCTTCCCGATATTGGACAGCATCGACCGGATTGCCGGCACCGGCCTGCCAGGCGCACCGGGTCCGGGATTGGACGTAAGCGCGCTTTGTGCGTCGGCACTCGGCGGCTCGCTCAAGGTCTGCGAGTCCAGCGATGGCGCATTGCCAGGAGTGGTCATGGAGTTCCCCGACAGCCCAACGCCACCTGCCGGTGGCGGGGTGAAGGATGAGGGCGATGGCAATGGCGAGGGCTGCGACTACTACTGCAATTAGGCCCGGCCGCACGACATGAGCCTTTTGGCCGGTTGGCGCTGGGCTGATTGGCGGCAAGCTGGCAGGCGCAAAATATCCGGCCTTGTGGTCGTGCTCCTGCTGCTCGCTTGCCATTTGGCTTTTGACGGGCCGTTGTCGCGCCTGCGTGAGCGGACGTACGACTTCTACCAGTTTCTCGCCCCACGCCAGGCGACGAGCAATCCTGTCGTGATCGTCTCGATAGACGACGCCAGCCTCAAGGCACATGGGCGATGGCCCTGGAACCGTGGCCTCTTGGCCGATCTGGTCGATGGCATCACCAAGTCCGGCGCGGCGGTGGTCGGGCTTGCGCTGGTACTCCCCGAGGCCGACACCTCGCCTGAGGGCATCGGCGGAGACAAGCGCCTGGCAGCGGCGCTGGCCAAAAATCGAACGGCGCTTGCCGTCAGCCTAGGCAATGAGGCGACGGTTTCAGAAGCAGAACCCAAAGCCGGCTGGTCGATCGTCGGGCAGGTACCCGATACACTTCCCGGCTTCACCGGCCTGACCGGCTCGCTTGCCGAATTCTCGAACGCCGCCGCGGGCCTCGGCGTGATTCGCACCTTGCCCGATCCCGACGGCGTACTGCGCCATGTGCCGCTGCTGTGGCTTCGCAATACCGCTCAAGGCGTGCAGCTGTGGCCGTCCTTCGCGCTCGAGCTTCTGCACCTTTACGCCGGGCAGGACGGCTACATAGCCCGGATGAATGCCGCCGGGTTCGACGCACTCAGGATGGCCGGCGCCATCGTGCCGCTCGAGCCGGAGGGGAGCATCCGCCTCTGGGAAACCGCCACGGATACGCCCCGTATATCTGCCAGCACTATCCTTTCGGGCGGCAGTGATCCGCGGCTGCGGGACGCCATCGCCATTGTCGATCTGTCGGCCGTGGGACTGACGCAGTACCTGCCCACCCCGACACGTCCAGCGCGACCAGGCGCGGACATCCACGCCGATGCAATCGGCCAGATGCTTGCCGGGCGCTACCTGGCTGAGCCAACGCACGCGCGTATGCTCGAGCGGCTCTGGTTTGTCCTCAGTGCCGTCGTTTTCATCGGACTTTCCGGAGTGCTCGCCTGGCGTGTCGTGCTTGGTGCCCTGGCTCTCGTGCTGCTGGCCGTCACGCCGTTCGTGTTCGGCGCTCTCGAATACAGCCTGCAGGGTGCACTCTATGACCCGCTGCAGCCGGCGCTTGCGACGATCCTGGTAGCCGGCTTCGAAGGCTATGTTCTCTACAGGCGCAGCGAGCAGCGCCGGTCCACCCTGGCACGGCAGTTCTCCCAGTATCTGTCGCCTTCCGTGGTGCAGCGCCTCGCAAGCTCGGACACCGAAGCGATCCTGTCCGGCGAGAAGCGCGAGATCACGATCCTGCTCAGCGACATACGCGGCTTCACGACGATGAGCGAACAACTCGATACCCAGGAAATCGCCAAGGTGGTCAATCACTTCCTCGGCATTGCGACCGATGAGATCCTCAAGCGCGACGGCACCATCGACAAGTTCATGGGCGATGCGGTGCTCGCCTTCTGGAACGCGCCGCTTGATCAGCCGGACCATCGCGAGCGCGCGCTCGACGCGGGGCTTGCCCTGATCGAACGGGTGAAGCGTGAAGACGCCGCCTTCACCGCGGACGGCCACCCCTCCATCGCAATCGGCGTCGCCATCGAGACCGGCATCTGCTCGGTAGGCAATTTCGGCTCCGAGCGGCGCTTCGATTACACCGCGATCGGCTCCCCGGTGAACCGCACGGCACGGCTCGAGTCGACGACCAAGAAGCTGGGCATCCCCCTGGTGCTTGGTCCCGGCTTTGCGGCAGGAGCATCGATGCCGGTCGTCCAGGCAGGCGCCTTTGAGCTCCAGGGTTTCAAGGGCGAGGTGCCGGTTTTCACCGTTCCGGAGATGCAAGCTGCTCACCAAGGTATGAGCCGCGAAGTAGAGACCCAACGTGGTGAGCAATCTGGCGCCCCTGCCGTGGTGGTTGGTTCGCCGCCATCCGTGCAAATGGCACCGCCTGATCTTGCACCCCGAACCCGAAGCACACGCTGACCGGATCCAGCGGATGGCAGGGGTGCCGACCTGCTTTGTGAATTAATACTGCTGGGGAGGCCTAGGTGTCATCAAACGGCCCTTTAATTGCGGGTGGCTATCAATCCGGATCAGCGCGACAGCCGATGAGACGCGGATAGACGGCGAAGGGATCCGTCGAGGTAACCCCGGCAATGATTGTCGAGGCCGCCGAATTTTCGAGCGAGAAGATAGGCCGTGTTATCCAGTTCACCACGAATGCAGCACGGCTTCGTTGAGTTCTCCGGCGCCATCATGTGGAGGCAGCGCGTGGTTCAGATTGTTTATCCTCGCCGCCGGATCATGCGCTCGGGATGTTCCCAAGAGCATCCAGCCGTAGCACTCCCCGAGCTGCCCTAACGAGAGAGTTCGCTGGGCCGGGATTATGGCCGTTATGAACCTGACGCAATCGATGCAGCTGGCGCTGGCCTCGTCGGGCGCGTGGGCGGTCTATCGACATCAATCGGTCGCCGCGGATGTTGGGATGCGCAGGCGTCGGCGTACGTAGCGCCGATGCGCCTTGGGCATGTGGGCGTTGACAGTGACATGGCCGCAGCGACGTGTTTCAGACGCCGAGCAATTCCAAGGACTGAGCACCAGAACCGAACCTTCCGACGGATTTTCGCGAGCTGCATTCCTCCCTCCCCTCCTTATCAAAACCGCCGCTCGCGAATTCGCTGGCCAGTATATCTGCGATATGATATACATATATCACTCAGAGGATATACAAATGCCGCTCTTCATTCGCGATCCCGACGTCGATGCCATGGCCGTCGAGCTGCAGCAGATTACCAACGCGCGCAGCAAGACCGAGGCCGTCAGAACCGCCTTGCGCCATGAGATCGAGCGCAACCGCGGCAGCGTCCCGCTGCGCGAGAGACTTGCCAAAGTCAAGGAAATGGCGCGGCGGATCGGGCCGGCCAACCCTGATTTCGATATGAAGAAATTCACCGACCAAATGTGGAGCGACGACTGATGTTCGTCGATGCCTCGGTGATCGTTGCCATCCTGAACGAGGAACCTGGCGCGGAAGAACTGGAAAAGCGGCTCGCGGCCGCGACCAAGCCGCTGTATATCTCCCCGCTCGTCCGGTTCGAGGCAGTCCAGGGTCTCGCGCGAGCATCGGCCGAAGCCATCAAAAAGAACGCCAAGCCCACGGCCGACATGCTGGCGCAAGCCCGTGATACCGTCGACGCCTTTTTGATCGAGATCGCCGGCAAGGAAATCATGATATCCGGCGACATCGGCGACCGGGCGATCGAAGCCAGCATGAAATACGGCAAAGCAGTCGGGCACAAAGCCGATCTCAATTTCGGCGATTGTTTTGCCTACGCTTGCGCGAAGGCTCACCGGCTTGCCCTGCTTTACAAGGGCAATGACTTTTCACAAACTGATCTGGCGTAAGGCTTTCCTGGCCTTGCATCGCGGCGCGAGAGCCGATGGGCCCTTTTGCATGCTTTGGGCGAATCGTCGTCTTTCATGGTTAAACGCAATATCACGAGGAACGTTCGCTGCAGCACTGGTTTTCTTCGGCACGATCACCGTCCAGGCACAGCGGGCAGACGGCATCTTCTGGGTGCTGCGATCGGGTGCGCCATGCCGCGATCTTCCAGGGGGCGATACGGCCCACGCACCACCTGCTACAATCGCTTCGTTCGATGGCGGAAAGCAGGTGTGTGGGACCGCCTCATGCATGGCATCACCAAAGCCCACGATGCAACGGTGCAGATGATCGATACCTCCATTGTTCGCGTCCATCAGCAAGGCGCGACAGCAAAAAGGGGGATCGAGATTATTGTCTCGGTCGTTCCCGATGCGGGCTGACGACCAAAATCCATGCTCTTGTCGACGCCGAAGGCAGGCCGATCAAGCTGACGCTCACGGCAGGTCAAATGAGTGACATCGCCTACGCAGCGGACTTGATCAAGGATTTGCCCGAGGGTGCCATGCTGCTCGCCGACAAGGGCTATGATGCCAACGCCTTGCGCAATGCCGTCACCGAGCAAAAGGCATGGGCCAACATCCCGCCCAAGGCCAACCGCAAGGACCCGATGTGCTTCAGCCCCTTTCTCTACAAGGCCCGCAACCTCGTCGAACGTTCTTCAACAAGGCCAAGCAGTTCCGTCGCATCGCAACTCGATATGACAAGCTAGCAGAAAACTACCTTGCTGCCCTGAAACTCGTGTCAACTCGCATCTGGCGACGCGGTGATGAGTCTACGTCCTAGCGTTTTGCGTGCCCTGCCCGGTTGTCATTCGCCGCGCATGGTCGCCTGGAACGTCGGCAGGTGCTTCTTCTGCGCCTCGAGCATTTTCTCGCGATAGACGCCATAGATGACGTCGGTGTCGTGCAGTGTGACGCCGGCAATTGTCGGCGAGGCAAAAACCGGCAGTTCGATGCCGCGTTTCGAAAGCGCCTCGGCGGTGCGGGCGATCAGCTCATGCGCCAGGATCATGGCAAGCACGGTCGACGAGCCGGACACCGGTCTACTCCAGCCCTCGACCGGCACGATGGCATCCTCGATCGGCGAGCAGGTGTCGATGACAAGGTCGGCGGCATCGGCAAGCCGCTTGCCGGAAGAGTGCGTCGCCGGCTTGTCGAGATTGTTCTTGCTGGTCACCGCAACAACGAAGATGCTGCGTTTTTTCGCGTAAAGCGCGGTGTCGATGCCGGACGAATTGCGGCCGCTGTGGCCAAAGATGATGATCGAATCGCCTTTGTTCAGCGGCTGGTGGTCGAGGAATTTCTCGGCGTATTTCTCGGTCCGCTCCAGCCACAGAAGTTCGCGCACGCCGCCGGCGCCGAGCACGTTATGCCACATGACACGCGGGTCGGTCAGCGGATTGAAGCCGACATAGCTGCCGTAGCGCGGAAACACTTCCTGGACCGGCAACACCGAGTGGCCCGAGCCGTAAAGATGAACCAACCCGCCGCTCTCGAGCGTGTCGGCAAAGCGGCTGGCCGCTTCGCCAAAGGCTTCGGCATTGGCTTTCGAGGCCTGTTCGATGAGGGCGGCAAGGCGGGGTATGTAAAGATCGGACACGTCGGTACTCCTGTTATGGGTCGGCTTGGGTATGGCTCAGCTTCTTGCGGTTGGCGCGGCGCGACCGGCACGCAGCGTCGAGCGGATTTCGTAGCGGTCGCCACGCATCACCGAGACGGTGAATTCGAATGGGCCGCGCTCGTCGGTAGTGATGCGCTCGACCACGAAAGCGGGACTCCCCGTGGGCAGATCGAGCAACTCTGCATCCGCCGCCCCGACCGCGCCGACACGGTAGTTTTCGCGCGCTGCGACTGGCACGATGCCATAGTGGCGTTCCAGTGCTTCGTAGAGCGAGCCCTGCAGCAGGCCGGCATCGAGAAAGCCGGGCACGCGCGCGGCCGAGAGCTGCGCCGTCTGGATGCCGATCGGCTCGTTGTTCCCGAGCCTGAGCCGCCGGATGCGCACCACCGGGTCGCCCTCCTCGATCTCCAGCGCTCCGGCCGCGGCGACATTGGCGGTGGTCAGGCTGCAGTCGAGCAAGCGAGAGCCGGCGACCACGCCCATATTGCCCATTTCCTGGGTGAAGCTGGTCAGTTCGCGGGTGCCGGCGACCAGCGTAGTGGAGCGCACGAAGGTGCCACGGCCATGTTCGCGCCTGAGCAGCCCGTGCTCCTCAAGATTGCGCAGAGCGTGGCGCAGCGTGATACGGCTCACCCCGAACAGGGCGCACAGTCTGTCTTCGGCCGGAATCTGGTCGCCGGTCGCCCACTCGCCGCTCTTGACGATGGCGCGGATGGCCTCTTCCACCTGATACCAGAGCGGCTCGGGCCTTCGGCGGTCGGGTTGCTGAAAGCTCGGCTCGCTCATCTTATCTGCCTCCACTGTGCTCCGGCGAGACCGGCCAGCGAGGCGCCGACGAGACCGGCGCGGGAGCCGAATTCGCCGGACCGCAGAACGACATCGCGCAGATGCGGCGGCAGCTGACGCTGCAAGGCCGAAAGCAGCGGCGGCCCTACCACGTCCAGCGCATCGGCAAGACCCCCGGAAATCAGAATCGCCTGCGGATCAAGCAGCGCGACCGCACCCGCAAGGACAGTGCCCAGCCGGCGCGCCGGCAGCTCCAAGGCGTCAAGTGCGGCCGTGTTGCCAGCCCGCGCGGCCTCGATCAGCCTGCCGCCATTGGCCAGCCCGATCTGGCGCGCCGCGGCGTCGAACGCCCGCCCGGAAGCGAAGCGCTCCAGCCAGCCGCTGCGGTCCTCGCCTTCATCCTCGATGTCGGCGCAGGCCCAGCCGAATGAGCAGGCGCCGCCACGTGCGCCTGCAACGATGCGGTTGTTGGCCAGAACGGCGGAGCCGATACCGGTGCCGATCGCCAGCAGGATGGCATCGGACAGGCCTTTTGCGGCACCTTCGACCGCTTCGGCCAGCATGGCGACCTGCGCGTCATTGCCAATGGCAACAGGCAGACGAGGAAACAAGGCCGCGATGTCGATGCCGTCGAGATAGGGCAGGTTCGGAATCCAGCGGCAGACCGAGCCCTCGACAAGTCCGGGCACCGCAAGCCCGAGGGCGTCGACCGGACCGGCCTCGGCGCGCAAGGCACCGATACGGGCGACGAAGGCATCCAGGCTTGTCGGCGCAGGCTCGCGGCTCAGCATCTCCAGCCAGCGAACATCGCCGCTATGGATTGCGGCGCGCAAATTGGTGCCGCCAAGATCGATAGCCAGAATGCGTGTCATCGAGAGCCGCTCCGATTGGCCGGCGCGAACAGGCCACTGCCGGCTTGCCAGGACTGCGAGGCCGCCGCAAAACCCTGCGCGTAGCGCGTGCCGCGCAGGCAGCCGCGAAGCCGATAAAGCGCACTGTAATAATCGACGTAGGGGAAACTGCTCAGGCCGCGTGCCAGTTCGTATTCCCGCACCGCCTCGCTCCAGGCCTCGAAGCCGTCGCTGACGTCGACGAGGTGTTCGGGGCGAAAGCCTTCGTCGTCCTCCCAGTTTTCGCCGAACAGCAGCAGTTGCGGTGTGTGTGCAGCATGGTCGCGCTTCAGCGTCGGCAATGCCGCAAAAAAAATACCGGTCTGTGTCAGTCGGGCCGCGGCGCGATGGTCCTTGTGCCAGCTGCCATGCCAGTGAGTGATGACGATTTGCGGCTTCACCTCGCGCACAACATCGCAAACCTTGAGCGCCGTCTCGTCGTCGCAGGGCAGGAAGGCGTCGTGCAGCCCGAGACTGCGCATGGCAACGCCGAGCCTGGCTGCGGCCTTTGCGGCCTCCTCCTGCTTCTGGACGCAATAGTACTCGGGGGCGAGGCTTGGATGGCCCTGCTCGCCCATGCTGAGATGCAGCAAGGTGACTTCGGCACCGCCTTGCACCGCCGCCGCCGCCAGTGGACCGGCAATCACCTCGGCATCGAAGGCATGCGCCCCGACGACCAGAATCGAGCGTGCGGCATAGACCTTGTCCTCGATCATTTCGCGCCTCCCCCGGAGCCGACGCCCTCGCGAATCTGGCGGGCAAGCAGACAGTACATGATCAGGATGGGCGCCATGGAGATGGCAAGCGAGGCGAACACGAGGCCCCAATCCGTGCGGAACTGGCCGACAAACACGCTGATGGCCAGCGGCACGGTCTTGTAGCGGTCGTCGAAGATGAAGATCAGCGGGAAGAAGAAGTCGTTCCACACGGCGATAGCGGTGAAGATGGCGACGATCGATACGGCTGGCTTCACCATTGGCAGCACGATCTGGAACAGAATGCGCGCCTCGCCGGCCCCATCCATGCGCGCAGCCTCGTCGAGCTCGGACGGCAGTACCCGCATGAAATTTGCGAAGATGAAGACGGCGAAGGGAATGCGGATGGCCGAATAGACGAGGATCAGGCCGATCAGCGAATCGAGCAGGCCAAGGTTGCGCATCAGCGTGAACAGCTCCACCGAGGCAAGCCGGATCGGCAGCATGATGCCGGACAGGAACAGGCCGAGCATGATACCGTTCCAGCCCAGCCGATAGCGGCTCAGCGGATAGGCGGCCATTGCCGAGACGATAATCGTCAGGATCACCGCACCGCCGGTGACGATCAGGCTGTTGATGAAATTCTGGCCGAGATCGGCGCGCGTCCAGGCCGCAACGAAATTGTCGAAGGTAAAGCTTTGCGGCAGGCCGAGCCTGTTGTCGTAGATCTCCGCCGTGGTCTTGAAACAGGAGACGACGAGAATATAGAGCGGCAGCAGCACCGCTGCGGTCCACAGGACCAGCGCCGTCCAGCCGGGCAGCCGAGCAAGCTGTCGAGGGATGGCGAGCATATTCACAGTTGCACCGTGCGGCGGTCGAAGAAGCGCAGCATCACAAGCGTGCCGATGCTGAGGATGAGAAACAGCAGCGTTCCCAGCGCAAGCGCCAGGCCTATATCGGTGATACCGACCGCGCCTTCGGCGCCGAAAGCGAGCCGGTAGAAATAGGTCACCAGCGTGTCTGTGGAATAGCTCGGATTGCCCTGCACGCCTTGCATGACATAGACGATGTCGAACTGGTTGAAGGTGTTGATGAACGACAGCGTCGTCAACGTGCCGACGGCCGGCATCAGCAAAGGCAGGGCAACCGAGACCAGCATGCGGCCGCTGCCGGCGCCATCCAGCCTGGCAGCCTCGAATATCTGGGACGAAATCTGCCTGAGGCCGGCGGTGTAGATCAGCACCGGCAGGCCCATCCAGTTCCAGGCGTCGACGGCGATCAGCATCACGAGTGCCGTGTGGCTGTTGCCGAGAACCGTCAGGCTGCCTTGATGCAGGCCAAGGCCGTTGAGCATCCATTCGATGGTGCCGCCGGGCGCCAGCAGCAGCCGCCACAGGGCGCCGACGATGACCGGGCTCAGCACCGCCGGGAAGAAGAAGACCGACTGGAAGAAGGCCGCCCCTTTGGCGCGCAGGAACAGCAGCCAGGCCAACAGCAGACCCAGGCCGTTCTGGAAGAGCATGATGCCGAAGAACCAGGCGACGTTGTGCCAGAGCGCTCCGTAGAGCCGCCCACCGCTCGGGAAAACGAACAGGCGGGTAAAATTCGAAACGCCGGCGAACTCCAGCATGCGCAGGCCCCTCCAGACGAAGAAGCTGCCCCACAGCGACATCAGCAGGGGATAAAGGACAAACAGCGCATAAACGGCCAATGCCGGCACGATGAACAGCACAGCCATGCGCTGCTGGGTGCGCTGAAGGCTGCTTTTGCGGCGACGGGTGATCATGTGCTGTTTCGCGCAGGGTGTGACGGCCTACTGCTTCGGCTTGAACCAGCTGCTGACGGCGGCCTGCATGTCCGCCGCCAGCTTCTGCGGCGTGATGTTGCCTTCGACCATGTCGATGATCTCGGACTGCAGGATCGAGGAGGCCGTAGGCGTCTGCCAGCGGAAGCCGACAAGCGTCAGATAGGGTGTGGAATTCTTCGACATCTCCATCATCGTGGCGAGTACCGGGTCCTTCACGGTGACGTCGGTACGGGCCGGCGGCCAGCCCAACTCGTCGGCGAAGAGCTGCGCGAACTCGGCCGAAGCCATGAAGTTGAGCACCTTGATCGCTGCCTCCTTGTTGGTGCTTTCAGAGACCAGACCATAGGAGCCGTCTGAAAAGGCCGAGGTGTAGAGCTTGGTGGCAGGATCGTCGGCGGGGAACGGGAAGATCGAGAATTTCAGCTTCGGGTTCTGCGCCTTGAAGCTGCCGTTCTCGAACGAGCCGCCGAAGAACATGGCCGCCTTGCCGCCGATGAATTGCTGTGTCGAGGTGGTGTAATCGACCCCGGCAAAGCCGTCGGAGAAATATGGCTTCAAGTCGGCATAGCGTTTCAGGGCAGCCACGTAGCGCGGATCCTCGAAGGTCGCCTTGCCGCTCATCATTTCGTCGTAGAAGCCCGGGCCATAGATGGTCGGGCCGACAACACCGACGCCGATCTCCAGCGCCCAGGCGGAGCCGTTGGCACCGCCGGCGGCTATTGGCGTTATCCCCGCCGCTTTCAGCTTCTCGCAGGCGGCGACGAAATCTTTGTAGGTCTTGGGAATGTCGATGCCCTGGGCGGCGAAGATGTCTTGATTGTAGAAGACGCCCATCATCGGCACCGAATAGGGCACGCCATAGGTCTTGCCGTCGGCACGGCCACGAGCGCCGCCCAGCGCGCTATCGGGCATGTTCTTCAGCTCCGGCACGCTGTCGTCGAGCGCGTCGAGATACCCACCCTCGATGAACGGTTGCAGTTCGCCGTAAGCCTTGAGCTGAGCGATATCAGGCCCGCGGCCGCCACGCAGCGCCGTGCTCAGCCGGTTCTGGTAGTCGGCGTCGGGGGTGAACTGGATGTTGACCTTAATGCCGGGAGTCTTGGCCTCGAAGGCGTCGAAGATGCGGCGCATCGCAGCCTCGTCCTCGGTGCGCCAGCTCCACAGGGTCACGGTGTCGTCGGCCTTGGCCGGCAGTGCGGTGAGGACCCCGGTGCAGACTGCGGCAAAGCCGCCGATCAGGCCGAGTGTGGCGCGTCGATGAATTGAAAACATGCTCAGTCTCCCATTCTGTCGATATTGTCATCCCCACGGCGGTTCAAAAGCCGCAAGGCAGTCATAGCTTTTCTCATGTCATTATAACGACATGACTTCGATCGCAAGAGCCTTGCGATATGTTCGGGCATGGCCGGCAGGGAGAAACAGCTCGAACCATTCCAGATAATTGCCTGTTTTCAAAGTATGATCCCGCACCTTTGTGGACCCGCGGTGAGAAAACGCCGCAGTACCGGCAGAAGCTCTCCACGAAGATAGCGCTTGCATCGTTGCTTCGAGTTGTCATAACGTCATCGACATCGCTGTGCGGCTATGCGGAGGGTCCGGATGTCTTTGGCTTGGATTTCGAAACTGGCACTGGCTGCAGGGCTGCTGGCGTCGCCCACCATTGGTTGGGCCCAATCGGTCAACATTTCCTATCTGACCCACTGGTCGCCCGAAACGGTCGCTTTGCTGGACGCCGCGGCCAAGGACTACGCCAAGATCAATCCGAATGTGACCGTCACCGTGCGCGCCGTCCCCTTCGGCGACCTCCTGACGACACTGCGTTCCCAGGGCGGCAGTTCCGATGGGCCGACGATCGGCGGCATCTACGATTTGTGGCTGCCCGAACTGGCGCGAGACAAACTGGTCGCGCCGGCCCCCGACACGGTTGCCGGCGAGGTCAGGAGTGCGTGGCCGGCCGGTGTCGTCAGCGCAGCCTCCGTTGGTGGCACGCTCTACGGCATTCCAAACGAGATCGACGTCTATGCGCTGAACTACAACAAGGAACTGTTCAAGCAGGCAGGCATTACGGCCGCGCCGAAAACCTGGTCCGAATTGAAGGATGCGGCCCAGAAGCTGACCAGGAAAGATGCCGGCCAGCAAGGTTTCGGCATGATCAATTCCTGGGCGGCGGGCGTCGTCCATCCGTTCGCCTCGCTGCTGGCCTCCAATGGCGGCGAGCTGGTCAAGGACGGCAAACCGGTGCTCGACAGTCCTCAAGCCGACGAGACTTTCCAGCTCTACGAGGACCTGATCAAGTCCGGTGCCAGCGATCCGGCGATGGCCACGGCCGACGCCAACACAACCGGTCCCTTCCTCGACAATTTCGTCTCCGGCAAGACCGGCATGATCATCATGGCCAACTGGTGGGAAAGCGCATTGAAGAGCGGCATGGGCGACAAGTTCTCCAATATCGCCACCGCACCCATCCCGGTCGGTCCGAGCGGCGACAAGCCGCACTCGATCTCCTATTCGTGGATGACCGTCGTCAACGCCAATGCCGGTGAGGCCGAGCAGAAAGCGGCCTGGGATTTCCTGGCATGGCTGAACAGTCCGAAGTCCGGCAAGAACGGCGCCTCGGCAATGTCGGATATTCTGATGTCGATGGGCATCCTGCCGACGCGGACCTCCGACATCGAAGCCCATAAGGACAAGCTCGGCTCCGAGTTCCTGTCCGGCTATGTCAGCGTCCTTGCCGACGCCAAGCCCTTCCCCGTCGTGCCGGGAGGCCAGGAGTTCAGCGAATCGCTGCAGCAGACGCTCGAGGCGTTGCAGTATGGTCAGCTCTCGGCCAAGGATGCGCAGGCGAACGCGCAGGCCGATGCCGTCTCGATCCTGGAGCGTGCCGCCAAATAACGAAGGCGCTGTCTCGAGAGCCCGACGCTTTGGAAGCAGAGCGATGATCAAGACCTATCGTGCCTCGGCGGGCACCATGCTGGCGCCCGCCGTGACATTGATCGGCGTTTTCATCCTGCTGCCGATGCTGCTCACCATCTGGCTCTCATTCCAGGACTGGTCGACGCAAACACCTTTTTCCAATGCGGGCTTCATCGGCTTCGACAATTTTCGCGAAATATTCGGGCCGACCTCGGTCGGGCGGGACTTCAAGCGAGCGCTGCTCAACACCGCGATCTACACGGCAGTGTCGGTGGTCCTCATCCTGCCCCTTTCGGTATTGTTCGGCTTGATGGTCTACCAGCGCGAGGTCGCAGGCGGCACGGCGCTGCGGACAGTACTGTTTTCCACCTATATGGTGCCGATGATAGCTGTGACGCTGGTCTGGTCGAAGCTCTATTCGCCGAGCGAAGGGCCGCTCAACCAGATGCTCGGCCTCGCCGGCATCGGCCCGCAACCCTGGCTATCCTCGCCAAGATCGGCGTTGATCTCGATCGTCGTCCTCAATGTCTGGCAGCAGATCGGCTATTTCACGGTGCTGGCGGTTGCTGGGCTGACTCAGATCCCGGGCAGTCTTTACGAGGCGGCGACGTTGGACGGCGCCAACCGACGCGAACAGTTCCGCTTCATCACTTTGCCGCTGCTGCGCCGCACGCTTCTGTTCAGCGCAGTCATCGCCATCATCAACGCCGTGCAGGTGTTCGAGCCGGTCGCGCTGATCACCCAAGGCGGGCCGGTCGGCTCGACCAACGTGCTGACCTACCATATCCGCCGAGTCGGCATCGAGCGCGCGCAAGGCGGGTTGGGCTCGGCCATGGCAGTGATGCTGATGCTGACGCTGATCGTCGTTGTGTGCGCGCTGTTTGCATTTGCCAACCGGAAGGATGACGAATGAGCGCGTCGCGCCGCTCAGGATCGAGCCGGTTGGCGCGCAAACGCCTAGCGGGCCGCAGTGCGCTGCTCGCCACGCTGATGCTGCTGGTTGCCGTGGCCTCCGCCTTTCCGCTGTTGTGGATGGTGCTCTCCAGCCTGAAGACGCCGGCCGAAACCATGCAGGTGCCGCCAGTGTGGATACCGCGCACGCCGAGCCTCGAAGCGTATGAGAAAGTGTCCGGCGTCATCAATGTCGGCCGCTCGATGTGGAATTCGCTGGTGATCGCCACGATCACCACCGCCGGCATTCTGGTCACCAGCATGATGGCTGGCTATGTCTTCGCCAAGCACCACTTTCCCGGCCGCTCGCTGCTGTTTTCGGTGCTGATCGCCACCATGTTCCTGCCGCCGATCGTCACGCTGATCCCGCTGTACCGTCTCGTCGGATCAATCGGCCTGAACGCCAGCCTTGCCGGCATTATCGTGCCCAACCTCGCCAATGCGTTCGGCATTTTCCTGATGCGCCAGTTCATAGCCGGCGTGCCGGACGACCTGATCGACGCCGCACGGATGGATGGGGCGTCGGAACTCCTGATCCTGTTCAAGATCGTCGCGCCGAGCGTGGCGCCGGCAATCGCGGCACTGGCGCTGTTTGCCTTCGTCTACCACTGGAACAGCTATCTCTGGCCGCTGACGGTTCTACAGGGCAATGCACACGACTATCCTATCGTTATCAGCCTGAGCCGCCTGCTCAGCTATAACAGAGGCGCCCTCAATACGGGACTGGTGATGGCTGGCGCCACACTTGCTGTGCTGCCGCCGTTGGTGCTCTTCGTCTTCCTGCAGCGCTTCTTCGTGGATTCAATCGTCGGCTCGGCGGTCAAGGGGTAGCGTCGGCGGCACGGCCGGCGTCCGCCTGGCCGTCATCGGGACGCGCTCTGCAAGCTCCAGGCAATCAGCGAACTTGGACGCCAAATGCCCACAGCTTAGCTGCACCTGTGATACCGGTTGTTGTGCTACATATGTAACCATGCTCATCACCCCAGGAGCGGGAGATCATGGCACTTACCCATGAGACTATTGAACTGTCGGGATTTGGCGTCCTCACCGGAAGGCCGAAGGAGGTTGGTGACCGACTTGATCGCCTAACTGCCGAGCTGGTCATAGCAGTAACGGTCGAGGATGGGAGTGAACCTGCTGTGCGCGGCCTCGCGGACACGCTCGTCAGCATTGCGCCTCTGGTGCGTACGATCCTGATGAGTCGCCAGCGCGAAGCCATAAGCACGATAATCGACGCCCTGGTCCCTGACGTACTCCCTCCGCAACACGTGCTCATACAAGCGCGGATGGCGGCCGAGGCGAGAAGAGAAGTATTGGAAAGCGGCGGTTGGCTGACCGCTCCTCAAGTCGCGACAATGGCGGGGTTCAGCACGAGCAACCCACGTGCGCAGCCCAACAAGTGGAAAAAACAAGGCCGCATCTTCGCAGTTCGGCATCGGGGTGTAGACTATTTTCCCGGCTACGCTCTGGATATTGCAGCTGGATATCGGCCCACTAAACGGCTCGCTAAGGTTCTGAGTGTGTTTCGCGGGAAAAAGGATGCCTGGGGGCTCGCCTATTGGTTTGCATCGATCAATAGCTTCCTTGGCGGCAAACGTCCGCAAGATGTGCTCGCCTCGGACCCCGAACGCGTTCTTTCAGCTGCCGTGGATGAGTTAGCACGCGCACCACATGGCTAACCGACGCGGCTTGGCGCACGAAGCTATCCATGAGCCGCTCCGATGGTGAGTCGCCAATGGCGCTTAGTATCGGACGCATCCAAGCCGCGCCTGTATGGCGGTTGAGACGAGTCTCTTTTTGTTACTCAGGGACAGTTGGCGCGACGCGATCTGAACGACATCGGCGGCCCGTGATGGCCCGAGATGCCGCAACGCCTGAACGACTGTTCCCGCAGCACTCCCCGGTGCTATCGGGTGTTTGGGCGACGCATGGCGCAGGTCGATAACACGCTTTCCGAGCACCACGCGACGGGATGGACCATCCGTGAGATATGAGGTTCGGGCGGGAACTTGGCTGGTCAGACCAAGCGCATTGGCCGCATGCGTCCCGGCGACCTGCACATGAGAGCCCGTCTCCCTGGCCAGCGCCTGGGCAACATAATCGGGCGACGGGGAAAGCGCCCCAAGTTTTGGATGCAGTTTCGGGAAATCGTAAAGTCCGCGGGCGAGACGCCGCAACCTATCTCTTTTGACGAGGCGCGAGAGCGCCTGATCGATCGCTGACCGTCCCGCCAGATCAAGAAAATCGCTGGGCGTGAAAACGCTCCCGCGCCCACTACCGCGGGCGCGCCTCAAGATCCGATCAGGAACTGAGGAAACGACCATCTTCATGCGTCAGAAAATAACGCATCTTTTACTGACATTCATCGAAAAAATAGGCATCGCTGTCTGGTTGCTAGGTTTCTCAACAGAGTGCGAGAGCCCAACCAAGCGCCGCGGACTCAGTTGGCGGGCCGCAGCGACAGAGGACTCGGAGACGGCTTGTCCGTGAGAACCTGTTGTTGAAACGAATTCGGGCGCGAGGGTCATGCCGGCCACCGGTCACGCCCGTCGGATGGCAGCCTGCTACAGACTGAGTACTGCGGAAAGCTGCCGAGACGATGACCGCCACAAAGTGACGGCTCGATGCCGAGCTTCACGCAGCAAATCTTGGCTCCGGAACTCCCGTTACGCCGAGGCCGGTGATGGCAAAAAGGCTGCCGCGTAAAACTCCGTCGCCCGGAAAGCGCGGCAGCGGCGGCTTGGCCATCGACGTGACGTACAGGGTATCGAGCTTCGGCCCGCCGAACATGACGCTGGTGATCTTCTTGACGGGCATGTCGATGATGCGGTCGACGCTGCCGTCGGGCGCGTAACGCACCAGCCTGCCGTCATAGACCAGCGCGTTCCAGAGGAAGCCCTCGGCATCGACAGTTGAGCCGTCGGCCGCCCCTCCCCGGCTGGTATCGACGCGGGTGAAAGTGCGCCGGTTGGTGGCGGCACCGGTTTCGATATCATAGTCGTAGGCCCAGATCTCGCCGGTCCAGGTGTCGGCGAAATAGAAGGTGCGGTCGTCTGGACTCCAGCACGGGCCGTTCGAGCAGATGATGCCGGAATCTATCCTGGTCACGGAGAAATCGGGATCGAGCCGGTAGAGCCCTCCGGAGGGTCCCTCTTCCATCGTGTCCATTGAGCCCGAGAAGAAGCGGCCGCGCCGATCGACCTTGCCGTCATTGAGCCGGTTCATCGGCCGGTCCGGCTCCGGATCGTGGATCGGCGTCACCTCGCCGGTGGCGAAATCAAGCAGATGGAAGCCGCGCTGCAGCGACACCACCGCGCCACCGCCGTCCTTGCGCAACGCCATCGAGCCGATCTTCATCGGCACGTCCCAGCAACGGATCTCGCGGCCGTCGGCGGTCGCCCGAAACACGCGCCCATCGAAACTGTCGATCCAGTAGAGGCGCTCCTGTTCAACGTCCCACAGCGGTCCCTCGCCCAGCGTGGTTTTCACGTCCACCACGACCTCGATCTTCATGCCGTCCTCCTCTGTTCGAACCTTGCAGAAACCGGTCAGAACGCGACCTGGTCGCCGCCCTTCAATGACAGGATTTCGCGAGCCTCGTCGGGCGTCGCCACTTCCATGCCGAGGCCTTCGATAATCTTACGGGCAAGCACCACCTGCTCGGCGTTCGATTTGGCAAGCTTGCCCTTGCCGGCCCACAGACTGTCTTCGAGCCCAACGCGAATATTGCCGCCAAGCGCTGCCGATTGCGCGGCAATGCGCAGCTGGCTGGCGCCGGCACCCAGCACCGACCAGCGGTATTGATCGCCGAACAGGCGATCGGCGGTGCGCTTCATATGGGCGACGTCTTCCGGGTGCGTACCGATGCCGCCGAGCAGGCCGAACACGGACTGTACGAAGAACGGCGGTTTCACCAGCCCGCGATCGGCGAAATGGGAGAGGTTATAGAGATGGGCGATGTCGTAGCACTCGAACTCGAAGCGCGTGCCGTTGTCGTAACAGGTCTCCAGTATGTACTCGATGTCCTTGAACGAGTTGCGGAAGACCAGGTCACGCGTCGCTTCCAGGTGCGGCCTTTCCCAGTCGAACTTGAACGTTTCGTATTTGTCTACGAGGTGATAGAGCCCGAAATTGATCGACCCCATGTTGAGCGAGGCGACTTCCGGCTTGAACTGGGCGGCGGGGCGCACACGCTCCTCCACCTTCATATAAGGACTGCCGCCGGTGGTGATGTTGATGGCGGCATTGGTGCCTTGCTTGACGCGCGGCAGGAAACGCGCGAACGCCTCCGGCGTCTGGTCGGGCTTGCCGGTCTCAGGGTCGCGAGCATGCAGATGCAGGATTGCCGCACCAGCCTCGGCCGCCGCAATCGCCTCAGAGGCGATCTGGTCTGGCGTGACCGGCAGATAAGGCGACATGGTCGGCGTATGGATTGCCCCCGTCACCGCACAGGTGATGATGACCTTGCCCTTGGGCTGCTGAGCGCCGGGCTTGCGGCTTGTTTCCATCATCGTCCAAACTCCCGATCCGATTTTTTCTTGTGCGCCGCCAGCGCCATCAGCCGACGATCGCGCCAGACCTGCCGTTCGCCGAGTTCTTCCCGCGGCAGGCGCTTGCGGCGCTCGGCCTCGACCGTCTCCATGACCTCGCCGGCCCAGTCGACCCGACGCAGCATCTGCGGGAAGATTTTGGAATAGATCGTCTGGTAGCGTTCTACATAGTCGCGCACACCACCAGGCGCGTTGAGGTCGATCGTTTCGAACGGACCCATGAACGACCAGCGCAGCGCCAGCCCCTCGCGCAAGCCCGTGTCGACGTCCTCGACGCTGGCATAGCCGTCGGCGACGAGCCGGAACGCCTCCTCCAACAGCGCGCCCTGCAAGCGATTCATGATGAAGCCGTCGAGTTCGCGCTTCATCACCAGCGGCGCGTGGCCCGCTTCGACAAGAAAGGCGCGGGTCCTTTCCACCGTTTCGGCGGAGGTCCATGGCGCCGGCACGACTTCCGCTGCCGGGATGAGATAGGGCGGATTGATTGGATGTACGACGAGGCAGCGATGCCGCGCCTGCAGATGATCGGTGAATTTCGACGGCAACAGCGCCGAGGTGGAACTGGCGATCACCGCCTGCGGACCGGCAAGGGCGTCGATCCGGGAGAATACGTCACGCTTCACCTCCAGGTTTTCGGGTGTGTTCTCCTGGACGTGGACGGCATCGGCCAAGGCTTCTCCAAGCTCCGCCACAATGGTGATGCGGCCAAGCACGGCATCCACCGCCTGTCCCCGCAGCAAATCGTTTGCGGCGAGGTCGCCGAGCACGCCGGCGATATAGTCGCGCGCGCCGCTGGTCGCGGCCGCCGCCTGGTCCCACATGCGCACATCATGGCCCGCACGAGCGAAGCTGATCGCCCACGCTCGCCCGATGAAGCCGCTTCCGACAATTGCTACCTTCGCCATGATCGCCCCCTCACAGTGTCTCGACATTGCCGTCGACGCCAAGCGACTGGCCGGAAATGTTGACGCCCGCATCGGAAAGCAGGAAGGCCACCATTGCGGCGACATCGTATGGGCTGGTCATGCGGCGCAGCGAGATGTTCTGCAGATAGCGTTGTGTCATCTCCTCGTTTGACACGCCGAGCTGCTTTGCCCGGTCGGCAATGACCTTGTCGATGCGCGGCCCTTCGATGATACCGGGCAAGATGGCATTGACCCTGATCCCATGCGGTCCGAGTTCCTTGGCGAGGCTCTGGGTCAGGCCGACAACGCCGAACTTGGCAGCCGAATAGGGGGTGCGGAATGCGTAGCCATGGCGGCCGGCGGCCGAAGACATTGAGACGATCGAGCCGCCGCCCGCCGCCTTGATCAGCGGCACGGCACGCCGCGCGCACAGGAACTGGCCGGTCAGGCAGATATCTATGCAACGCCGCCAGTCTGCCGGATCGATCTCGTCGACGCCGCCGGTCGGCCCGGCAATGCCGGCATTGTTGATCAGGGCGTCGAGCCCGCCGAGCTTCTCCTCGACCGTCTCGAACAGCCGGTCGACATCGTCGTCGCGCGAAACGTCGGCCTTGACTGCGGCGGCGAGCGTAATTCTCTCTGGAGCAGCGGCCAGCGCCTCGTCGGAAATGTCGCAGATCACGACACGCGCGCCGAGCCGCGACAGTGTCTCGGCAATGGCAAAGCCGATGCCGCCAGCGCCCGCCGTGACCAGCACACGCTGGCCTTTGAGCCCGGTCAGGAATTCGTCCGCCGATGCGGGTGCGCTTGAGCTCATTGTTCCATTCCTTTCACTGAATTCGCCTTTCGCGCAGCGCCATGACGGCACCGAGCACCACCAGCCCAAACAGGATTGCCCGCGTCGCGTAAGGCAGCGTCGTGCCAGCGAGCAGCATCTGCAACGCGGTCAGGAGCAGCACCCCACCCAGCATGCCGAGATAGTGGCCGCGCCCGCCGGTGATTAGCGCACCGCCGACCACGACGACGGCGATGGAGGGCAGCAGATAATCGTCGCCCATGCCCAGGCTGGCCTGGCCGGAAAAGCCGGTCAGCATGATGCCGACGATCGCCGCGCAGACCGCCGACAGCACATAGACGAGGATGAGCGTGCGACCCACCGCGATGCCGGAGAGCTGGGCTGCGCGCAGGCTGTTGCCGATGCCGTAGATGCGGCGGCCGAAAGCGGTGCGGCCAAGCAGCAGCACGGCAAAGACGACGAAGGCGATTATGAACAGCACCACCGGCGTGATGGCGAATACCTTGCCGGTCATGAACCAGCGCAGCATCGGCGAGGAGAAGCCGGCCGGCGTGCCTTGGGAGTAGAGCAAAGCGAAACCTTGCAGAATGCCGTTGGTGGCCAGCGTCATAACGATCGGCGAGATGCCGAGAAAGACGATGCCGATGCCGTTGGCGAGACCGATCAGGCAAGCGACGACGAGCACCGCCGGCAGCGCATAGGCAAGTGCAGCATCCGACCCATTGACCATGCCGGCAAGCAGGATTCCTGAGAGGCCGATCGTCCACGGTACCGACAGGTCGAGCCCACCGGTGAGGATCACGCTGCCTTGCCCAAGCGCCAGGATGGCGAGAAAGCTCGACAGCACGAACAGCGAATTCCAGTAGCCAAAATTGACGATGGCGCGTCCGAGCCAGATCTGGGTGACGATGACGACGATGACAAGACAGACATAGGCCGGGAGCGCATAGCGCAGCGTCTCGGCATTACGGACATGGAAGGCAGGCTGCGGCGCCTGCTGCTCGCCGGCGCTGCCCCGCATGATTCTCAGCCGCCGGTCGGTGCGATCGATCTGCGAGGGCAGCATTCCGGCGCGCCACGCGGCCAGGCGAGCACGCAGCGCACGCAGTTGGCGGGCAAGCACGGAGCCATGCGACAGCGAGCCGGCAAGCACGGCAAGGATCAGGATCGTGCCTTCGGCGATCGTCGAATAGTAGGCCGAGACGTTGAGCACGAGCAGGATATTGACGACCATCATGAGGATGTAGGCGCCGAAGACAGTGCCCACCGGCCCGCCTTGACCGCCGCCCAGCCTTGTACCGCCGACCACGACCGCCGCGAACATCGACAGCAACAACGGGTTGCCGACCAGCGGATCGCCGCTGCCGGTCTGAGCGCTGATGAAAACGCCGGCAAGCCCATAGCAGCCGCCGGCAATGACATAGACCAGGAAGCGTACGAGAACGACGCGCACACCGACCGCGGCGGCGGCATCCGGATCGCTGCCGACCGCATAAAGCGCCGTCCCGAAGCGTGTGCCTTTGAGCCAGAACCAGCCGAGCAGGACGACGCCGATGACCACCAGCGGCATCGGTATCCAGCCGGCGATAGCATCACCGAGATAGAAGGCGCCAAGATCGGGCGAGACGAAGCCGCCCGGCTTGTCCATGACCAGCAGCGTTACCCCCTGCAGAATGAACATGGTCGACAGCGTGACCACGATAGGCTGCATGCGCAGGACGGCAATGAAAAAGCCGTTGAAAGCGCCGACCAGCATGCCGACCCCAATTCCGGCCAAAGTCCACAGCGCGACACTCGTGCTGGTCGCCATCGGATCCATGCCGTTTGCCAGGACGACATTGACCAGCGAGATCACCGCCCCCGCGGACAGGTCGAAACCGCCCGACAGGATGACCAGGGTCTGGCCGATCGCCGCCAGTGCCGAAGTGGCGCCGCCGCTCGACAGGAACGAAATGTCGAAATAGGTGAGCCGCCCGGCACTGACCAGATCGACGATCAGCAGGAGCGCCGCAAAGACGATCGCCGCGATGATGGCGCCGCGATGCCGCGCGAGGAGCCGCGACAATGTCGCGGCCGGTGCCGCGGCGGCCAAGCTCGTCACACTCATTCCGCCGCCTCCCGAACCACGTCGCCGTGGCCAAGCGCCGGCCGCATGATCGCGCCTTCAGTAATCTCGCCGCCGGCAAGCTCCGCCACCAGATGGCCATCATAGAGAACGAGCACCCGGTCGCATTGATGGACCAGCTCGGGAATTTCGGTTGAATGCAGGAGGATCGAGCCGCCGGCCGCCACATAGTCGCGCATCATCACGTAGAGCTCGTGCTTGGTGCCCACGTCAATGCCCCGGGTCGGATCGAAAAGCAGCAGGATCCGGCTTTCGGCGACGAGCCATTTGGCAATGGCTATCTTTTGCTGGTTGCCGCCCGAGAAGGCCCCTGCCCTCGTCCACAAGGCACTGCGGTCGACCTCCACGGTCGAGAAGGCGGACTGTACGGCCTTTGACTCCTCGTCTGTTCCAATCAGGCCAAACCGGGTGAAGCGCGCGACGACCGGCAGCGATGCATTCTGCCGGCCCGAGAGCTTCAGGAACAGGCCCTCGGTCTTGCGGTCCTCCGGCACCAGCCCGATTGCCATATTGGGCTTGAGCGCATCGGCGGGCGAGCCGAGCCATACTTTGCGGCCGTCGACCAGGATATGGCCGCGCTCGATCTCGGCCATGCCGAAACAGGCGAGGAACAGGTCGAGCTGACCCATGCCCTGCAATCCGGCAATGCCGAGGATCTCGCCCTTGCGCAGGTCGAAACCGACGCCGTCGAGCTTCCTCCCGGCTTTGAGATCGCGCACGCCGAGCACCGGCGGACCGAAGGCGGCCTCGCTTTCTGGCTTCGGCGGGAAGGTCTGGGCGATGCTGCGGCCGATGATCTTTTCGATCACCTCACCATCCGAAACGTCCGCAATCGGCGCGGTAACGATGTGGCGGCCGTTCCTGAGAATGGTCAGCGTGTCGCAGAAAGCCCGCACCTCGCGCATGCGATGGGTGATGAACACGACCGTGGTGCCGGCCGCTTTCAACTGCGCGATGATGGCGCCCAGCCACTCGACATCGCCACCCGACAGCGTCGAAGTCGGCTCGTCGAGCAGAAGGATGCGCGGCTTGCGATAGAGCGCGCGTGCGATTTCGATCTTCTGGCGGACGGCGAGATCGAGCGTCGCTACCTCGGCATCGAGATCGACCCTAAATCCCAGATCGGAGATGTGCTTGCGGACTGCCTTGCGCGCGTTTAACCGCCTGATCAGGCCGATCGGGCCAACGGGCGCGTAAGGCAGCAACATGTTATCGAGAACGCTGAGATCGCGTACCAGGGTCATTTCCTGAAAGGCTGTCTGCACACCTTTGGCGTGCGCGGCGCGAGGCGAACCGAGTGGCGCCGGTTCGCCAAACACTGTGATTTGCCCGGCGTCGGGCCGGACCAGTCCTGACAGCAGCTTGACGAGCGTGGACTTGCCCGCACCGTTCTCGCCAAGCAAGGCATGCACGCTGCCCGAAGCGATCTCAAAGGATACGTCGTCGAGGGCGACTGTTGCGCCAAACGCCTTGCGGACGCCCTCTATGCCGACAGCTGTCGAATGCGCAGACATCATGATCCCAGTCCCGCCTGCATGAAGGTGCGTGCGTGGAGTGCCTCGAAAGCACCCCACGCCCACTTTGGAGGGCCTACTCCTCGGGCTGGCCTACAAGGGCGGCCGCGAGACCGATTTCCGGTGTCTGATCGGAGAAGATCGAGGCGAACCAGCCTGGGTTCGAGACCAGCGATGGTTTGAACGCGTTGCAACCAGCCTTCATCTCCGCCCAGGTGCCTTCGTCACAAAGCTTTATCGTCTCGTTGGTGACGACAGGCAGCGGCAGGATCGTTTTCTTGGCAACGTCCTTGCCTTCAAGCGCCTCGACGGCAAGCTTGAGAGCGAGTGCCCCGGAATAAGGCGGCGAGGCGTAGGAAATGCGCGAGGCGCCGAGCGGCGCATAGGGAGACGTGGCGCCCTCGACCTCCGTGCCCTCCGGCAGCATCTGGATACGCCCGCCATTGGAACCCTCGCCGGCGCAAGGCAGGAGTTCGCTGGTCTTCTTGCCGGCCTCGAGCTGCATGGAATTGGCGGTGAAGCAGCCGACCTGCATCCATAGCCCGTTGATGTCGTCCCATCTGCGCGTCGCCAATATCTTGGAAAGTTCGGTACGGGCCACCGCCTGGCTCCACATGCCGACAGCTTCGCCGACGATCTTGATGTCGGGATGCTTGGCAAACACCTCCTTCGCGGCCTTGGTGCGCAGATCATCGACCGAGGTGCCGGGAACGCCGGTCACCGCGATGATGTTGCCCTTGCCATTGAGCTTCTTGACCAGCCACTCCGCCGTTACGCGGCCAGCCTCTTCCTGGTCGATATGGACATTGTAAGCGCAGGGCTCCGTGATCTCGGCATCATAGGCAAACACCTTCACGCCCTTATCGCAGGCGTTCTTCACCACCTGGTTGAGCGCTGTCGGCGAGATCGGGAAGATCACGATGGCTTCGGCGCCGGCCTGGACCATGGCATTGATCTGCTGGATCTGGCGCTGTGCGTTCGGCCCCGCCACCTGGACTTGGAGGTCCACCTTGTCGGCCATGCTCTTGTGCGACGCCATCGCCTTGACCATGTTGGCGGCCTCGGCCTGCCAATCATTGCCGATGAAGCTCATGCTGAGAAATATCTTGTGCTTTCCGGCCGCTTCGGCGGCGGACGTACCACAAACGCAAACAACCATGCCGGCAAGCAGCGCAAGCCGCCGGGCTTTCGATCCGATACCCATTCGAAACTCCTCCCAGTTCAGACGACCGAATGCCTCCCAAGGGTACGAAACGCACGCCTTGTCATTCGATGCGGCTGACCGTATCATGATTTGATCAAAGATCAATGATGAAATGGCTAAGAGGCAAAAGACGGAAACGGGGCGCTTGACGCGGCAATCCGAACCTTGCATCCGGACACAGGCGCCGGGTATGACAAGAGCGTCGCCGAATGGGGGAAGGTTGGCACAAATGGCTGGGGCGGCATTCAGGAAGCCGGGCGTCGAGATCACGCCGCTGTCCAGGGAAACCCTGCAAGACAGGGTTTACCGGCACGTTACCGAGTTGATCCTCGACGGCAGCATCGTTCCAGGTGAAATGGTGACGGTGCAGAGCCTCGCAGACGCTTTCGGCGTCAGCCCGATGCCGGTTCGCGAGGCTCTGAGGCGTCTGAGCGCGGCCAACGCCTTGATGGTGGTTTCGGGCCGTTCGATCGGTATCCCGGCATTAAGTCGTGCGCGGCTTATCGATCTCAGGAACGTCAGGTTCGAAATCGAGGCGATCGCCGCCGCATGGGCCGCAGAACGCATTGACGATCACGGCGTGATGCTGCTGGGCCAGCATCTGGAGGCACTCGAGCAGGCCAATGCCGCTGGCGACGTCAAATCCTATCTCAGGGCCAATTACGCCTTTCACTTTTCCATCTACCGGGCCGCGGGCTCGGAAAACATGCTCAGCATCATCGAGAACCTGTGGCTGCAGATCAGCCCCTATTTCAACATGCTGCACGATTCTGGAAACTATTCGACCGCCAACCAGCACCATCAGCAGATGTTTGCGGCTTTGCGAGACCGCAATGCGGAAGCGGTTCGGGCGGCGGTTCGCGCCGACATCGACGCGGCTTTCACAGTGCTGATCAAACTGCTGAAGTAACATTCCTCGAAGTCGCGCCGGTACGGCGGCGAGCCGCCGCTAGGCACGAATATGTCCATATGCATGTAGCGCCCGCCCGTCTGCTTCCCTGAGATCAGGAAGGTATAGACTCCGGCTCCATTTCAGAGGCTTGGAGCGCGGCGACCTCGTCCGCGCCGAGCTCCGCTGTCAGCTCGACCCGCCGGTCGCAACCTTGCGCTTACCCCACAGGCCGAAGCCATCCTCGACCTGTCCGCGATGATGGCGGTCGAGATAATCGTCTAAGGCCGCCCGGATCAGGGCCGCACGGGATTGGCGCGCCCGTTTGGCAAGACTGTCGAGGGCTTCAACCTGGGCATCGTTCAAGTCGATAAGGGCTCGCATCACACTCCAATGATATGCCTCGCGAGTTGCTGACTACCAAGCGCGGCCGGCTCTACACGCACATGGCTGGCGCGCTCGATCTCGGCAGCCCGGATAAGACGGTTCGCGATTTCACCGATGTTCATGGCCCGCCTCCTTTTCCTGGCTGTTCTGTTCCTCACCACCGTCCGTGCGGTTGATTGTCACCGTGCACGTGATCAAGGTATTCCAGTCCGGGCCGTGTTCAATGACGTTATGAAGCTCGGAACTCTCTTCCAGAAAATGCTCGATCGCAATGGGGCCGTTCTGGTGGGCGTAGACTAGAACCGCCTTCCAGCGCGTGTCACCATGAAGCGTTACGACGTTACTCATGCCGAGTGTCTCCTAGGTCACGAACAAATCCCGCTGGATGCCCGCGGGGCCAAATGCTTTGACCACCGCTCATATAGCACGCGTCGGGTGCAAACCTCAGTGGGACGACGCCGCGAAAGTCCTGGGCAACAATCTAAAGCTCACCGTTCGGGCAACCATCCCATGTCATCAATCGTTCGCCGGCGCGGCGCTCAATTTTCGCCGGGCAAGCTCGCACCAGCTCAGGCGGCGGATCGCGGCCGACAACGTGACGCAGAAGGAAACGCCAAGTGCTCGCGCGACGATGCGCATAGGCCGGCCTTGACGATTGCCAGACGGGCGCCAGATGGGGCCACGTGAAGCGGGTCAGGACTGACAACCCAAGCATTTCATCCATTGGCCGGTGTGCTGGCAGAATTTCGACGCGCACGACATCGGACAGGTGTCTCACCACGCCGAGCCGCAGCATCAGCCGCTTTGCCGAGCGGTAGCTGTTTTACGAGCGCCTAAACAGGTTGGACATTATGGCCAGACCAATCATCCACTTTGAAATAATAGGGCGCAATCCAGTGAATCTGCGGCGCTTTTACGCGCAACTCTTCGGATGGGAATTCGAGGTGGGCGGAGCGGTGTCGCCGCTTGTTTCCGACGCAGGCGACTATGGCTTCCTCGCCCCACCGACCGGGGCTCAACCGGTGGCAGGGGGTGTTGGAGGCGGGAGGAATTTTGATCCACACACCATCATTTACGTCAGCGTGACCGATATCGAGACATACCTGGCCAAAGCAGAGCAGTTGGGCGGGTCACGAGTTCTTGGGCCGGAACGCTCGCCCGGCACCCCGCTAACGATTGGTCAGTTCCGAGATCCGGAGGGTAACCTTGTCGGTCTGGCACAAATTGACGAAAACACCTGATCTCTTCAACAATCGATCCGGTGGCAGCACGGCGGCCAGCTCGTGCGACGAGCCATCGAACTCACCTGTCCAGGTGACGTTCTGCCGAGCGAGGATGCGTTCACTTGGTCTATCGACCCACGGGGTGCATGAGGGCGAGGCGTTTGCAAAGGCGATAATCGAAACTGTCGAGCGGCTGACCCGGACTATACGATTATTACCGCAATCCGGGCCAGCGCTCCCAAGATCAGATCAGTCGTAGACCTTGATGATCTTGCGCGTGCTCGGATCCACCAGAACGGTCCGGTTGTCGACCACCACGTAGCGGTATTTGACGTTCGGCACTTCATGAAGCTCGACTGTATCCGGCAGAGGCGAGCCGATGTTGAGCTCCACTCCAGGAATTTTCACCGAAGCGAGCGGCTGCTTCTTCACGTATTCCTTGATGACGGTTTCCTGCTGCGGTTCGATGATCACATCCTGGGAGGCAGCGGCACCAACGCCGGCCAACAACAGAAATCCCGCGGCTGCGGTGGAAAGATGCATTCTCATAGCCGTCTCCTTGTTGAGATTGTGCCGGGACGCAGCTTCATCGCGCCAAGCTCACCTCAACACGAGCCAACCAACGAACGTTCCTCGACGGGGCTTAAACCACTAAACCGTAAGACTTGAGTCTGGCCTGCCAGCGCAATGGTCCGGTGCACAGGACGCGGCGGGAACAGCCGCAGCCACTTTGTAGTTGGTAGCGTCATCTCCGGGAGGAGAAATCGGCGCAAGAACAGTCCCTTCATGCGCTGGTTAGGGTCCGCCGGCCATTGATGGATTTGGCAGGCGGACCCTTAGTTCCCCGACCGCCCCGGATCGTCGGCGAAGCCTAGCAGCGAAGCGTTTCGCCACGAAGAAACGCGAAACCCGACGCCTGTTGGCGCGGCGGGGCTGATCAAGCACTGAATGCACCTCGCTTAGGACTTTGGGGGTTGGGCTTGCCAGGCGCTCGCAGACCATTGCTAGAAGTAAGGCGCATGAGCTGCAACGCGCCCACGGAATAAGGCTACTGCAGAGCCGGGGGACTAGCCACCCCGGAGGCATTGGCAGCGCCGATTCCGCAGGGAACCAGAACTGCGGCCATCGCGACCCAAATCCTGGATCCCCCAACAACGCAATTTCACTGCGAAGCTGCTCCATCGCGTGGTTCCACGGGGTGAGTGGTTCCAGCCCTCAGCCGCTGCTCCCGGAGGCGAGCGGACTTTGCGTCTCGTGCCGTGCGCTCGCCGTCGATCAGCGCCCGTGCGGCGTCTGACGTGCGCTGCTCTCTATCGTGTCTTTGCTTCTCGGTGGCCAAGTGGCGCTCTCCTATGCGGGGCCTGATCTGGGCGAATAGTGCTACTGATCGAACCATCGTCACAGGCGGTTGTTCCACCCAAAACAACAAAAGCCCGCCGACCGAAGCCGACGGGCCAAGTGCGACCGACAGCTAATCACGATTTGCTGTCTGGCCGGAGTACAAAGCACCAACACGCGAAAGGGCCGAAAGTTCCGCAGATGCTAATATACAACAGGTTCGGAGCTAGCCCGGAATTCCGGTGGGAGACCCGAACCGTGGAACCTTTCAAAAGCGCATGACTTTTGCCTTCTTATTGAAGGAGATGCGAAATGAGCCTTGACATAGGAAAGGTCGCCATAGCGTTGCTTGGCCTGCTTGCCTACAAGAACAGGGACAAGATCGGCGAGTTGATCGCTGGCAGGAAATCGACAGATCCCAACGCTACCGCTGGCTCCCCCGGCGGCCTCGGCGATATCCTGGACCGTCTCAGACATGCGGGTGCGAGCGATCAGGTAGATTCTTGGGTAGGAAAAGGATCCAACCGACCCGTTCAGCGCGAACAGGTTGAGAAAGCAATCGACCCGCAAACGTTGGACGATCTGGCCGAACAAACCGGATTGTCCCATGAAGAGCTTCTCGACCGGCTCACAAGAGAACTCCCCGACGCAGTGGACAAGCTCACTCCCGACGGCCAGTTGCCAGCGAGCAAAGGTCCAAATCTCCTGGACGAGGTCCCAAGGACTGGTAGTACTTAGCGCCACCTCGCCAGCGACAGGTACGGTTGTCCCGGGTCGCTTTCGCTCGCAACCAGGCGGTTCGGAAACGGTTGCGAATGTGGTCGTTAAGTAGCGGCCCATCGCGAACGGGCCGAGGATTCCGACGAAACCAAGTGCAACTGGAGCGGCGGGCTGGACAGGAGGACCGCGGACGCAATGCCGGACGGCCATCGCGGATTTCCGGCCGCGGCTGGAGGGATGTGCTGTGGCGGGTGTTCGCTGAGGTAACAGAGGACCGTGTCATGCTGATCGCGGCCGGAGCCACGTTCTACCTGCTTCTTGCCCTGTTTCCAGCGCTTGCCACCTTCGTGTCCATCTACGGCTTCGTCGCCGATCCTCAGACCATCGCCGAGCACATTTCGTTCCTTGGCGGCATACTGCCTTCGGGCGGTTTAGATCTTACCAGATCGCAACTTAACTCATTGGCTGCTCAGAACACTGGCGCGCTCGCCCTTAATGTCGGCTCGCCCCAGGCGCTCCACGACCCGGCGCAAGACGATATTGGAGCGGATATCGGCAATCGCCTCCTCGAACGCACGCGCAGCTCGGCTCAAATCGAGTGTCATGTAAGCCGGCCCGGGCACCCTGTCGGGCCAAAGCCTAACGTCCCGACCGATAGCTTCGCTCCCGCGGGTGCCCAAGCTCGCGGCGTTGTGAGGCGGCTATTTCCCGATTTGGCACAATCGGATTGGCATCTGAGTTGCCTAGCAAGACTCGCTGGCGTGTAGCCACAGGCTCACTCAGGAGGTGGAAATGGTTTTGGCCCAGGATTTGTCTGATGTTGCGCTCACGTTCGACTGTCCGAATTGCTCGCATCCGATGGTAAGGAAGGGCTCTGCGATAAGAACGATCGCGCACTTCATATGCGACGGGTGCAAAGCCAAGGTGCCGCTCACTTATCCGCAGAAGCTGGCAATCTTCGAACTGCACAAGGGATTGGTCGGGCATCCGCGAAAGCACGAGCTGAGAGATCGTGCGCTCGCCACCGCGGCTGGATTGCCGCCGGCAAGATGACTCAGTGAGAAACGTCCAAAGTTGACGCACGGACGGGTCGCGCCATGATGTGCGCCGGAAAGACGCTCTATTCCCGAGGATCGTCGGGCGAGCGATACTGATGATACGCGATGCAGTGGACTTACGTCTGGTCGTGGTCAGCTCAAGACGAATCCCGCCGATAGGACCGTAAGGAGCAGTGACAGCGGAACGGCCAGGAGACAGCACAGTTCAAAAGTGTTGTTTTGGCGCCCGTCCATCGTGCGGATCCCGCTTTTGTGCTTTGTCATTTTGACAGCAGCGGGCGGTAGCAGGTAGCGGTTCCATACGAGTTCGTTCATGAAGCGCTTGTCGTGGCGTATATTAGCAACATCTTGACCACCTCCAAGGCTGCTCCACCCTCATTCCATGGCGCGGATCAGCATTGGAGATGAGGTTGCAATAACCGCTACAGTTCGGCGTCGGGTTATGGAGGATCGCGTAAGCGTCTCTATCCCGGGCTATAAATTCCCGCATTCCATCAGGGACAGCAACTCGAAGGTAAAGCGAGGCCAGCAAATCGAGCTTAGAGGAGAGGTTGCCCGGATCGATGAGGAGAAAGTGACGATCGATCTTGGACCGCTGGTGACAGTTGATGTGGACAATGTCCGCCTGATGGAGAAATACCGTCCCCAGCAGCGCAGAACGCACCTACACGACAAGACAGGCTAGGCCTATTCGTCAATGACTGGCCTTTGCGTCCTTCATTCGCATGCTTCGCTTCCATTAGCATGAGCTCATATTTCTATAGCCGGCGCTGCCCCTCTAACCCCGCCGGTCAGGCCCGGCATCTTGCTGACGGCCCCGCCGAGTGGGTGCCGGGCCGCACCGTTCCTCTAGCAGACGCAGCGTTTTGCCGAGCGTAGAGGCCGTGTTTGGGCCCTATGCGCCTCGCCCATCCACGAGCTGCCAAAAGCCACCATTGAGAACGTGGAACGGCTGACCGGTGCCCTGATTGAGTTACAACCGCGGCTTCACTTGGTTGCTGGCGTCATCTCCGGGAGAGATCGGCGCAGGACAGCCCTCATGTGCTGATTAGGGTCCGCAGGCCATTGCTGGATTTGGCACGCGGACCCTTGTTTGTGCACGCTTCAGATCGAAAGCGGGTAAGCTCTGGATCACTCGTCCGCCCCGAAATCCTGAACCGACCCACGGCGAATGTGGCTGTGATCGCCACGAGGATCCTTGACACGCAGCCTTCTCACACCAGGTTTGACCCCGGGCTCCTTCTTCAGGGCGGCTAGCGGTGGAACGGAAGGTGATTTCCCGGCTCCAGCGTCGCTATTGATCCAAAGGGAGCACCAGGATGGCTGACGACTACAGCAAGCTGGATATCTCCGAGATCACAACCTCGTATCGGTGTACGAAGTCTATGGGGTGGAATATTTCGCCGAGCAGAATGGCCTGACGCCAGACCAGGTTCGGCAGCTCATCAGGACCCACGGCAATGACCGGGCCCACTGAGGGAAGCTGCGAAGGCGCTGCGGGTAAGCTGATCCAGATGGCACGTTGACTTCCGAGGGCAAGCTTGCGCGGCGCGTCCAACTTTTCCACTGCAAATTTCGCCCGTTCTCAAATTTGTTCCTCCATTTCGCGCGACTCAATTAGCATCTGCTGATGGAACCTCGTCACGCCCTCCGAAGAGTCACGAACGGGTTTTGGGAGGTCTATGATATAGATGACGACGAGGTTGTCTTCACAGACGGGGTAGCTCTGACAAATTTGCAGGGGGAAGAGGCACTCGACGCCTTGGAGCTGCTAAAGGGCGGATTCCTGATTCCGAGCAAGCGAAGGCATTCCCGATACTGACCCGGCGGTGAACTGCTGTCCGACAAGGTGCGGCATGGAATTATCGCGCATTACAGATGCGCGACAATTCCTGCCGGCGCTCAGGTGGCAAGGTTTTTCGCGCACCTTAGATACGCGATATTCTTGCGCAGAGATCAGGCCGGGCGGAGCCGGCTCTCGTCGGAGGTCGCCACAGCCAACACCGCTCGGATGCATTCTAACGCTGCTAGGAGGGGCCCGCTGGTGTGAGCTTCACCAAAGCAAGTCTTGCTAAACTTCTGCTAGGCCATTTCAGGGGACTTGTAAGCCATGCCTATTGCCCTGTGGACGTTGCGACACAGCAGCGATTGGGGCACATTCCAGGCCATGTGCAATCTCTACAACATCACGACCAGCCAGGAGGCCATTCGCCAGTGGACCCGCGCCTTGCGCGATATCCTCGGCAATCTCGAACCCTCCATCGACGTCTATCCCAACCAGCCAGGCCCGGTGGTGCGCAACGCGCCGGACGGCGAACGCGAATTGGCCAATCTGCTGTGGGGCATGCCGACGCCACTGGAGCGGGTGAAGGGCAAGGCCGACTACGGCACCACCAATATCCGCAATCCGCAATACGGCCATTGGCAGCAATATCTCGGCATCGAGAACCGCTGCGTGGTGCCCGTCACCAGCTTCGCCGAGCCCAGCCCGACGCCCGGCGACAAGGACCCCGAGACCGGCATCCAGCGCAACTACTGGTTTGCACTCGGCGAGGACCGCCCACTGTTCTTCTTTGCCGGCCTGTGGACGCGCTGGCAGGGCATTCGCAAGGTCAAGGACGGCCCCGCCGATCACCAGGTCTATGGCTTCATGACGACCAGGCCCAACGCGCTGATCGCGCCGATCCACGAGAAGGCAATGCCAGTGATCCTGACCACGCCGAAAGAAACCGAGACCTGGCTCACGGCGCCGTGGTCGGAGGCAAGGCACCTGCAGCGCCCCGCGCCCGACGACACGCTGGTGATCGTCGACAAGCCGGCGACACAGATCAAGTTTCCGCAGCAGGCGCCGGCGCAAGGCTCATTGTTTTAGCGCTTGGTTTTAGCGCTTGAATTTCTGCAGCACCCAGATGTAGCCCTTGGGCGGATGATCCTGGTCGATGAACTGCGTCTTCACCGTCGTGTCCTTGCGGCTGCATCGCTTGCACCTGAACCTGATCGCTTCCAGCGGCTTGTTCCAGCCCACCACCTGCGCGACATCGTTGGCCCTGAAGCGCCCGACGTGGTAGCAGTGGCCGCACTCCACGATAAGCAGCATGTTGGCCTTGGCGGCACGCCCAACGCTGTCCATCGGCCCGGCCATGGTCATTTCCGCGTGGAGTAGTCCTCCGGGAGGGGAAGCAGGCCAAGCTCCGCCATCCGATAATCGGGCTCCTTCTCCGCGATGCTGGCCAGCACCTCGTGTAGTTTGTCGACCAGCCCACAAAGTTGCCAAAACAGCGGGCCGTTTGCTTTCAGGTTGAGTTGCGCGGAAAGCACCACGCGGCGGAGGCTTAGTGCCTCCTTTATGATCTCCTCAGCGTCCCGAGCAAACAGTCTGTCATACCTGCTTCTTCGTCTGCCCATGCGGCTCTCCTTGGCTGCAAGCACCCGCCCACACGCCGTCAAAATAGGAACCTATTCCTCGCCGAGTCAATTCGCTCTTGACTTTTTTGTTCCGTTTTTGTTCACTTGTAGAGAGAAGGTTTGGAGCAACGGCCATGGACCACATTGTGAGACTGGACAGTCGCCAGGAGGCTGCGCTGCAGGCGATCGTCGACAAATTCATCGCCCAGCACAAGGGCGACGCGGTGCAGGCGCTCAAGGAAATGATCGTCCTCAATGGCCACCTCCAGGACCGTCTTGACGAACTCTCGGCTCCGCGTCGGGCAAACATTAGGAGGAAGGACAATGGGCATTATTCGCCTGGACGCTGAAACGAAAGCTGAACTTCATTCTGAGGCGGTCAAGCTCATCGCCCGATACGAAAGCCCCCTTGAGACCGTAAAGGCTCTCATAGCTTACAATTGCGAACTTGAGACTCAAATTCTGGCCCTCGCTCACCGGCACCCTGGACTGGTGGCGCTCGGTTACGACGACACGCCGCCAATCTTGGGATGAGTCATGGACGTCCGAAAGGCCCTCATGCCGCCGGACGGCTATGGTGATGACGGCGAGCGACTCAGGATCCTCAATGAGCCCGGACAGTTCGCGACAAATAGGCCAACCAGAGCCGGCCAGCCGGTGATGACAGCAAGCTTGTCTTGCAGCATAACGGGGTCGAGTTGACGATGCAGGACCTTATCAGCTTTTTGGAAACCAACTCCGCGCTGATGCTGGCCAACCCGGCCGCCTTTGCCAGTTTTGCCGTTCTTTTCGGAGGAGGCGGATTTGCGGTCGGGCGCTATTTGTTGGCCGAGCGTCTCGCCAATCTGGAAAGCCGCATTGCCAGGCGTGATGAGGAAATCGCTGAGCTAAAAACCAGGAAAGTACAAGATGACGAGCCGCCCATGGTGCCGATAGTCGGCACTGCTGCAATAGGTCCAATCAGTCGAAGCGACCCTGTAGCTCTGGCCATCGGACGGGCCAAACGCACCGGCCCGGCAACCGCAAATGAAGGACGACGAGCATACTGAAGGCCAGCCATCCTCTGCAAAAAGCGCGGAAAATGATTGTTTACTGCCTTCGACCCACGATAGCCGCAACCTTGGCCAATCACGATCCAACTGAGCAGCAGGGCGAAGGCCGGATGCCATGCACCGAGTGATACCAATGACACGCCAGTCTGTTGCTGAAGATCTCGAAAGCGCAGCTCAGCGCATAGCCGACATGTCTCGCGCGGATTTGCAGATCCTCCTGCGTCGCGCTGCTTTGATGCTCCGAAACGTCGGTGGTGTGCCGCTGGAGTCCGCGACCGCAGATGCACTCGATTCCGTAGCAGCCGAGATGAAAATCGGCAGGCCAGACCTTATTCAGATCATTTTGCGAGAATGGCTGGAAACCAATGCCTATTTGCCGGTTCGGACGATCGACGAGGAAAGCGAGACGGACGGGAGCGCGTAACTACCCTCAGCTAGCTAGGCTGCGGACTCATAAAAGCGAAGCGACGATCTGATGACCGCCAAGGCGTGGCAACCGAGGAAGCACGCCTTCGCCAGCGCGTGGACGCGCTGTTGCTGCAGGCCGAATGGAACTGGTTTACACGCGGCGCTCGGCAACTCATGTGGCATTGGAGCCCTAATTTTGGCTGGGCGATGGACAGCCCGATCAGGGGTTGGAACGAATGCCTGCTCACTTTCGTGCTGGCGGCGGGATCGGCGCGCCACCCCATTGATCCGGGAATCTATCACGAGGGTTTTGCCGTAGGACCTGGCTTTCGGAACGGGCGCGACCATGACGGGATCGTGCTGCCGTTGGGATTGAATTCTGGTGGTCCGCTCTTCTTTTCGCACTATTCTTTCTGCGGGCTCGATCCCCGAGGCCTAAGTGACCGCTACGCCGATTACTGGCAACAGAACGTCAGTCATACGCAGATCAATTATCGACATTGCGTTCGCAATCCCCATAGCCATTTGGGATATGGACCGGACTGCTGGGGTCTGACCGCGAGCCATGGGCCGCGAGGATACGTCGCGCATGCACCCGACAGGAACTTTGGCGTGATCACTCCGTCTGCTGCCCTGTCGAGCTTTCCCTTATGCTCCGGGGGAAGCGATGCGCGCACTGCGCGGTTTCCTGACCAAGCCTCGAAACCGCATATGGGGCCGCTTCGGCTTTGTCGACGCGCTTTGCGAACCTCGCAACTGGTACTCCCGAACCTATCTGGCGATCAAGCAGGGGCCAATCATCGCGATGATCGAGAACCATCGTACAGGGCTTTTGTGGAGACTGTTCATGGGCGCGCCGGAAGTGCGCAGGGGCTTGGCGAGACTGGGCTTCACCAAGCCAGCACCTCGACACATCAACGTCTGCTCAGGGGCCACGAGCTGCCGCAGGTATGGCCCCACTGGGCTGCACTTAGCGCCGCAGGGTGGTTTCTTCCCTGAGTGATCTGCTGGCAAGTCGGAGCAGTTCGCGAAGCGCGTCCCCGCCGCGTCGTAGCTACTGCTCAGGATCGGGAAATGTCAGCGACTTGGTCTCGAGAAAGTCTAAGCGCGGGCTCCAAGCGCTATCATGTAGTCCCGAAAACCATGGAATAGATAGCGGTACCAATAAATAACGCAGTCGACATTCTCATGAATAGCTGAAATGAAAAATAATCTCTCATCGCGGCCTCCTTTGTTTCTCTTAATTTTTCTCGGCCAAGATTTGACCATATCACATAAGGATACGATCTGGTAATTTATTTCCAGGCTTTCTAGAGCAGGTCTCGATCAAGTCGCCGACCGTTTGCAGCTGCAGATCGAAGTCGGTTTCGTTAGATCGCCCGGTTTGATCGCCTCTCGCTTCGACGATACTCGCTCGCCCTTCAACTTTGGGCTGGATCGCACTACGTCAAACCAGCTTTGGGCGCAGTCGGGGCGGGCCAGTTGTCCCGTTGGCCGGTGGCCGTGCAAGGTTGCCCGCCGGTGGCACGCTGCCGCGCGAAAAGAGGCAGTATGACCGGAGAGAACGAGGCCGCAGATTTCACCTTCGATGGCTCGAACATGTTCGAGCCGCCCCTGCTGGCTGCTCCGTCATTCCGTGGGCAGTGGGACCCGTTCCCAGGGCGAGTGGCGCGATGGGCCGGAAGAACCGCCGTATCTTGCCGTCTCGGAGCTAGCACTCCACCCGATCCACAATCTTGAGGTCGGAGAGACAGATCGCTTCAGCGACATTTTCGATCTCGTCGAGCGCTGGATCGTCGAAGGCAATCGCCACGTGATGGAAGCCGCGATCGTCGCTCGAAGATCTGCAGAACGCGGACCTGCATCGCAGCACACACCCCGACGATTTCAAGCCATGGCTGCGGCCTCACTCGGCTATCTGGTGGACGAAACTCTATGGCATTCTGGTCCGACGGAACGCCATTGGTCTAAGCCAAGCGGCCTCAGGCACTGTCGCCCCAGTTCTCCCAGAGTAGTGTAACCGGCACCGGCATGGCATTGAAGGAGAAGACGGTTCGGTAGGCACCGCCCTGTCCGGTCGTTCTGGCTATCAACCCTGCCTTGGGTGGGGCGAGGCCGGCTTCACTAGCGGCGGCGCGCGAAAGCGTCCGGGGAAGACCTCGGCTCATTTGGTTTCTCCGTTTTTGAGGATTTGAGGAACGGTTCAGCTTGAGGGCCGCGGCATGTAACCTGCGGCATGTTGGGCCGGATGCGAATTGCCGATTTCAACTTAATTGTCGAATGCGAGCACGAAATTTCGCCACCCTTTCAGGACGCCAAAAGGCGCCCCCCGTTCCGCTCAGCGAAAGCTGTCATGATCGACACCGCTGCTGAATTCCGTGTCTGCTTTCGGTCGGTAGATGGGGCGGCAGAGGATGTCGAAATCACCGACTATCACTAAGGATATTGCGACTGTCGATGCCAAGGCGGCGAAGAGCCAAGCAGGCGAGGCTGCATCTTGGGCACAATATTCTCCGTCCGGTCTGCAACAGTCCTGAACGAGATCATCGGTCAATCCAGAGCGCGCAGATAGCGGATGGGGCGGCCACCAGCAATCCGGTCGGCGGCTGTGGCTATGGAATTGGCGTCGATGCCGAAGTGTCGGTAAAGATCACCGATTGTCCCCGATTGGCCAAAGTGTTCGACGCCGAGACTACGCGTGCGATGGCCGTAGATTGAGCCCAGCCAGCCGAGCGCGGCCGGGTGGCCGTCTGCGACGGTAACGATCCCACAATGGGCTGGAAGGTCGGCGAACAGCCTTTCGACATGGCTCCTGGCATGAACGAGGCCGCGCTCGCGTGCGCGGCTTGCCGCCGTCCAGCCTGCGTTCAACCGGTCGGCCGAGGTCACCGCCAAAAGACCGACGTCGCGTCGATCCTCCGCCATCATGCCGACCGCCTCGATGGCTTCCGGCGCCACGGCGCCTGTATAGGCCACGATGACATCGGCATTCGGACCCGGACGCCGCAGCCAATAGCCGCCATCTACAATGTCCTCCTCGAGCTCAGGCGTCATGGTGCGAATGATCTGCTCCACCGGGCGCGTCGAGAGCCGCAGATAGACCGAGCCGCCGGTCTCGTCGCGCAGCCAGGTGCGCTCCGACTGCACGGCGTCGCCGTCGCGCTGCATGTAGTCCAGCGCAAAACGCATGATGACGCTCAACTCATCGACGAATGCCGGCTCGTAGGCGGCAAGCCCGTCCTGCGCCATGCCGATCAACTGGGTGGCGATCGACTGATGCGCGCCACCCTCCGGTGCCAGCGTGACGCCCGACGGGGTGGCTGCAAGGAGAAAGCGGGCATCCTGGTAGCAGGCATAGTTGAGCGCATCGAGACCGCGCTGGATGAACGGATCGTAGAGCGTGCCGATCGGCAACAGCCGTTTGCCGAAGACCGAATGCGACAGCCCGAGGGCCGACAGCAGGATGAACAGATTGTTCTCGGCAATGCCGAGCTCGATGTGCTGGCCGGAGGGGCCGAATTCCCATTTCTGCGCCGAGGCTATGCGTTCACGGCGGAACGTGTCGGCGAGCGAGCGACGCGCAAACAGGCCCCGACGGTTGACCCAAGGGCCGAGATTTGTTGAAACGGTGACATCGGGCGATGTCGTGACGATCGCATCGGCAAGCGGCCCGCCGGCCCGTGCAATTTCATCCAGGATCCTGCCGAAGCCGACCTGGGTGGAAACGCTGCCCTTGGCTTCCGGGCCGAGACGATCGGGGACGAGGATGCGTTGGGCGTGCCGGCGGCGTCGACCTTTTTCGGCAAAAGGCACCGCATCGAGGAAACGTCGGAGATCAACCTTGCCGATATCCAAGCCTTCGAAGGCATCCCACTCCCGCCCCTCACCGATCGACATCGAGGCACGAAAGAGTGCCATCTGATCCCTGGTCATCAGCCCGGCGTGATTGTCTTTGTGGCCCGCGAGCGGCAGGCAGAAACCTTTTATCGTATAGGCGATGAAGCAGGTCGGCCGGTCATTGCCGCGCGCGGTTTCGAACGCCTCCATCAGGCAGGGCAGATCGTGGCCGCCGAGATTGGTCATCAGCGCGGCGAGCTCGGTATCGGAGCGCCGGTCGAGAAGTGACTTCAAGCCTGGCCTTTTACCGATGTCGGCGAGCAGGCGCCTGCGCCATGCGCCGCCGCCCTGATAGGTCAAAGCCGAATAGAGCTGGTTCGGGCAGGCGTCGATCCATGCCTTCAACGCCTCGCCGCCCGGTTCGGCAAAAGCAGCTTCGAGCAGCGAGCCGTATTTCAGGATGACCACATCCCAGCCGAAATTCCGGAAAATGCTTTCGAAGCGTTCCCACAGGCCTTCGCGAACAACGGCATCGAGGCTCTGGCGATTGTAGTCGACGATCCACCAGCAATTGCGCAAGCCGTGTTTCCAGCCTTCGAGCAGCGCCTCGAAGATGTTGCCTTCGTCCATCTCGGCATCGCCGAGCAGCGCCACCATGCGGCCCTCGGGCATGTTTTGGTCGCGAGCGCCGAGATAATCCTGCACAAGGGAGGCAAACAGCGTCTGCGCGACGCCGAGACCTACGGAGCCGGTAGAGAAATCGACGTCGTCGACATCCTTGGTCCGCGACGGATAGCTTTGCGCGCCACCGAAGGCGCGAAACCCTTCGAGCTTCTCCCTCGTCTGATTGCCCAGAAGATACTGGATGGCGTGAAACACCGGCGAGGCGTGCGGCTTCACCGCGACGCGGTCGTCCGGCCTCAGCACTAAGAAATACAGCGCGGTCATGATCGTCACCAGCGAGGCCGAGGACGCCTGGTGTCCGCCAACCTTCAAGCCGTCCGTGTTTTCCCGCAGGTGATTGGCGTTATGGATCATCCATGTCGACAGCCAGAGCACCTTCTTCTCCAGCGCCGAAAGTGCCTCCAGTTTTTGTTTGTCCATGTTGCAAGACTCCCGGTTGCGATGTCGCAATCATAGGGCTGAGCAAAAACCGATTGTCGCTAAACTTGCGTGAGATTGGCAGCTGCGTTAGCTGGTTTCGCCAATATCGACCCAATGGAGTAACGTTCGATGCCAAAAAGTCGACTGGACGATATCGACCGAAAGATCATTGGCGCGCTGCAGGTCGACGGCAGGATGACGGCGCAGCAGCTTGCCGAGCGGGTCGGCCTTTCAGCCTCGCCCTGCGCCCGCCGGGTCCGCCTGATGGAGGATATGGGGGTGATCACCGGCTATGCCGCCCTGATTGACCAGGACATGGTCGATCTGCCGATCTCGGTGTTTGCCTCAATCAAGCTTGAGCGCCAGCGCGAGAACGAGCTGAGGCGGTTCAACGCGGCGATCGCACGCTGGCCGGAGGTGGTCGATTGCTATCTGATGACTGGCCAGCGCGATTATCTGCTGCGTGTGGTGGTGCGCGACCTGCACGCCTATGAGCGCTTCCTCAAGGAAAAGCTGACGCGGCTCGATGGCGTCTCCTCCATCGAGTCCAGCTTCGCGCTTGCGCAGATCAAGCGGTCGAACCGGCTGCCGGTCGAGACATGATCTTGTCCAAACGTTGGCAAGTCAATCGCTTGGGTTCCGGTTTCGAACAGCACGATTTTTGGCCGATCGTGACCGGAGCGGCCGGTTCGCGATTGGCTCTTTTGGCTGACAGGTGGATGCTCCATCGCTGGCATGCACGAACCTGTCTGCAGGCAGAATGTTCGTTCGAGGTGTGACGCCCAAAAGGACGGCCCGCGGTCAGGCGAGCCGCTTGAGTGGCGTTTCGGCCCAAAGCGCTGGCTCCGTTATGCGGTAGAATTGTCGCGTCGCGGCCAAGGCAGACGGGCCGACGTCGACCATCACGCCGATAACGGTCATGTCATCGCATTTGAATGAAGACCCAAGCTGCCTTGGGCTCCAGCCGATCGATGCCAAGCGGTCGAACCAGTAGTCCTCGCAGACGATCGTCAGATTCGTTATACCTCGCTGAATGCAGAATTCCAGAATTCCGCAGTAGATCACGCCGGCGGCCTGGCAGGGTCGGCCGGGCTCGCGAAAATCCCGGGCCACGAAAAATCTCGTCCACTCATAGATATCGGGCCGGCGCGGAACGCCACCTTCGGCAAGTTGCGGAAAGATTTCGCTCATCAGATGCGGTCTGAGGCTCGGCACCAGGCGGGATCCGGCAACGACACCTTTTCCCGGCTGGATGCCGAGCAGATGAATCGCTTCTGGTGTGTCAAACGGGTCGATCTCGCGACTATCGGGACGCCTCAGCTCGTGCCAGCCACGTTCATCGACATAGATTTCATGTCGCAGGCGGAAGTAGCTGTCGAGATCCCCTCGATAGGCAAAGCTGTTTGACGCGTCGACGACGTGGACCTGAATCATTGCGGCTCCTCGAGTTGGACCCCATCCGACCACGCGACGATTGCCCATGAAATACCCAGATCTGAGGATGGATCAAAGTTCGATTTCGCGCCTGCGATAAGCCTCCACGATGGCGTGCACAACATTGGCGGTGCTCAGCTTCTGCTTGATGTTGCGCAGATGGGTCGTCACGGTGTTTTCCGAAATACCAAGTATTCGGGAAACCTCCCATGCGGTCTTCCCTCCCGCGACCCACTGCAGGATTTCACGTTCCCGTTCGGAAAGCCTTTGTCTCGGCCGCCTGAGCGAGCTGCCAACAAGTCGTTCGGCAGCTGAGTAGGCATGGCGCGCGAGGGCATGAATGGTGCAGCGCACCGTCGGCGCCAAATCAATTTCGCTTCCGGCAACCGTTACACAGGCCGGATCGCCAAACGCAGCCTGGATTGGGATGCAGATCCCGTCGCAAAGTCCAAACTCCTTTGCCTCATCCATCACCTTCCTGGCATTGCCGTTCGTCAAGCCGTGATGGACGTCCCTCCAAAGGAACGGCCCGATCGCACCACGGCACAAAGCAACGCAAGGGTCATGGCGATAGTGTCCGGCAGCCATATAGTGGCAGTACCATTCCTCAGGCCAACCGTTGACAAGGATGTGTCCATCCAGCGATCCGGTGTCCTGGCGTGGCAATTCGGTGACGAGACAGGCTGCATAGCCGTGACGTTCGATGCTCTTGCGCAGTTGCCGAATGATTTCGGCGGCGCTGGTTGCACGATCAATCCGCGCGGTTGCTTCAAAGATTTGCATTAGCTGATGCTGTAAGACGCTCCCGTGAACCGCCGACATTGCACGCCCTTTCAATGTACTGAGACAAAGAAAGAATAAATGACTTGGGCCTGACCGCAACCTGGGGCATGACGTTTGACTACTATAGTAGGTGGCACTAAAGGGCACGCTCTGACTGCCTCGCCGTATGAGACTGAGGTCGGTTTTTGCTCGCAATCTGAGGTTGCTTCGCCAAGGCACCGGCTTGTCGCAGGAGCAGCTCGCGGACCTTGCCGGTCTTGATCGCAACTATGTCGGCAAGCTCGAGCGGGAGGAGAACTCACCAACCGTCGATACCCTGGAGGTATTGGCGTTGGCATTGCAGGTTGACGTGGAGCAGCTCATCCGTCGCAACGCGCCGTGATCCACCGGCGAGGAGGCCGCGGGAGATCAGGGTTTTCTGCTGCGTCGCCCACGCGGCGCCACGACTGGGGCGTCTTTGCCTGACCGTTTGGTCAATTCTTCGATGTCGACCCTTAATGCAGTGGCAAGCTTTGCAAGCGACAGAATTGTGGGATTGCGCCGGCCGGCCTCGAGACCACTCAGATAGGCGCGCGTGAACCCTGAACGGAACGACAGTTCCTCTTGAGAGAGGGCTTGTGCGCGCCGAATCCTCTGTACGTTCAAGCCGACAACCACCCGTAGGTCCATGAGGGCATGGTCGTCGCTGCGTACACTTTAGGACGACACACTATAGTGAACATTCGTCATTGACAGGCGCCGCCATTGCTGCTTTTCTCATCATATTACGGAACGCCATTCCGAAATAAGGAACGCCAGTGACAGGAAATCTTTCGTTGGAACGTGGCCTTGCGGTTCTCAATGTCCTCAAGGAAGCGGACGAAGCGGTGGGAGTGCGCGACCTCGCCCGCCGGCTTGAGCAGAGTGCTCCCGCCGTGCAGCGAATTCTCAACACCCTGGCAGAACAGGGGTATGTCGAGCAGTCGCCAGACTCGCGGCGCTACCGGCTCGGCCACTCTGTTCTTGCGCTGGCGCGGAAGGTCCTGGGCAGAGATCGCATGGTTGGTTTGGCTGAAATCGAACTGCAGGCGCTGGCCGCCGAAGGTTGCTTCAACGCATTCCTGGGCATCAGGCGAGCCAATCGCGGTATTTATCTCCTGACCGTGCAAAGCAAGAGTCCGGTCGTCATTCGCTCGTCACCCGGCGAAACGTTCCCCTTGCACTCCACCGCGCTGGGTAAGGCACTCCTCATGGAGCTGAGTGGCGAAGCGGTCATTGAGATTCTCGGACGGGGTCCGCTGGAGCAGGTTGCCGTCCGCACCGTCACGGACCCGCACAAGCTCGTGGCTCAGATCAGAGCGTCCGAGTCTATCGGTTACACAACCTCCCTGGACGAGAACTTTACCGGGCTGATCGCGGTCGGCGCACCGCTTCGCGATGCATCAGCCTCAATCATCGCGGCGATAAGTGTGGCCTACCCCCGGTCTGTGGGGCCGCATGTGGAGATCGCCGAGATTGGAGAGGCAGTAATGGCGGCGGCGGCGCGCATCTCAGCCGGCCTCGGCTTTCCAGAAACAAAACAGCCTCGGGATTCCCACCATGCTGCTTAGCGAGGCCCGCCTGAAACAATGCATGTCGGCAGCCCGACTTGATGCCGTCATAGCGACGACGCCGGAAAACGTGACCTATATGAGCGGCTTCTGGGCTCTGCCGCAATGGATTCGTCGTGGCCCGCAGGCCTATGTGGTGTGGCCGGCTCCTGACAAGGGCACGCCTGAAATCATCGCCAGCACCAGCACCCTCGACCTCGTTGCCGATCAGGAAGTCTGGATAAGCAAGGTGCGACGCTACGGCGACTTTTACGCCGATGTCGGTTCCTCCACCACCCTGGACCGCGCCAATGAACGACACCTCCAGCTTCGCGACCTGCCGAGGCATGGTGATGCCATAGCGGCCTTGGTCGCCGCATTGGTACAAGCCCAGCTCGGCCGTGGGCGGATCGGCATAGACGAGGCGGGGCTCGCGCCAGGATACCAGGAAACCCTCAGAGCCCATTTTCCCAATGCGTCGTTCCTACCAGCCACGGCGCTGCTTCGCGCGGTTCGTGCCGTAAAGACGGCGGATGAAATCGAACGGCTCGGCCAAGTTGCCCAGATTGCCGAACGCTCCATTCAAGCAGCACTCGCAGTTGCTCGGGAAGGCGCCACCGAAGCAGACCTGGCGCGTGCTTTTCATGTCAAGACGGTTGAGGAAGGCGCCCTGCCCGTACTGGGATGCATCGGCTTTGGCGAGCGCAGCGCGCTCATGAACGTCCAGCCGTCGGACCGCAAGTTGCGCGCTGGAGAAATCATCCGCTTCGACGTCGGTGGCCGGTTTCGGCACTACCGCGCCGACATTGCCCGCATCGCCACGCTGGGCGAGCCGCCGCCGCAGGCGCATCGGCTTCAGCAGGCTCTGCTGCGCGGCGTTCAGCACGCCTGCGACATTATCCGGCCCGGCATGGCAGCAGCACAGCTCTTCGAGGCGGTGATGCGTGTGGTTCAGCGCGAAGGAATTGCCCACTACGAGCGCGATCACGTCGGCCATGGCATCGGCCTTGATGGTTATGATGCGCCGACGCTCTCGGCGCGCAGTACAGACGTCCTTGAAGAAGGCATGGTGCTGTGCGTGGAGACGCCCTACTACGAAATCGGCCGCTGGGGCCTCCAGGTGGAGGACATGGTTGTTGTTCGCCAGGGCGGAGTGGAGCGGCTGACGCAGACGCGCGATGCAATCACGCGGGTGCCGTCATGAACCGCGCGGCAGGTCTTTCCTGTATTCGATGCGGCGTCTTGTTCCGGATCGATACCAAAATCGATTCTCGCGGCTGCCCGATATGCTGTGCGGAAGCGCCAGCCAATCTTAGGGTCGTCTACGATCCATCAGGAGCTACATCGGCCGCTTCCGCAGCGGGTGCCGCGCTGCCCTCGCTCTGGCGCTACGCCAACATGCTCCCTTGTGCGCTCAGCGATGCAATCTCTCTGGGCGAGGGTCTGACGCCGTTGCTGAGCGCCGAGAGGCTGGGGAAGCAGCTCGATGTCCCCAAGTTGCTTATCAAGGACGAGGGCGCAAACCCCACCTGGTCCCACAAGGACCGCTTCTCGACCGTGGCGGTGTCGATGGCACGTTTGAGTGGCGCACGCGTCGTGGCGACGGCTTCGTCGGGCAACGCCGGGGCCTCACTTGCCGCCTATGCTGCTCGGGCAGGCTTGAAATGCGTCGTTGTCACATTCTCAGGCACTGCTGGCGCAATGTTGGCGCAGATCCGCAAATACGGCGCCAGCGTCGTATCCCTGGCCGACAAGTCCCATCGCTGGCCATTGCTGGCCGCTGGTACCGAGCGCCTCGGATGGTTTGCGACGTCGCCGTTTCACAGCCCCGTCGTCGGCAGTCATCCTGTTGGGATCGAGGGCTACAAGACCTTGGCTTACGAGATCGTCGAACAGATGCACGGAGCCGTGCCGGACTGGTGCGCCTTGCCTGTTTGCTATGGCGACGCGCTTGCCGGGCTCTGGGCGGGATTCAAGGATCTTCTTAGCCAAGGCAGGATCGATCGGTTGCCGAGACTCGTGGCGGCGGAAGTGCACGGATCCTTGGCCAAAGCGCTTGCCGGGAAGGCCGATCTGGTCGCCGAGGTTCCCGCGGGTTTCGACACGCTTGCCATCTCGATCGGCACCACACGAAGCACGTTTCAGGCGCTCAACGCGCTGCGTGAATCTGGCGGCATGGCAATGCCGGTCGGCAACTTCGGCCTGATAGACATGCAGCAGCAGCTTGCGGCCACCGAGGGAGTGTTTGCCGAGCTTGCCTCGGTGACGCCATTTGCGGCCATTGAATCCTTGAGACGGGAGGGCACGATCGCGCGCTCGGACAGCGTCGTTGCCATCGTGACAGCGAGCGGCCTCAAGGATTTGGATCGTTCGACCGGCCCGGACCACGCACCACAATCGTTTCGGTCAGTTGCCGACGCGTGGCAACACCTGGCCGGGGACTGTGACCATTTCACGCCCTCTCATGAACAACGCGCGGCGAAGATGTCCTGAAGAGAAGATAGAGACGATCATGAACAGATGCGACTTCTGATCGACTGATCTCGTCCATCACTGGGCGGTATTGCGACTTCCAAAAACTATCCACGAGAGGCAAATTCAACTCGCTTAGCGAGCGGAACCTCGATTCAAACATGAAAGGGGAATTTTCATGCTTTGCAAAACACTCATCGGCTGGCTCGCAGCCCTCGGTGTCGCAATGGCAACTCAGACGATGGCTGAGGAAACCCTCAGGGTCGGCGTCACGCCGACCGGGGTGCCGTTCACGTTTGTGGACACGGCAACCCGAAAGCCAACTGGCGCGATGGTCGATCTGGCAAGTGCGATTGCGGCGAACCTTGGTACGACCGCCGACTTCCAGGTAAACGCTTTTCCAGCCCTGATCCCGGCATTGACGACCGACAAGATCAATCTGATTTCCGCAAGCATGTTCATAACGGACAAGCGCAAGCAGGTGATCGATTTCAGCACGCCGGTTTACGCCTATGGCGAGGCGATGTTTGTTGCTGCCGGCGACAGCAAGAACTACACGATCGAAGAGCTGAGAGGTGAGACCGTCGGGGCGCAGATCGGCTCGACCTACGCTGACGCCCTGGAAGCGATTGGCGTCTTCGGTCAAGTCAAGCTCTACGACTCAATCGCTGACATGATGCGTGATGTGGTCTTGGGCCGCATCAAGGCCGGCTTTGGTGACGCCCCGATCGTCGCATATCAGCTTTCAAAGAACCCCGAACTGGGTGTTCGCCTCGTCGACGGCTATCGGCCGATGAAAAAAGGCGAAGTCGCGTTGGCGGTTGCCAAGGAAAATCCACTGCTTCTCGAAAAGGTGAATGCCTCCATCGCCAAGCTGAAGGAAAGCGGCGAATTAACCCGAATATTTGCCAAATATGGCCTCTGAAGCCATCCCGCAATGACCTCGAAACAAGCGCCGGCTGGCAGGGCCATAGGATTGCATCGGAATGACCGGCTGTGACGGCCGGGGTACGTGCCAAAAGGAAGCCGGCCATGACCAAGTTCATCGCGCACGCAACGGAATATCTACCGCTTCTTCTTCAAGGCGTTTGGCTGACCGTCATGATAACCCTTCTTGCGCTGTGTCTTGCGACGGCGCTAGGCCTTGTCTGGGCGCTGTTTAGGACATCGGGGATACGCTGTCTCGCCGTGCCGACGCGGCTCCTTGTCGACTTCGTGCGCGGCATACCACTGCTGGTGGTTCTCTTTTATATCTACTTTGTCGCGCCCGAGATCGGCATCAACTTGACTGCGCTCCAGGCCGGTACGATCGGGCTGGGCCTGGCTCACTCCTGCTATCTCGGGGAAACCTTCCGGGCGGGCATCGAGGCGGTCGATAAGGGTCAGGTCGAAGCGGCAAAATCGATCGGGATGAAGCGTCCGTTGATGATGCGCCGCGTCGTGCTACCGCAGGCAGTCAAGATTATTCTGCCGCCCTACGCCAACAACATGATCATGCTGCTGAAGGACTCCTCGCTTGTGTCGGTGATTTCGGTTCAGGAGTTGACCATGCAGGGTAAGATGCTTGCCTCGTCCACATTCGACAACGTGACGGTTTTTACCTTGGTGGCACTGCTTTACCTGTGCCTGACGGTTCCGCTGAACCTGTTCATGCGTAGAGTCGAGAGCTATCTTGGGGCGGCGGGATGATCACCTTCGACGACGTGCACAAGTCCTTCGGCGCCCATGAAGTCCTCAAGGGAATCAACGCCGAGATCGCCAAGGGACAGGTCGTATGTTTGATCGGGCCTTCGGGTTCCGGCAAATCGACGCTTCTACGATGTGTGAACGGGCTTGAGACCTATCAGCGCGGTCGCATCAGCATCGACGGCACCGTGGTGGATGCCGCCTCACCTCAGGTTCACGCCATCTGCACCCGTGTTTCCATGGTTTTCCAACGCTTCAACCTGTTTCCGCACCGCACAGCCCTGGAAAACGTCATGGAAGGCCCGCTCTACGTGCTGAAGGAAAATAGGAACCAGGTGCGCGAGCGGGCCGTGGCATTGCTCAATCGCGTCGGCTTGGCCGACAAGACGAATGCCTATCCCGCGTCATTGTCGGGCGGCCAGCAGCAGCGCGTGGCCATCGCCCGCGCCCTGGCGATGCGCCCACAGGCCATTCTTTTCGACGAGCCTACCTCCGCACTTGACCCCGAAACGGTCGGTGAGGTCCTGCAGGTCATGCGCGCGCTCGCAAACGAGAACATGACCATGCTCGTCGTTACGCACGAAATTCAGTTCGCGCGCGAGGTTTCTGACAGCGTCCTCTTTCTCGACGGCGGCAGGATCGTTGAGCAAGGCCCGGCCAAGGAGCTCCTTCGACATCCGAAACACGAACGCACTAAGGATTTTCTTCACCGGGTCATGCACCCTGTCTGACTCCTAGCCGATGTTGGTTTGTCGCCTAGCCTGAATTCGGACCTGTCACTGCGTAGGGGACAGGCCGTCCAGCCCTGCGAGGACGACGTTTAAAGCTCTGCGGTTCCAAGGGAATCTCGTCCATGCCGTCTCCTCGGCCGGACGAATTTGCGTGAGAACAGTTGGTTCAAGAGGAATTGAGATTGGCCAATCCTTCAAACCGGCGAGCCAGTCGGGGTTGTAGACTGTGTCGGAATGACGATGCCCTTCATCTGGCATTATCACGACGGTGGAGGCTTCCGGATTTTGCCTGGCGAACCAAGCGCCGACCAAGGCTGCGGCGCCGCTGGTCGGACCCATGAAGAGCCCGTGATCGCGAAACAGCACATGCGCCATTGCGTAAGCCGGCAATGCGCCCACCCAATGAATATCGTCGATCATCTCATGACGAACATTGTCCGGCAAAACACTGTTGCCGAGTCCGCGCAGCATGCGGCGTCCGACAGGCTGGCCAAAGAGCATGCTTCTGTGGGTATCGACAGCAATCATCCTGAGATCAGGAAAGAGCTCACGAAGAAAGCCTCCGGTTCCACAGAGCGATCCCCCAGTGCCCACGCAGCCGACGAGGCAATCGATACGGCCGAATGAGCGGACTACGAGGTCGGCCAGGCGCGCGTAGGCAAGGCGGTTTTCCGGACTGTCGTATTGTCTAGGCCAATACGTGCCCGGGCTATCTTGCAGGGTCTGCTGAAGATACTGAAGCCGACCGCGCTGATTGCCGTCTCCTTGAGGATCGTCAATGGCCATGACTTTGGCACCAAGTTGTTCCAGTCGCCGCCTGAGTTTCAGGTCGATGAGGCTGGAGGCCGTGACAAGTGTAAGCGCATAGCCACGAACCGCAGCTAGCATGGCAATTGCGAGGCCGAATGTGCCCGACGTCGTTTCGATGATATGCCCTTGCCGCCTGAGGCGCCCTGACGCTTCCGCCTGATCGACCATGAAGCGGGCGGGAATGAGCTTCATGAGGGAGAAGCAGGCGGCGTTGAGGTTAGGTGCGAGTTGGGCAAATCGCGGCGTCTCGTAGGCGCGCAAATAGTCTTGCGCCGCGCTCACTGGATTAGCCCCGTTTCGGCATTGAGGGCAAACGTATGGACACCTTGGAGGCCTGCGCCACTCACCTGCCTTGCGAGTTCAGCAGCGCGCATGGCCGCCCTGGGTGCAGTGGCATCGAGAAGGATCCCGATCAATGTGCCACTGTGGGCCACCTGCACACCGCACGCGTCATGCGCCCGCGCGATATCCAAAACGGTATTGAAGGATGCCTTCGGCAGGTGCCTCTGACTGATACTGGCGCTGATGGTTGCGACACGTCCAAGCAGGCGGGGATCTTGTTGCCGGACGGAGCGGTTCGCCAGTCCCCGCAGAACACGGAACAGCCCGATTTCCTCACCATCGTAGCGTGCCCGCGGCATACTTAGGGTATCGATCGGCCGGGCACTGCCGTCCCTGAAACCTACCAAGAGAAGGGGTGGGAACTCGCCACCGAAGTGTTCGATCGTACGGCCTTCCCGGTGGGCGAAGAGGAGGGGTTGGTCGCCGTAGGCAATGGCGTCGCTTGCGCCTTCTGCGGCCACCGCCAGTCGCGCAATCGTTGACTGGCGCAGCGTGAGGCACGCTGCAGCTGCCACCGCACGAATCGCCGCAATGACGTCCGCGGTCGAGGAACCGTAGCCATGCCCTATCAGAATAGGGCTTTCGATCGTAAGCTCTCCACCTCCATCAGCCATTCCGATATGCTTGAGCGTGAGGGCTGCCGCGCGAGCCGCTTTGGTCCGGTTTGCGGGCCGCGGTCGAATCCCTTTTTGTTCATGCGGCCAGAAAGTCGCTAGCGACTCTTGCGACGTGAGCGGCAAGGTTACGAGTCCGCGGCAAAGCCTTCCGTTTTCCCCTTCAAAGACGCCTTGGAGGAATTCCCCATGATGGGCGTGCGCTCGTCCGACTCCTACCGCCAGAGGCAGCCTGATAGTCTCGTTGTTGATGTTGTTCGAGCTTGTCCGATGGCCAGATCTCGTCATCTCCGTCTTTGTCACCACGTCACCTCCTCACCTGGAATTGACAGATGATGCGTATGACTGATCCATGCTGTCACTCGCCAAATCTTGGTAGTGCCACTGGCAAGCGCATCATGCAAAGATACGGATAAGATCGCCCCACCAGTTTGGGCGTCCAATACTGGACTAGACACAGCAGCACTCGCCGAGCGCGGTTGGCCATGCGGACAACTGTTTCCGAAACGAGTGCGTCATGCACGGTGTTTTCATTATTGCTCTTGTAAGGAGAATTGGACTGCTCACCCTGTCAATACTGAGATTTGGCGATAGCCCGCAACGGCCAAAAACGCTCAAACGCGTTTTGTCGCCAACTTGACTTTGGGCAGAGATGCGGAGCTCCATCCAACTCGCGACCCTCAATTATGCGCTTGTGGTCGCGGAGGAGGGCAGCTTTCTTCGCGCCTCGCAACGCGCAGGGATCGATCACTCCGCGCTCAGCCGGCGCATACGCGATCTCGAATATGCGATGGGAACGAGGATATTTCATCGCCATGCTCGCGGCGTCGGCCCAACCCCGGCAGGCGAGCGCTTCCTGGAGCGTCTGCGCTCCGTTCTGCTCGAGCTTGACAATACTCTCACCCTGGCCAGGACCGGCATCAAAGATGAACACCAAAAGCTTTCCATCGGCTCCAACGGGATCATCCTTGCCGGGCGAGCGTTGGATGCAATCATCGAGTTCGGGCAATCTCATCCCAATGTGACCGTCAGCTTGACAGAGAGTCCTTACCCTTCGCCTGAGGCTACACTGGGTGCCACGCAGGTCGACGTCGTCGTGACCTCCTCGTCCCGATTTAGCGGCGGCGCATTCGAACTGACGCTATGGAAAGACACTTTGGCTATCGTTCTTGCCTCAAATCATCCTCTGGCAACCCGTTCCGTGATCGAGTGGCACGAGTTGCACCAGGAGACATTGCTGGTGCGCCAGGGCGAAGCATTTCTGCTCGCCGACGTTGTTGGACGCGGCGTGCAGCTTCCTCCAATCGTCGAACATCACGTCAGTGCGGGCATCCTTTTGCGCCTTGTCGGAAACGGGCTTGGAGTCGCCTTGATCCACGATCAAGATGCCGACAGAGTTCCTCAGGATGCGGTCTGTCGTAAGCTGCGGATCGGGGGCAAACCAATCCAGATCTCCAGTTTAGCCCGTTGGCGTCCCGACAACGCCAATCCTGCCCTGCCGACCTTCATCTCATTCCTGCGCGATCGGTATTCGTCCTGACAGTCATCCGACCGGCATGACCCGAACAGTCACCCGGTTTCAGAGTGCGTTGGGGCCTAGCAACGCTCTGTCTGTTGTCATGAACCGTGTCAGCATCGGTTTGAGCGGTTCGGGGCCAATCTAACCAAGGCGTCCGCGCTTTAACGCCACTTCCTCTTCCGCCCGTCTCGCGCCGCCGGGCCGCGGTTCTTCCTTGCAAAACTGGAACCATACTTGCAAGGATGATTGAACCCCGCATCAGCACAGAACTCACCGAGATGCTGGATAGCATGCCGGCTGTGGCGCTGCTCGGGCCGCGTCAGGTCGGCAAGACAACCCTGGCGCTGGAGATAGCCGAACGGCGTCCTTCGATCTATCTCGACCTCGAATCGGACGCTGACCGCGCTCGGCTTGCCGAGCCGGAGCTTTACCTGGCCGAGCATCAGGACAAGCTGGTTATCCTGGACGAGGTCCACCGGCTACCGAACCTGTTCCAGAGCCTACGCGGGCTGATCGACCGCGGTCGGCATGGCGGTCGCAAAGCCGGCCGGTTCCTGCTCTTAGGTTCGGCGTCGATCGATCTTATGAGGCAGTCAGGCGAGACCCTTGCCGGCCGCATTGCCTATCTCGAAATGCATCCGATCGATGGCCTCGAGGTCGGCGTCGCCCACCTTGGGCCGCTATGGGTACGCGGCGGCTTCCCCGACAGCTTTCTGGCCGCGAGTGACCGCGCCAGCCAGCGATGGCGGCTGGATTTCATCCGCACTTATCTGGAACGCGACATCCCCCTCCTCGGTCCGCGCATTCCGGCCGAGACGCTGCGCCGCTTCTGGACTATGCTGGCGCACCACCAAGCCGGCCTGCTCAACGCTGCCGAGTTCGCCCGCGCACTCGGCGTCGACGCCAAGACAGCCGCGTCCTATCTCGCCCTACTCGTTGATCTCCTGCTGGTTCGCCGGCTGGAACCTTGGCATGTCAATGTCGGCAAGCGCTTGGTGAAATCCCCGCGCGTCTATGTCCGCGACAGCGGAATCACCCATGCACTGCTTGGTCTCGCCACGCAGGAAGACGTGCTTGGGCACCCAGTGGCCGGCGCCTCCTGGGAAGGCTTTGTGATCGAAACCCTGACCGCCGCCGCCCCCGCCGGCACGCTGAGCAATTTCTATCGAACAACCGCAGGCGCGGAGATCGACCTGCTACTCACGTTGCCGGGCCAACGCCTCTGGGCCATGTCAAGCGCAGCCTGACGCCGAAGGTGGAAAAGGGTTTTCATCAGGCCTGCGAGGATCTTGCTCTGGCACGGCGCATCGTCGTCTTTCCCGGGATCGGAGCGTTTTCCGCTCCGGCATGGCGTCGAAGCGATGCCCCTGCAGGACCTAGGCCAGGCGCTGCTTGGCGAAGCATAATAAAATGGCTTTGGTATTCATCCCGTCAGAGCGGAGGCTCAAAAGACCCCACTCGTCCCAGGCTCGAGGCGATGGTGAGGTCGACGGTTCGTTTGTTTGGTCTGAGATGAGGCCACCTACAGGTCCGTCAGCCCTGCTGTCCTTCGTGTTCGTCTGGCCGGTTTCATAGGGTGCGACCTTGATCGCTGGCGGACCGCAATGCTGATCTTGAGCAGATGCGGGGTGGCTCTCAGTGCGGACAACCGTCAGGCCGAGCAGACAACAGGCCGATCGCTGCCGTTGATTACCCTGACTTCGTGTTGGAACGCATTCGGCCGAATGCCCTGTCCGTTGCCATGAACCGTGCCAGCATCGGTGCGATCAGCTTTGCCGGATCTGCGATTGTCTGGCCGCTTTCACGGCCAAGCACATCGGCATAAGCGACAAGGTCGCGATGAACGGCGGCAGGCAGTTCGGCCGTGATCTTGACCGGACGGTCATCGGGAATGGCGGAAAGTTTCAGCTTGGTCATGATGGATCCTTCGGCGTGCGGTGAGGTATAAGAACAAGGTCGCGATTGACAATCACGCGAACCGGAAAACCGGGCCGCACGGTGAGCGTAGGCTGGACATTGAGCTGATTGCGTACGAGCTGCTGGCCAATATTGGCGGCCGAATCCTGCGCGCTTTCGCGGATGGCCTTGGCGATTTCGCTTTCGTCGTCGCTGGACCCAAGCGATGTCCCAATGCCCAGCAATGTCGAGAGTGCTGCGGCCCGGAACATCTGGCCCCAATGACGGTCGACCTCGTCCTCCAGCCCGGAAAATCCTTCAGCGTCTGCGCCCTGCTGGCGCTCCAGCACGATCGAGGTGCCGTCAGGCATGATCAGCCGGTTCCAGACCAGCAGCACGCGCGACTGGCCGAAGGCGACGTGGCTGTCGTACTGGCCGATCAGCCTCGCACCCTGGGGGATCAGAAGATTGGATCCTGTCGGGCTGTCGTAGACATTTTCCGTGACCTGAGCGGTGATCTCGCCGGGCAGGTCGGAGCGGATGCCGGTGATAAGGGCAGCCGGTATAACGGTACCAGCTTGCACCACATAGGGCGAGGCTTCTCGGCGAGCCGATTGGGACTGACGGTGCGACGTTCTGGCTCGGCATTGACGAAGGCGAGCTTGCGGTCCTGCATGTTTTGCGCGGCACCAGGCTCGAGCGATGGCTCCTCTATCGGCAATATCGGGCCGGACAACGCGTTTGCGACGGTATTTCCCGCACCAGCACCTTGTGTCACCGGACTTGGCCGCACATTGGTATCGGTGAAAAGTTTTGCCACTCGTGCGGCCTCGATCTCGGCCAGTCGGCGTTGTTCTTCCGGATCGGCGCGCAGCGCACTGATGTTGGACGGCACAACCGGCTGGCCGCGCTCCTGGGCACGCAAGATCGGCCGGCCGAGGTCGCCAGGCAGCGCGGGGCCGAGTTGCGGAACGCCAGCATAATCCTTAGGCAGGGTCTGCAGCCCGTCGGCTGTCGTGCGGTTTTCGGTGGTGAAGAGCTCGGGCGGTTGCTCGATCCCGCGCCGTCTGGTGTCGAGCGCCCAAATCAACGTGCCGAGGATCGCAGCGCTGGCAATTCCACCAACGCCTAACAGCGTCTTGCGCGACAATCGCGTGACCCTGGCCGGCTCGGGCCGCAGGCGCAGTTCCGCTCGAATGTCCTGGTTGGGCACATTTGCAGGGTCGCTCATCGGAACAGCCTGGTGCTGGGCGAGGTTCGTTTCCCGTCCGTGCGTACGATGCGGACGCGCTTCTCGCTCGTCTTGTCGCCGAGCCTCAATTCAGCGGCGGCAAACAGCCGATCGACGACGTAGTAATTCTGGCGAGCACGGTAGTTGACCAGTTCCGAGCCGCCCGATGGGCCGATGACAAAGAGCGGCGGCATTTCGCCCTGCCCTATGCCTGACGGGAACTCGATATAGACTTTTGCACCGTCGTCGAAGGCGCGAAGCGGCCGCCAGGGTGCTGTGTCGCCCTCGATGCGATAGCGGAAATTCAGCTTCTGAATGTCGACGCCGGACGCGACCGGCTGTGCGGCGGAAGCCTGCGCATTCTGCCGCCGCAGCGCAATCAGCTGGTCCTGCGGGTACTGCCAGGAGACGGAAGCCATGTAGGTCTTTTCGGTCGAGCGCAGCTCGAGATGATAGGTGCGGCGGTCGCTGTTGATGACGAGATTGGTCTGGAGATCTGGCCGTGTCGGCTTCACAAGAATATGGACCTGCTGGCGCTCCCCTGCCCCACTTTGTGTATCGCCGATGATCCAGCGCACCGTGTCGCCGGCGGCCACAGGCCCGGAGCCGACAAGCTGCTCCCCGGGCTGCAAGGCGATGTCTGTGACCTGGCCGGGCGCGGCATAGATCTGGTAGAGCGCGCCCTCACTCCAGGGATAAAGCTGGATGGCATTGACGAACCCGTCGCGAACCGGCTGCATCCTCGCTGCCTCGTTCGCCTGGCTGATCCGCTGCTTCGGATCGGTCGGTTCCGGCTTCACCTTCATGGCCTCGACCGGTTTCAACTGACCTGGCAGCGGAAGCGGTTTCGGCACTTCCACCACCTTCACCGGACCAGGCGGGTCGACCTTGCGCACGGCAGCCACCGCATCGTCATAGGCGATTTCCGGCGGAATATATTTCTTCGAAGCACAGCCGGCGAGCGCCGTTGCTGACAGCAGTGCCAGGACAAGCATACGCGCCTTGGGCGCATTGCGCGTGGCCGGTCTCGCCGATGTTCTTGTTCGTGCCGCACGCATCATGAAAGCTCCTTCGACCAGTTGATGGCGTTGACATAGACGCCGAGCGGATTGGCTTTGAGCCGGTCGGCGTCGCGGGGTTGTTGAATCACGATGGTGAGGATTGCGGTCCAGCGCTCGGTGCCGGCCAGATTGCCATTCTCGTAGCGGCGCTCGATCCAGGCGACGCGGAACGAATCCGGCGAAGCACGTATGACGCTGGAAACCTCGATGGCGACCTGGAGTTTGCCCACTTTGGCAAAAGGGTCGTTCAAGCGAGCGTAATCATTGAGGGAAATGGCGCCGCGGTCTGTGGTGTAATCGTAGGCGCGAAGCCAGTTTTGGCGGACGATGACCGGGTCGGCCGGAATGCTTCTGACCTGTTCGATGAGGCGGGCCAGATGCCAGGCGATCTGAGGATCGGTCGGCCGATAGTCGGCAACGGCCGGGGCGACAACCTGCGCCTCGCCAAACTTGTCGACCTGAACCACCCAGGGAACCACCGAGCCGCGCGTCGACTGCCAGACCAATGCGGATGCAAAACCGCCGGCCAGGACGAGCGAGCCGAAGGCCATCAGCCGCCAGTTTTTCGCCTGGACGCGAGCCGAGCCGATGCGCTCGTCCCAAATCTGGGCGGCACGCTGATATGGCGTCTCGGGATGAGGCGTTTTTCCGTAACGAACAAAAGGGCGTTTAAAGGGGGTCATCGGCGGTCGTCCTGATCGAGGGAAACATTCATTGAGCCGCCGCCATGATCACTCGAGTGAACTGAATGCGCGGCGATGCTGACGCCATGGCTCGTGGCTTGGGCGCGCTTCATGCGTTTTGCCCATGCGGGCGGCGAGGCAGCACTGGATTCGGCGCCCGCCCAGTCATCCGAGGAAGCCCTCCCGGACGACCGCTCTCCACTCGTTGCCGTCCAAGCTGCGAAGCGGCCGGCCTCATAGCTGTCGGACAGGGCCGACGCAGCACGCGACATGGCCTGCCTCACCGGTTGAACGGCAGCTCTGGCGCCAGTCCTCGCGACACCCGCCATGCCGGCGGCGACCGAGCCTGCACCACCTCTTCCAGATGTCGCTGCGCCAAGTTCCCAGGCGGCAGAAGTGCTGCCGGCCAGATGCGCGCCGCCGCGGGCGGCTGCTGCCGATATGCGCCCACCGGCATTGAGCGCGCCTGCACCACCGCCTATTGCGGCGCGCGCACCCATGGCGCCGGCCACGCCAAGACCGCCAGCGGCGAGGCTTGTGCCAACAGCGGCACCTGCGCCCAGTTGCGGGGCACCAGAAACCAGCCCCGTCGCAATGCCGGGACCAAAGATCGACAGCCCCATCAGCGACAGAGCGCCCAGGACAAGCGACAGCGCATCCGTGATTGTGGGCTGTTCGGCGCCGAAGCCTTGGGTGAACTCGCCGAACAGGCCCGAGCCGATGCCGACGATGACGGCAAGGACCAGGATCTTAACGCCGGAGGCAACGATGTTGCCGAGCACTTTTTCGGCAAGGAAGGCGGTCCGGTTGAACAGCGCAAAGGGGAGCAGCACAAACCCGGCAAGCGTCGTCAGCTTGAATTCGACCAGCGTGACGAAGATCTGGACGGCCAGAAGAAAGAACGCAATCAGTACGATTGCCCAGGCGATCATCAGGACTGCGATCTGGACAAAATTCTCGAAGAACGAGACATAGCCCATCAGCTGGCTGGCGGCCTCGAGGATCGGATTGCCGGCGTCTATTCCAACCTGCGCGACGCGGCCCGGCTGCAGCAATGCCGAGCCTGAAAGTGCCGAGCCTCCAGCCTTCAGGCCCAGCCCGGAAAAGCTCTCGAAGACGATGCCGGCCAGACGATTGAAGTTGCCGATGATGAAGGCGAAGAAGCCAACATAGAGCGTCTTCTTCACCAGCCGGTGCAGCACGTCCTCGTCAGCACCCCAAGCCCAGAACAGGCCGGCAATCGTGAGGTCGATGACGATCAGAGTGGAGGTGAGGAATGCCACCTCGCCGCCGAGCAGGCCAAACCCGGAATCGATGTAGCGAGTGAAAGTCTCGAGGAAGCGGTCGATAACGCCGGTGTCGTTCATGGCGCCACCGTTTCCGGATGGAGCCGGTCTTCCGCGGGAGACGGCTTTGGCGGTTGCAGCGGCAACATTCGGCTCGAGTCCTTTTCGGTCGACGGAGCCGCGTTTGGCGCTACGGGACGAGATGGCCGCAGGAAGCGCCGGCGGTTTTCCGCCCAGGCTTTCCTGCAGGCGTCGTCATCAATCGCCGCCATGCCGATGTCCCGGCATCGGGCAAGTTCGATGCTTGCCGGCTCGCCGCCCGGATGTGCGGAGCGCGGGGAGGACGCGTCCTGCGAGCCGTCGCCGCGCAGCGCCATGAAGGCGGCGGTCATGGCGGCGCCAAGGGCAAGAACGGCTGTCATCCGGGCGGCGATCTTGAGATCCATGCGCTCTTCGCCTCAGTCGTGGAACATTTTTACGGATGACGGGCTGTAGCTGCTGCCCGTCATGAAACGGCTGAACTGTTCCCGCGCCTGCTCCTGCGCGGCTGCCCGCCTCGCCTGCTCAAGGGCCTCGGCCCTTCCTTGTGCCGCCAGCATCGCGGTGAGATCGGCAACTTGCTTGGCCTGCACGGCAAGAAGCTGGTTGCCGGCCTGCGCCGCCTGCAGCACGCCCACAGCCGACTGGCTGGCGCTGACCAGCGCACTCGTCTGCTCTTGTGTCCCTGCGATGTTGTCGACCGCGACGGCCGCCGCCTTCAGCGAATGCTCGAAGGCAGACACCGAGGTCTGCCAGCGTTGATGCGCGCCCTCAACAAGCTGCTGGCTGGAGAGATCCGACCCGAAATTCTTGTAAGTGGAGGTAAACTGGCTCTCGATGTCCTGGACGCTATAGGCCAGCTTCTCGGCCTCGCCGAGCAGGGTCTTCATCTCGGAAAAATTGGCCTCAATCTGGCCAAGCAGCGAGGTCGGCAGCGAAGTGAGATTCTTCGCCTGGTTAATCAGCATCTGCGCTTCATTTTGCAGCGAGGTGATCTGGTTGTGGATCTGCTCCAGGGCACGCGACGCCGAAAGCAGGTTTTCGGCGTAATTCCTGGGATCGAACACGATCAGCGCTGATGCTGGTGCCGATGACAGCACCGTGGCGACGGCGATGGCGCCGGCTGCCGCCAGGCGGCGGATACGGTTGCCCGCAAGAATGGAATTCATGACGAAATCTCCTCTGTGGACTGGTCGATCACATTGGTGAGATTTTGGATGAGGTCTGCCGCCCAGGAGAGACCGCGCTCCGCTAGCCAGGCCTCGAGGAAATGGTCACGGCCGGCCTCGGCGATAATCCGGTCGATCGCGGCCTGCTCGGATTTGGACGATGTGGCGCAGAGCGCCAGCGCGATCGGGCCGAGCCCCAGTTCGAACAGACGGTTGCCGCGGCGGCTTTGACAGTAATAGTCGCGCTTCGGTATCGCCCGGGCGATGATCTCGATCTGGCGATCGTTGAGACCAAAGCGTCGGTAGATCTCGGTGATCTGCGGCTCGATGGCGCGCTCGTTCGGCAAGAACAGCCGCGTCGGGCAGCTTTCGACTATTGCCGGCGCGATTGGCGATCCATCGATGTCGGAAAGCGACTGCGTGGCGAAGACCACGCTGGCGTTCTTCTTTCTCAGCGTCTTCAGCCATTCGCGCAGCTGGTCGGCGAAACCGCCATCGTCGAGCGCCAGCCAGCCCTCGTCGATGAGCAGCAGTGTTGGCCGGCCGTCCATCCTCTGCTCGATGCGGTGGAAAAGATAGGCAAGCACGGCGGGAGCGGCACCTGTACCGATCAGGCCCTCGGTTTCGAACGCCTGGACGGAGGCTTCGCCGAGACGCTCATGCTCGGCATCAAGCAGATGACCATAAGCGCCGCCGATGCAATAGGGACCAAGCGCCTGCTTCAGCGGCGAGGACTGCAGCAGCACGGACAGGCCAGTCAGCGTCCTCTCCTGGACTGGCGCCGAAGCGAGCGACGTCAGCGCCGACCACAGATGTTCCTTGACCTGTGGCGTGATGGGCACGCCTTCGCGCAGTAGAATGTCGACAAGCCAGTCGGCCGCCCAGGCCCGCTCTGGCGTATGATGGATGCCGGCAAGCGGCTGCAGCGACACGATGTGAACGTCGTCCGACAGATCGGCCAAGGTGAGCAAGGGCAACGGATCGTCAGACCCCTGCCCGCCTGCTGCATTGCTTCCGAGACTGTGCCAATCACCATTCATGGCGAGCACGGCCGCGCGAATTGAGCCGCCGAAATCGAAGGCAAAGACCTGGCTGTTCTCGTAACGCCGGAACTGAACCGCGATCATCGCCAACAGGACCGACTTGCCGGCGCCGGTCGGGCCGATGACGAGGGTGTGGCCGACGTCGCCGACATGCAGGCTGAACCGGAACGGTGTGGCGCCTTCCGTTCTGGCGAAGAACAGCGGCGGAGCGCCAAGATGCTCGTCCTCGATCGGCCCTGCCCAGACCGCGGAGAGCGGAATCATGTGCGCGAGGTTGAGCGTGGAAAGCGGCGGCTGGCGAATATTGGCATAGACATGGCCAGGGATACTGCCCAGCCAAGCCTCGACAGCGTTGACGCCCTCGGCGATACAAGTGAAGTCCCTGCCCTGAATGATCTTCTCGACCAGACGCAGCTTTTCGTCGGCAATCGAGGGATCGGCATCCCAGACAGTCACGGTGGCGGTGACATAGGCTTCGCCGATCTGATCAGAGCCCAGATCCTGGAGCGCCGCGTCCGCGTCGGCCGCCTTGTTGGCGGCATCCGTGTCGACGAGGACGGACGCCTCGTTGGTCATCACCTCCTTGAGGATCGCGGCGACGGATTTCCGTTTCGCGAACCACTGACGGCGTATCTTCGTCACCAACTTGGTGGCGTCGGTCTTGTCGAGCATGATCGCCCGCGTCGACCAGCGGTAGGGGAAGGCAAGGCGATTAAGATCGTCGAGAATCCCCGGGAAGGTCATCGTCGGAAACCCGGTGACGGTGAGCGTGCGCAGATGCGCATCGCCAAGCCTCGGCTCCAACCCGCCGGCCAACGGCTGATCGACAAGCAGAGCGTCCAGATGCATCGGCGTTTCTGGCACGCGAACGCGATGCCGCTTGGTCGAAATGGTTGAGTGTAGGTAACTCAGTGTCTCTCCGTCATCGAGCCAGCCGGCTTCCGGAACGAAGCCCTCGATGAGGTTGAGCACGCGGTCGGTGCGATCGACAAAAGTCTTCAGGAGCTCCCAAGGATCGACACCCGCCTTTTCCCGGCCTTCGTAGAGGAAGCTCTCCATTCGCGACGCTTCCTCGCCCGGAGGCAGCCACACGAAAGTGAGGAAGTAGCTGCTTTCAAACAGCACACGAGAGTCTTCGAACTGTTCGCGACGCTCGATGTCGAGAAGCGCGGATGCGCAATCCGGGAACCGGCTGTCGGGGTAGCCGCTGGCAGGATTGCGCTGGGCTTCGACAAAGATTGCCCAGCCGGAGCCGAGGCGGCGCAGCGCGCCGTTGAGCCGCGCGGTTGTGCCGACCAGCTCGGCCGGCGTGGCGGAGTCCAGATCCGGCCCGCGAAAGCGCGCCGTTCTTTGAAAACTGCCGTCCTTGTTCAGCGCGACGCCCAGCGCCACCAGGGCGGCCCAAGGCAGATAATCGACGAGGCTGGCACCCTTCTTTCGGTATTCCGCGAGGTTCATCATGGCGAAAACCTCAACATCCGAAATGCGTGGGATAGCGAAGGTGCCGGCGAACCACATCGATGAATTGCGCATCGCGCTTTGCCGCCCAGACGGCCACGAGATGCCCGACCGCCCAGATGATGAGCCCCGCGATCCACAAACGAAGTCCCAATCCGACCGCGCCGGCCAGCGTGCCGTTGGCAATCGCGACTGCACGTGGCGCGCCGCCGAGCAGGATCGGTTCGGTGAGTGCGCGATGAATCGGCGCGAAAAACCCACGGATCTCCTCATCCATCAGATCAGCGCTCCGCCGCCGAAGGAGAAAAAGGACAGGAAGAACGAACTTGCCGCGAAAGCGATCGACAGCCCGAAGACGATCTGGATCAGCCGGCGAAATCCGCCTGAGGTGTCGCCGAAGGCGAGCGAAAGGCCGGTGATGATGATGATGATCACCGCCACGATCTTGGCGACTGGTCCCTCGATCGATTCGAGGATTTGCTGAAGCGGCTCCTCCCAGGGCATGGAAGAACCGGCAGCATGGGCGGGCGCAATCATCATGATCGCAGCGGTAGCCGCATACGACAGCTCCACGGCAAGCTTACGGATAGCCGATGAATTGAAGCGGATCTGGGTCATTCTGAAGCTCCATAGGGCGAGTGGTGATTCAAGGTCGTTGTGGTCTCGAGATTTGCTTCCAGGGTGCGATAGTCGCCGGTGGCCGGATCGAGCCCGTCGACCAAGGCGATCTCGACGAGCCGGCGCGCTGAGCCGCGGCCAGCGAGAACCGCGATGAGATCTATGGTTTCGCCAATCAGTGCGCGCGGAACCGTAACGACGGCCTCCTGCACGAGCTGCTCCAGTCGGCGCAGTGCGCCAATGGCAGAATTGGCGTGAATGGTGCCGATGCCGCCGGGATGGCCGGTGCCCCAGGCCTTCAACAGATCGAGCGCTTCCGCGCCGCGTACCTCGCCGATCGGAATGCGATCGGGCCGAAGCCGCAACGACGACTTCACCAGATCGGAAAGCGAGGCGACACCATCCTTGGTGCGCAGCGCCACAAGATTGGGCGCAGCACACTGCAACTCGCGCGTATCCTCGATCAGCACGACGCGGTCGGCGGATTTAGCCAGCTCCGCCAAAAGCGCGTTGACCAGCGTGGTCTTGCCCGTCGATGTGCCGCCGGCCACCAGCACGTTCTTCCGTGTCTCCACGGCAAGCTGCAGGACGTCAGCCTGGCCTTCGGTCATGATGCCGGCGGCGACATAGTCTTGAAGCGTGAACACCGCGACTGCCGGCTTGCGGATGGCGAATGTTGGTGCCGCGACAACAGGCGGCAACAGACCCTCGAACCGGTCGCCGGTTCCAGGCAGTTCAGCCGAAACGCGCGGCGAGCCCGAATGCACCTCCGCACCGACATGGTGCGCCACCAGCCTGACGATCCGTTCGCCGTCGGCCGCGATCAGGATTTCATTGCTTGCAACGAGTCCTTCGCTGAGACGATCAACCCACAGGCGACCGTCGGGATTCAGCATCACCTCGACAATGGCTGGATCGTCAAGGAAGGCTGCTATGGCCGGGCCGAGGGCGGTGCGGAGCATGCGCGCGCCGCGCGACACCACTCTCTTGCTGGCATGATGGTTGGTCGCCATGCGGTGTCCCCGTTTCTCGCCACGAACTGTTTCGTGCCGCGGTCGGGGATCATTAGAAAAGGCAGGAGCGTCGGCCTTGCAACAAGCAAAGCCGGCGATCGTGCCATGACGTGCAGAGACTTGCGAAATGCGGTGCCGCGACCGCGATAGCTCAGCAACCCGGTGCCCGACTGGCCATCGCCGCTCAAAAAGAACAGGCGGCTATATCTACGAGAAGGCATATCTGCTGCCGGCATCGACCAACAAGGATCGCTTTCGCCGATCGAGACCCACCGACCAGTGTCATCGACCGCCCGACACTTCAAGGGGTGATGTCTTCCATCAGCAGCGCCACCATCTCGTCGGCGTCCCTGCCGCGAAGTTCGGCGCCGCCGCGAGCAGCCGGTTGGCGCGACGAGCCAGGTCCACACAGAGGTCGGCCCCGGCGCGGCGCGGCTGTAGGCGAGCCTGGCAGGTATGTTGAAGAGCCTAGAGAACTATGGTAGAAATTGCCAGAAAGGTAGATTTTTGGAGTTTCTCGTGTCCCTGAACATCAAAAATCCGGCCACCGTTGCTCTCGCCGATGAACTCGCACGCCGCCAGGGTATCAGTAAGACAGCAGCCATTCATCAGGCCCTTAGCGAGCGCTTGCATCGCTTGGGCTTTGGAGAGACCGCTCAGGAGCGTCTGCTGGCAGAATTGCGCGCCATCCGAGAAAGAGTGGCACGATTGCCTGAACTGGATAGTCGCGGCGACGAGGAGATCATCGGGTACGACGAGCATGGAATCCCTAACTGATGGTGATCGATACCTCAGCTGTTGTAGCGATCCTTCGGAGCGAGCCTGAGGCAGCACGGCTGGAACGAGCGCTGGTCTCCGACCCAATCCGTCTGGTCCCGGCAACCTGCGTGCTCGAGGCACGCATGGTGCTGGTCAGCAGGCGCGGCGAACACGCGTTGGCCGAGATCGATCTTTGGCTGCGCAAAATCGAGGCCGACATCATTCCTGTCGACTCCGAATTGGTTGATCTGGCGACCCAGGGTTGGCTGACCTACGGCAAGGGCCACCACCCGGCGGCGCTGAATTTTGCCGATTGCCTCTCCTATGCTTTGGCAAAGCGTGCAGACGAACCGCTGCTTTTCATCGGCAAAGACTTCTCCCAAACGGATATCGAACCGGCATGAGCACGAGACTCTAAGATCATCGGCTGTCTCCAGCTTGAACCCTGTAATAGCGCCCAATCAGTTTCGATTCTGTCGGCTGGGCCTGCATCAAGGGGTGTCATGCCAATTGGTCCCAAAGCAGAGCAAGCTGGCGTCTTTCGTCCCTTCGATCTGGCGCTGCTGGGCCGCGTCTTCGATCGGTTGGAAGTTGAGGGCCAATCCAGCCGGCCAACATGTAGCTCAGACATTCACGGCCGCGACGCTGGTCGCGCGAATAAATGATGGGCTTCATCGAAAACGGCCCTTGGTAGGACCCGAAGCTCGCTTGCTTTGTAGGGGAGATGCTCGAGATATTGCGTCGTCAGCCAGGCAACCACTTGCGCTTGGGCCAGGTCGCGACGGCGCTTGATTGGCTCGCGATCAGCTCGTTTTGAGACCCAGAATTTGTGAGCGGCAAAAATACGCGGATCGGGAACCACGAGCCGCAACGGTCCGCCTTTTTCATCGATGGCGATTGCTTCGAAAGCAGGGGCATTTTCCAACCATGCCAGGCCGGCGATCTCGGCGGGCACCAATTCGTCGTCGGCCTTCCCGACAGTTTCCCGGCTCGGCTTCCACGCCGGGTTTGCAAGCGGTTTGATCAGATCCACGAGGTATCCGTCGCGGTTCACCGCGCGGAACGTAGCGGATGAACGCTCGAAAGACCGATCGACCTTGCGCAAAAGGTTGATGAGCGCTCCATGTTCGACGTTGGCGCCAGACATGATCCGGAGGGACTGGCGCGAGTCCATGAGGAGATCGATATCTTGGGTCGATGTGATTCCGGGATCCACGAACACTCCGGCCGCCGCCTCATAGGCGTAGATCGCATTCGTGCCGGCAATACGAATGCCTTCCCCGAGAAGACCGCCGTTATCTATTGCCCTGATAATTCTTGCGGCGATCAGGGGAACACGTCCAAGTCGGAGCGCGCGATTGACAGCAGATTGGCGCTCCATCTGCTCCTGTCGCGCAGAGAGCGTTTCTTGGGCGGACGCGCGAGCTGTTTCCCAATCCGCCTTGACAGCTTCGCTCGCCGGCGAGCGCCGACCCTCTGCCTTTTGGTGTCGCACGCCAGCGGCGTCGTAGTAGCTTCGCATCAAGTGGTCAATGCCGTTCACGGTGTGCCAGACGAGGGATCCCCGAAAGCTCTTCGCCTTCCTTTGGGCCTCCTTGAGCGCAATGAAGCGTTGGTCGGAATTGACTTTTTCCCGACGCTGATCGTTATTTAATTCAACAAAATCAGCCAATTCAACAGTTACCCTGCATTTAGCTCCGAGCTGTTGCAATACACAATAGGCGGCGGAGCGGCCAGTTGCAACAGCTCTCACGTGATTCCATTGCGACTGTTGAAGTAGCTGTATTAATTAAAAAATATGACGACAGAGCAGCTTTTCTACGGCAACGCAGTCGAAGCAAAAGCGCCGCTCGGACACGGCCTTCGCTGGTTCCATTCGATCCGCAGACCGGGCCAGTGCAAACGGTGTGAGAAAGCCTACCAAAGTGGCGGAACAAATCATGATCATTTCTCATTGTGGTGATCATCAAGGGAGATTGATCATGGCCGACCGGCACAACCCAAAAATCGAGACATCGGCAAATGTCGAAAAGGACCCGGAAGATTGGGTCAGCGGAGATGACCCAATGACTCCCGCACAAGCCTCCTATTTGAAAACTCTGGCCGAACAGGCCGACGACCCTGACGCCTATGCTGACGGCCTCAGCAAGGCGGAAGCTTCTAAACGCATTGATGTACTCCGGGAGAAGTTAGGCCTGTAGCGTCCGGTTGTGGCTTTTCGTCTCCCGGCGAAGGACAGCCGATCGGGTCGGATTGGGACAGTTTTGCTGCAGGTTGTGACTCGCGCAATTAGTTTTTCTGAATTGAGCGCGTTGCTGCTCGACTTGCGATCGAGACGACAAAACGGCGGAAGGGAGCGGCTTATGGGGTGCAGCAGCCCGGCATCCCTCTACGCTCGCCAAGACCTCGCGCCCGCCGGTCCAATCCTGCAGTCGAAACAGATCAGGACGTCCCGATGAGGGATATGGCCAGCAGCGACACAAAAAGGACAAGGGCGATTGCAGCGCCCCAGATGAGGACTTTTTCGGCGCCGCGTTGCTCTTCCTCGCGAGTATGTCTTTCGCCATTGCATGCATCCTTTGCGAAGGCAACGACTTAGCAACGTGCCGCGCCAAGGCTGAGTTCCCGGCAAAGCTCTCGGAATCAAACTTCGTGTTCTCCAACCGTCGGTTGGTGGACGCATTGCAACTGATGCATCTAAAGTTTCCTTGATCCGCGCGCACCGGGCATGCCCGACCCCGAGCCCCCGCCCTGCAACAGCGCTTGATCGGCCCCGCCGCATCAAACTGTGCGGCGGGTTTTTTTCCTCACGCGATGGAACACCGGCGCGCAGGGAAAGTTCTGCCCACGCAGCAAACTCTTTCCCTCATATTTTTGCTGCCAAATCGGATAGCTCCGATCGGCCCGCGTCGTTCTTTTCCTCCGGCGACGCGGGCTCGCCGTCCTCGCTATCGGTTGAGTAGCCACAGAACAAACGAGAGCACGATGCTGATCAGAATACCGGTGCCGATCGGAGCATAAAACGTGAAGTTCTCACGTTGGATCACGATGTCACCGGGCAATTTGCCCAGACCGACCCGCGACAACCAGGGCCACAATAGGCCGATGGCAACTATGATCAAACCAATGACAATCAGAGTTCTGGACATGGCGGCATCAGCTGTCGTCCTTATAAGACTTGGCGGCTTCATCGATCTTACGCCAATCGTTTCCGTGGCGCCGCACAAGCTCCCGCGCCTGGACTGGCGATATACTTTGCGTTTCGACGATGTGGTTCACTTCCGTCTCCTCGCCTTTCAAGGGACGCGAACGAGGGCTCGTTGGCCGTCTGGCCGTTGGGTTTTTTGCATCTCGTCTGGGCATGAATGGACCTCTCCTGGAGCAGAATAAACGGTCCGGCGCGGCGAAGGTTCTCCACGCTGGCGCGTTGAGCAGTTCACCGATCGCCTCATTGGCTTCCCCTTGCGGGCAGACCATACGTTCTGGTGGTCTTGGACCCAAATGACCTGCACCGCGTTCTTTGCGAGCAGTGCTGTGCTTCGCAATCTGATGGAAAAATCCGACGCCCCTGCTGCACCGCAGACAGCTCCTGGTGCCGAAGCGCGCTTTCCGTACGATCGAGCGGCGGTTGAGCGGTTTCGACAGACATTCCCGCGCGCCAGGTGGAGCGACGAGCGCAGAAGCTGGTTCGTGCCGGGAAAGACTGCAGCACGGCGCATCCAGCGCTGGCTTGCGCAAGAGGCGGATCTACGAGCAGCACATGACGACAGCAAGGGACGGGATGCCCTCGCCTTCGATCCCCTGTCGAGCCGGTATCTGGAAGTCGCAGACGACCTGCGCATCCGCACGCCATATTCGCCGGCGGTTCTCGAGGAACTGCGAGCCGTTCCATGGGCGAGCTGGGACGACGAACTGCGGGCCTGGAGGGTGCCTTTCCGCTCCTACGAGGAGTTGAAGCGCCATTGGCCAAGCATCGAAAGGGCCGCACGCCACGCAGAACCGGAGGAGAGGAAACGGCGACGGGAAGCGTCCAAAGACTCCGAGGAATATAAAGCCGCCAGATTGCGGTATGCCGAACGCAGGCGACGTCGCTATCCACTGCCTCCTGACGATTTACCCCAGCTTGGCCGTGCCGTGGCAACGGAGCAATACGGCATCGTGGTCTTCACCGACATTTCGGGTGAACTCGTCGACGCCTCGGAGTTAGCGGCGTTCTATCCGCATTTGATCGAGGCGAACGTCGACCATGTCTGGGGCAGATGGCGTCCGGCGACGTTGGCTGAATTGATTAGAACATGGCCCGCTCGGCGTACTGCCGGGTTAACGGAACGGCAGCGAGGCTGGTGGCAACCAACGCTGCCCGAGCTCAGGATAGCTCGCCAAAAAGCTCGAAGTCTGGCGCGAAGAAGGGCAAGGCTTGTGTCATCGTTCTAGCCTTTCAAGCTGGGGTCGCTTCCAGCGTCTGTCCGGTTGCTCTAGCGTTGAAATGTCACGCGATCGGAGCCTCCATGTGCAACGATTGCGAACAACCTATGGCCTGGCTGAACGTTGCCGGATGATGGCATCGCTGGCGTTGAAGTTCCCGACGCACGAAACCGAACTTGACCTGCGCGTAGGCGCACGACACCCGCATCGATGATCCGGCTCCAATAACCCGCGTGGCAGGTACAGCCATCGACCGGCTTCTATGACGTTTGGAATCCCACCGGCAAGACCTAACGGGGGCCGGTGGTCAGCTTCCACTCCGAGGGAGGCGTCAGTTTGGGAACAGCAGACGATACCTGCTTCCTGCATCGGCGTTCCTCGAGTTTACCGGAACGACGTACCTGAAGGCGAAAGATCCATTTCCGCTCCACGCTCCGCGTTTATGGCCATCGCCAACCGAGAGGAAGTCCGCCGCTCCGCTAACACGTAGCTGGGCGGGACGCACCAAAGTCATCGCTGAAGGTCAAACCATTTTCTGCAGAATTTGACGCACCAAGGCCGATCCGAGGCCAACTGGGAGTGCATACCAGCTTGGAATTGAACCGCCGAAGTCGATTGCAAGCAACCAACCTGGTTGGCCGGGCATTAATTTAGCAAAGCGTGAATTAGGAAAGCATCGGGAGGAAGACCATGCTGCACGTTAACATGCCTCGCGAATTTGAGGTCGGCGATGCGGTTGCGCTAGCAAGTATGGTCATCACGATTCTCCCCAGCGGGCGCGCCAGGGTGAGCATTCCTTCGTATGACCATCCTTATACGATTGATCCGCCGCCCAAAGTCCGGGCCGGCGACCGAGTGGTTCTTGTTGGGGACGTCACCCGCATCGATCGCGGGGCGAACAAACTCACTGTACGGATTGACTGCGGCGGGGTGATCACGGTCGACAAGTCGGCGATCACTCGGCTGAGAAAGCAGCGCCGGACTTCAGCGGGTTGACGCTCCGGCGATACAACGGCCGATGTCGGCATAGGATGCAAGCGCCTTTGAACAGCCCAAGGGCGCAGCGCGGTCCAGCCGGATATGGGGCGGACGAACCGATAAATGGGAGCTCGACGGCTAGGGCACGAGTCCAGCGTAGTGCGTCCCTGGCGTCTTCGGATTACTGGTGAAGCAAGTCAGATCTTCGCATTCGCGATCGTCGCTCTCGGCAACAGGCGGCGCGCCCGTCCAGGACGCGTGGCACGTGTGCGCTGTGGAAGGAGACGACCAGCACATCCCGTGTGAAGGCAACCCGGCATCCCGCTCGACGGGAACTTTTCTCTGCAGCGAGCGCTTGGTCGCCGGTCAGACGCGATGGGCGCCGGCTCGTATCCATTATGGAGATCACATGTTCGTCCCGCCACCGATGCCCGCAAAAAGTCTGCTTCGGTGCGTCGCGACGGAACTGGACGACATGGTTGCGGTGGAGTAAGCGCCCTCCCCTGGGTTAACAACCGGTCGGTGACAGCCACGGCCACATCGACAACAACCGCAACGGCAATCAAGTCGTCGCTGAAAGCCTGCAAGGTGTCTGTCACGACACAGCGTGCCGGCAAAGCTACGCCCTCGCGACAGGGATTCGTTGTAAGCTGACCCGACGGCAACGCCGGCGACTACGAGTCGAGGTCGTAGGGCTGATGGCCCAGCTCGTTGTGATGAAGCGCCTCTGCCATACACCTGATGTCGAACGCCTGGCCGCACGCCGGGCAGACGACGAAATACTCCTCCTCCCGAAGTGGCAATGCGTCGTGGTCTTGGGGGATGACGATGTCATTGTATTCGTCGGGCATTGGGTCCTCCGGAAACCCGCCCGCTATGCTGGAACGCCTGCCAGCAGGATTTGTTTCAAAGTTATTGCGCCAAGGAAAGACCTGATGTCCGGTTCGGCAGCGATACCGTGCCACCGGGCAGTTTCAAAGTGATTATCAATCTTTGGTACGGCGCGGGCAAGAACCTGTTCCTCGGGGCGGCGAGGCTCGAATTCAACCAAGCATGCGCGGTCGAAAGAACTCCAATCCGGCAAGGCACACTGCTAGCCGAGATCGACTGTGGAGACGAATGCCGAGGTCCGCCGCTCCGATGAAAGGTGATCTGATGGGTATCAGCTGCGCAAAATAGCTCCGCAATCGGGCACCGGGGTTGGGCTTTTGAAGCGCCTGTCTTGCCGGCAGCTCATCCAGTTGCCGGCGGCGCTGGCGGAACATCGTCGGCTATCTCCTGCCTGAGCCTTGGTCCTTTGCTGAGCCGGCGACCGAGCGCATCGACGAAATTGTCGTAGCGCTGCAAGCCCTTGGCGCGCGCCTCCGCTTGCGCCGATTCCGGCAAGGCTGGAGTCGAGTTGAGCCAAAACCGGACGAACAATGCTAGCGTCTCAATAGCAATTCCGACGTCACGCTCGACCCGCTGCACGCGTCGATCGATCTGGTCGAGGCGGCGAGTGATCGCCGCTTGCTTTCGTTCTTCGGCGTCCGGCGACAGGAACGACGCGAGCGCAGCCTCGGCGACCAGTGACAGCGAGACCTCGCGCCGCCCAGCGTAATCTGCCAGTGCCCTCATTACGTCAGGGTCGAGATAGGCAGAGAGACGTCTTTTCTTGGCGTTCTTCATGCGCTCAAAGCTCAATGCCATCATTGGGGTCAAGGGCGGCCTGACGAGCTGCGCGTCTCATGGCTTGATCGACACTGCGGCGACGAACGGCGTCATCATCGGGCTCGTCCCTGTCGAGGTCGAACTCATCGTCGCAGCGTGGCGTTCGTTCCGGCGCGATGTCTTCGTGTTCGGGAAGCTCGGGCTGGCGGCGAATGCCGCCATTGGCCGGATCCTCGTCCTGCTGATCCCTGGCAAGCCTCAGCTTGCGAGATTTGCCTTCCGGCTCAGCAAGAAGTGTCGTGTCGGTCCAGTCCTCAGAGCGAGCGTTCTTCATTGTCCCTCCGGTCCTTGGCGGCGGCAAGACACGCTCGGCAAGACGCGGGTCGGCAAAGTAGCGTGCCTTCGTCGCACGGATTGGGAACTGGCCCGAGATCATAATGATCGCCTCGGTCGGGGGCAGCTGCATGATCTCGCCCGGCGTCATTAGTGCACGCGCCGTTTCCTGCCGCGAGACCATCAGATGCCCGAGCCAGGGCGACAATCTGTGCCCCGCATAGTTTTTCATGGCGCGCAACTCGGTCGCGGTCCCCAGAGAGTCTGAGACGCGCTTGGCCGTCCTCTCGTCATTCGTGGCGAAGCTCACCCGCACATGACAATTGTCGAGGATGGAATTGTTCGGTCCGTAGGCCTTCTCGATCTGATTGAGCGATTGTGCAATCAGGAACGACTTGATGCCATACCCGGCCATGAAGGCCAGCACGCTTTCGAAGAAATCGAGCCTGCCGAGCGCGGGAAACTCGTCCAGCAGCATCAAAAGACGCTGCCGGTGATCCTTCGCGTGAAGATCTTCGGTGAGCCTGCGGCCGATCTGGTTAAGCACGAGTCGCATCAGCGGCTTTGTGCGACTGATGTCCGATGGCGGCACGACCAGATAGAGCGTCGTCGGCCGTGCCTCCTCGACAAGGTCTGCGATCCGCCAGTCACAGCATGACGTCACCTTGGCCACAACTGGATCGCGGTAGAGGCCCAGAAAACTCATGGCCGTCGAGAGCACGCCGGAACGCTCGTTCTCGGACTTGTTAAGCAGTTCCCGAGCAGCCGACGCCACGACGGGATGCGGGCCTGCATCACCCAAATGCCGCGTCAGCATCATGGCGCGCAGCGTTGCCTCGATTGGCCGCTCTGGATCGGAAAGGAAGTTCGCCACGCCTGCGAGGGTCTTGTCTTTCTCCGCATAGAGCACGTGCAGTATTGCGCCGACCAGCAACGCATGGCTGGTCTTCTCCCAGTGGTTGCGGCGTTCCAATGTGCCTTCTGGGTCGACCAGGACATCCGCCACGTTCTGCACATCTCGAACTTCCCACTCGCCCCGTCGCACCTCCAGCAGAGGATTGTAGGCTGCGGATCCAGCATTGGTCGGGTCGAACAGAAGCACCTGGCCGAAACGGGCCCGCCATCCGGCCGTCAGTTCCCAGTTTTCGCCTTTGATGTCGTGGACGATTGCCGAACCCGGCCAGGTCAGTAGTGACGGCACGACCAGGCCGACGCCTTTGCCGCTTCGGGTCGGTGCGAAACATAGCACGTGTTCCGGACCGTCGTGGCGCAGATAGTGTCGGCCCAACATACCCAGGATCACCCCATCCTGACCGATCATCCCAGCGGCCTTGATTTCGTCTCGCGTCGCCCAGCGCGCCGAGCCGTAAGTCGTGGTATCCTTTGCCTCGCGCGCCCGCCACAGCGACGTCCCGATCGCTGCGACGATAGCCATGAGGCTTCCGCTCGCCGCAATCGCCGCGCCCTCCAGGAAGACGTTCGGCGCGTAGGCGTCGTAGAAAAACCACCACCAGAAAAAGGCTGGCGGCGGATAAACGGGGTGTCCAGCCAATTCGAACCACGGCGGACCGAGTTGGCTTTGAAAGCCGAGCCGCCCTGCCGTCCACTGTGTTGCTCCCCATGTTGTCGCGACGACGATCAGAAAGGCGGTGAGGATCTGGCCCCATAAAACCTTGCTTGCCGGCATCGGTCGTTTCCCAAATGGATGATCGGAACAACCGAAAAGCTCGAATTCCTAAATCCGCAAGAAAAAAGGGGCGGTCGAAGCAGCATGGCGTACCCGGACGTGGAAAGACTTGCCCGATGCGATCTCGAATGTTGAACGAGCATAGGGGGGCTGCTTTCTTCTGGAGCGTTGAGCCGCTACTTGCCCAATGATAGTTAGTTGTCTCGGCTCAGATGGCATTTGACGAGATGGACGGGTTCTTGGAGAACCACGGATTGCGCATGACCAAATGAACAAGAGTCCTCAGCGGCGCGCCGAGCCGGAGAACACTCTAGTCCCGGCAAGTGGTGGTCAGCCGTTCTGCTGAGCTCGAATCTTACCGCCTCCCTGATCGGTAGCGCGATAGATCCAGAGCCGACTCGATGAGCAGACCCATCAAGTCTGTTCAATTCTTAATCAATTCAGTCACATCAACTATTGCCATGGACTTTCGTTGGAACTGTTGCAAGCCGCGCCGGCCTCACGGATCGCGGAATCTATTGGGCCGCACCTAAGTTCCAGATGTCCCGATGCAGGCGCCATGTCCCGTCGCCCCCTTTTTTCCAAACGACAATGTACTTGCCCGCAACGGTGGAAGGGGCACCGCCTTTGCTCGGCACACTGAGCGTAAATGCGCCAACTTCGTAGGCGAGATTCCCGCTCCCTTCCACTTCCAGCGCCTTCAGGGTGAGATTCTTCATCCCGGCCTTGATTGCGCCTGCCAGAATTCTTCCACGCCCTTGCGGTCATCGACGCGTTTGCCGTCGGGTGGCAGCAGGGCGGCATCGTCGGTATACATTTGACCTACCGCTGCTGCGTTTCCGCTGTTGAAGGCGTCCATGAATTTTACCAACGCCGCTTCGATGTCCTCACGAGCCGAGTGGGCGGCCGCAGACAATGCAGACGAAAGAAGCAGCACAGCAGCAAATGCAAATGACTGAACCAGTCTCATTTCGTCCTCCCTTGCGTACCCGACATGCCCACCCGATGAATAGCGCCGACCCGAGGGCGCCGCGGCGTTCGATGGCTAGGCGCGAATTATATTAGACTTATCTGATATGACGGCGCAAGCGCAGCTGCGACCCTCTGAACGACCAGCGTAGCAGCTGCCGGAGAGCTTCAAAGCGGCGGCTACCGCCTCACTGCCCTCCTCGTCTCGACGAAGAGTTCGTTCGAATGATGCTTTTCCGTGGCTTTGCTCGCAAGTTTTCGTCAGCCAGCGCAGGGCCTCCTCTTACGCTCGCTGGTCGTCAAGGCCCAGCGGCCACTAGCTGACAGTCCCCCGCAGCCAAGCCGCTGGGCCCTCGACGTGGGGAACGAGCATTGGAGACGATGTCGCGCTTTCCGTTACAGCCCGAAGGCGGGTGACAGATGACCGTGTCAGCCTCTCCACCCCGAGCTACGATTTCACGCATTCGATCAGGCACAGCTCTCTCGGGCTAGCGCGCCAAGCATGAGTTAGCTCCCGAATGAGCAGGTGCCACCCAGTTCAGCTTCGGCCCTTGCGCGCGCAAAGTATTGGGCGAGATCGATCGGCAGTCCGGTCGGCAAATTGGGGCAGCGATGGCGAGAATGAATGCCAGGAACTTCCCTTCGGTGCCGCTTCGTCGATCTGTTTGCCGAGAAGGCGCGCGCGCTGCGTGCCGTCCCCCATACCGCAGAGAACTCACTTCAGGTCACACACACACGACGCCACCGAGATCCTGCATCAGTTTTCTACTCCGACGCCGCCACGTCACCAAGATCAGTCGCGAGCGTGATCGCGGCTATCAAATCGGGATCGCGCGCCGGAGCGCTCTATGAGTGAGCCCCGAACGGCGCGGTTCTCTTCGAGCAATCCGGCTCGACGTAAGGCGGGCCATCCGTGCCGGCCTCGTGACTAAGAGACGGGCGAATGGCGGTTCCTGGACTCACCTTTTTGTCTGAAGTCGCTTCCTTTAGCCGGTGGCGGAGTTCTTGCTTCATGACTCCAGCACCGTTTAGAATCGGTTTTCGGAAAATTTGTCTTGTGGCATCAATTTTCATGGAATAGGATCATTTTTCATAGGTGTTGGCCCAACTGAACCAAAATTCGATGAAAGGATTCGCTTTTCATGCCTACGGTGCAAGAGCACCAATTTTCAGGTCCTGTTACCGTTTTTCAGGAAATCCGCCTTCCTGAAACGGCGACCCCGGCCGGGTACAGCGCCCTGATCGGAGCCTACAGGCTCGCCGTGCCCTTGCCCCGTAGGTTGTTCGCCACGGGCGAGCATCATCGCATTACCGAACGGGATGGCTGGCGGATCATGACCCCCCGCCACGCCCCAAATCCTACCCTCGAAGGCCACCTGACCTTTGCGCTCAAGTACGAGGGACTGGACCTTGCCGTCCTCAAGCGGCTGTTCCAAGTGACCGGTCCCGCGCCGATCGAGGCGCTGGTCCGTGAAAGCCCGACCGGCAGTTATGCCCGCCGCATCTGGTTTTTATATGAATGGCTGAGGGGCGCGCGTATCGATCTGCCGGACGCGGCGGCCGGACGATACATTCCGGTTGTCGATCCCGAGCTGCAGTGGCCCGGACCCGACAAGACCGCTTCGCGCTACCGCGTAAGGGACAATCTCCCCGGCACGCGTGAGTTCTGCCCTCTGGTGTTCCGCACCAAGATTCTCGAAAAATTCATCGGCCTTGAACTACCGCGGCGCGCGGAGGCAATCGTAGCGGACGTGCCGCGCGACCTTCTTGCTCGGACCGCCGCCTTTCTTTTGCTCAAAGACTCGCGATCAAGCTATGCGATCGAGGGCGAGCACCCGCCGCAAGATCGCATCCAGCGCTGGGGCCGCGCCATCGGCGAAGCCGGCCGCTGGCCGATCGATCGCGATGAGCTGCTGCGTCTGCAAAGAATTGTACTTGGCGACGCCCGTTTCGTAAGACTTGGCTTCCGAAAAGAAGGAGGTTTCGTCGGTGAGCATGACCGAGACAACGGCACGCCCTTGCCCGATCACATCAGCGCTCGGCCCGAGGACCTGCCGCGGCTAATCGATGGAATGGCGGCGTTCGATCAGGGCCCCGCGCAAAACCTTGATGCAGTCGTAGCCGCCGCAATCCTCGCCTTCGGCTTTGTCTACATTCACCCGTTCGAGGACGGAAACGGCCGCATTCACCGCTACCTAATCCACCACGTCCTTGCCATGCGCGGCTTCAATCCGCCGGGAGTGGTCTTTCCCGTCTCGGCCGCGATCCTGGACCAGATCAACGAGTACAGGGGCGTGCTCGAGAGCTATTCGCAGCGCCTTCTGCCGTTGGTGGAATGGGAACCGACGCCGCAATTCAACGTCCGGGTGCTGAATGACACCGGTGATTTCTACCGGTTCTTCGATGCAACCCCGCACGCCGAATTCCTCTATGCCTGCGTTCAGCGGACGATCGAACGGGACCTTCCCGAGGAAACCGCATTTCTGCAGCGCTACGATCAGTTCCGGCAGCAGGTGGACGCCTTTATTGACATGCCCGAGCGGTTGACCGATCTGCTCTTCCGTTTTCTTCACCAGAATGATGGACATCTATCGAACCGCGCGCGCGAAAAGGAATTCGCCACGCTGACCAGTGACGAGGCAGGAAGAATCGAGGCGATCTACGCGCAAACCTTTGGTGCCCATTGAAGGTGTGATCATCAGGATCGATTTTTAGTCCGACGGTTTGGGATTCCCTTGTCCCTGCCTTCATCTCCGAGGCTTGACTTGTCGCCGAGACATGCACGATTTTTTCCGCACGGTCTGACCGGCCGCCGATCAGCCGCGGCCAGAACGCGCTTGACAAACCGGAGCCGTCCCGTCCAACCTCACGCATTCACCAGGGGAGTCCCGGCAAGGGGCTGAGATACTGCTGGCATTCGCGGCGCAGTGACCCGTTGAACCTGATCCAGTTCATACTGGCGTAGGGACGGTGCAAGCGCTTTGCGGGAGTTTACGCCCGAGGTCCTGTTTCGGCAGGTCGACAGAAGCGTCTTTTCATCCTCCCGGCACAGAACTGGGTCTCCAATGCAACGAGCAAAGGAGCCTCAAGATGAATGCCCTCACCCCCGCCGTCTCGACGGGACCGCTGCCCGCCTCACGAAAAATCCACAAGCCCGGTGCCATCCACCCGCAGATCAGGGTGCCGATGCGCGAAATCTCCGTCCATCCGACGGCCGGCGAACCGCCCGTCACCGTCTACGATCCGTCCGGCCCCTATACGGACCCGACTGTCGAAACCAGCATCGAAAAAGGCCTAGCCCGGCTTCGCCATGAATGGATTGCAGCACGCGGCGACGTTGAAGCCTATGACGGCCGCCATGTCCGGCCGGAAGACAATGGAGTTGCGGCGGGCGAGCGCCTGACACCGGAATTTCCCATTCGCAACCGGCCACTCAGGGCCAAGGCACGCAAGGCGGTGACCCAGCTTGGCTATGCGCGCGCCGGCATCATCACCCCCGAGATGGAGTTCGTCGCCATCCGCGAGAACCTCGGCCGTCAGATGTCGCGCGGCAAGCTGCAGCGCGACGGCGAAGCCTTCGGCGCGGCCATCCCCGATTTCGTAACGCCGGAGTTCGTGCGGGACGAGGTGGCGCGCGGACGGGCAATCATTCCCGCCAACATTAATCATCCCGAGAGCGAGCCGATGATCATCGGCCGCAATTTCCTGGTCAAGATCAACGCCAATATCGGCAATTCAGCGGTCACCTCCTCGATGGCCGAGGAAGTGGAAAAGATGGTGTGGGCGATCCGCTGGGGCGCCGACACGGTGATGGACCTGTCGACCGGTCGCAACATCCACAACATCCGCGAATGGATCGTGCGCAATGCGCCGGTGCCGATCGGCACGGTGCCGCTCTATCAGGCGCTGGAGAAGGTGGGCGGCATCGCCGAGGATCTGAGCTGGGAGGTCTATCGAGACACGCTGATCGAACAGGCCGAACAAGGCGTCGACTATTTCACCATCCACGCCGGCGTGCGGCTCCACTATATTCCGATGACTGTTGACCGGGTCACGGGCATCGTCTCGCGCGGTGGCTCGATCATGGCCAAATGGTGCCTGCACCATCACAGGGAGAGCTTTCTTTACGAGCATTTCGCGGAGATATGCGACATCTGCCGGGCCTATGACGTGTCCTTCTCGCTCGGTGACGGCCTTCGTCCCGGCTCCATCGCCGATGCCAATGATGCGGCGCAATTCGCCGAACTGGAAACGCTGGGCGAGCTGACGCAGATCGCCTGGGCGAAGGATTGCCAGGTGATGATCGAGGGGCCCGGCCACGTGCCGATGCACAAGATCAAGCAGAACATGGACAAGCAGCTCGCCGTTTGCGGCGAGGCGCCGTTCTATACGCTTGGACCGCTGACGACCGACATCGCGCCGGGCTACGACCACATCACCTCCGGCATCGGTGCTGCCATAATCGGTTGGTTCGGCACCGCCATGCTCTGCTATGTCACGCCGAAGGAACATCTCGGCCTTCCCGATCGCAACGACGTCAAGACCGGCGTGATCACCTACAAGATCGCGGCGCATGCCGCCGACCTGGCGAAGGGCCATCCGGCAGCGAAAGCCAGAGATGATGCCCTTTCCCGCGCGCGCTTCGAGTTCCGCTGGGAGGACCAGTTCAATCTGTCGCTCGACCCGGAAACCGCGCGGTCCTTCCACGACCAGACCTTGCCCAAGGAAGCGCATAAGGTGGCGCATTTCTGCTCGATGTGCGGGCCGAAATTCTGCTCCATGCGTATCTCCCACGACATCCGCGCCGAGGCACAGAAAGAAGGCATGGCGGCGATGGCGGCGAAATACCGTGAAGGCGGCGATCTCTACATGCCAGCTGACGAGACCGGCGCACCGCTCGTGCCGGAGGCGCACGAGCGACCATGAGGATGCTGGTAAAAGGGGCCGGCGTCGCCGGCCTCACCGCGGCCTTCGAACTCGCCGTCCGCGGCGCGACGGTCACAGTCGCCGAGACAAGACATGCCCTCGGCGGCAATGCGTCGTGGTTCGCCGGCGGCATGCTGGCGCCATGGTGCGAGTGTGAAAGCGCGGAGCAGCCGGTGCTGGATCTCGGACGTGACGCCGCCGACTGGTGGGATGCGGTACTGCCGGGTCAGGTGACACGGGCCGGAACACTGGTCGTGGCCGCGCCGCGTGATGCCGGTGAGCTTGACCGGTTCGCCAGTCGCACGTCAGGGCATCGGCGTGTCGATGAAGACGAAATTGCGCTCCTGGAACCCGACCTCGTCGGCCGCTTCCGGCGCGGATTGCTCTTCCCCGATGAGGCTCATCTCGACCCGCGTCAGGCGATGGCAGCACTTCATGACAAGCTTGCAGCCATGGGTGTCGAATTCCGCTTCGGCGCCGATGCCCGGCACATTTCCGGCTTCGATCGTCAGATCGATTGCACGGGGATGGCGGCAGAAGACGACGGGCTGCGCGGCGTTCGCGGCGAGATGCTGATCCTGCGCACGCCGGACATTTCGCTGTCACGCCCGGTCCGGCTGCTTCATCCGCGCTTTCCGCTCTACGTGGTACCGCGTACCGATCACCGTTTCATGGTTGGCGCGACGATGATCGAAAGCCAGTCCACAGAACCGGTCACGGCGCGTTCGATGATGGAGTTGCTCAGCGCCGCCTGCGCGCTCCATCCGGCATTCGGCGAGGCCGAGATCGTTGAGGCTGGTGTCGGCGTTCGTCCGGCCTTTCTAGACAACCTGCCGCGCATCGAAACAAGCGGAAACACCGTCGCGATCAACGGCCTCTATCGCCATGGCTTTCTGCTCGCCCCAGCCATGGCCCGCCAGGCGGCCGAACTGTTTTTTAATCAGGACAGAACCAAGGAGCTTGCTCATGAAACTGATGGTCAACGGCGAGGCGCATGAGGTTGCCGCCACCACGCTGGCTGAGCTGCTTGCCGCGCTCGACTATGAGGGCGACTGGCTCGCCACCGCCGTCAACAGCGACCTCGTGCACAAAGCCAACCGGGCAGAATTCCGTTTAAGCGACGGCGACCGAATCGAAATCTTGTCGCCTATGCAGGGAGGTTAGAGCATGTTCGACTTTCTCGGGACGACGCTTCCTTCCCGCCTGCTTCTCGGCACGGCACAATATCCTTCGCCCGCCATCCTTGCCGATGCGGTCCAGGCATCGGGCACGTCGGTGGTGACCGTGTCCCTGCGGCGTGAGATGGCGGGCGGCAGGGCTGGCGAAAAATTCTGGTCGCTGATCCGCTCGCATGGCACAAGAATCCTGCCCAACACGGCCGGCTGCCACTCGGTCAAGGAAGCGGTCACAACCGCGAAAATGGCGCGTGAGGTGTTCGGGACGACCTGGATCAAACTCGAGGTGATCGGCAACGACGACACTCTGCAACCTGATGTGTTCGGCCTGGTCGAAGCCGCCCGCATCCTGTGCGAGGACGGCTTTTCGGTGTTCCCCTATACGACCGACGACCTTGTCGTCGCCGAGCGGCTGCTGGAGGCGGGCTGCAAGGTCCTAATGCCGTGGTGCGCACCGATCGGTTCCGCCCTCGGACCGATCAACATAACGGCGCTGTGCTCGATGCGCAGTCATTTCCCCGAAGTCCCACTGATTGTGGATGCAGGCCTCGGGCGCCCATCGCACGCGGCAACGGTCATGGAACTCGGCTTTGACGCCGTGCTCCTGAATACCGCAGTCGCCAAGGCGGGCGATCCGGTCGGCATGGCGCGCGCATTCGGCAAGGCGGTCGAAGCCGGCCGTGAAGCCTTTCGTTCCGGAATGCTCGAACCGCGCGAGGTCGCGGTGCCGTCGACGCCGACATTCGGCAGGGCGGTTTTTTCATGAAGCTCGATCCCTTCTACCTGATCGTCGACAGCGCCGCCTGGATCGAAAGGTTGGCGCCGCTCGGCGTCAAGCTGGTTCAGCTTCGCATCAAAAGCATGAATGAGACCGGGTTGCGCGCCGAGATCCGGAAGTCGAAGGCCTTGTGTGCCCAACACAAAAGCCAGCTCATCGTCAACGATCATTGGCGCCTGGCAATCGAGGAGGGTTGCGACTTCGTGCATCTCGGCCAGGAGGATCTGCAAACCGCCGACCTCTCCAGGATACGGTCAGCCGGTGTCAGGCTCGGGTTGAGCACGCATGATCATGTCGAGCTGGAAACGGCCATGTTTGCCGAGCCCGACTATGTTGCGCTCGGTCCGATCTATCCCACCATCTTGAAGAAGATGAAGTGGGCGCCGCAAGGACTAGAGCGGATCGGCGAGTGGAACCGTCGGGTGGCGCCGATCCCATTAGTCACTATCGGCGGCCTCAACCTTGACCGCCTCGACGGCGTCTTTGAAGCCGGCGCCAACAGCGCCGCAGTGGTCACCGACATCACGTTGAGCTCCGATCCCGAAGCACGCACGCGAGAATGGATCGAAAAGACGGACCGATGGCGATGAGACGAGAACCGCATGTGCTTGTCGTTGGCGGATCAGATTCCAGCGGGGGTGCTGGAATAGCACGCGATATCGAAACGATCGCTTCCATTGGCGTACGCACCTGTCTGGCCGTGACAGCGCTAACGGTGCAAACGCACGACGCCGTGATGGAAATTCATCGTTCGCCACCAAGCCTGGTGGCCGATCAGATGCGCGTCGCGCTGCAGGCCAACGAAGTGGCGGCAATCAAGATCGGCATGTTGGCGAGTGCCGATATCATTGTTGCCGTTGCCACTGTGCTGCGCAAATGCCCGCAAGTGCCGGCAGTATTCGACCCTGTGCTGGCCTCCACCTCAGGCCGGGCGCTCCTAGAAGCAGACGCTATCGCTGTCATGAAGCGCGATCTGATGCCGCTTTGCTGCCTTGTCACGCCTAACCTTCCTGAATTGGCGCTCCTTATTGGCTCAGAACTGGCAATGGATGAGGACGGTGCGCTCCTACAGGGACAAAGACTGCTGGCCGCCGGCCCTCAGGCCTTGCTGATCAAGGGAGGCCACGCATCAGGACCTCGATCAACCGATATTCTGTTGCATTCCGATCAAGAACCAATCCGCTTCGACGCACCGCGCCTTGCCGGATCAATGCGCGGGACGGGTTGCATTCTGGCCAGCGCGATTGCGGCCCATCTGGCGAAGGCGAAGTCGCTCGAAGACAGCGTGCGCGAAGGCAAGCGGCTTGTCTTCGATACGTTTCAGAAGAATGGAGCAGAATGAACCCGGTTAAGCGGTACAAGCAGCTTTGGCTGCTGTTACGCTGCATCCTGAGCGTCTTGCTCGCTGGCGCAAACTATCCGATGAAACATCGCAACAACACGACAGGTCAACCCGAGCTCGTGGCAGTAATTTCACCAGGGATCGCGCCAAAATGCGTTAAACGACAAGGCTTGAGCTCTAAATCGGCTGGCCGTGCTCTTCGCTCCTCCCGGAAGGTGATGATCTCGCCGCCTTAATAGAGTCGGGACGGAACCGAGTAGACGGCCATATTGGAACAGTCGTCTGGCCCTCTGCATAACCTTCAGATGCGTCTTTGATCATTGCTTGAGGAACGCGCCCGTGTAGGTCTGGCCGGCAAGCGTAACGGTTCCGGCCAGTGCTCCGTCGGGGGCCATGACAAAACTGACGTCCGCGCCATTCGGTAGGCGCTCAAGCTTCAACGTGCTCCCTACAATTCTTCCAGCGCCGGCGGCCTCTCCCGGATAGTTGTCGCCCAGATTTCCCCACGCATAGGTGACCGTCACCTTCCCATTGGAAGAAACCGTTTGAACAGCGAGTTTGGCGTCATACATCCCCTCCAATCGACCGGCCCATAGTCCGGAAAAAGCAGCGTACTTCGGTGGAACGCCCTTGCCAGGTGGAGTGACCGCTCCGGATTGGTCATTGATTGCCGAGCCAGAAGGAACAGCGGCAGGAACCAAGGCAGGTTCTGGAGGAATGATACCAGGTTCTGACGCACGTTCGCGAGTGGCGGGTTGCGGCGTTTCAGGAGCCGATTGGCACGCGCTTAAGGCAAGCGCCGCGAAGCCAAGCACTGCGTTGCGCGTTCGGCGTGCCATCTTCTGGTGCCCTGCCATTTTTGAGTCTAGCGCAGGCCGACCTTATCACGCGTTTTCACAATATGTGTCCATGAAAGGTATGGCGTTCACGCCAGCGGCTCGTCGAAGAACCCGCCGCGGCGGTCGTGAGTGAATGCCTCCCTTGGTCGCCCAAGTAGCCGCCTGGAGCGCCAGTCGCCCGCACCCGATGATTCTTCCAGTGGGTCGAACGGGAGGATCAGCAGTTGACCTTGTTGGAGGCTCCAGATCAGATTGTGAGCCAGTTGCGACTGTATCCTGAACCTTCGAACAAACGAGTACACGCTGGACGACGGATCGAACAAGCTGCTGAATGAACCGCTCTAAATGAAATCGACAGGCCTTGACCGACGACAGCTTGAGCTTTGGCGAGGATAGACGGTTCAGCGAATTCTCACGCCTCGGCGATGCGCGCGCATCCCGGCAGGAACCGAAGCGTGATGGTCTCACCGAAGCGGGGCACCTCACGCCGTTCAGCGCTCAGCAGCAAGGCGAAATCACTCGCCGTGATGCCCTCTCTGATGGACGGCAGGTCAAACGCGCTCGGATAACATCGGGGATCCGCATGCCACCGTCAAGCCAAGCATCACGACCTTTGCCTCTAATCCTCCGACACTCAATGTCGCTTTCGGGACCCGGCAAACCGATCCACGGCACGGCTGGGAGCACGCGCCCCGGGAGCCGGAGTAGACCTTTTAGCGGGTGCGGATGGCAGTTTTGAACGTGCGATCCCATCGTCCCGAACGATGTGGATTTACCAGCAAGCCGCTATGTTTTTGGGCTCCTTCGCCACGTTCGCTCACGACTGGTCACGTTTCCTTTCGCCGTCTCTGTGGGAAACCTGTGGGATGAGCACACCGCGTTCGTGTCTTGCGATTTGAGTTATACTGGGAACGGTTTGCGGCGACTTGGAGAAAACCGGCTTCTTCGTGATCTTCTCGGCGGCGTCTGCCAAGAAATTAGGATGATGATGACCGTAAGTTTCGATCAGGACATCCACCGTAATGCCAAGAAAGCCCGCAGCCTGCCACATATCGGTGCCGGCCTGCATCAACCAAGTCGCCGCGGTGTGGCGGAACACGTGCGGAGTGACGTCGGGCCTCAGGCCGGCGATTTCGCGCGCCGTCTTGAAGCTCTTGTCTATCGACTGCACCGGCTTTCCATTCCATTCCACGACAAAATCCTGCGATATCTTGCGACCGATGTTCGCACTTTTGCCGCGCGATTTGGTCTCGATGTGGAGATCAGTGCGCGCCCAGCGCCGGAGGTGCGCCAGCAGCCGCTCCGGCAAGGGTACGGGGGGTTGCCGCTTCTTGGTCTTCCTAGCGCCGGTGGCACCGCGATAGAAGATACCGCGGTCTAGGTCCACATGACCGCGCCCTTTGGTTGGACGCATGGCGGCACCGCAGATTGCGGCCGAGCGCGTTCCTGTATAAAGCGCGACGAGGATGAAGCGCGCGAGATGTCGTCCAGTTCGCCGGCCACTCTCTTGGCCCTTCCATGTCTGCTTCATACGCCAAGCGGCCCAGATCAGTGCGGCCGCCTCACTGCGGGTCAACCAGCGTTCGCGTGCGGCGGCCTTGTCAGGCAGGATGATGGTCGGTGCGGCGGTTGTATAACCCTCCTTGCGGTAGTAGTTGATGGCGGCACGAAGATCCTCGAGTTGGCGGCGCGCCGCGGCTTCGGTGGGGCGCGACGCAACGTATTCGCGGCAGAGTTTGCCATTGATGGCGGCGAGAGTCTTTTCCCCGAAGAAATCAAGGACCTTGTCCAGCCGAGCCGCCGTCTCTTCTGGTGTGGCGTGCTTCGGTGCAACCTCTTTAAGGTAGAGGTTGACCACATCGGCAATTAAGACGTCCTCGGCTCCCCGCGCTCGGTGGTATTTGCTTCCGATGTAGGCGGCGAGCGCCTTTTCAGCTTCAGTTCCCGGACGGCCTTTTTCGCCGCCGCCAGCGCTGATGAAGCTGGTTCCATCGCGGATAAACCATCCAGCTTTGTTTCGGCGCGTTCCATCTTTTTTCCAGCTTTCGTCACGCCATACCAGGCGTGGCCCTTTCGACGTCCGCGGCATAGTTCCCTCATCCTCGCGATTGCCATCAAGCTCACGTATTCCTTTCCGGCGATTAGCTCCGTTTCAAGTCGACCGGCGTCACGTTCCTTGCGTAGGCCTGCTGCGCTCATCGAGCCGTCGGGAAAGGCAATTCGCGCAGCGATTTCGACGCGCAGTGGCGTGGTCTCGTCGAATTGGTCGGGGATTTTCAATAGGAAGTCCTCAGCAGTTCTTAGGTCCGAGCTGTTCGCGGACCTCGTTGAGCACTCCGTCCTGTCTCGCCGTTCTGGACATGGTCCTGCCGGAGAACTCTTCTCCAAAAAACCGGCTGCGAAAACCGCCCGCCGGAGGTGCTGCGGCGAAGGGGCGCCTTCGACCTGTCAATCGGAGTGGTTGCGCCAACAAGTCTTTGGCTGGCCTCTGCTTCCAGTCCGGCCAGACACACTCCTAAGGGGATTCGACCATCGTTTCAGTATCGATACTGCCGGCAGGGCCTATTGCGTCGCAACGCCCGCGCGCCCCGCGCCGCCTTTCAGGCGAGCAGGGCAGCGGAGTATCTCCTTCGCTTCTTGGCTGGCAACGTCATTGCTGGCGACGATTAGCGGTAGGCCGCGCGTGATGACTACCCACGTCCAAATCGATTACCCGTCGCAAAAAGCGCTCTGTTCGCCATCGAACTCAGCCGCATGCCCTCGGTGTCGCACGCCACAGCGCCGAAGGCGTGATGAAGAACGGAGATGCTTCCAATGGGGGCGACCGGCCGCGCTCGTCGTTCATCGCCGCGCTGTGGTCCTTAATTGCCACTGCTGCACGTTTGTATGTTGCAGCCGCGTTTGTAAACAGGAACGCCGTGACTGAGTTGCTATCCCGCGACAACCTCGGTTGGCTGGCAAGCACAAGAGGACGAGGAGTGCCGGAATCTCCATGACGGGTTTGAAAATCGAGAGAGAGGCTCTCGACTGCCCGTCTCGGAGTACATCCCCATGGCGACTACCGTTCAGAAAATTACCCTTCTGTCCTCGCGAGACTTCGCCTTCAAGAAGGTGGCGTTCTCCACGTCCCAGGCCCGCGTCAAAGCTGACATCTGGATCGAGGACCGACCTGACCTCATAGCTGAAGTGACGACCCACTCGCACCTCATCGTGCGCGAGACCACCAGTGGACGCATCGCGCGCCTTGCCGTCGAGATTCGCGCAGGGTCGGCCACTCCCACTGAGCCGCAGGCGCTCGGACCCGCAATTCTGGGCAAGCTGCTGGAGCGCTATCCCGTGCGCCGCATCGAGACGCGGGAGGATGCATGATGCCCCGGCACGACGCGTCCAACCTGGCGCAACGCTTGGGCCGGCAGGCCGAGGCGGTTTGTCGCCACTATCTATCTAACGGACATCGCGAGGGCCGCTACTGGTTTGTCGGCGATGTCCGAAACACGCCGGGCCGCTCGATGTTCGTGCGGCTCGTCGGCTCGCAGAGCGGAAAGGGCGCAGCCGGCAAGTGGACTGACGCGGCGACCGGGGAGCATGGCGATCTTCTCGATATCATCCGCGAAAGCCGCGGCTTGAGCGACTTCAGGGACGTTGCCCATGAGGCAATAGCGTTTCTCGGGTTACCGCATCCCGAACCAGAGCAGACATCAACCCGGTCGAAGTTGGTGGCCGCGCCGTCGGAAACGTCGGAGAAAGCGCGTCGGCTGTTTGCGGTGTCGCGGCCGATTGCGGGCACGGTCGTAGAGACGTATCTGCGCAACCGCAGTATTACTGCTTTGCATGGGACTGAATGCCTGCGTTTTCACCCCCACTGCTATTATCGGTCCGACCAACACTCGCCGACTGAGACCTGGCCGGCGATGATCGCTTCCGTCACCGATGTCTGCGGTCATTTGACCGGCGCACATCGCACCTGGATTGACCCTTCCGGCAAGGGCAAGGCACCAGTAGATACCCCGAGGCGCGCTATGGGCGACCTTCTCGGGCATGCGGTTCGCTTTGGTCGGCCCGGCGAAGTCATGGCGGCCGGCGAGGGCATCGAGACGGTCCTGTCGCTTCGGTGTATCTTGCCCGACATGGCCATGGCCGCAGCACTCTCGGCCGCGCATCTTGCTGCCATCCTGTTCCCCGTCACCCTCAGACGGCTCTACATTGTCCATGACCCCGATCCAGCCGGTGACGGCGCGCGTGATGTCTTGATCGAAAGAGCAAATGCTGCCGGGATCGAGGCGATCGTGCTCTCGCCGGCATTTGGCGATTTCAACGAAGATCTCTGTAAGTTCGGCATTACTGATCTTCGAGCGCGCGCCCGGGTCCAACTCGCCCCGCAGGACATCGCCCGATTTATGCCAGTGGCGGCATAGCCCGGAACCGGCAGCTCCCCGCGTCGTGGCATTGCTCGGGTGCTCCTGAGATCGGAGAGAAACCGCGCCTCCGGCCTTCAAGAGGGCGATCGGCCAGCAAACGACCCGGCCTCGCAATGTCTTCGGCCGACTATTTTCCGGCGCGCTCCCAAGGGAGCGCTTTCCATCGCGAAGCAAAATAGCCGGCCTGCGCCCTCCTCCGCTGACGCTCCGGCCCTCCGCTTCGCTGCGGGTGCAGGACCGTCCCGCCCGCCGGCTTTCGTCGCCATGAAGGCCGCGAGGGTCGCGGTCCAACCGACGGAGCATCCAAATGAGCGAGCATGACGACTACGAACCGCAGCATGCGTCTTCACCGATCGACCACGCTCTCACCGAACTCCAGCTCTATGGCTACCGGCCCTTCGCGGATGAGCCGGATCCCCGACCGCTTCCGGAGGGCCACCGCGTCGCCGGCGCGATTGCAGACATCTTCGACGCGTTTGTCGCCACCCTGCAAGATACCCGCCTCGAGCCCGACCTCGACGATCTCCTTTGGTCGACCGTCAACGTCTTTCACCGCGCCGCAGATCGGATCGAGCGTGAACTTGACCATAACCAGCAGGCGCAGCGCCGCAGCCAGCGTGAGCAGGACGGCAGCGAAGTGAAATCGGTCGAGCTGGAACGCCTGACGGCCGAAGGACAGACTCTCATCGAACGCCAGAACGCCTTGGAACTGATGCGCGATCAGGCCGCCGAGCACTATGAGCGCCACACCGGATCGAGCTGGCGACCGCGCAGCGGATCAATGGTCAACCACCGCAACCTGACCTCTGCGGTGGTCGACAGCCGCGATTTTCTCAGCGCCAAGAAACGCGCCTCGCAGGAAGTCCTTTTGCCACCAGGCCCGAAAATCGCCTTCACCGCCGGTCTCGACTTCAATGATCACCAGTTGATCTGGGCCAAGCTCGACCAGGTCCACGCCAGGCATCCTGATATGGTCTTGATGCACGGGAAATCGCCGAAAGGTGGCGAAAAGATCGCCTCCTGCTGGGCCGACCATCGTAAGGTACCGCAAATCGGCTTTGCCCCCGATTGGACAAAGCATGGGAAGGCCGCCCCGTTCAAGCGCAATGACGCAATGCTGGACGTGCTGCCGATCGGCGTCATCGTCTTTCCCGGGACTGGAATTCAGGACAATCTTGCCGACAAGGCCAAGAAGCTCGGCATCCCAGTCCTCGACTTCCGCCCCAAGGGAGGCGGCGCATAGCGCCGCTCTCCTATCTTTTTGTCCGTTGCACGACACGGCCGCGGTCGGGCCGGGCGGCTTCTTTCCAATTCGGTGGATTGCGTGGGTTCGGGATGCCGGATTTTCCGCTCCCGGCGCCCCCCGTCTGTTGGGGTATTCAAATCCACGTCCATGCGCAGGTGCGCGACGCTATCTCGCTTACCTTCCGCGTTTCAGCTGCTTCGCAGCCGGCATCCCAGGCGAGATGGTGACGTCCGTTCAACCGGACGGGGCGTGGATCGGGGCGAACGCACCGAAGGACCGAGGCGGATCCGATGCTGTTTCTGACCAGCCTGTGCATTGCTTCCGTTGTCGCTGACGCGACATCGCGCGACGCACGCTTCGGGTTCGCCACGACTGCCGTCCCGTTCCAAAGATGGCGAATATCCGGCGATGCACGTCAGCTGGAGCTGAGCCACGGCATGCACGTGTCAAGCGCGGAGCTAGCACCAGCTTGCTGTTCCCTGAAGCCTGCTCAGGGGAAGCATCGACAGCGGTGATCGTGGTAACCGGGCTCTCGCCAGTGCGATGGTTTCGCCTGAAATCCTCCGTTGATCCCTCTATCTGGTCGGCCGCTCCAAACGACCTCTTCGATGGGCTGATCTGGCCGAAGGTCGGCTTCGCCTCAATCGCCTAAGCCGCAATGGCGCCGATCGACTTTCTTCCCCTTTCGGCTTCGCCGTCATTCCTCGCGAAACAACAAAGTCGCTTGGCTGCCATCCTCCGCTGACGCTGCGGTCGCAAGCGATGCGGCGTCGATCGCCTCCGGCCCGCAGATCGCCGTCGAGGCCGCAATGGTGCGGGCTCGAAACAGAGTTCAAGGAGAAAGCTCATGGCGACCATCGGAACGTTCAAAAAGACCGGCAACAACGAGTTCAGCGGCGAAATCGTCACCCTCTCGCTTCGGGCCAAAAACGTCCGCATCGTGCCCGAGGCAAACCGCTCCGGCGACAGCGCCCCCAGCCATCGCGTCTTCGTAGCGCAGGTCGAGATCGGCGCCGCCTGGGCCAAGCGCTCCAGTGACGGCCGCGACTATCTTGGCCTGAAGTTGGACGATCCAAGCTTCACCGCTCCGATCTACGCCAACCTCTTCGACGATGAGGACGGAGAAGGCCACAGCCTCATCTGGTCCCGGCCCAACGGCCGCCGCAACGGCGATTGAGAAGCCGCGAGCTCCCGCCCGCGAACCGGGCGGGAGCCGTCTTTTGCTTGTGAAGCTGCAGCGGAGTGCAGTCGCAGTTCACAGCGGCCATCAAGATCGCAATCCGAGAATCGTCCTCATCATCTTTGAACAATCGGTGCAGGACGTCTGAGCAGATCTGCGGCCTCGATGCCGAGAACGTTTGCCAACTTGTCGACAACGTCTATCGTCGCGCCGTAGACGCTGCGTTCCAATGCACTGATATAGGTGCGATCAACGTCCGCGCGATGGGCAAGTTCTTCTTGCGAAAGCCCCGCCGCCTTTCGGTACCGCCTCAGATTGCGCGCAAATACCTCGCGTATTTCCATGTCCGCGAGTGCAATGCCTTGTCGAGTATTCAGCCACGGAGTATTCTCGACAAACTGACTTCGACGATTGGAAATCGCTTGCTCAAGCCACTGCTCGATCCTGATGTCGCCGACACTGCGCCGAATGACCCGATCCTGACCGGCTATGATGAGGAGCGGCTACTTACCTACATTCGCCTGCTTGACGCGGCGGCGGAAGATGCCGACTGGCGAGAGGTAGCCAGGATCGTCCTGCACATTGACCCAGAACAGGAGCCGGAGCGGGCGTTCCGGTCTTGGGAAACCCATCTTGCACGCGCGCGATGGATGACGACCAGCGGCTACCAGTATCTTCTCGCAGGCGGCGCTCCCCATTGAGCGCCTTGTCATGCTTTGCTGAATCTGCGCAACGATTTGCCGACTCTCCAACTATTCACATTTCTCTTCACCCTGAATGTTGATGCCGGGCCTCAGATGCAGTTATGCGGAGAGGACAGGAACCGTGCAGGACGATTGGACCGAACCGGCGGCCTACGTGCACATGTGCAGCTACCAAGCTGAGGAGTTCGCCGCCGAGTATCTGATCCGGAACGATAAATTCATCGCCGAGTGCCGCCAGATCGCCTCGCGGCTCTCAGGTTCCGGAGATCCTGTCGATCAGCGCGACTTCGCTGCCCGTTGGGGTGCGCGATTTCAAAACTGCCGGTGCCGGATTTCCGCAGGCTGAGAATATCATCTGGACAGAACAGGCCTCGCCGCGCGTGCTGCGGGCCACGCGGATGTCTGCCTCGATCAGCCCCTCTCATCAGAGAATTCGGCCTTCCAGACTTATCGGAGCCAGCGTTTGGCAGCAGAAGGAAGGACTTCACATTCTTTGGTCTGCTTCAACCGGGAAGAGCCATGTGGTCTGCGAAGACCACTCCGGCGAATTCGATGCTATCCTTCTGCCCCTAGACGCTGCATTTGAGACGCGGCTCGATGCGGCGCGCCGGCTCTGGCGCGCGCTGAACGGCCGAGCGGCCGGTCCATCCTACGGCGCGCTACCGCAACAGACCAAGACCAGGCATATCCTCAATTTGCGCGCGCATGATGGTCACTACATGGGTGCAACCTATCGTCAGATCGCGGAGGTGTTATTGTCGCGCGAGCCGATTGTGCCGCGAGATTGGCGTGATCATCACCTCCGGCACAAGGTCCGGGCTATCTTGCGCCGTGCGGCTTTTTTGGTCGCAGGCGGCTATCGCGATCTTCTCTTCTACCCCCACAGTCGCAGCGGGAAGTCCGGCCGCCGAAGTCGTTCTTCGGGGTAGCAATAACACGCCCCCCGATCTTTGCCCTCCCTCCCCTTTCCCCATTTCGAGCATGGTCCGCTTTGCGCGTCCCGGCAGGCCAGGATGACAGCACAACCGAATGGAGATCGAGCAATGTCGAAGGGTCCCGCGGACGCGCCCCGAAAATACCTGCGCACGAAGGAGGCAGCACCGATCGTAGGACTCTGCGCCCGTACACTCGAAAAGCACCGGACCTACGGCACCGGGCCAAAATACCGAAAGATTGGCGGACGCGTCCTCTATGACATCGACGACTTGCATGCCTGGATAGAGCTCGGCGCACGCACCTCCACCAGCGATGCGAACGCGACCAAAGTTCCGCCGGCAAAACCACATGCAGCCCGCGCGCCGGCTTATGTCGGCAAGCGCGACCGCAGCTTCTGATCTGTGGTGCAACAACAATGCAGTGCCGTGAGACCGTTCAGCAGCAGCTTGCGCTGCCTCATGCCCACTCATCCGGCTTCGCCCCATACCGCACGCGGGACCTCGTGGCGTGGTTGCCGGCCTTATTGGTGAAATCCCGCGGCCTGACAACGATCCACTCTGATGCGGAGAAGGAAACGTTCCGCGTTGAGGCGGCGAATGTGCATGGCACGGCAACGATTTGGAACGCTGACTTCCTGGCCTGGGCTGCGTCGCAAAGCATCCACGCCCATGCCAGGAGATTGCGACCGCGCGTGCCAGCGGCGAAACAGCACCTAACGCCGACCTTCATTTGGCCTGGTCAACGGCGGCACATCCACAGCCGGATGGCCGTATGCGAGCAGCCGAGTCCATACAGGCGCAAGCGTCGTAACGTTTGCCTGCTGCGCCCCAGGATCGAGTCATGAGCAAGCGCACAAAGGTCATCGCGGCGATGATTGGCGGCTCAGTGCTCGCCGCCGCGCCGGCATGGATTAGCCACCCGCCGCTGGCCATCTGGAACGCATCCGCAAGCGTCCCCATCGGCCTCTATCGCATTCTGCCGGCCGACAAAATCCGTGCTGGGAGCATCGCCGTCGTGATGCCGCCCGAGCCATTGGTGGCGTTCATGGCAAGACGCGGATATCTGCCGAAAAACGTGCCGCTCCTGAAGCATGTTTTGGCACTCGGGGGCGCAACCGTGTGCCGCGAAGGTACAGCGATCATCGTCAACGGCAGGACCTATGGACATGCTCGCGAGCGTGACAGCCGCGGTCGATCCCTGCCCAGCTGGCGGGGCTGTCGCGAGATCGCCGACGACGACGTCTTCCTCATGAACCCGAACGCAGCCGAAAGTTTTGACGGCCGCTATTTCGGCCCCCTGCCGCTCGCATCGATTGTTGGCTGCGCGGTGCCCGTCTGGACCACGGAGCGCGCGGCTCCGGTGCTGGATGTCACCAACGACGTTTCCCGGCGAATACCGTCACGGCTCGTCTCAACGCTCACTAAACGCTCATGAAAGGAGCACTGCAATGCCCCAGATCGGCACCTTCACGCGCAATGATGACGGCTTCTTCGGCAATCTCTCAACGCTCACAATCGAGGCGAAGATTGCCATCCTGCCTGCCGAGAAATCCAAGACCGAAAACGCGCCCGACCACCTCGTCTATTGCGAGGGAATGGCGGTCGGCGCGGCGTGGGACCACACCGGAGACAAGGCTGGGGACTATGTCTCGGTCTCAATTGACGACCCATCCTTTACGCAGCCGATCCGCGCGAAGCTGTTCCAGTCCGACGCCGAGAACAGCATCTGGAGCCTGCACTGGAACCGGTCATCGAAGCGCGACGGACGAGGCTGAACAGATGCTGTTTGAGCCCTTCGACGAATCTCTTTCGTCAACGCCCTTGATCGATCGGGCGGTCAAACCCTTGGACAGGATCGCCAGTCCGACAGCCGCGCGCGACGAACATCAGGGGCGGCCGGACGCTTGCTTGTCGCTCCAGAGGCCCATTTCATCACAGTTTTGGCAAGGCTTGTCCGGCCGACGAGGCGTTGCGCTTAACGGAGGTGAACACCGTGGCGGACTGGCGGCGCATCGGTTCCGGGGTCCGCGGGATGCCGTCCATCGAGGTATGACAAGGATTGCCACATGCGTCGTGCTCGCCTTCGCGACGCCCGAAGCTCGTGCAGACGCATGCTCTCATGGTGAACTGTCGGCGCACTCCTTGTCGGCTGGCCCGTGGACGCGACATATCCAGGAAGCGGCTAAACGGTTCGCCATTCCAGACCGTTTGCTTAGCGGCGTCATGCATGTCGAGAGCGTCGGCGATGTTCGAGCGCTTTCAAGCAAAGGCGCAATGGGGCTGATGCAGATAATGCCGGCGACGTGGGAAGAATTGCGCATCAAGCATCGACTCGGCGACGATCCCTATCAGCCGCGTGACAATATTCTTGCAGGCGCTGCGTATCTTCGCGAAATGCTCGACAGCTTCGGGCGCAGCGGCTTTCTTGCCGCTTACAATGCCGGCCCTGGACGGTACAAGGAACATTTGTCCACCGGCCGTCCGCTGCCACGCGAGACGGTCGACTACGTCAGGAAACTCGCGCCGCTGATCAATGACGCAGTTCCCAGTCCGAGGTGTGCACGGCAAGGAAGAGACAGAGCCAGCTCACGCAGTACCGCGCTTTTTGCGCATACCAATGACATTCGGAAGGCCGCTGCATTGAATGGCAATGGTTATGCAGACACGACCTTTGCGGCGATTCATTCGTCCGCAATGCAGTCGCTAATGGGCAATTCTGTTGCTGACCTGACCGCGATCGAGCCATGGCCAGGTGAGACCCGTTTCTGGCCGAACCCCGCTGTTCCCGGTCTATTCGCTCAGCCGTCTTTGACTATATCGCGATGACCGGGAGCTTCCTCCTCGATTGCGTTCCGGCCTGTTCCGTCGCGGACATTGCCGCGGAAGGGTTGGCCACGGATAAGGGCGCAAAGAGTGGCAGGATAAAGAGCCGCGAGGTGCGGCTCGGTCGGCCGATTGTTTTCCTTATGAGTTTCAGCTCAATTCGCGATGTGCTGGCACAAACGGCGATGTGCGCTATTCCCATTTTTCGGTTTTTCCAACGGAAACCGCACCTCGTGGCCGCCTAGCATGAAACGTGACGATAGCTTTCGCGTCCGCCCTGGTCACATCCGCTCCCGCGCCGGGCAGCGCGCGCGACCCTTCATCTTCCAGGCGCTTGCGGCTACACAGCGCGCTGGCGGCCATCTTACAAGCAAGGGCCGGATCACCTCCCCACGAGCTTCAACATTTGGCCGCGGCAGGTCGGCGGCCATCCGCGCCAGTCACCTCATGTCTGAGTGCTCACGAGGCGCCGTCGTCAAGACCCGTGTGGTGCGGCAGTTCAGAGGGTCTCCACCACTCGCCACCTATCTCAAGTACCTTCGCCGCGAAGGTGTAACACGTGATGGCGAGAAGGCGAGGATGTTCGGTCCCGACACCGAAGAGGCAGATGATGATGCCTTCTCCGACCGCTGCAAGGACGATCGGCATCACTTCCGTCTCATCGTTTCACCGGACGATGCAATGGAACTCGGTGACCTCAAGAACTTCGCTCGTGAACTGATGGTCGACATGGAACGCGACCTCGGCACGAGGCTCGACTGGATTGCCGTCGATCACTGGAACACCGAACATCCACACGTTCACATCCTCGTTCGCGGCGTTGCCGACAATGGCGAGAATCTTGTCATCTCTCGCGACTATATCCGCCAGGGCATGCGCGATCGGGCGAGCGACATTCTCACCCAGACGCTGGGGCTCCGCACCGACCTCGACATCCGCCAGGCCATCGAGCGGCAGGTCGACACTGAGCGCTGGACGCAGCTCGATCGCCAGCTTGCTCGCGACATCGACCGTCATGGCATCATTGCAGTGGCACCACATCCTGGTGACCAGCCAGACGAGTTCATAGGACTCAAGGTCGGCCGGCTCCGGCAGTTGGAACGGCTAGGCCTCGCGTATGAGATCCATCGGGGCCAATGGATGGTGGCCGAAGAAGCCGAGGCGACTTTGCGCGCCCTCGGCGAACGCGGCGACATCATCAAGCGCATGCACCGCAGCCTCACCGCGCGGGGGCCGGAAAGAGGGACAACCGAGTATGTGCTCGCGGCCGAAAAGATTGATGCGCCGGTGATCGGCCGACTGCTCGAACGCGGCCTGGACGAACTGCGCGGCTCGGCCTACGCCATCGTCGACGGCATCGACGGTCGCCCGCACCATATTCGCTTCTATGACCCTGACGCGGCCGGGGACTCTGCCCCAGGCTCGGTCGTGGAGCTGTGCCGCGATGCGGGTGCAAATGGCTCTTGCAGGGTCAGTCTCGCCGTCCGCTCTGACCTTTCGATCGAACAGCAGGTCCATGCTTCCGGAGCGACTTGGCTCGATCGGCAACTTGTTGCGTGCAAGCCAGCCGAACTCCGCGACGGCGGCTTTGGCAGGGAGGTAAGACAGGCACTCGAAGATCGGGTCGACGAGCTTGCCAGGCGCGATCTGGCCAGGCGCGAGGGACAGCGCGTAATTCTAGCGCGCAATCTGATCGATACGCTACACGTTCATGAGGTGGAATCGCTCGGTATCCGCCTCGCCGCCGAGACCGGCATGTCATTCAGAAACGCTGCCAACGGCGATCATGTGGCTGGGATTTACCGGCAGCGTTTCTCGCTGGCTTCCGGCCGGTTCGCGATGATCGACAATGGGCTGGACTTCAGGCTCGTGCCCTGGTCGTCATCGCTCGAAAAGCGCTTTGGCAATCAGGTTTCCGGAGTCGTGTGTCCGGATACAGGGGGCATGGATTGGAGCTTTGGAAAGAAGCGCGGCATCGGGTTGTGACACGACACGCGCAGATTCTGTCTGATGCTAGTCTCAGGAAGCCAGCACCGGGCGTCTCACATTCTGTATGTACCTCCCCAACCGACCGCCATGGCCTCTTTCAAAACAGGCCTGCAAATTCTCAATCAGTCCGCAATCAGCACGACCTTGACACTCTGAGTGCGGTCGGCGGCAAGTCGGAACGCATCGGGGGCCGAAGAAAGCGTGCGCTCCGCTGTCACCAGCTTCAGGACGTCCACCTCCCGCGACACGATGAGGTCGACTGCGCGACCGAACTCTGTACCGAAGCGGAAGGTGCCTTTGAGGTCGATCTCCTTGGCCATCACCGCATTGGCCGGCAGCGGGACCTGGCCACCGGGAAGATTGCCGACCTGGACCACCGTACCGCCGCGCCGAACGCTGGCGATCGCAGCGGCAAGGCCGGCCGCGCTGCCCGAAATCTCGAACGCCACATCGAGCGAACCGCCGGCCGAGAGCGCGTGAAGCTCGGCGCTACCGCCGGAAAGGTCGGTCGTGCTGTCAGCGCCAAGCCGGCGAGCGAAGGCGAGCGGCGCGGCGGCGATGTCGGCGACGGTCAGTTCAGCGCAGCCGGCAAGCCTGGCCGCGAGCATGGTCAAGAGACCGATGGGACCGGCACCGAACAGGACGACGTTGCGGCCTCTGATGTCGCCGGCCCGCGCGACGGCGTGCAGGCTGACCGCCAACGGCTCGGCAAGTGCGGCCGCCTGGTAGGCCACGTCAGATGGAACCTTGAAACATTGCGCGGGCGTGGCGTCGAACAGACTGGCAAAGCCGCCCTGCATATGCGGTGTCTTCGATGCCGAGCCCATGAAGTAGATGTTCTCGCAGAGATTGGCGCGGCCTTCCAGACATCGCGCGCAATGCCCGCACCAGCGCGACGGATTGACCGCGACGTGGTCGCCGATGCCAAGGCCGGGCGCGGCGCCATTGATCTCGACGATTTCGCCGGCGATTTCATGGCCGAGGACAAGTGGCGAGGTGACAACGAAGTCGCCGGTGCGGGCATGGCGGAAATAATGCAGGTCGGAGCCGCAGATGCCCCCTGCCCCGAAGCGCACCCGCACCATGCCTGATGCCAGCGGTTCGAGCGGACGCTCCACGACGCGCAGGTCCTGCGGGCCGAACAGCGTCGCGGCAATCACCTGGCCACTCACCGGATCAAGCCCATCTCGGTCGGCAGCCAGAGTGTGATGGCGGGTATGAAGGTGATCAGAAGCAGCGCCACGATAAGCGGCACCAACCACGGCAGGATCGCCATGGTGGTGCGCTCGACCGAAAGCTTGGCGACACGTGACAGCACGAACAGCACCATGCCGAGCGGTGGGTGCAAAAGCCCGATCATCAGGTTGAGCGTCATGATCAGCCCGAAATGCACCGGGTTGATGCCGTAGACGGCGGCGACCGGCAACAGGATCGGCACCAGAATGGTGATCGCGGCGATCGTATCGAGGAAGCAGCCGACCACCAGCATCAGGATGTTGACCAGGATCAGGAAGACCCACTTGTTTTCGGTGAGCGCGAAGATGAAGGTCGAAAACAACTGTGCCGCCTGGCTGACGGTGAGCAGCCAGGCGAAGATCGATGCGGCGGTGACGATGAACAGCACCGAGGCGGTTGTTTCGATCGTGTCGAAGCTGGCCCTGGCAAGCAAACGCAGCGTCATCGTGCGGTAGCGCACCAGCCCGAGGAAAAGCGACCAGATGACAGCCGCCATCGCCGCTTCGGTCGGCGTGAACCAGCCCATCGTCATGCCGCCGATCAGGATGACCGGCGTCATCAGCGCCATGACCGCGGAGAAGTCGAAATACCAGTCCGTCGCGATCAGCACCAGCAGCGCGATGCCGACCGCGATGTTGATCGACAGGCCAAGCTGCACAAGCACGTAACAGCCAATCGGAAAGGCAGCCACCACCAGCACCTCGCCCGCCGCTTCGGCGAGCCGCCGAAGCTCGAAAGGTGTGTCGGAGCCCCAGCCGCGACTGTAGGCAAAGATGGCAACCGTAATCATCATCAGCACGGTCATGACCACGCCGGGCAGGATGCCGGCCATGAACAGCGCGCCAATCGAGACATTGGCCATCATGCCGTAGATGACGAAGGGCAGCGAGGGCGGGAAGATCGGCCCGAGCGTGGCGGAAGCGGCGGTGACGCCGACCGCAGCGTCGATCGGATAGCCGTGGTCCTTCATCGCCTTGATCTCGATGGTGCCGATGCCGGCGGCGTCGGCGAGCGCGGTGCCCGACATGCCGGAAAAGATCACCGATCCGATGATGTTGACCTGCGCCAGGCCGCCCTTCATCCAGCCGACCAGGGCAAGGGCGAAAGAATAGATGCGCCCGGTGACGCCGGCAATGTTCATGAGGTTGCCGGCCAGGATGAAGAAGGGAACGGCGAGCAGCGGAAAGCTCTCGACCCCGGCGATCATGCGCTGGGCCGCGATGATATCGGGCGCGACGCCGTAGATGACGAGGTAAAGGATCGAGGCGGCCGCCATCGAAACAGCGACCGGCACGCCGATGAGCATCAGGACAAGAAAGCCCCCTACCAGAAGCAGCATCGCTCAGACCCCCGCCGTCTCGAACGCACCGGGACGCTCGAGCACCGAATAGCCGCGCCTGTAATTGCCGACGAAGACCTGGATCGAGCGCAGAAGCATCAGCACGAAGCCAGCCAAGACGGCGTAGAAGAACCAGCGCCGCGGCAGGTTGACTGTGACCATGCGCTCATGCGCCACGATCATGACGTAGCGCCACATCAGCCATGTTCCGTAGGCGAAGAATGCGATGCGGATAATATCAACGGCGAGCGCCAGCCAACGGCCAACGCGCTCCGGCAGATAGTGGTAAAGCACGTCGACATGGATGTGGCGCGAAAGGCGCACGCACATGGCGGCGCCGAGAAAAACGACGACGACGAGCGCGTTGATGGCGATCTCCTCGGTCCAGGCAAAGCTGTTGTTCAGCGCATAACGGGTGAAGAACTGCAGGAAGACACACACGACCATGCCCCAGAACACGGCAAGCGTAATCCAGTCCTCGATGCCGTGGTCCGACAGGTCGACGTGTACCGGCACCTCCTCGAAGGCGTGGGCAATTTCTTCGACGGTGATCTCGGTGTGGTGTTCCTTGGCCATTGGCGCGGGCTCCCGAAGCTGGTGGGTCGTCAAGGATTGGAAAGGCCGTCCGGCGTAATTTTGAAGCCGGACGGATGGGCAGGTTAAAGCGGCGAATCCGATTGCCGCCCTATCCTCTTGATTGAGCATTCGATTTCCCGATGCCCTACTTGATGGCGCGGATCGCTTCCCAATCGGCCTTGTTGTAGCCGAATTCCTCGAAGGTGACCTTCTCCAGCACATTCTTCTCGAAGTCGGCACGGTCGACATCGGTTACGGTGATGCCGCGGTCCTTGAATACCTGCACCAGTTCCTTTTCGCGGGCGACGATCTTCGCCGTGGCGCGGGCGGCAGCCTCCTGCATCACCTCGGTGAAGATCTTCTTGTCCTCGTCGGAAAGCGAGGCCCAGCGCGACGCCGATATGATGGTGTTGAGATGATCGACGATATGGCCGGTGAGCACAATGTTCTTCTGCACCTCGTAGAATTTCTTCGCCTCGATGGTGGTCAGCGGGTTCTCCTGGGCCTCGACCGTGCCGTTCTGCAGGGCGAGATAGACCTCGGCGAAGGCAATCGGCGCGGTGTTGGCGCCGCAGGCACGCGGCATGGCTAGATAGGCGGGCACGTCGGGGACGCGCATCTTCAAGCCCTGCATGTCGGAGCACTTGGCGATCGGCCGGTTCGAGGTGGTCTGCCGCGTTCCATAATAGGTGGTGGCGGCGATGTGATTGCCGGTCTTGTCCTCGTAGCCCTTGGTCAGGGCCTTGTAGACGTCGCTCTTGGTGTATTTCAGCAGATGGTCGGCATCGCGGAAAGTATATGGGAAATAGGTGACGCCGATCGGTGGATATTCGCGCGCTGCGAAGCTCGATCCGGAAATGATGATATCGACGGTGCCAAGCATCAGGCCCTGGTTGATGTCTGCTTCCTTGCCAAGCTGCGAGGCCGGATAGACGTCGATGGCGTAGCGGCCCTGGGTGCGCTTCTTGATCTCGTCGGCCGCCCACACGGATTCGGTGTGGAAGGGCTCCGTCGTCTCGTAGACATGTGCCCATTTCAGGACCGTTTCCGCCGAGGCCGACGCCATGGGTATGGCAATTGCGGCGATCGCACCGAGCAGAACTGCGTATTTTCTCAACATCTAATTCCTCCCTGGTTGGATTTGACGGCCGGATCTCCCCCCGGCCAACTGCTATTCCGCAACCTCCTTGGCTGCGGCTCTCTCATCGAAATTGCGTGAGAATCTGATTTGCGACTGGCGCAGATGCTGCTGCATGGCGGCCTTGGCCCGCTCGGGGTCGCGCGCGGCAATCGCATCGTGCACGGCACGATGCTCCTTTGCCGCGATCTGCCAGGAATCGTTGGTCTCGAAATAGATCGACAGGCGTTCGAAGTACGGGTTCATGCGCTGGTCGAAAAGCTCGCCGATGAAGCGCACCAGCACCGCGTTCTCGAGAATGCCGGCGACTGCAGTATGGAATTCCCGGTCGAGCGTAATGGTCATCTTGTTGGGGTGACGCATGGCCTCCATCCGGCGCAGCACGTCGTCGAGCCGTTCGATATCTGCAGGCCGGACATGGAGGGCCGCTTCGGCGGCGATCGCGCCTTCGACGAATTCGCGCGCGCGCAACAGCTCGAACGGGCCTTCCTCGATTTCGGGTTCGGAGGCGGCGGTGCTCGGCGGATCGGTGACGTAGATGCCCGAGCCGACGCGGATGCGTATGCGGCCTTCGACCTCCAGCGCTATCAGCGCTTCACGGACCGTCGGGCGGGAAATTCCGAGCTGGTCGGCCAGATCCCGCTCGGTCGGCAGACGGTCGCCGACGGAAAACTCGCCGGCATCGATCAGCTGCCTGAGCTGATCGGCGACCTGTCGGTATAGCCGGCGTGGTTCAACGGCCTGGATCGGCATGCGCGTCTAATTCCCTCCCCGGCTCGCCCCTGGTACATTGGTCTGACCCATTGACCGCAAGCTTAGACGGACGATGCAGAGAGTCAAGCTCGACAGAACCGCGGCCCGCGCAGCGGAAGGCGGCGGCATTGCGCAGGCATTCCATGCGTCAGCGCCGTCCTCCGCGAATGACCAGGACGTTCCCGGCGGCGACGAGGACGAGCCCGATGATCGCGTAAGCGGTCCAGGCATAGCCTTCCAGCGCCGTGGAGATCAAAAGCGCAAAGACGGGAAATATGACGGTCGCATAACCGGCGCGGGCGCCGCCAATGCGTCCGAGCAGCGTCAGGTAGGCGGCGAAAGCCATGACCGTCGATATGACGGCGAGGAAGACCAGCGAGCCGATATAAGAGGCGGTCGTCGCGAACACGAACGGCTCACCGAGCAGGAAGGCCAGGAACGCCGACCACAGAGTGCCATAGAGCATGCCCCAGGCGCTGGTTGAAACGAGCGGCAGGCCGCGGCGCTGGTTTGCGACGGAGACGAGATTACCGGCGCAGAAGCTCAGCGTGCCACAGAGGCACAGCAGAAGGCCCACCAACGTCCCGCCTGAAAGCCCGTTCGCGGCAATTTCGGGAAAGAACATCAGCGCTATGCCGGCGAAGCCAATGACGCCGCCGGCGAGAATGCGCGGCGCCGGGCGCTCGCCGATGACCAAGGCACCGAGCAGCATGTTGATGACCGAGGCGAGCGAGAAGACAACCGAGAGCAATCCGCTGACGAGATAGCCGGCGCCGTAATAGAAAAACAGGAAGTTCGATGAGAAGATGAGGATGCCGAGCACAGCAAAGCGCAGATGATCGGTGATCGGAAAGCGGAGCCGCCCGCCGGAAAAACCCGCCCAGGCAAACATCAGCAGCGTGGCGATGGCGAAGCGCCAGACCAGATTGACCTCGTTCGATACGCCGCTGCCGACCTGAAGTTCGATCGCGAACCACGATGCGCTCCAGGCGATGACCGTCAGCGCGTAAAGCCCGTAGTCGACGGGTTCGAAGGGGCGGTCGCGCGTCGTCGTGCGCTTTTCCGCGGTAGCCGGCTCCGGGGCGCCGTTTGATTCTCTTGTTACCGACATGCTGGCCAAGACTCTTCCGCTCATAAGGCGCTTATAGACCAACTGTCCGCCTTCGCCGCTTCTGACCCCAGACGACGAGACCGAGCAACAGCAGAGCCGGGATGGCGAACCAATAGCGCGACGGCCGTTCCGCAGGCACTAGCACCTGATTGATTTCGTCGCCGGGCTGCAGGCCGAATTTGGCCGCCTGGCTGCCCAGTCGCACCACGCCGACCGTCACGTTATCGCCAAGCGCACTGACGTCCAAGCCCGCGGCCTTCAGGCGTTCGGCCGATGAATTTGCAGGCCCGAGTTGTAGCCGCACCAGCTTCGATATCTCATCGCCGTTGAGGTTCAGTGTCGTCAGGCGCAAGCGAACTGCGCTCCCCTCGGCTGTCTCGTCGACGATACGGCCGAGTTCGGAGGCAGGCACTGCCTGATAGGGTTCGCTCACCTGATCGAGCAAGAGTCCCGGCCTGAACAAGATGAAACAGGCCAGCAGCAACGCAATCGTCTCGTACCAGCGGTTGCGCACGAGCATCCAATTCTGCGTCGCTGCTACAAACGAGACCATGGCCAGCGTCGACGTCACCACCATCGCGACGAAGTCGAACGGACCTTCGAGATCGATCATCAGCAGTCCGGTGTTGAAGATGAAGATGAATGGCAGCAGGCCGGTACGGATCTCGTATTTGAAACCCTGAATCCCGGTCTTCACCGGATCGGCGCCGGAAATTGCCGCAGCAGCATAAGCCGCCAGCCCCACTGGCGGCGTCACGTCCGCCATCAGCCCGAAATAGAAAACGAACATGTGGACAGCGACCAGCGGCACGGCAAGATCGTTCTGCGCCGCCAAATCGACGATGACCGGCGCCATCAAGGTGGCGACGACGACATAGCTTGCAGTGGTCGGCATGCCCATGCCGAGTATGATGCAGATCACCGCGGTGAACAAAAGCATGACGATGAAGCTGCCGCCCGAGATGAATTCGACCAGCTCGGTCATCACCAGCCCGATGCCCGTGAGCAGAACCGTACCGACGATGATGCCGGCGGTCGCAGTGGCAATGCCGACCGTCGTCATGTTCCGTGCAGCGGCGGACAGGCCACCGACCAGATCGTCGAAACCGCGAAGCCAATGCCGTGCCAGCGCACGGTCCTTGCGGAAAAAGGCGGTGAGCGGCCGTTGCGTCACGATCAGCGCCATCAGGGCGACAGCGCCCCAGAATGCCGACAGGCCGGGCGACAGCTCCTCCACCATCAGGCACCAGATCAGCAGGATCACCGGCAGCAGAAAATGCAGGCCGGTGCGCGCCGTCTCGCCGAAATGCGGAATCCTTACGATCTCGCCCTCCAGATCCTCCAGCGGCAGGTCGGGATAGCGCGCACGGTAGGCGACAAGGCCGATGTAGACGGCGATCAGCGCGGCAGTGATCATCCAGGTCGCGGCCGCGCCGAAAACGATCTTCGTCCAGCCAATGCCGTAATAGACAAGCCCTGCGAGGACGATGAAGCCGCATATGCCCATCAGCCCACGCAGCGCACCCTGAAATGCGGAGTGCGTGCTGCGTGACGGCAGGCCCTTCATCCCCGTCTTCATCGCCTCGATATCGACGATGTAGAACAACGAGCCGTAGGTCAGCAGCGCTGGGTAGAAGGCGTGCTTGACCACCTCGGCATAGGAGATGCCGACATATTCGGCGATCAGGAACGCGGCGGCGCCCATCACCGGAGGCATCAGCTGACCATTGACGCCGGCCGCACATTCGATGGCGCCCGCCTTGACCGCAGAATATCCGACCCGGCGCATCAGCGGGATGGTGAAGGTTCCGGTGGTCACGACATTGGCGATCGACGACCCAGAAATCATGCCGGTCAGGCCGGAAGCGACGACGCCGGCCTTGGCCGGACCGCCGCGATATTTGCCGAGCAGCGAGAAGGCAAGCTGGATGAAAAAGCCGCCGGCGCCGGCGCGCTCCAGCAATGTTCCGAACAGAACGAACATGAAGACGACATTGGTGGACACACCGAGGGCAACACCGAAGACCCCCTCCGACGTCAGCCACATCTGCGAGGCTGCGCGCGATAACGTCGCGCCCTTGTGGCCGAGCAGGCCAGGTAGGTGAGGCCCGGCGAAGATATAGATCAGCATGATCGCCGCGATGACGGTGATAGCAGGCCCGACGGCGCGACGCGCGGCCTCGAGCAGGATGAGGACGCCGGCGATCGAGACGACCAGGTCAGCCGTAGTCGGAAGACCCGGCCGATGGGCGATATCGCTGTAAAAGACCAACAGATAGAGGGCGGACGCCGCCCCGGCGATGCCTAGCACCCAGTCGGGCGGCGGCACCCGGCTGCGCGACGAGGTCTTGAAGGCCGGAAACGTCAGCATCGCCAGAAACAGGGCGAAGGCCAGATGGATGGAGCGGGCGATGCCGTCGCTGACAACTCCAAAATTGAGCATGAACGGAAGGGGCGAGGCATACCAGAGCTGGAACACCGACCATGCCAGCGATACGCCGAGGATCAGCTTCGCGGTGCGGCCGGTCGGCTTGCGCCCACCGGTGTCGGCCTCGGCGACGATCTCGCTGAGCTTGTCAATGTCGATAACGGGTTGGTCAGGCGCTGCCGCCCGCTGGCTTTGATCTGTCATCGTTCCCCACAATTATTTGCGATGCGAGGTGCCCGTTGCGCCTCGCATCGGAGGCCTCAGAGCCAGCCCTTTTCCTTGTAGTAGCGCTCCGCGCCCGGATGTACCGGCGCCGACAGACCGGTCTTGATCATCTCCTTGGGATCGAGATTGGCGAAGGCCGGATGCAGTTTCTTGAAGTCGTCGAAATTTTCGAAGACCGACTTCACCAGTTCGTAGACCACCTCATCGGGCGTGCTGGCGTTCGCCACGACAGTGGCGCGGACGCCGAATGTCTTCACGTCGTCCGGATTGTTGGCGTACATGCCGCCCTTGATGGTGGCGACTGAAAAGTAGGGATGGGCTGCTAACAGCGCGTCCACTGCCGGACCGGTCAGTGGGATGAGTTTGGCGCCACAGGCCGTGGTCGGATCCTGGATCGCGGCGGAAGGATGACCGACGCCATAGAAGAAACCATCGATCTTGTTGTCGCACAGCGCGCTGCCCTGCTCGTCCGCCTTCAGCTCAGCGGCAAGCGAGAAATCGCCGAGCGTCCAGCCAATCTGCTTGAGCAATTCCTCCATCGACGAGCGAGTGCCTGATCCGGGATTGCCGACGTTGAAGCGTTTGCCTTTGAAGTCCTCGAATTTGGTGACGCGGGCGTCCGGCCGCGCCAGCACGGTAAACGGCTCGGGATGGACGGAGAACACGGCCCGCAGATCCTTGAACGGCTTGCCGTCGAAATTTCCAGTCCCCTCATAGGCCTGGTACTGGACGTCCGATTGGGTCAAGCCGAAATCGAGGTCGCCGGTCTGGATGGAGTTGACGTTGAAGACGGAACCGCCAGTCGACTCGGTCGAGCATCGGATGCCGGTTTTCTGCCGGTCCTTGTTCATCAGTCGGCAAATGGCGCCGCCCACAGCGTAGTAGACGCCGGTGACCCCGCCGGTGCCGACCGTGACGAAGCGCTGCTCGGCTCCGACGGATGGCAGCGCCAGCAGCATGCAGGCCGCCGCGCCGATCAGGGTTTTCATCGAACTATACATGGTTGCTACCTCTCTGGTGGTTGTCCCGGCCCGTCGCCGATGACGCGTTGGAATTGGGTTGAGGCGATCCGCGTCGTGCGGGTCAGGCCGCTGAAGCGATCGCAGCGTCGATCGCCTCACCGAGCCGTTCGACGATCCGATCGATATCCTGTTTGGAGATGATGAAAGGCGGCGCCACAAGCACATGAACGCCGCGCACACCGTCAATCGTCCCGGCCATCGGGTAAATCATCAGGCCGCGGGCCATTGCTTCGCGCTTGATGCGGGCGTTGAGTTCAAGCCTCTGGTCGAACGGCTCCTTGGTGGCGCGATCAACCACCAGCTCGATTCCCCTAAACAGACCCCGCCCGCGAATGTTGCCGACGTGATGGTGGTTATCGAAGCGTTGGTGCAGGCGTTCGTCCAGCTGCGCGCCCATTGCGCTGACGTTGTCGAGCAGACGGTCACGTCGGATGACCTCCTGCACGGCAAGGCCGGCCGCGGCCGCCATTGGATGCCCCATATAGGTATGCCCATGCTGGAAGAAGCCCGAGCCTTGGGCAAAGGCGTCGAAGATATGCCTGCCAAGCAGCACCGCGCCAATCGGCTGGTAGCCGCCGCCGAGCCCCTTGGCGACGGTCAGCAGGTCGGGAGTGATGCCGTCCTGTTCGCATGCATGCAGCGTGCCGGTACGGCCCATGCCGCACATCACTTCGTCGAGGATGAGCAGCACGCCGTAGCGGTCGCAGATCGCGCGAATGTGCTTGAAATAAGCGGCAACCGGCGGCACGGCGCCGAGTGTGGCACCCACCACCGGCTCGGCGACAAAGGCGATGACCTCGTCCGGGCCGAGTTCGAGGATCTTGTCTTCGAGCTGCTGGGCGGCGCGCACCGCATAGGCTTCGTCGCTTTCGCCATGCTTTTGATAGCGATAGGCATAACAGGGGTCGATGTGATGGGTCTCGATCAGCAACGGCCTGAATTGGGCGCGCCGCCATTCATTGCCGCCGGTGGCGAGAGCACCGAGCGTATTGCCGTGATAACTCTGCCGGCGTGCGATGAGATGGCGCCGTTGCGGTTCGCCTTTCTCGACAAAATATTGCCTGGCCATCTTGAGCGCGGCCTCGACCGCCTCCGAGCCGCCGCTGACCAGATAGACATGGTCCAACCCTTCCGGCGCGTCCTCGACCAGCCGATCTGCCAAGCGCTCCGCCACCTCGGTGGTGAAGAAGCTGGTGTGGGCGTAGGCGATACGGTCAAGCTGGGTGTGCAGTGCAGCGATCACGTCGGGATGACCGTGGCCGAGACAGGACACGGCGGCGCCGCCCGACGCGTCGATATAGGACTTGCCCTCGGCATCGAACAGTTCGATGCCTTGGCCGCGAATGGCGACCGGCAGCGTCGAGTGGATGGTTCGATGAAGAATGTGTGTCATCGACGGTCCCTCATGGGCATTTTCTTCGGCGGACGTTGGTTGAGATGGGTCTTGAGGGCGGCGCCCTGCTCATCGAAACGTCGCAGCGACTCAACGGCGCCCTCGCCTGCCTGCCCTGCGACAAGAGCGCCGAGGACCTCCGCAACGATGAAAGCTGGCGTCATGGTGTGGAAAAAGGACGGGCTGCCCGTCGGCACGATGACCAGGTGATCGGCAAGCAGCGCCAAGGGCGCTACCCCGCTGTCGGTGATCGCAATGACCGGTACGCCGCGGCCGGCAGCATACTCGACAAGCTCGATGGTGAAGCGCGTGTAGGGCAGGACGCTGGCGGCGACAAGCACGTCGTCCTTGGTCGCGTGGGCCAGAGCGTCGCCGTCGGTTCCGCCGATGCCGTGCAGCAGCACCGACTTCTCGCCGATCAGCGACAGGATGTAATGCAGATGCCAGGCCACTGCGTGGCTCGAGCGCAGGCCGAGGCAATAGACGCGCCTTGCCGCACTCAGCGCCCTGGCCGTGCCGACCAGACGGTCGATCGACCTGCTTTCGGCGAGATGGGCAAGCTGGCTGGAAATTGAATCCAGAATATCGGCCGCCAGCGCGTGGTCGCCCTTGAGCTTTTGGCTGGCCACCTGGAGGCCCGCCTTGCCGGCAAAACCGATTTCGCCGTCCCGGATCGCGGCGGCGTAGATATCGCGTACGGTCTCGTAGCCATCAAGGCCGAGATGCTGGGCCAGCCGCGTCATCGTGGCCGGCTGCACTCCCGCGTGCCGGGCCTGCTCGCGCATGGACAACAACGCGACATCATACGGCTTATCAAGGACATAGCGCGCGGCGGACCGAAGCTGCGCCGACATGCCGTCGAAGGCACTGACGATCTGTCCAGCAAGCTCTCCCTGGTCCATGGATATTGCTAGCTCGCCAGACCAGCGATTGCAACGTCTGTTTCAGTGTGGTCAAAGATTGATTCATATGAATCTTGTCACTCACAGAGCGTCTCCATGAAGCCGGCCCATGGTCTCGATCGCGTCGCCATAGCTGTCGCGCCGAACGGGGGACGTCGCAGCAAGGCCGACCATCCGGCGATTCCGCTGACACCAGCCGAACTTGCGCGGACGGCCGCGGAATGCGCCGATGCCGGTGCGGCTATGATCCACGTCCATGTCCGCGACAGAAGCGGCAATCATCTGCTCGACGCCGACGCCTACCGCCAGGCGATCGCCGCCATCCGCGGTGCCGCCGGCGACCGCTTGGTAGTTCAGATCACTTCCGAAGCACTCGGTATCTATTCGCCGGCCCAGCAGATGGCCGTCGTACAAGATGTGAAGCCGCAAGCTGTCTCCCTGGCGCTTCGCGAAATCGTTCCTGATGCCGGATCGGAGCTCGCATTCGCGCGCTTCATGGCCTGGCTGCGCACCGAGGGAGTAGCGCCGCAGATCATCCTCTATTCGCCCGAGGAGGCCGTCAGGCTTTCGGACATGCAGCAGCGCGGACTGATCCCCTGGGCAAGCATACCGGTTCTCTACGTGCTGGGCCGCTACACGCCGGGACAGACGTCCGTTCCTGCCGATCTCCTGCCATTCCTCGCGGCGAACACGCCGCGCTTCGACCATTGGAGCGTCTGCGCCTTCGGCCGCAACGAAGCGGCGTGCGTGACCGCCGCCGCGTTGCTTGGCGGCCATATCCGGGTCGGCTTCGAAAACAATCTCTTCCTTCCGGACGGCAGAATAGCTTCGTCCAACGCCGAACCGGTAGCGACGGTCGCACGCATACTCGCCGACTGCGGCGTCAAGATCGCCTCGGCCGCCGAGTTGGCGGCTCAATGGAACGCGCCGTTTCGTTCCATATGACAAACCAAAGCCTATTTTCGGCGGCAAGCTCGCGTAAGGCATAGAGAGGCGGCTGCAATGTCATCGCCACGGAAGAACGACGTGTCCCCGCCCGCGGCGATTGCAACAACAGTGCCGGTCGTTGTAACCATTCCGGCCGCTTGATTTTGGAGGAGACGCAGCATGGACCGATTCACCGGCGGGTGCCTGTGTGGCAACGTCCGAATTGTCGCGTCGGGGCGCCCATACCGGGTCGGCGTTTGCCACTGTCTCGACTGCCGCAAGCATCATGGCGCCCTTTTTCACGCTTCCGCGATATTTCCTGAGGATGCGGTGACGATCGACGGCGAAACACGCGACTATGCCGGGCGGTTTTTCTGTCCGCGCTGCGGCTCGTCGATTTTCGGACGCACCGCCGACGAAATCGAAGTGAACCTGGGATCCCTGGATGCGCCTGACCAACTGATGCCGACCTACGAAAGCTGGATCGTCCGACGCGAGTCCTGGTTGCCGCCGTTTCCGCTCACCAGACGATACGAGCGCGATCGTGACGCCACGGGTCGCTTTGAGGAATAGGTCGCACGAACGGTGCGACGGCGCCGGCGCGTCACTCCGGAAGGCCGGCCTTGCGGAAGCCATCGACGAAATGCTCAAGCGTCCCAGCGTCGCGGAATGGCTCCGTCGTCGCCCAGTGCCGGGTTGTGAAATGCGGGTTGCCGACGAGGAACAGTTCGACCTCTGCACGCGCCTCGTCGAGCCGGCCGAGTTGGGCAAGGCTTGCCGCCAGGAAACGGCGTGAGCTTGTACGATAAGTCTCGTCCCTGCGCAGTGTCTCGACAGCAGCTTCGTATTCGCGGGCCGCGTATTGCGCCTGCCCGAGCGTCAGATAATACCAACTTGCCGGAAACGGGTTCAGCCGGAAGGCCTTGCGGATGTGCTCAAGGCCCTCCTCGACCTGCCCCGCCAAGATCGCGATGTCGGACAGTGCCGCCCAGGCATCGGCCTCGTTCGGGTCGAGCTCGATGGCCTTGGCGAATTCCGCATCCGCCTCGGCGAAGCTGCGCTCGTAGGCAAGCAGGTAAGCCAAGACCCAGCGGCAGCCGGCATCGTTGGGATCGATCGCCACGGCTTTGCGCGCCAGCTCCAAAGCAACGCTACGGGACGTTTCGGTTGGTCCGCCGGAATGCACCCATCCCATCCAGTGGTTCATGGCAAGCCAGCGATAGGCCTCGGCATATTCCGGATCGAGCGAAACCGCGCGGGTGAGCATCAGATGCGCTTCCCGCGCCGTCTGCGGCGAATCATCCATCAGCTTGCGCGCGCGCACACAGAGATCGTAGGCCTCGAGATTTTTGGGCCGATTGCGCGGCGGTGGTGCGCGTAGCCGGCCGAGCAGCGCCTCGACGATCTTGCCGGTGACCTCGTCCTGAACGGCAAAAATATCTTCCAGGCTGCGATCGAAGCGTTCCGCCCATAGATGATCGCCACTCGCCGCGTCGACCAGTTGTGCATTGATGCGCACCTGCCCAGCGGCGCGTCTTGCGCTTCCCTCCAGCAGGTAGCGCACGCCAAGTTCCCCAGCGATCCCGCGCACGTCCATCGCCTTTCCTTTGTAGGCAAAGGCCGAGTTGCGTGCGATGACGAACAGGCCGGAGATCCTCGACAGGTCCGTGATCAGGTCTTCGGTCAACCCATCGGCGAAGGATTCCTGCTCGGGATCGTTGCTGACATTAACGAAGGGCAGCACGGCTATCGATGGTTTGCCGGGCAGTGGCAAAGGTTTTCGCTTGGCGCCGCCGAGCTGTTCGACGGCGCCCGTGAAGCGGTAGCCGATGCGCGGAACCGTGACGATCCATTCACCGCCGTCGGCGGCCGGACCAAGCAGCTTCCGCAGCAGCGCTATCTGGACGGTAAGGTTGCCCTCCTCGACGGCGGTGCCCGGCCACGTCGCGTCCATCAACTCAGCCTTGCTCAGGATTTCGCCGGACCGTCCGACGAGCGCCGCAAGCAGCTTTAGCCCGCGGTAGCCAACGGCAACGGGGACACCGTTCCGGAGGAGCGTTCCCGCGCCCGGATCAAGCGCGAACGGTCCAAAGGCAAAGCGCGATCCCTGCATACGGCGCATCTATAACCCGTTTGGAAGTTTTGAGAACTATTTGGGAGAGCTTAATTACGGCGCTGTTCGTATCCTGCAGAATTCCTCCTCTTTCAGGTCGAGGGTCCTCCCAAATCGTATTGGACCTCAAACCATATGGAGGTTTGCCATGAACGATATTCCTACCTTTGCCTCGGGCCAGCATAAGGCAGCTCGGCTGGCGGAAGTGTCGCGTCGGCACCACAGCCTGGCGACGCTGCGAAACATTATCGCGGCCTGGCGCGAGCCGACACGCTTTCGCTGGGACCTCAAGCGATTGGCGGAGACCAATCCCCATCTGATCGACGATATCGGTCTGACGAGACGACAGGCCGAGGAAGAGATCGCCAAGCTGCCCTTCTGGCAGCGATAGGCGAATGCTGCAAAGACACGGATCGCCAACGACCGGCGGCTGATGGCAGATGAAGACGAAGCCGCCGCCTCGAAACGATGATCACAGGCTAGTGGTCGCGGCGACAATCAACCCGCCCAAGACGGCAACATTGATGGTGAAGCCGGTACGAAGGGCTTCGCGTTCATAGCCGCTGTAGCGCCAGAAATTGAGCGCCATGAAAGACGCCGCGATGGTGAAGACTGCCAAAGCTGCGGCGGGAAAGGGTCCACCAAGGCCCGTTGCGAGGCAAAAGCCGCCGCCGATCTCAAGCACCGATCCGGCCGCGAGAAGAGGCTTGGGAGCAGGAAAGCCCCGTTCGGCCAGGGACGCTGCAATCGCCCGGAATCTGAGGAAATGCTCGGCGCCTGCCCAGATAAAGACGCCGCCGAGCAAAACCAGTCCGAGGTGGTGGAGGACCGCGATCATTCCTTGGTGCCGTCTTCGGTGTAAACCGCTAGCTCGTAACCGTCCGGGTCCGCAAAATGAAAGCGCCGGCCGCCGGGGAACCCATAAATCGGCCTGACGATCTTGCCTCCCGCTTGCTCGACACGCTTGACCGTTGCCGGCAAATCATCGGCATAGAGAATGACGAGCGGGCCTCCTCCGGACCTCGCTGGGCCAGCCGCAAAGCCGCCTGACAAGCGCCCGTCGTTGAACTCGCAATATTGCGGGCCGTAGTCAGTGAAGGTCCAGCCGAAGGCCTTTCCGTAGAAGTCGCGTGACCACTGAATGTCTTTCACGTTGAATTCGACGTAGTCGATCCGTTGGTCGTTGTTGTTGCTCATGACGCATACCTCTCGTGTGATGTACGACACCGAAAGATAAGCACGCATCTCGCTTGCCGGATTGAACAAAACGGCCATCGACGTATGAGCAGCAAACGGCGCTGCCGATGGCGATGCACGTGACATCACCCCTCATCTGCCCTCTTCGTTCCGGCCGGAAGAAAACAACCGATTCTTGCAACCGTTCTCGATTGGCAGACGTTGTCGGTCGTGCAGATTGTTGTCTCGAGCGACGGCCGGGCGCAGCCGCTGCGCCGTAGGTTCACCGCCGCTAATCCGAAGGGGAGCGAGATGAGCGATCCCGTCCCAGCGCAGGCAACGGGCACATTTCAGCAACGTCCAGTGTCGGCGCGGCTTCGCGGGACCTTCGCTTCGGTGTGGGTGCATCGAATGGACCCGGCGGGCTCACCGCCAATCGTCGTCATGCCCGACGCAACGATCGATCTGCAATGGATCGGAGGCAGCTTCCGAATTGCCGGACCTGACAAGGAGCCGCAGACCGAGGTTCTAGCGGCGGACGAGGTCGTGATCGGCTTGCGCTTCCATCCTGCCACGGCGGCGGCATGGCTCGGCGTGCCGCAAATCGAGCTGGTCGGTCAGCGGCTGTCGCTCGACGATTTGTGGGGAGCGCGAGCTCGGCGCCTCGCCAGCCGCGTGCGCGCCAGCGACAATCTCGAAGATCTGGCCTGCTCGCTCCAACAGGTCGTCGCCGAGGAGATGGCCTCCGACGCCCCAGACGTTCCCATGCAGGCGGCATATCGCTTGATCGAGCGCGCTCCGCCACCCGACGCGCCTCTCGTCCCTTGGTTGATGCGCGCCCTCGAGATGAGCGAAAGGACGTTGCGCCGGCGCTTCGACGAGAGCTTCGGCTATGGCCCCAAGACGCTTGAACGTATCCTCCGCTACCAGCGCTTTCTGCGGCTTTCGAACCAATCGAACAGCACTACGGCCATCCTGGCAGCCGAGGCGGGCTATTCCGACCAGGCGCATCTTGTTCGCGAGAGCCGACGCCTGACAGGAAGCACCCCGCGACAGATTCATCACCTGCTGCACGGCGAGTGAAACCTCGGCGCGTTCTTCGACTTGGCGGCACGCTTTTGGCCGTTTTGTTCAAGTCTTCACTGTCGCCCGACTTTATCCTGGTGTCTCCGACAACCAGAGGAGACTGCCATGAAACCGCGCATTTCGGTTTTGACGATCGCTGTCGCCAACCTCGAGAGTTGCCTCGTGTTCTACCGCGACGGCCTCGGCTTGCCGACGGAAGGGATCATCGGCCGCGAATTCGAGCATGGCGCCGTCGCGTTCTTCACGCTGTCCGGCGGGTTGAAGCTCGCGATCTGGGCTCAGGACGACCTCGCCTACGACACCGGCCTGCCCAAAGCGCCGATCAGTTCGACCTCGTTCACAATCGGCCACAACGTTGTGCGCCGCGAGGAAGTCGATCAAGTGATGGATGAGGCCGCCCGTGCCGGAGCCGAGATCATCAGGCCTGCCCGGGACACGTTCTTTGGCGGGTATGCCGGATACTTCCGCGACCCGAACGGACACCTGTGGGAGGTCGTCTGGAACCCCGCCAACATACCGAGTGAGGATCCTCTTTAGGGCGGCGCGGACCTGCAGTATCGAACGGCGTTAGTCATCCCCAGTGCTGGCAAATTCTGTCGGCATCGGGGCGGGCGGCCATGCTTTCCCTGGCAAACGAAGCCAGCTCGACGGCAGTCCACCAGTCTTAAGGGGCTGATTGTGTAGCTTTATCCAGATTCGCCTCGCCTGCATGGCGCATCATGCGGCGGAAGCTCATTGAGATATGCGCCCGCCTTATGTGCCCTATGGACTCCCAGTCGCCGATCTCGGCGGCGGCAAGGACCTCTTCCATTTCGCGGCGGAACGCGGTGAATTCCTCGACAAGGCCCAATTGCGGCATCAGCTTCAGGACGACGCGCGCAACCTGAAAATACAGGCGCTCGCTGATCTCGCGCAGTGGCTGGTTGCCGGTCATCGCCGTGAGCTCGTAAAAAAAGTCCATGTTGAGGCGCAGGAAAGCGCGCTGGTCGGGATTGAGTATATCGGCATCGCAGCGCGCGATGAGCGCCCGTATCCGGTCGAGGTCGTCCGCCGTGCGCGGGATCGGTGAAAGCTTGCCGACGAGGAGCGCCAGCTCCAGGCGCAAATGATAGACCTGCTGCAATTCCTCGATATCGACGTCGGTGACGATCGTGCCGACGCCGTGGACGGATTGAACCAGACCCTCGGATTCAAGGCGCGCCAGGACACGCCGGACCGGCGTGCGGCTGATCTCGAATTCCTGGGCAAGTTCTTCCTCGGACAGACGGCTTCCCGGCGCATAGACGAGCAGACAGATGCGGTCGCGCAATATCCGGTAGATGCGCTCGAACCGCTCTCGCGCGGAGAGCGGGCGCGGCGGCGCGGCGGTCACCGTCGTGGGCGGCTTGGCCTTTGTCTCGATCGTCACCCGGCCTCCAGGACAGCGTGCAGGAATTGCCGTGTCCGCTCGTTCTTGGGAGCACCAAACAGTTCGCTTGGCGGCCCCTGCTCGCAGATCTTGCCTTGATAGAAGAAGCAAACGCGGTCGGAAAACTCCTTGGCGAAGCCCATCTGGTGGGTGACCATCAGCATGGTTAGATCATGCTCGCGGCCGATCTGCCTTATCACCTGCAGCACTTCGCCGACAAGCTCCGGGTCGAGCGCAGACGTCACCTCGTCGAACAGCATGATCTTGGGCCGCATGGCAAGCGCCCTGGCGATGGCGACACGCTGCTGCTGGCCGCCGGAAAGCTGTGACGGATAGTGGTCCTTCTTCTGGGCCAGACCGACCAGCTCCAGCAGCTCCGCCGCTCTTGCCTCGGCGTCCGCCCGCTTCATGCCGAGCACCGTTATCGGCGCCTCGATGCAGTTCTGCATCGCCGTCATATGCGGAAACAGGTTGAACGACTGGAACACCATGCCGATCTTGGCGCGGATTTTACGGATATGGGCGAGATCGGCGGGAACAAGCTTGCCGTTCCTCTCCATATGGGTCAGCGGCTCGCCTTCGACCCAGATGACGCCGTCATTGATCGTTTCCAGCGTCATCAGCATGCGCAACACCGTCGTCTTGCCCGAACCCGACGGACCGATGACGGAGACTTTTTCGCCGCGCGCTATTTCGAGATTGAGCCCGTCGAGAACGGTTAACGTGCCGTAGCGTTTCGATACATTGTCGAAGCGGACCATCGGTTGTTCCGTCATCGCGTGGTCCTCCGGTTGAGCAGCCCTTCGAGGGAGCGGATGAGCGCCGCCGAAACCAGGCTCATGGCAAGGAAAAACAGGCCGACCAGCGTGATCGGCTCGGTGTAGCGGAACGTTTCGGAGCCGATGATCTTGGCAGTCTGCATCAGTTCCATCACGGCGATTGCGGAAAGCAACGGCGTCTCCTTGAACAAGGCCACCAGATAATTGCCGAGCGCCGGAACGATCGGCGGGATCGCCTGCGGGATGATGATGTCGCGAAACGTCGTCCAGGACGAGAGATTGAGCGCGATCGAGGCTTCCCACTGGCCGCGATGGATGTTGTCGAAACCGGCGCGATAAACCTCGGAGCAATAGGCGGCGTAGTGGATACCGATGGCCAGCACCCCGGCGGTGAAGGCGTCGAGCACGACACCGAATTTCGGAAAGACGAAATAGAGAAAGAATATCTGGATGAGCAGCGGGGTCGAGCGGATCAGCTCGACCAGCACCGAAATCGTCCAGCTGGTCCATGGCACGGCGATGCGGACGACCGCCAGCACCAGGCCGAGCGAGGCCGCAAGCGCAAAACCGATCAGCGTCGCCTCGATGGAAATGATGGCGGCGCGGGCGAGCACCGGCAGGATTTCCAGGGCAAATCCCCAATCCCAGATCATGCCGCCTTCCCCCGCGCCAGTCCGAGCGACGCCCGCCTTTCGAGAAGCCGCATGCCGATGGTCACAACCAGCGACATTGCCAGGTACATCAAAAGGACGAGGGTGAAGATCGGAATGGTCTTGAACGTGTTCTGGTTCATTTGCTGCGCCTTGAAGGCGAGGTCCGAAAGCGTGATCAGCGAAACCAGCGCTGTCGATTTCAGAAGCTCGATGAACAGATTGCCCCAGGGCGGGATCATCGCGACAAAGGCCTGCGGCAGGATGATCCGGCGCAACATCTGTGGGCGGCTCATGTTCAATGCCGTACATGCTTCCCACTGCCCGCGGGCGACGGACAGGATCGCGCCGCGCACGCACTCCGATCCGTAGGCGCCGACATTCAGGCCGAGTGCGAGCACCGCCACAACGAACGCGTTGATCGTGACGCCGAATTGCGGGAGCACGAAAAACAGCCAGAACAATTGCACCAGTGCCGACGTTCCGCGGAAGATCTCGACGTAAACCGTGGCCAGCCATCTGAGCGGCGTCGGGCCGTACATCCTTGCAAGTGCTGCAAGCACGCCCATGATAATTGCGAGCAGGCTGCCGAGGACGGCGATCTCGACTGTCAGGACCGCGCCTTGCAGCAGCCCCGGCATGAACACTCGGTAGCTTTCCTGTGTTGCCAAGGCGCCGATCACGACGAGCGCGATGACCAGCATGGCAACGAGCGTACGGATACCCATGCGATTCCCCCGGGGAAAAAGGGCGGCGCTTTCGCGCCGCCAGCAGTTGGGAACCTATTTGCCAACGCAGAGCTCTGCGGTGGTCTTGTTGGGGAGATAGTCCTTGCCGAAGCCGAGTGGCTCGACCAGCGCGATATGCTCCGGCGAACCGAGGAACTTCTTCAGCTCGGCGTTGAACGCCTCCTGCAGGTCGGTGTCTTCCTTGCGGAAGCCGAAGCCGCCATGACCTTTCACCGACTTGCCGGCGACCTCGCCGAAGGGCTTGGTCGATTCGACGCCGTCGGCCTTCTTGGCCATGTCGGCGATCGAAAGAGCGGTCAGTGCGGCAGCGTCGGCGCGGCCCGACTGGACGGCGGCGACCAGGCTGGACTGGTCGGGCAAGGAGACGATCTGCCCACCGGCAACGCCCGCTTCCTTGGCGAAGCCGCCTTCGACGGCGCCGGCCATCACGGCAAGCTTGAGATCCGGATTGTCCTTGATGCTGGAAAAATCCTTGATGCCTTTCGGATTGCCTTTTGCCACCAGCATAGCCTCGCCGATGCCGTAGGACGGCTCGGAGTAGTTGATCTCAGCGCAGCGCTTCGGAGTGATGAACATGCCGGCGGCGATGATGTCGAAGCGGCCGGCCTTGAGACCCGGAATGAGCGAGCCGAATTCGGTCAAAACACCGTCGACCTGCGGTATGCCCATCTTGGCGAGCACCGCCTTGGCGACTTCCGGCGCTTCGCCGGTCAGCTTGCCGTCTGGCGTGGCGTAACCGAACGGCGCCTCGTTGGCGAAACCGACGCGGATGTAGCCGTCCTTCTTGGCCCGTTCGAGGGTGGTTTCCGCGTGAGCGGACAGCGACGTCAATGACGTCGCGGCGAGCGCGATGCAGGCAGCCGCTTTCACGACCATGCGGCGCGATATCGATGATTTGAGCATGCTTTTCTCCCATTGAACAACTGTGGATGGTTCCCAGGGCGCGGCCTTCTTCGAGGTCGACGCCTGCTTGATCAGACGTATACAACTGCCCTAGACATTTCGCAAGCAGAGATATAGAAACCGTGTAAATTCGGCGCCAATTCGTAGTTGTCCAACAAACTTGACGTCGAGTTGTGCACAATTTCGCCTGGTTTGCCCATTTACAAGAGGGCAACAGCGTACCCAGAAGGCAGGACTTCGGTGGCGACCGCGAACGAGTTCGGGACATTCACGCAAGCGGAGTATGGGCAGCGCCTGGCCGGCGTGAAGACACGCATGCAAAAAGCCGGCTTCGATCTCGTCGTCTGTCAGGATCCAGCCAACATGTGCTGGCTGACCGGCTATGACGGATGGTCGTTCTACGTTCCGCAGTGCGTGCTCGTCCATCTGGAGGAGGACCGGCCGATCTGGTTCGGCAGGGCGCAGGATGCCAAGAGCGCACGCCTAACCACCGGCCTGCCCGAGACAAACATCGTGCCGTTCTCGGAACGGCTGGTGCAGCAGCCGGTCGAACACCCATATGACGAACTCGCGCAACTGATCCGGTCGCGCGGCTGGGGAAAGGCCCGCATCGGCGTCGAGATGGACGCGCATTATTACACTGCGCGCTGCCACGCCCACCTTGTCGAGGGGCTCCCCGACGCGCACTTCGCCAACAACCACGATCTCGTCAATTGGGCGCGGCTGGTGAAATCCGAAGCCGAGCTGGTGCTGATCCGCGAGGCGGGTGCGATCTGCACGCATGCAATGAACCGCGCCATCGAGAAAATGCGACCCGGTGTGCCTCAGAACCATGTCATTGCGGAAATCTATCACGCACAGATCATGGGCGTGCCCGGAGCGGGCGGCGACTATGCCGCGATCTGTCCGCTGATGCCCGTTGGCGAAGGCACCAGCACGCCGCATCTGACGTGGTCCGACGCGCCGCTGCCGGACAGCGGCCTCGCCATTCTGGAGATCGCCGGCGTGCGCCGCCGCTATCATGCAGCCCTGACCCGGACGGTACATTTCGGCAAGCCGCGGCAAGCCATCCTCGACATGGCCAAGGCGATCGTCGAGGGCGTCGACGCTGGCCTCGAGAAGGCGCGCCCCGGCAACACCGCCGAAGAGGTGGAAGCCGTCTGGCAGGCAGTCCTGCGGAGGAACGGACTGAAGAAGGAAAGCCGCGTCGGCTATCCGGTCGGGCTCGCATACCCGCCCGATTGGGGTGAACGCACCGCAAGCCTTCGTCCCGGCGACACCACCGAGATGCAGCCTGGGATGTGCTTCCATTTCATGGCCGGCGTTTGGCTCGACGATTTCGGCATCGCCATCTCGGAATCGTTCGTCGTCACGGAACGCGGCGGCGAACGCCTCTGCGATGTGGCGCGCGAACTCATCGTTATCGATTGACATGGCGGCCGGGAAGCCGGCTGCCGAAAAGACCATGCCTGCCACCAAGCCGGCAACAAGCACGAGGACGCCCGATGGACCGTAATCCCTTTTCCGAAGCCGAAATCGCCGGCCGCCTGGCCAAGGTCCGTACTACACTGGCCGAGCGTGAGCTCGACGCGGCGGTCTTCGCCTCGCCGGAGAACGTCTTCTATCTCATCGGGCTCGATCACTGGGGGTATTTTGCCCCTCACCTGCTGATCGTCCCGCTCCAGGGAAAACCTGTCCTGGTCACCCGCTCGATGGAAAAGGTAACGATCGAGAAGCAGGTGAAGGCAGCGGAATTCCGTGGCCACTCCGACAGCGAAACCGCGGCCGACCTTGCGGCGCGGGTGCTTGCGGAGCTCGGCCTGTCCAGCAAGCGGATCGGCCTCGAATACTGGACGGCCGGCCTTAGCCATGGACTTGCCGTAGCACTCCAGATGCAAGCGGATGCCAAGTGGAGCGACGTCTCCGGTCTGATCGACAAGATGCGGCGGGTGAAGAGCGCCGAGGAACAGGTGCTGATGCGGCGCGCCGCAAAGGTGACGGACGCCGCCGCCGGTGCCGCGATCGCCGCGATCTCGGATGGCGCTTCCGAACAGGAGGTCGCCGCCCAATGTGTTGCGGCAATGATCCGCGCCGGCGGTCATGCGCCGGGCTTCGGACCGTTCATCCGCCCGGCCGCGCGCCTCGGTGAAGAGCACACGACCTGGGGCGACGGTATCTACCGCAAGGGCGAGCCGGTCTTCGTCGAACTGTCCGGCTGCATCTCACGCTACCACGCGCCGCTCGGCCGGCTCGTTCGCATCGGCCACATCAGCGACGAAGACGCCACAATGGCGACGCTGACCGCCAAGGCGTTCAACGCTGTCGTCGAGGCGCTGCGGCCGGGCGCCAAGGCGCGCGATGTCTACGCCGCCTGGCAGGCCGTCGCCGACGAGGCCGGTCTTTCCCACTATCGCCGCCATCACTGCGGTTACCTAGTTGGCGCTGGCCAGCCGCCATCATGGACCGGCGGCAATTCGGTGACCGGCTTGAGGCACGATTCCGACCTTGAGATCGAGACCGGGATGAGCTTCCACATCCTGTCGTGGCTGATGGGAACCAGTCGCGGCGATGACTTCGTCTCCAACACGGTGCTTTTGACCGACGCGGGTGCTGAAGTGCTCACCCGCACGCCGGCCGGCCCGATCGTTCGATAGGCCCGCACGTATGGCGCGCTACTCGGCACTCTCGATTTTCCGCAACGCGCTGTCTGGCCAGAAGAATTGGCAGCGCGCCTGGCGGGCGGCGGAGCCAAAACCGTCCTATGACGTGATCGTCATCGGCGGCGGTGGACACGGCCTCGCCACCGCCTTCTACCTTGCCGATAACCACGGTATCCGCAACGTCGCGGTGCTCGAAAAGGGCTATGTCGGCGGCGGCAATGTCGGCCGCAACACCACCGTCATCCGCTCCAACTACCTGCTCGACGGCAACACCCAGTTCTACGAATTCTCGATGAAGCTCTGGGAGACCATGTCGCGGGTGCTGAATTTCAACGTCATGTTCTCCCAGCGCGGCCAGCTCGTCACAGCGCATTCGGCCGATCAGCTCGACGGTTTCAGCCACCGCGCCAACGTCATGCGGCTGAACGGCATCGATGCCGATATCCTCAACCGCGAAGAGGTGCGCCGGCTGGTGCCCTATCTCGATTTTTCCGACACTGCCCGCTTCCCGATCCATGGCGCCATCTTCCAGGGCCGGGCGGGCACGGCACGCCACGACGCCGTCGCCTGGGGCTATGCGCGCGCCGCCGATAGCCATGGCGTCGACATCATCCAGAACTGCGAGGTGACAGGCTTCCTCCGCGACGGCGACAGTATCGTCGGCGTCGAAACGACGAAAGGCCGGATCGGCGCCGGCAAGGTCGGCCTCGCTGTTGCCGGGCATACATCCGTGCTCGGTGCCAAGGCCGGCCTTGAACTGCCGATCGAAAGCCACGTCCTGCAAGCCTTTGTCACCGAACCGCTGAAGCCGCTGGTAGATCACGTCGTCGCCTATGGCGCCGACCACTTCTATGTCAGCCAGTCCGACAAGGGCGGGTTGGTCTTCGGCGGCAATCTCGACGGCTACAATTCCTACGCCCAGCGCGGCAATCTCGGCGTCGTGCGCGAGGTGGCGGAGGCGGCGATTGCATTGATGCCGTGCATTTCGCGCGTCCGCCTGCTGCGCCACTGGGGCGGCGTCATGGACATGACCCCCGATGCCAGCCCGATCATCTGCCCGACGCCGATCGACGGCGTCTATCTCAACGGCGGCTGGTGCTATGGCGGCTTCAAGGCAACGCCAGCTTCCGGCTGGTGCTTCGCCCACACGATCGCCACCGGCAAGCCGCATCCCTTGATCGCGGCCTACGGGCTCGATCGTTTCCGCACCGGCCACACGCTCGATGAGGCCGGCGTCGGCCCTTCCGCTTGGCTGCAATAGGAGGCGGAACAAAATGCTGCGCATCGAATGCCCCTGCTGCGGCCCGCGCGACCATGACGAGTTCCGCTACGGCGGCGATGCCTCGGTCACGCGTCCGGCCCATGACGATCCCGATCCGGAGGCCTGGTACCGTTACGTCTATATCAGGACAAACCCGGCCGGCCCGCACCGTGAATACTGGCAGCACGTGACCGGTTGCCGGCAATGGCTGGTGGTCGAACGCGACACCCGCAACCATGCCGTCGCATCAGTCGACTTCGCCAGGAAATCAACTCTCAGGAAATCACCGGCATGAGTTCGAACCGCAAACGCCTGCCGGTGGGTGGCCGTATCAGTCGCGAGGTGCCGCTCGATTTCACCTTCGACGGCCGCAAGCTGATTGGATATCGCGGCGACACCCTTGCCTCCGCGCTGCTCGCCAACGGCGTCACTCTCGTCGGGCGCAGCTTCAAATATCATCGCCCGCGCGGCATCTTTTCCGCCGGGCCGGAGGAACCGAATGCGCTGGTTACGCTCGGGATCGCAGGCAGGCGCGAGCCGAACCTGCCGGCGACGACACTGGAACTCGCCAACAGCATGGACGTGGAAAGCCAGAATCGCTGGCCATCGCTGGCCTTCGACGTACAAAGCGTCAACGGGCTGTTGGCGCCGTTTCTGTCCGCCGGCTTCTACTACAAGACCTTCATGGGCCCGACGCGCCGCGCCTGGATGTTCTACGAGCACTTTATCCGCAAGGCGGCCGGTCTGGGCAGAGCCGGCACCGGCCCGGATCCCGACCGCTACGAGGTTCGTCATGCTTTCGCCGATGTCGCAATTGTCGGCGGCGGCCCGGCGGGATTGTCAGCAGCGCGGGCAGCCGCCGCGGCCGGGGCGCGGGTCGCGCTGATCGAGCAGGATTTCCTGCTTGGCGGCCAGCTTCTGGCGGAACCGTCCGACAGCGCAGCGGCCGCATGGTTGAGGCAGGCCGAGGCCGAGTTGAAGGGCTTCGAAACCGTCGTGCTGATGAAGCGGACAACCGCTTTCGGCAGCTATGACGGCAATGTCATCGGGCTGGTCGAACAGCGCGATCCAACCGGTCCGAAGCCGAACGGCGAGGCGCGGCAAACGGTCACCATGCTGCGCGCCCGCTCGATCGTTTTCGCCACTGGCGCCATCGAGCGACCGATGGTGTTCTCGAACAATGACCGGCCCGGCGTCCTGCTTGCCTCAGCCGCCCGGACCTATCTCAACCGTTTCGCTGTCCTGCCGGGCAAGAAAATCATTGTCGCCACCACCAATGACGGTGCCTGGCGCACCGCCTTCGACTATGCCGCAGCCGGCGCGGAGGTGACGGTTGCGGATCTGCGCGCAGTCCCGCCCGCAGCACTTGCCGCGGAAGCCGCACGGCTCGGCGTAATGATACGGGCCGGGACGCGGATCGTCGACCTGCGCGGCGGCCATGCCGTCAGGCACGTAACGCTCAACGGGCCGGAGGGCCAGTCCTCGGCCGCCTGCGACCTCGTCTGCGTGTCCGGCGGCTGGTCGCCAACCGTGCATCTCACCTCGCACCTCGGTGTCAAACCTGTCTATCGCGACGATATCGGCGGCTTCGTGCCGGGCGCGTTTCCGGCCGGCCGGCTAGGTGCCGGCGCGATGATTGGGGCCTATGCAACTGCCGATGCCATCGAGGACGGTCATCGCGCCGGCATCGACGCGGCAGCCTCCGGCGGCAAGTCGGCGCCGGTTCCCGCTCCGGCCAAACTCGATCTCGGCGACACCGCCACGACGCTACTTCGCGAAGCGCCTTCCGTCGCACATGGAAAAGCCTTCGTCGATTTTCAGATGGATGTGACGACGAGGGATATCGAACTCGCCCATCGCGAGGGCTATGAATCGGTCGAGCATCTGAAGCGCTACACCACGCTCGGCATGGGTACCGATCAAGGCAAGACCAGCAATTTTCCGGCGCTTGCCGCGATGGCGGCGCTGCGCAACGCAACGATTCCCGAGACCGGCGTCACGACCTTCCGCCCGCCCTATACGCCGGTTGCCATCGGGGCGCTTGCCGGGCGCGCCATCGGCCATCATTTCAAGTCGATCCGCCGCACGCCAATGCACGACTGGCACATGGCCAACGGCGCCGAGATGCTCGAGGTGGGGCTCTGGATGCGGCCCTATTTCTACCGGCAGTCCGGACATGACGTGAATGAAGCCTATGTCGCCGAAATGCGGAATGTACGTCAGGCCGCGGGGCTGATGGACATCTCCACGCTCGGCAAGATCGACGTCCAAGGCCCGGATGCGGCAATCTTCCTCGACCGCGTCTACGCCAACGGCTTTGCCAAGCTGGCGGTCGGCCGCGCCCGCTACGGCGTCATGCTGCGCGACGACGGCATCGTCTTCGACGACGGCACCACGACGCGGCTGGCGGAAAACCGGTTCTTCATGACCACTTCGACCGCCAAGGCCGCCGATGTGCTGTCGCGTCTCGAATTCCTGCTCGACACGGCCTGGCCGGATTTGCGCGTGGCCGTCACTTCGGTCAGCGACGAATGGGCGGCGATGTCGGTTGCCGGGCCTAACAGCCGCGCGATCCTGAATGCAGCGTTTCCCGCTCTCGACGTTTCCGACGCGGCGCTTTCGCATATGGGACTACTCGAAAGCGAATGGGGGGGCCGTGCGCTCCGCATCCTACGTCTCAGTTATTCCGGCGAGCGCGCTTACGAAGTCTATATCGGCGCCACTGCCGGTGAACAGCTCTGGAGCCGTCTGCTCGAAGCCGGCAGACCATTCGACCTGAAGCCTTACGGCGTCGAGGCGCTAGGTGCGCTGCGCGTCGAAAAGAGCCATGTCGCCGGACCTGAAATCGATGGACGCACGACGCTCGACGATCTCGGCCTCGGCCGCATGGCCGGCAAGCGCAGCGGCTTCGTCGGCGACGTCCTGCGACGGCGCCCTGCCCTCCACGCGCCCAACCGGCAGCGCCTGGTCGGACTGGAATGCATCGAGGACGGAAAACGCCTGCGCGGCGGCGCCATCCTGTTCCTGCCGGATGAGAAACCCTATGGCCATGGGCGCGGTCGCATCACCTCCGTCACTTTCAGCCCCGAGCGCGGCCATTATGTCGGGCTGGCCCTGCTTGCCGGCGATGTCGCGGCAGAAGGAAGCGAGGTCGTGGCGGTCTATCCGATGAAGGCCGAAACAGTTCGCGCCCGCATTGTCTCGCCAGTATTCCTCGATCCACAGGGAGAACGGCTGCATGGCTAGCTTGACCTCTTCTCGGGATTTCAGCCTATCCGTGGCCGATTGTCCGCTTATCCAGATCGAGGGCTGGGACGGGACACTGAGACAATTCGAAAAGAGCGTCTCGGCGTCGCTCGGCACGAAACTTCCCCCTTCGGTCGGAGAGACCGTTCGCCACAAGGGGCTTCTAATCATCCGCATTGCACCTCGCCGCCTCTGGCTGGTTCTCGACGAAGGCACGCAAGCGCCCGCGCTTTCCGTCGACCCCGATCTCGGCTGTTCTGATCCCCTCGGCGAGGGTCGTGTTCGTTTGAAAATGGCCGGCCCTGACATCGCAAGGCTTCTGTCCGGCTGCATTACCGTCGACTGGCACGCGCCGGCCGCCGCTCCGGGCCGCGCCGTGCAGACATCCTTCCATCATGTCTCCGTGCTCTTCCTGCGCACCGGCGAGGCCGCGTGCGAACTCATCGTGCCGCGAAGTTTTGCCCGCAGCCTCTCGGATTGGATTGCGGATGGCTAGCCAATGGTGGTTTCTCGGGCAAGGATCGGCTTTAGCGGCCGATCCAAGCCGCTATCACGAAACCGTTTACTCTCTTGCTGGCCAGTCTTGCAGAAGCGTAATCCCAAATTTCGGCGCGGCTGCTTTGAGCCGCTCGATATCGGCAGGCGTCGGCGGCCCGACCACCTCTCCCTTGCCGAGTTCATGGCCACCTTCGGCGAGGAACTGCTCGAACACACTTGGCGTGTCTATCAGGATGTAGCGAACGGGCTGGTTGCCGGGATTCACGAGCTGGTGCGGGATGCCGCGCTTCAAAAACATGCTCTCACCGGGCGAGAGCGTTCGGACCTCGCCGGCCACAATTGCGGTCAACTGCCCTTCGATGACGTAGACTGTCTCGTCGTCATTCGCGTGAACATGGATTGGTGTTTTCGCCTGCCCGTCGCTTCGGTTTTCGAAGAGACTCAACAAGCCTCCCGTCTGTTCGCCGAAGACCAGTCGCTTCATGACGATGCCTGCGAGCACGAATTCCTTTGGGTCAACATCTGTCATTGATCCAATCTGCCAGGTACATTCGGAGTAGGCCCGTACCGTGCCGTCAAGCAGACAAACTGCGCAGCGACATCCGGCAAACGTCGAACGGGCTCACGGGTTCCCGGTCGCCGGAGTTCCCTCTTCCCAAGCTCACTTTGGACGAAAAGCCGGCTAACCGGACATGCTGGCCGACACCGACATACGCCAACTCGAGGGCGCCGCAGAGGTCCGTCTAATTGACGGCGAAGCTGCAACGGGCTGCCAGGCTCTCGCCAGGCCCAAGCACCGACAGTCCATTCCATTTGTCGATCGAACCACGATTGTGAGCATCGACCGCATGACTGACCGGTTCAAAACAGAAGAAGTCGCTCTTGTCCGATGGCGAATAGACCAGGTAGAAGTTCAAGGGCGATGAAGCTTCAATCCGCAGGCTGCAACTGTGCTCCGGCCACGATATGGTAGCGACGCCGTCCCAGCCGGCAAACAGATTGTTTATCCATCCGCTCGGCAATACGGCCGGGGCGCCGAAATCCCAATCGGGACGGGTTTTGACATCCACAAACCGTTCGGGGAGATGGCTGGGCAGTTCGAGACAAACCTGCGAGGCCGGCGCATGAAGCGCGGTTCGTGCCGTTCTCGTGAACCATGGATGGATGCCAAGCCCGAACGGCAATCTGATCGATGCCCGACTGACGATGCGAAGCTTCAGCTCGAGCCCCTGTCCGGTCAGAGCGTAACTCACCTCCGCGCGATATCGATATGGGCCGGGTCCGTTGCTGATGAGCGACAGCTTTGCGTTGTCTTGCGCTACGCTGTCGATGTCCCACTCGCTCGAAAATCCATTGCCGTGAATGGGAAATGGCTCGCCTGCAACATCGGCAGGCAGTTCGTGGAATTTGGAGTCGAATGTGAATCCGCCGCCCGAGATCCGATTCGACCACGGCAAAAGTAGGTTGCAGGCAAGGTCGAACGGGTTGCTGCTCCCGCCGTTTGGCCAAGGCCTGAAGATCGGCACGCGCCCATAGTCGAGTCTCGCAAGACCTGCCCCCAGCGACGGGACGATTTCAGCGGACAGGTCTCCGCTTCTGATCTTGATCGTCCCGACCATCAGCTTCAGACGGTGTCGACCTTGGCAGCGGAATGGCGGCCTTTGCGAGCCACTGCAAGAAGGTCGTTCGACGCGATCCCGATGAGCGCCTTCATCTGATCGTGAGCGTCGTCGGCCCTGCGCATCCGGATTGCCTCCAGCACGTCGCCATGCGCGCTCAGCGTCTGCTGGTAGTTAGCGGTGGCCGATGTGGTCAATCGGAAGGAGAAGCTGAGGGCGGCAGCAAGCATATTGCCGAGATTGGCGAACACCGGGTTGCGGCTGGCACGAAGGATGGCGGTATGAAACCTGACGTCGGCATCGAGACACGCAGCGAGGTCGTCCTGCGGAGCAATGCGCATGGCCTCATAGGCGGCTTCGATGACTGCGAGATCGCCTGACGTCGCCATCTTGGCCGCAAGGTGGGCGGCCGCGGGTTCAATGATCAGCCGCGCCTCGATCAATCCGCGGACGAAATCGAGATCGGGCTCGATATCGCGCATCCATTCCAGAACCTGTGCATCCAGCCTGTTCCAGTCGCTCGACACGCGCACACGCGTCCCGGCCCGCTTGCGTGCCTCGATCAATCCTTTCGCCGAAAGCGTCAGAAGCGCATCGCGAAGCGCGGTGCGGCTCGCCCCGTAGATAACGCAAAGTTCAGCTTCCGTCGGCAAGACGGAGTGCTGCGCGTAGGAGCCGGCGAGGATTCGCTGTCCGAGATCGCGTGCGATGCGATCCTTGAGCGATGACGTGGCGCCATCTGCGGCAGGAATGTCCTGCTTGCCTTGGCCAGTCGAAGCGATCGCCGTGTCCATCGTCATGTCCTGTTCAAGTGGTACTCGGCAATTACCACAGCAAGTATCAGCAGCGAGCCCTTGGCAAGCAACTGATAGAAGGTTGGCACGGACGTCAGTATCATTCCGTTGTTGAGGACACCAATGATGGCGACGCCCAGTAGTGCGCCGACGATCGTGCCCTTACCGCCCTGCAAGGCGCAGCCACCCAGAACGGCCGCTGTGATGGCCTCGAGTTCCAGGCCTTGGGATCCGGATACGGGCTGCCCCGAGCCGGTACGGGCAGCCAACAGAATCCCGGCCAATCCGGCCGCCACTCCACTCATGATGTAGATGCCGACACGGTAGCGGTTGATGTTGATGCCGGAGAAGCGTGCAACAACGGGATTGCCGCCCAGGGCATAGATGTTGCGGCCAACGATCGAGCGGGCAAGGAAGAGATGGAACACGATCGCGGTCAGCAAAAGAATCCAGATCAGCAGAGGCAGGCCGAGGATTCGTCCGATCCCAATGAAGCGGAAAGTGTCGCTGAAAATCGCGATCGATTGCCCATCGGACATGATGAACGCGATGCCGCGGAAGATCGCCATCGTACCGAGAGTCGCGATGACAGCGTTGACCCGCCCGTAGGTGATGATGATGCCGTTCACGAGGCCGGCAAGGCCGCCCAGGACAAGGCCGGCAAGAATGCCCGCCGCCGGCGATCCGGTCGCCTGGATGGCCATTGCCGTCGATACTGTGGTCAGACCGACGATTGCGCCGACGGCAATATCAAGCCCGCCGGCGACGATGACCACGGTCTGGCTCATCGCCAGGACGCCCAGGATGGTAATGCCCAGACCGATGTTCAGCAGGTTTCGGCTCGAGAAGAACACGTCGCCTCTCAGAGTGCCGAAAATGAGCACGAGAATGGCGAGAGCAACCAGGAGGCTTATGTTGTGAATGCCGATGCGCTCTGCGATGCGCAAGGAAGGGCGTCTTTTGCCGGTTTGTGTTGTTGCTGTCCTGAGCTCAAGGCTGTTCACTGAATTTGTCCTCCGAGCGATGCTACAGATTGCGGCATGGCGTGCTTCAGGATCGTGGCCTCATCGATGTCTGGGCGGGAAAGTTCGGCCGTGATCCGGCCTCCAGCCATGACAAGCACCCTGTCGGCGAGCCCGATCAGTTCCGGCATTTCCGAGGAAATCAGGATTATGCCGATGCCGCTCGCGGCGAGTTCGTCGATCAGGCGATAGATTTCCGCCTTGGCGCCGATGTCGATGCCGCGGGTCGGCTCGTCGAGGATGAGAAGCATCGGCTGCCGCGCAAGCCAGCGCGCGAGAACAACCTTCTGTTGATTGCCACCCGACAATTTCGAAACCTGTTCGTCGAGATTAGGTGTCTTGATCGACATCTTTGCTGCAAGCGGTGAGACGATCTCCAGTGCCTTGCGCCGGTTGAAGAAGCCGAAGCTCGACGTCTTGTCGGGCACGCAAAGCGAGGCATTGTCAAGAATGCTTCGGAACAGCAGCAGGGCCTCGTGCTTGCGGTCCTCGGGGGCGAAGCCGATGCCTGCCACGATCGCTGCATGCGGACTGTTGGGGCCAACAGGCACGCCACTCATCGTTATGGTTCCGTCGAGGCGCCGATCATAGCCGACAATCGCCTTTGCCAGCTCGGATCGACCCGCACCCATAAGGCCGGCAATGCCGAGCACCTCGCCGCAGCGGACCTTGAGGCTCACATCGGTGACGTGGTCGGTGGTCAAGCCCGCCACCTCCAGCAACGGTAGCCCCGATTGCCACGTCTCGCGCGTAAACAGATCGGCGATGTCACGGCCGACCATGAGTTTGGCTATGGTCTGCTCGCTGGCACCGTCCGCGCGGGAATCGTCGACCAGCCGGCCGTCCCGCAAAACGACAATGCGATCCGCAAGGTCGATGACCTCGTTCAGCCTATGAGAGATGTAGACGATCGAAGTGCCCTCTTCGCGCAGCCGCCGAATTACTGAAAACAGACGGCGCGCTTCGTCGTCGGTCAGCGACGAGGTCGGCTCATCGAATGCGATCAGCTGGCCGCCAGCACGTATGGCGCGCATGATTTCGATCATCTGGCGCTGTGCCGGACCGAGCGTGCTGCAGAGTTGACGCGCCCGCATATCCTGCTGCATGCCGAAGGTCGCAAGCACCTTGTCGGTCTGCTCCTCGAGCCTATGCCAGTCGAGCAGGACGCCTGCCAGCCGTGGCAGTTCGCCGACGAAAATGTTCTCGGCCACGGTCAGGTTCGGAACGATCTCCGGCTCCTGATGGATGACGCGTATTCCGGCTCTGTGGCTGTCGCGCGGTTCGCTGAAAACGATCGGCGTGGAGCCATACAGCACGGTGCCGGTGTCCGGTGCGAACACGCCCTCGAGAATTCGCATCATTGTCGATTTGCCGGCGCCATTCTCGCCAACCAGAGCGAGCACCTCTCCTGGCCGAAAGGCAATCGAGACATTGTCGAGCGCCTGCACGACGCCGAAGCGCTTCGATATCCTGTCGAGCGAGAAGAAATCCGATTGCATCAAAGCTCACTCCCGAGGATCGATCCCGTGTGCCTGCCGACGAACTGCCGGCCCAAAGAGCGTCATGCGCCCTGCGGCATGACGCATATCTGGTTCAGTGGCAGAGCTTGGCTTTGTAGTCCGACGCAAAATTTTCGGCGGTGATGTATTCCGGGTCCGTGAAGGACTGAACGGGAAGCTTCGTTCCGTCCTTGATGGAGGCCAAGAGAATCTTCACCGCCAGCGCGCCATGATTTTCCGAATTGAGCCACATCGTACCACGGAACGCCGAGGGCTTTCCGGATCCGAAAGCGTCACAAGCGCGGCTCCCGTCGATGCCGATCCCCATGCCCTGGTCTGCGGTATAGCCGGCGTTTTCCAGGGCTCGCGCACCACCCAGCACGCCATCATCGTTGCATGAATAGAATATCCAGTTCGTGACGCTGGGATTGGCCGTCAATGTGGTGGTCATCACGTCGATGGCGTTGACCATCGTATTGTCGTAGGGGACGCGAACGATATTGCCCGGCTTGAAATCGGGCACCGCCTTCAGGAATGCTTCTTCCGCGCCCTTGTTGCGCTGCATGCAGGTATCCGCTTTGCGGTCCTCGATCGAGGCGATGCGCACCTCTTTGCCGGCCCAGCCGTCGGCCTTGTAGAGCTTGGCAAGTTCTTCGCCCACCCGCGCACCGATGTTGTAGGCATTCATGCCGACATAGGGGACCTGAGTGCCGTCCTCGTAGTAGATGTCGTCATCGACCGCCACCAAGGGAATTTTTGCGGCCTTTGCTTTCTCGGCGATGACCGGTCCCAGCGCCTTGTCGGGGACGACAATGGCGATGCCTTTTACGCCATCGCCGACCATCGTATCGAAGGTCGTGATCGTTAAATTGGCGTCGAACTGAACGTCCTGCGACACGAACGCAGCCCCTGCCGCCTCGGCCGCTTTCTTGGCGCCGCCGACTTCGGCGACAAACCATGGATGGTCTCCCATCTTGTTGATGTAGCCGATCTTGATGTCGTCTGCGCTTGCTGCGCCACTCATCAGTCCGGCAGCCAGTACCGCAAATGTCGCCAAAGCCTTTGTTGTGGTTTTCATGAAGATCCTCCCTGAGAGCTCGATGGTCGTTGCTAGTCGTGGTAGAGAACCGAGCGCCCACCATCGATGGTGATCGTCTCGGCATTTATGAACGGCGCTTCGTCCGAAGCGAGGAAAACCGCCGTCATTGCAACCTCGTCCGGCCGGCCAATGCGCTTGGGCGGATGAAGGTCGTAGGCTCGCCGCTTCTCCTCGGCGGGGTTCGGGAATGTGTTCCAGTAGGCTTCCGCGATCGGCGTCTCGATATAGCCGGGGGCGATCGCGTTCACCCGGATACCGCGCGCGGCATATTCGATGGCCAGCGAACGGGTCAGGCCCAAAAGTGCATGCTTGGCGACCGGATACGGGAATGTATGGGGAATGATCTGGAACGCGTGACAGCTCGCTATGTTGACGATAGACCCCGAGCCCTTCGCCAGCATCGTCGGCAAGACTGCCTTGGCGCAGAACCATGCGGCCTGGAGGTCTAGCTTGAGACAGCGGTCCCATTCCTCATCCGGCATCGCCAGTGGTTCGTAGAAGACGTTGGCACCGGCATTGTTGACGAGAACGTCGACGCCGCCATAGCTCGTGATCGTGCGGGCGACCATGTCCGCGACCGCGGATGCGTCCGTGACATCCGTCTCGACGAACGATACGTCGGCGCCTCCGACACGCAGTTCGTCGGCGATCGCTTTGCCGCTTGCCGCATTCAGTTCGGCAATGACGGTCTTTGCCCCATGCATCGCAAAAGCCCGGGCGGTGGCGGCACCGATGCCTTGGCCGGCGCCTGTGACGATTGCGATCTTTCCTTGCAGCCGGCCTGCCATTGCATTCACCAGTCGACCACGGTGCCGTCCGGCATGACGGCGTTGCGGGCATGCAGCACTTCCTGCTTGAAGGGGTGGCGCGCGATAACGTCCTCATTGACGGTGACGCCAAGGCCCGGCAGTTCGGGCAGATCCCAGCGGCCTGGCTTGCGCCGAATTGGCCAGGTAACGACATCGTCGTACCAGGCGACGGCACCGGACATCTCCTCCTGAATGACAACGTTTGGGGTCGATATGCCGAAATGAAGAGCAGCCACACCGGCGATCGGACCGAGCGGGTTGTGCGGCGCAAGGCCGATGCCTGCGGTTTCCGCCATGGCCGCGATCTTCTTTGTCTCGAGCAGACCGCCAGTGTGGCAAATATCCGGCTGGGCAATGTTGAAGGCGCGGGCTGCGATCGAGTGCGTGAATTCGCGACGTCCAATCAGCCGCTCGCCGGAAGCTATCGGCACGGCCGATCGCGCCGTAATGTGCGACAGTCCGGCAACATCTTCGGGCGGCACGGGTTCTTCCGCGAACATGATGCGGGCCGGCTCGATTGCCTTGAGGTAATCCATCGCCGCGTTAACGGATGCAGGGCGTCCGTGGAAATCGACCATGATGTCGATATCCGGGCCAACCGCCTCGCGAAGTGAGCCAACCATGTTGGCAACAGAATCGACTGCCTTCGCAGGAGACACGTAGTGGGTGTAGGGAATGCAGACGACCTTGACCGCATCGTAGCCTGCTTGCGTCACGATGCGTGCGCGTTCCACGATGGCATCCGCGGATCCGGTCTCATAGACCGCCTTCATGTCCCCGAGGCCGAGATGCGTATAGGTGCGCAGATAGTCGCGGACCCGACCGCCCAAAAGGCGCCAGACGGGGACGCCCAACGACTTGCCCAATATGTCCCAGAGCGCGATCTCGATGCCGCTGACGGCGGACATTCCCTCGACGCCAAGACGCCAAAAGCCGTGCCGCGTAAGTATCTGGTAGCACTGCTCCACATTGCGCGGATCTTGCCCGATGAGCAGGGCCTCAAGGTCCTGAAGCGCCCCAACGACGGCTCGGGTCTTCCATTCCAGCGTTGCCTCACCCCAGCCAAACAGCCCGGGCTCGTCGGTTTCGACCCGAACGAAGACCCAGTTGCGCATTTCCGCGTTGCAGACGCGCGCCTTGATGGCCGTGATTTTCATTGGTCCTCCCAGACCTGCCGTCTTTTTTCGAGGCAATATGTATGATTTATTACGGATAATATGGACGAGTCAAGCGCAACATCGATGTGGACCAGCGCCGCGCCTCGATGTTCAGCTCGCAACCATCATGTCCTCGCCACCCATCCAGCGCAGGCATCAGCAGCTCACTCAGCTCGCCTGATCAGTATTCGCCAACGTCGATGACGGCCTGGGCGAAGGCCTGCGGGGCTTCCTGCGGCAAGTTGTGGCCAATGCCGCCGGTGACGATCCGGTGCGTGTATCTGCCCGAGAATTTCTTGGCGTAGGAACTGCTGTCGGGATGGGGTGCACCATTGGCATCACCCTCAAGGGTAATGGTCGGCACTGTGATCACGGGAGCTTCGGCCAGCCGGTTTTCCAGAACGTCATATTCCGGCTCGCCATGTGCCAGGCCGAGCCTCCAGCGGTAATTGTGAATGACGATGCTGACGTGATCCGGGTTGTCCAGGGCTGCGGCGCTGCGCTGGAAGGTGTCATCGTCGAAATTCCACTGCGGCGAAGCGAGTTTCCAGATGAGTTTGGCGAAATCGCGCGTGTATTTCTCGTAGCCGGCGCGGCCGCGATCCGTGGCGAAGTAATACTGATACCACCATTGAAGCTCCGCCTCCGGTGGCAGCGGCACCATGCCGACCTGCTGATTTCCGATGAGATAGCCGCTCACCGAGACGATCGCCTTGCAACGCTCAGGCCAGAGCGCGGCAACAACATTGGCCGTTCGAGCACCCCAGTCGCAGCCGGCGATCGTGGCCTTTTCGATTCCCAGCGCATCCATCAGGGTGATCGTATCCGCGGCGAGCGCCGACTGCTGGCCGTTGCGCATCGTGTCGTCCGAAAGGAAGCGCGTAGTGCCGTAGCCGCGCAGGTAGGGCACAATCACGCGGTACCCCTTTGCGGCAAGCAGGGGAGCGACGTCGGTGTAGGTGTGAATGTCATAAGGCCAGCCATGAAGCAGGATCACTGGGGCACCTTCGGCGGGCCTCAGCTCCGCATATCCGACGCTCAGCTTTCCGGCATTGACCTGCCTAAGCGAGCCGAATGATTTCTGCCTGGTTTGCATCGCGGATGCCCTCGCCTCGACCGTCCAAGCGGCTACCGATGCGTTCAAGCCGAGTTCGGTGGCGGCGAACGTCATTGCTGTTGCGCCAACAATGCGTCGGCGGCGATGATCGACCGTCTCGGGAGCCTTATTCGCATTCATGATGAAGCCTCTATGATGACCAACAAGCCGGAACGACCAGAACCCGCCGCCGTATCGGCCGACAGGAAATATTGCGCTTATTTCGACGGTGACTGCGACGAATCCAGGATTGTAACCGCTCGGCCAGGAGGCAGTGCGGCGAGTTCTGACCGGATGCCGGTAAGGTCCAGCGTTTCCTCGATTTCCCTCCTAAGAAATTCGAGACGTAGGCCGTCCCCGCGCTTGAAAGCGGCTGGATGTAGCATCCGCAGAAACGGCAGCATGAGAATGACTCCTGATCTTTGTTGGGGTGAGAGAATGCGTCTGATCTTATGCTCGGAGCCACCTCGGCTTCAGACGAGGCCCTCACGATCCATTGCGATGCGCACGGCCGGTCGGGCAGCCATTCGGGCGCGAAGGGCTTGCAAAGGCGCGGGAACAGGGACGTGGAAGCGGGCCGCCCAAAGCAGCATCACGAAAAGATAAAAATCCGCGACGCTGGGTTTGTCGCCGAACAGATAGTCGGTCTCGAGCCCGTCAGCGAAGAGCTCGAGTTGGCTCGTAATCGTCGCGCTCGCCTTGGCCTTTTCGGCATCGCTGCTTTGGTGCCACATCGGCTTGAAGCTTCGGTGTATTTCAGTTGAGACGTAGGCCAGCGCTTCGAGAAGGCGGGTACGGCCCAACGGCCCCGCCACTCCCAGTGCCGGGTATTGTGACGCAATCCAGTCGAGGACTGCGATATTTTCCGTCAGCGCTTCGCCGCTATCCAGCACGAGGGCTGGAACATAGCCCTTGCGCGTGACGGTGGTGAAATCATCCCCGGAGCTCGTTCGTTTGGTTTTGAGGTTCACGCTTTCGCGCTCGAAGGAAACACCGGCCTCTTCCAATGCGATGTGATCCGCCAGGCTACAGGCGAGAGGGCTGTAGTAGAGTTTCACCGTTTTCCCTTTCTGACCCCGATTGAGTTCCGCAATTGGTCGTCGCCGGGCGAAAACCTGCCCAGCGCCACGCGAGACAACTGCTCCAAAAACTCGCACTTGGCGGGGACGACGACTACGACACCGACAGCTAGGCATGCCTATGCCGAGGTATGATCGGGCTGAAGTTCGGGATCGCCGTGCGCAATGCCGGACGGTATCTCAGCTCAGTGGCCAACGGTTACCTGGAGGAATTCAGAACCTTCCATGACGGCTTCATCGCCAGCCCGGCCAGTCCTTCGCTCAGGAAATCATAAACGAAAGTATTGGACGCACGTGCCCTTGGCACGATGGCTCACACCCGGCCACGGCCGGCATATTTCGCGCGACATGAGCAGACTCGAAAGGCGAAGGCCGTGGCCTGCTTTGCTCGATTGCCATCAACGCGATGAAGCAGCTTCCAACAATAGGAGTCGCCATCATGGCCGATCTTTCCGATACCTCCACAGCCGAGCACGCATTGCGCGTCGAGGCGCCCGCCGCGATCGAGGTCGACGTCTCCTCGCTGAGGCCGGGAACGTGGCTGATCGTCGACTGGCACGGCAAGCCGGTGGTCGTGCGCAACCGCACCGAAAAAGAGATGAAGGACGCCGAGGCAGTCAATCTCGCCGAGCTCAAGGATCCAATTGCCCGCAACGCCAACCTGCCGGCCGACGCGCCAGCGACCGACGCCAATCGCACCATGCCAGGCAAGGAGGCCTGGATGGTGATGGTCCAGGTCTGCACCCATCTCGGCTGCATCCCGCATGGTCAGGAAGGCGATTTCGGTGGCTGGCTCTGCCCTTGTCACGGCTCTCAATACGACACCGCCGGCCGCATCCGGAAGGGGCCGGCACCCGAGAACATGGCGGTACCGGTGTTCCAGTTCGTCTCCGACACCAAGATCCGTATCGGCTGAGGCAGGAGGGCATTTCGATGAGCGACAAACACTCGACCTATACGCCCAAAACCAGAATCGAACGCTGGTTCGATGCCCGCCTGCCGCTGCCGCGGCTGGTGCACGACAGCTTCATCGTCTATCCCGTCCCGCGCAACCTGAACTACGCCTATACGTTCGGCGGCATTCTCACGATCATGCTGGTTTCACAGATCCTGACCGGCATCGTGCTGGCCATGCATTACGCTCCTGATACGGGGCTGGCCTTCAATTCAGTCGAGGAGATCATGCGCGACGTGAATTCGGGCTGGCTGCTGCGCTATCTCCATTCCAACGGCGCGTCGTTCTTCTTCATTGCCGTCTACATCCATATCTGCCGCGGGCTCTACTATGGTTCGTATAAGGCGCCGCGTGAGCTGCTGTGGGTGCTCGGTTGCACCAACCTCCTACTGATGATGGCGACGGCCTTCATGGGCTACGTGCTGCCTTGGGGACAGATGTCGTTCTGGGGCGCTACTGTCATCACCAACTTCTTCACGGCCGTCCCACTGATCGGCGACTGGCTCCAGCAGCTTTTGCTCGGCGGGTTCGCGGTCGACAATCCGACGCTGAACCGCTTCTTTGCGCTGCATTACCTGCTGCCATTTGTGCTTGCGGGCGTGGTGACCTTGCATATCTGGGCGCTTCACGTCGTCGGCCAGAACAATCCGACCGGCATCGAGGTCAAATCGAAAACCGATGTCGTGGACTTCACGCCCTATGCCACCGTCAAAGATGCCTTCGGCATCCTCGTGTTCCTGTTCTTCTTCGCCTATTTCGTGTTCTACCTGCCGAACTATCTCGGCCATCCCGACAACAACACGATCGCCAATCCGCTGAAGACGCCGGCCCACATCGTGCCGGAATGGTATTTCTTGCCGTTTTACGCGATCCTGCGCGCCATCACCTTCAATATCGGGCCCATCAACTCCAAACTCGGCGGCGTGCTCTGCATGTTCGGCGCGATCGCGGTGCTGTTCCTGGTGCCGTGGCTCGACACCTCGAAGGTGCGCTCGGCGGTCTACCGGCCCTGGTACAGGGTGCTCTTCTGGCTGTTCGTTGCCAATTCCCTCTTTCTCGGCTGGCTCGGCTCCCGACCGGCGGAAGGCGCCTACGTCGTCATGTCCCAACTGGCGACGCTTTACTATTTTGCGTTCTTCATCATCGCCATGCCGGTGCTCGGGCTGATCGAAAAGCCGCGACGGCTGCCGAATTCGATCACCGAAGCAGTTCTCGAAAAAGACAAGGCCAGCGGCCGAGGCCCGATCGCCGGGCCGGAGGCCAAACATTGAACTGTGAATGGCGGTGATCGTTCATGAACTGGTGGAACTCTCCTCTGGTCTACATCGTGTTGCTCGGCCTCGCCGGGATCGTCGTTTGGACCCTCATCCCCAGACGCTTCGCCAATGCGAAGCTGGTCGTCCAACTCAGCTTTTTCCTCGCGATGTCGGCCATGGTTCTCGACCTGCGCGTCGTGCCATACGAGGCCGCAGGGGACAACGAGACAACCGGAGGAGCGATCCTCATGGGCTCGGTCAAGCTGCTCTGGTGGGTTCACCTTGCCTGGGCGCTAATCGGATTTGTCCGCATCTATCTCGTTTTTGAGCGAAAGCCGCGCGAGGCACGTCTCCTGCAGGACGTCGTGGTCGGTATCGTCTATGCTGGAATGTTCCTGTCGATCCTGGCGTTCGTCTTTGCGGTGCCGGTCGGAACGCTCATTGCCACGTCCGGCGTGTTTGCCGTCATCCTGGGACTGGCGCTCCAGAATACGCTCGGTGACGTATTTTCGGGGATCGCGCTTAACCTCGGCCGCCCTTACGTACTTGGAAACTGGATCATTCTGAGCGACGGAACCGAAGGCCGCGTTGTCGAGACCAACTGGCGGTCGACCCAACTCCTGACCCCGACCCACAATGTTCCAGGACCCTTCGCCTTTGGTCACAATCAGAAGCCTGGATGCGGCAGCTATCGAGATCGAGTTGTTTTTTCGCGTCGCAAATCTTGACCAGCGAAGTGCCGCTCGGAACGAAATCTTCGATCTCATTTATCGCCATTCAAAGTCGACCGGCATGCTGCTGGCGGAGCCACTTTCGGCTTCGATTGCCATGACCAACCGGCTGAGCGACGAGAAGGCAGCCTCCCAAAGCTTCACCCCGATCGAACTCATCAGGTCCATACCGGTATTCTCGGCGCTAACGGATACCGAGCAGGAGTCGCTCGCCGCAGCGGCCTCGGTTCGCACCTACCATAAGGGCGAGATCATCGCACGACGGGGAGAGATGCTGCCGTCGCTCATGATCGTACGGACGGGAGTTATCGTCCGGCAAATTGGCGAGGACGATGCTCACCTGCAGGAGATCGGCCGGCTTGCACCCGGCGATTTCTTCGGCGAGACCGGCTTGCTCGCCGGCATTGGCGAGATGTCGAGTTTGCGGGCAATGACCCCCGTCGAGGTTTACGAGATAGACCAGGAAAGCTTTGCGCCGCTGCTGCACGAAAGGCCCGAAATGGCTGAAGATCTTGCGGCGATCCTGTCGAAGAGGGTGTCGGCTCTTAATGAAAGCGGCATCGCCGGACAGAACCACGCGAGCTCCAAATTCGCGCTCCTCAAAGCCATTCAGACAGTCTTTCGCGCCGCTCCGTTCAAGCGCGTTCGAGCACCTGGCTGACAAGGCATGCAGAAGGACAGAGATCCATGACCATCCGCCAAAGCGATATCACAGGCATCGATACAATCATCCAGCCGGCTATCCGTGATTTTGCCGACGGACTGAAGATAAGGCGCGTATTGCCCTCCTCGAATCGCCTGATGATCGGGCCCTTCATCCTGTTCGACCATTTCGGCCCCGCTATATTCGACGCAGGTCACGGTTTCGATATGGGACCGCATCCGCATATCGGCGTTGCGGCCGTGACCTACCTGATCGACGGCGAGATCGTCCACCGCGACAATTTCGGTAAAGTGCAGACCATCCGTCCTGGCGAGGTCAACTGGATGACGGCCGGGTCGGGCATCGTCCATTCCGAGCGCACGCCACCGGAAGTCCGGGCGTCGGGAAGCAATCTCTTCGGCGCTCAGGCTTGGATCGCCCTCCCCTCCCGCTATGAAGAAATTGCCGCCGACGTCGCACATTTTGGCGCTCCCGAAATACCCAGGATCTGTGCCGACGGCGTCGAGCTTACGTTGATCGCCGGCGCGTCCGACGGGTCGGTCTCGCCGGTAAGGACGTTCTCCGACATGGTCTATGCCGAAATTGTGCTCACGAGCGGTGCGCGATACCAGGTGAAACCCGAACACCGTGAGCGTGCAATCTACATCGTCGCCGGTGAGGTTGGAATTGTCGGCCAGTTCGGGACGTTTCATGAGGCCGAATTGATAGCTCTGGCGCCCGGCGCTGAGATTGTGCTCCAGGCGCCTGCCTTCCATGCGGCGAGGCTGATGCTGATAGGAGGCGAGCCCTTTTCCGAGCCACGTCATATCTATTGGAACTTCGTCTCCTCTTCAGCCGAACGGATCGAGCAGGCAAAGGCGGATTGGCGCGAACGCCGCTTCTCCGGTGTGCCGGGAGACCACGAGTTCATGCCTCTGCCAGATCGCAGCGTGTGAGGGATAAGGCAGCGGATGGTGACCTCAGCGCCGCGACAGCTTTACGCCGGTGGCGTAGGCAGACCACTACGATATCAAGTAGAGATCGTTCATCGTTTCCTCGTCGAGCAAACCGTCGAACCAGACGTCGAAGATTGTCTCGAGCAGGAACTCGTCGTTGCTTGCTTCGGAAAACAGCGTGAGGGACGCGTGCAACTTCTTCGCATCAACCTCACCGAAGACAGCGCGAGCGCTTAGGCCGGAGAGCCGCTGCAGGGTGCCAACACATTCCCGATAACGGCCTCCTAGGATCGGAAATGAGAGATAAGCGCTGGCTTCGTCGAGCGATGTGATTGAATATGGCTCAGGCGCAGTACCGCTTCGCCTGGTGGCCAACCTTGGGAAGATGAACTCCATATAGGGAGTGCACATCATTCCTTGACGGAGAATAGCCAGCGCGTCGTCGTAGACCGGATCCTGTGCGCTGACGAACCTCTGCAAATCATACTCGTCGTGCATTAGGATAGATCCCTGGGAAACCCTCAACATTCGTGCCCTGACTAGCCGTCGACGACATCTGCATAGTCCGGGTGCTTGGCGAAAAAGCGGCTCATGAAGGGACATTTCAAGATCGCTTTACGGCCGGTTTTGCGGAGCAGCTCGAAGGTGCCCTGCGCCAATCGCGACGCGATCCCTTGTCCGGAAAATTCCGACGGGACTTCGGTGTGTATCAGCGCGACCTTCCCGCCCTCGAGCCGATAGTAGGCCGCCGCAAACATATCGCCGGCGATCGGCAGCTCGAAACGGTCCTGTTCGACGTTTTCAACGACTTGTGCATCCATCTTTATCTCTCGATTGTATGTCACGTTTGTCACCGGAGGGAGATTGGCCGGCCGCTATCGCACCGCAGGCAACCGCAGAGTGACGGTCGTGCCTGCCCCAAGTGTGCTCTGAATATCGATGCTTCCGCCTGACTGCTCGGCAAAGCGCTTCACCATCGGCAAACCGACGCCGCCGAGGCCTTCGCTTTTGGTGGTGAAGAACGGATCGAAGGCGCAGACCATCGTCTCGCTGGTCATCCCGATACCGCTGTCCGCGACACGGATATCTACCTGACCGGCGGTAGAGCTTTCAGAGGCCAAGCCGGCATCGATCGAGATGAAGCCGCCGTCAGGCATTGCATCGCGCGCGTTGAACAGAAGATTCAGAACCGCATTTTGCAATCCAAGGCGATCGCATCTCACCAAAGGCAGGTCCGATCCAACCCGAAGCTCAAGACCGAAATTGGCATCCAAGGCGCTCCGCACGAGGGTTTCGATCTCAGCCAGGCAAGCACCTACGTTTGTGTATTCGATTTCCGCGGGGCTCTCTCGGGCCAGGCTGATGGTTTGCCGGACAAGGCCACTAGCCCGTTCCAAAGCCGTTTTGGCGCCGGCAACTACAGGCCCAAGCGCCGGAGCCGCTTGGATGCTCGGATCGCGGGCCAGGTGGTTCAACGCCGACGAGGCGACCTGAATGAGATTGCCCAGGTCATGGACGATGCCGGCCGTCGACATTTGCACGGACATACCACTTCCAGGACCATCGGACGGGCTGTCGAAGACATCTTCTTTTATGTCCGGACGAAACATTTCATTACCCCGTTGGCTCAGCCGACACCTATTTGCTTCAATACACCATAATTTATGGTATTTATTATCCATTATATCTAAGAAGACTTCGATATATACTTCTGTATATCCAAACGCGAGACCATGATCTATTGATAGCCGATCCCGCTGATGTAGTTGGCAAGCAGCCGTTCCTGCAGTTCCTCTTGTTTGAAGAGCGCCTTCATCGCATCACGGATATCGAGGACGCCTAACGGTTTCGAGTCAGCCCCGAGCACCGGCACATTCTGCAGGCCTTGCGCGGCCATGGTCTGCCAGACTGAATGAAGATCATCATCGGGACCACAGGACACGATGGACCGGCTCATCAATGCCGCAATCGGCGCTTCTGTTGGCCCTGAATTCGCTAGATGGCGGACAAGGTCGGACTTGCTCAGCACGCCTGCCGCCTCCCCACTGCCGTGGCACACCACGACCAGGCCTATTGCGGGCCTGGAAAGTGAGAGTGCTGCACTGCGGAGTGGAGCGTCGACGTCGATCACCATGAGACGGGCCGATATTACTGGATGCAGACTGTCAATGCGCATGACGCCCTCCTGAGAGCGCCTCGCGGCCGCGGCCGGGAGGCTGGGATCGGTTCCAGGGTTTGGTCGCCGAGGTCGGCGCCTTTGCCTGGCCGGTCAGAATGGCGCGAAAACAAGCGCCATTCTGACCCATTCCAAAGATTAGCTTAGCGCTGCTTTGCTCAGGCCAAACTTCGCATCCCCCGAGCCCGGGACCGGTTTGAAGCCGATGTTCAGACGGTTCCAAGAATTGACCGCCATGACGACGAAGGTCAGATCGGAGATTTCCTTCTCGGAAAGCTGCGACCTGACCCGATCGTAGATCTCGTCCGGGACACCCTGCTCGGGCAGCTTGGTCAAGACTTCCGTCCATGCCAAGGCTGCACGCTCGCGAGGAACGAACAGGGTCGAATCCCGCCAGGCTGCCAGGTGGTAAAGGCGCAGTTCGCGCTCGCCATGAATCTTCGCCTGTTTGACGTGCATATCAAGGCAGAAGGTGCACCCGTTCAGTTGCGCGGCTCGGACTGCAACAAGGTCGCGGATCGGTTCTTCGATTGACCCCTCTCGCGTCGCACCAAGAAATTCAATAAATTTCTTCAGAAGTTCCGGCGACTGCTCCGCATAACTCGCGCGTTGGGCGACGGCTTTTCCTTTCGGAGCGACCGGTGACGCTGCAATATTCATTACTTATCTCCTTGAGGTGTTTGCAATCCATTGCAGCGTAAGGATGACCGGTGAGCCAAACTGTTGCTATCGTGCCGATGATATGTATTGCCACTCGATTGGTTTGGGGCGCCTAAACCGAAGTATAGGAGGTGGAAATTCGTACCCTGAACGCTGCCATCGGCAATTCGCTTTGCCGCAGGCATGCGACAGGCGCACAGCGTTTGGGTCATATGAAGGGCTCGGCTGAGCTGGCCAGCGTCGATCGAGAGAGCTGGATCGAAACTGCGTTCACTCTTCGAAGGGAGCGTTCATCACAAGATCAACTGCCGAAGTCGCCTTGTAGCCTGAAACAAAGCGCTCGCCGAAGTCCCGGGCAAAGTTGTCGTAGGTGGTTTCCGGCCTGACCTCGGCGATATGGCAAAAGCATCGAGTCATCCGTCGCTTCATTTGGAGGCGTGGAAACTCACCGATGATCTTTGCAATCTCGGCTGACGAAACGAGGCTGTATTGCAAGCCGACGACATCGAGGCAGATGCCGGCTGTGCAAAGCGCCACCTCAGCCTCCTTGTAGAGGCCGATCGACGGCGTCGAGTTGAGGGCGACGCTGTCCCAGATCAATTGGGCGCGCCGCTCGTCGAAGCCGCCTTCCCGAACGAAGGTGCGGGCAAGATCGGCGCCTTCCACTTCGAAACGGCGCGGCCCGGCGAAGTCCTCATTGAGCGTGACGTCATGCAACAGGGTTGCAACGGCAACAACCTCCGCGTCGTGCTGGATATTCTGAATCTGTCCGATCCGGGCCGCGAAAAGCCAGGATCGGACTACGTGGTTGAACAAGTAAGGTTCACATCGCTGGCGGGCATGTTCGATCGCTCGGCCGACAAGCGGTGTATCGGGGACCGAAATCCCCGCAAGTGTGCGGCTGGCGATCGAATTCATGTCACTGACCGTCCCTTCGCATACGCCCCGATGGTCCGGAGGGCCACGATTTCATTTCGCGTTCGTCGTCAGTTCCGTCTCGCTGGTGTCGACGACGAAAATAGCAAGCAGACGAGCGCCTTCCGTGTTGCTGGCGTTTTCGCTGACGGCATGACGGTCGCCCGGGAATTCCGAGAAACTCTCGCCGGCGCGATAAGTCTTCACCGGCCCATCGTTGACCTGGCTTCGGATCGTCCCCTCCAGGACCGTGGCATAGATGAACGCGGATTTGGGATGGGTATGGGCCGGCGACGTACCCCCCGGCGCGTACTCGACGAGCACGGCTTTCATGCTCTTGCCGGGCACGTTTGGAAGGGCCTGGTCGTAGACAAGCTTCACACTGGCGGCGTCTTTGGCCATTGCTGCGGTGACGGAAGCGGCGGTGAGCGCGGCGCAGAGAAGTGTTTTGATCATGTCTGGTCTCCTTGTTGTAATGCGAATGGTGGGCCTATCCGATGATTGCTTACTTCGGTGGTGTGTATCGGCTGAGCCAATCATCGAAACGCACGGCGCCGATGCGCGCATTCTCGCCGGGCACAAGCGTTCGATCGTCGATTGCCACCTGGCCATAGTAGAGCGCGCCGGGATCCGAGACGACTTTGCGAGGGTCGTTGGTGGCCTTCAGGAAGCGCTCGACAAGTTCGCTCATGCGAACGCGCTCCGGGCCGGCAATTTCGATCATGCCGTTCAACGGCGCGGCAAGCGCGACGTCCGCCATCGCATCGGCAACATTATCAGCCGCCATGGGTTGGAAGTAGGCCGGTGACATATGAATGGTATCCCCGACGGCGCCTGTGTTTGCGATGGCGGCGGTGAATTCGAAGAACTGAGTGGCGTGAACGATCGTGTAGGGAATTCCGGACTCCCTAATCAGCTTTTCCTGAAGCAATTTGCCGCGGAAATAGCCCATGCCCTGCAGCCGGTCGGTACCGACGACCGACAGCGCCACGTGATGACGGACACCGGCAGCCGTTTCGGCGGCAAAGAGATTACGCCCGGATGCCTCGAAGAACTCCAAGGCAGCCTTTTCCTCGAACGACGGCGAGTTCGCGAGGTCGATGACGACCTGCGCACCGGCAAGCGCGGCGGCCAGACCCTCTCCCGTAACGGTGTTGACGCCCGAATTCGGCGACGCCGCAAGCACGTCGTGTCCTTTGTTTCGCAGTCTCTCCACGGTCTTTGAACCGATCAGCCCGGTTCCGCCGATTACGACGATCTTCATGTCTAGTCTCCTGGTGTTCGTGTCTATTTTCGTTGTCGATCGGATGCTGGGCGTTCCCGGCCTGCTACTGACTGACCGATGCAGCAGCATCCTCGATGAGTGACGTGACCTCGTCGGGATGCGAAACCATGAGCGCGTGGGACGCACCCTCGATGACGACGGTCTTTACCGCGTGCGCACGCTTGGCCATGAAACTCATGACGGCTGCCGGGATGTTCCGGTCATCTGAGCCGTAGATCATGTAGGACGGCAGCGTCTTCCATGAGGCGACGCCCGAGGCTTCAGCCAGAGCTGCCTGCGCAACAGGGCGTTGAGTGGCAGCCATCAGCAAAGTCTGCTCTTGCGGAACGTCGGCGGCGAACTGGGCGCGGAACTTGGCCGGCTCGATGAAGAGGTCTTGTCCGCCGTCCGGCAACGCGACTGGAGCAAGCGCGCTACCCAAGGTGCTGCCGGGAAACATGCTGGACAACGTAAGGCTCGATTCGCCGGTATCCGGAGCGAATCCGGCCACGTAAACCAAGGCCTTCACATTGGGATTGCCATTGGCGGCCTCGGTGATGACAGGCCCGCCGTAGGAATGCCCCACCAGCACGACCGGCCCGGAAACCGACCGGACGATGGCTGAGACTGCTTTCGCATCGCTGGCAACGCTGCGGAGCGGATTGGCTGCGGCTATCGCTACATAACCGTCTTTGCTGAGTTTCGTGATGACTGCGTCCCAACTCGACGATTCCGCGAAGGCGCCGTGCACCAGTACGATCGTCGGCTTGGGCTGAGAATTCGCGGCCTGCGCCATCCCGCCGCCCGACGCGGCAAGCGCCGCAGTGAGCGCCAGGACTCGAGTTATGTTTCGCATTTGCTTTCTCCCGTGTGGCCTGTGGTGACCAATGCTCAGGAGAATGCGCCGACGTGGCCCGCCAGCCTATTGTGCGGAAGGGTCTGTCATACAATGCCAAGGTGCAGGGTAGGTCACCAGGGAGATCAGGTGCCCCGGAGCACGATTGAGGTATCTATGCCGGGTGTGCATTGTCGGCAGGCGCCGGAATAGACACTGAGGGCGCGCGGCCAGAGAGCTGTCGATCCGTTGAGCATTGGTGAGCCGGCCGGATCGACACGGCGGCAAAGCCTTCTCTCGTCAACGACATAGTCCCTGGCCTTCGGCCTGCATCGCCCAATGCCTTCGCATGGGTCAAACAGCTGGACCGTCTGATCGTGTCGCTGCGTCACGGCATTTATATTTGCGTGGGTGAATACCATCCAAGCTACCAATGGAGTTACCAAAATGAAAATGACAGCCCTTGCTGCCGCCGCGCTTGTTATTACAGCAGGAAGCGCCATTGCCGGAAGCGACCACTATGGATCAAACGGAGCCCAGCAGCCTGCGACTGCGTCTGACAACGTGTATACATCCTCGATCAAAAAAATGAGCAACGATATCGGGGTGCCGAAAACCGTACGCAAGCCGATTGTTCCCAACGATGAATATGGCCAGGGCATCTGGGGTCACTGATCCCGACCTGCAGAAAATTGAACGGACCAGGGCGTGACCCTGGTCCTTCCGCCGTATCGGCAATACGGCTCCGTGGAGGTCCGTCTGTCGGCAAATCCACTGCCCGGCCGGCTCGTGCCCGGCCAGTCCGCGCCTGTCGAGATTGACCGAGGGAGCGCCCTCAGCGAGGACAAAGTCCGTTGAATGGCGCCTGACCGGGGCCTTCGCCGACAGCATTGCTCAGTGTGCCGATTTCTGTCTTGCGCGTTGATCCCTGCAATGCGACTGTAGCCGTTTACGTACCTCAATTTGCGTCCTGTCGACGAACGTTCTCGCCTTCGACCTATTTGGCGTGACTCGTGCGGCAGCTTCCCGGAAAATCTTCGTCAGGAAGACCGATTGCTCAGCCGTTATTCGGCAGTCTATTGGAGCGACGACATCGCAGTCGTGGCTCAGAGCACTGCCATCCCGCCGTCGACCCGCAGATTGATGCCCGTGACGAAACTGCTCGCGTCCGAGGCAAGGAACAGAGCGGCTTTTGCCAGCTCTTCCGGCTGCCCATCCGGCCCAGGGGTATTGCCTCCGCCATCGCCTTTTCAAACAGCCCGCGCTGCTCAAACGGTATGCCTAGCTTATCGAGAATAGCCGTATCCACCGGACCTGGGCTGAGGACGTTGACCCGGATGCCGCGAGACTTCAGTTCGATCGCCCAACCGCGCGCAAAGGCATTTATAGCCGCCTTCGAGCCCGCGTAAACAGCATGACCGTCCAGAACCTTCTCGCTGGCCAGCGAGCCTGTGAGGATGATTGCGCCGCCGTTCCGCATGATCGGAATCAGCTTCTGGACGCCGAAGAAGACGTCACGCGTATTGACGGCAAATTGCGCATCATACTCTGCCTCGGAGACGTCGGCCGAGTGCGTGATGGTGTTTATGCCGGCGTTCGCCATATAGATGTCGAGCGCCCCGAACCTCTGGCGGATCTGCTGCGCTACCTCGTCATGGTGCGACACGTCGGCCACATTTCCCTGAATGCCCAGCGCGCCTGCCCCGATCTATGCGACCGCTTCCTCGACCGCCTGCCGCCGGCGGCCGGTAATGACGACTTGCGCGCCCTCGGCCGCAAAGATTTTTGCAGCCGATAGTCCGATCCCGCTGTTTCCGCCGGTGACCACCGCGATCTTGCCTGAGAGTGCGCCCATGTCGTTCCTGCCTTCGAAAAATTGTGCCGGTGCTGCTGCGATGGTCGCAACTGCTGGCCAAGAAAATCTCACCCGAATTGAGACCGCCAAAATGAGCGGCAATCGCAAACGGCTACCGATTGATAAACTCGCGGCGCTTAGCCAGTTTGACGTCTTGGAGAGCGCATTGGCCTTCAAGGCAGAACAAGCGCGCGGCGGCGACCCCCGACAGCGCGACGTAGTGTCGAACACCGGCGATCGCCTCCGCGCTGCACAGGCGCGGTTGCCCGAATGGCAGCCGTGTCGCAGCACATGTTTCGCGCCTTTGCCAGCGCTCCAGCTCGATGGCGCAGTGGTTCGGTTCCACAATCCGGGACATGAGCCGGCAGAACCAGCATTCAGGCCACCGCTCGGCTATGCGAGCGCACAAGGTTTGACCTGGCGCGCCACCCGAAATGCGGTTCAGGGCGCGCGAAATATTGCCAAAGGTGGTCATCGGCGGCTCCAAGGAATTGCGGAAAACATGCGGTCGTGACTGAGGCTTGCTATCCTTTGATGAAGGCGAGCAGGTCAGCATTGACCTGATCCTGGTGCGTGGCCGTAATCCCGTGGGGTGCGCCGGGGTAATAGATATCCTTTGCGCCTTTGATCAGTCGGGCCGACTTGACTGCCGAGTCCTTGACGGGGACGATCTGGTCGTCCTTGCCATGCAGGACCAAGGTTGGCACATCGAACTTCTTGAGATCCTCGGTGAAGTCGGTCTCGGAGAACGCCTTGACGCTTTCGTACGCGTTCACGAGACCCGCCTGCATGCTCCAGAGCCAGAACTGATCCAGAATCCCCTGGGAAACCTTGGCGCCTGGCCTGTTCGCGCCATAAAACAACGGTGCGAGGTCCCGGTAGTACTGCGAACGATCCTTGACGAGGCCAGCCCTTATGCCGTCGAATACCTCGATCGGCAGGCCTTCCGGATTGGCCGGCGTCTTCACCATGATCGGCGGAACAGCGGCGATAAGAACAGCCTTGGCCACCCGCTTCGTCCCGTGCCGTCCGATATAGCGAGCAACCTCGCCTCCTCCGGTGGAATGGCCGACCAGCGTGGCGTCCCGGAGATCCAGCGCCTCGATCACGGCTGCAAGATCGTCGGCATAGCCGTTCATGTCGTTGCCGGATGTGGCCTGGCTCGATCGCCCATGGCCGCGCCGGTCATGCGCAACCACGCGGAAGCCGTTATGGGCAAGAAAGAGCATCTGGCTGTCCCAGGCGTCGGAATTCAGCGGCCATCCGTGCGAAAATGTGACGACAGGACCCTTACCCCAGTCCTTGTAGTAGATTTCGGTGCCGTCCTTGGTCGTGATGGTGCTCATCGTCTTGGTTCCTTTGGTTGAGGGGGAAGAGGGAAGGTTTTGTTTTCGGCTCGCGGCCGAAGCAGCGCGGGGCAGTCCGGCGGCAACGGTGGCGATCAGGCCGGCCAACAAGACATCGCGGCGAGATCCGCCGACGGAGAAAAGTCCGTCGTTGTTCATCATGTCCATCCATGTGCTTTGAACATCCTGCTCACCATCACGACCGTCGAATCGGCCCGTGCGGTCGCGGTCGGGAGGAACGAGCGAGGAGCGGTAGAAACGCGACGGTCGTGATGGCTTGCGAGGAACAGGATGCACCGATCCGGGCCGCGAACCTATTCTACGGAAGCATCTGTCATACGATGCCAAGGTGCAGGGCAGGCACGCCGAGGATTGGGGACGGGCCGAGGCAAGCTCTTATAGACATACGTCAATTTAGGCTTGGGTAGCGGCGCGGGACCGACGCGGCATGGCCGGCGTCAGTTGCTGTGCATGAAATGTTGCGAGTTTGTCGGTCAGGCTGGCGCCGCAAAAGAGCGCCGCTCAGAGGTAGCGATGTTGGCGCGGGCCTGGCCGCAAAACACCCAATAGGAACCACCGATGTACATCAGGACCACCCGCAGCAGCAGGAGCGTGCCGACGGGCAGGAAGGCCTTCGCGCGCTGAAGAAGCAAATTTCCCACAGCCTGAAATGGCCGGCGCGCTGGGCGATCCTATTGGATGGGGCATGGATCGGCTGTGCCAATTCTAGACCTCGCGCATCGGCGGGGGCAGCGTTTCCCACGCCCGGATCAGCTCACCGATGGAAGCAGCTTCCATCTTGCGCATGACATTGCCGCGGTGAAGCTTGACGGTCACTTCACTGATGCCGAGGTCGAAGGCGATCTGCTTGTTGAGGCGTCCCCGCGCCACTTCTCGCAGAACCTCGCGCTCGCGCGGCGTCAGCGTCTCGACGCGCTCGATGTTGCGCTTGACGACCACCGCATCCGCCCGCCGCTTGGCGTCCACCGCAATGCCCGCGATCACGGCGTCAAGCAGCGTCTGATCCCGCACCGGTTTCGTCAGAAAGTCCACGGCGCCGGCCTTCATCGCCTGGACAGTCATCGGGATGTCGCCATGCCCGGTCAGGAAGATGATTGGTTTGGGGTTGCCGTTTTTCGCAAGATGGTGCTGCAGATCGAGACCGCTCGTCCCTGGCATGCGCACGTCGAGGATCAAGCAGCCGGGGCTCTCCAACACGTCGGCGTCAAGCAATTCACGGGTCGAGGTAAAGCACACCGGCAGGAAACCCGCCGACAGGATCAATTCAGACAGCGCCTCCCGAACAGAGGCATCATCATCGACAATAATGACCAGCGGCTGCTCGGCTTCAGCCCTCCGCTGCTGTGATGACGGCGTCGATCTCCGTAAGGCCAATTGGTCAACTCTCATGTTTAGGCTCCGTTTCTGGGTTGCGTAAAGCGTCGCCGATCGCCGCAAGCAGTGCCTGGCCATCGAACGGCTTGCGGAAAAGCCCGCCAATGCCCTTGGCGCGGTGCTGATCCACTATCTCGTGGCGGCCGGTGATCAGGAACACAGGCAGGTCCGGACGCGCCTTCTTGACCAAGTCACGAAGTTCAAAGCCGTCCATGCCGGGCATCCCGATGTCGGTGATAAGCATGTCCAATCCAGACAGGCCGCTGACCAGCAATGCCCCCGCCGACGAGAAGCTGCGTGCCACATAGCCGGCGGACTCCAGAAGGTCCTCCAGCGACTCGAGCAGTCTTGGATCATCGTCGACAATCGCCACGACAGGCCTCCGCTTGCTCACGCTCAGCTCCCCCCTGCCCGGCGCGAGTGCGTGATCGGTATTCCCAATCGCTCGGCGATGCGCACTAGGTCGGCGAGCGACGCCGCGACCATCTTCTGCATGACGTTCCTTCTATGAATTTCCAGCGTAACTTCGCTGATCCCCAGTTCAGCGGCGGCCTGCTTGTTGAGCAAGCCGCTGACCACCAGCGGCAGCACCTCACGTTCGCGCGGCGTCAGCTCGAGATAACGTTGCTTCAACACGCCCAGCTCGGCGCGCTCCGATCGCTCTACCCGATCCTGGGCAATCGCTGCATGGATTGCGGCCATGAGGTCTGCATCGCTGAAGGGCTTAGTCAGGAAATCTACGGCGCCGTGCTTGATCGCACGCACCGAGGACGGGATATCGCCATGTCCTGTCAGGAAAACGATCGGCGGATGATCGCCCTCGGCAATTTGCCGCTGCAGATCGAGGCCGTTAATATCCGGCAACTCGATGTCGAGGATGAGGCAGGCAGGGACGTCCGGCTTGTCAGCACTGATATAGTCGCCTGCCGATCCGAACGCTACGGCGCGCATGCCGTGTGCGGCCAGCAGCTCACTGAGCGCCTCCCGGATGCGTTCATCGTCATCTACGATGAAGACAATTTGGCCGTCCGTCGTCATGACGCCGCTTTCGCTTCAATCGGTAACGTGAAGATAAACGTCGCTCCACGTGGTTCGTTCTTCTCGACCCATAGACGCCCGCTATGCGACTCGATGATCGAACGGCAGATCGCCAGCCCCATGCCCATCCCTTGCTCTTTCGTGGTAAAGAACGGCTCGAATATCCGGTCGGGAAACTCGACGCCCCGGCCGTGATCGCTGACTTCGGTCTGGACAACATCCCCGATATGGCGCACGCGGATTTTGATAACTCCGTCGTCCGCAACAGAGTCCATCGCCTCCATGCCGTTGCGGATGAGATTGACCAGAACCTGCTGGATTTGGACGCGATCGAACGCGACTAGCGGAATGTCGCTTCCGACATCAACGCTGATGCGAACGCCCCGCCGCATCGCTTCCTCGGCCACGAGGTCGCGTGCCTCTGCGATGACACTGCTGAGCGTCGCATTGGTCCTCGTCTCGGTGGATTGCTTGAACAGTGCACGGATGCGGCCGACGACGTCCGCCGCCGAATTGGCGTCCCGGATGATCCGCTCGGCCGTAATCTTCGCACGTTCGACGTTCGGCGGGACGGCGCCCAGCCAACGGTGGCACGCATGGGAATTGGCGACGATCGCGGCCAGCGGCTGATTCACCTCGTGCGCGATCGAAGCGGAAAGCTCGGCGAGACTTGCAGCCTGAGTGGCTTGCGCGAGTTTGTCGGAGGCTTGTCGCAGCGCTTCCTGCGCGCGCACCTCTTCGTCGATGTCGAGGGAAACTCCGTACCATTGCACAACCGCCCCGTCTTCATCACGCCGCGGCTCGACCCTGCACTCCGCCCAGCGATAGCCATCTGTTTCGCGCCAGCGAAACCGCATCGCGGAACCGCCGCCTGTTTCGAAACAGGTCAGCAACGTGCGCAGCACCTCGGGAGCATCTTCGGGATGAACCAGTTCTTGCAGCAATTCCTCGATGCGCGGCTCTCCGAGTGTTTCGAAATTGGCGATCACGGAGCGGAAATGGTCCTGGTATCGCTTGTTGAAGTAGACCGGCCCGCCGGTCGGCACCGCGCTCCAGATGCGGACCGGCACAGCGTCGATCATCTGCTGAAGCTGCAATTCGCTCCGCCGCAGAGCCTCTTCGGCTTGCATCTGATCGTCTATGTCGTGACAGAGGCCGTACCACTGGACGATCAGGCCAGCGTGATCGCGCATCGGCTCTGCCCGGCTCGACATCCAGTGATAGACGCCATCGGCGCGGCGCAGGCGATACCTCATGGAGAAGCGCTCGCCGGTGGCGAGGCAGTGACTGAGCGTATCGCCGAATGCTACTGCGTCGTCCGGATGGACGGCGGCCGCTATCATCGCCGCCAGCCGGCTGATGCCCGGTTTGTCCAAATCCGTTACGTCCAGGCCGAGAAAGTCGACCATGCGCTTGTTGAAAAAGGTCGGATCGCCATCGGGCCTCAGGCGCCAAACGTGGCTCGGTACCATGTCGACAAGCTGCGAGAGCTCCCGCTCCCGGTCGCCCAATGCCTCAAGGCTTTCACGCAAAGTGAGCACCGCCGCCTGATGCTGCCGGGATATGGCGGCCACGACGAGCGCCGAAAATGCCGAGATGGCCAGAAAAAGCTGCAGCATGATCTGGTTGTGCTTCTGGGACTCGGGATCGCCGGCAAATTGGCTGGCGCCGGATATCGTGAATACCGCCGTGATCAGAGCGAGGACGGTCAATGCTACGGCGGCGCCTCTGAACTCAAAGCGCACTGCGGCCCAAAGAAGAGGCGGCATGATGATGTAGGCGAAGGGCAGATAGCCGCTCAAGGAAAGGGCGGCGATACCAAGAAAGATCAGCCCCAGGACGCAAGCTTCCATCCACCGCGCTGCCGAGAGCTGCGCCTTGCCGCGCCAGTTCTGGAACACGACCAGCGCCAGCGGTGCTACGATCAGGACTCCCGTCGCGTCTCCGATCCACCACAGCGGCCAAGCCGTCGCAAAGGTTTGCGATTGTATGCCAAACCACGCAAGGGCCGCACTTCCCACCGTCGCGCTTGCAACCGGCGCAATTCCAGCGGCCAGTACGACGAATGCAAGAACGTCCCTCAACGTTTCCAGCCGAACTGGGCGCTTGCAGGTCTGGTTCACAAGCCATGCGCCGGCCACCGCTTCAAGAGCGTTGCCGGCAAAGATCAGGAAGGCCGGGAGCAGCGGAGTGTGGAACCACAAGAAGTTGCTGAACAGTTCGGCCAGACAGGCCCCCAGCACCCACCACGGCCAGCTATACCTGGAGGCGAAGACAAGCGTAGCGATGAAAAGCCCGCTCGGAGGCCAAATGGAAATCCCTGTTCCAGGTATGATTGCGAGCGACTGGGCGAATCCGCAGCCCAGGACATAGGCCGCAATAAAAAGCCCCAGGTGCAAGAGTTGGGGACGGTGCGACCAGACGCGCGACAACCTGCCTCTTTCAAGATCGCTGATCATGTTGCCGTCAATCAGGCCCGATTCACTCGTCGCGAAAGGTCGGCCACTTCCCGGTCCGGATCGGTCCAAGTCATGCGTTAACGCGCGCGTTGCGCTCGAATCGATCTCGCCAAGTGAGTTGGGCGCTGTGGTCATCGGGTGCCCCTGACGGACAAACAAACTCTGGAGATTGTCGGCGCTTCGTGTAGCACTTGCTCTTGATAGCTGGACTGGGCTGACGGACTCACGTCGCCACCCTAATCCCGCCACGCCCCAACCGCACCTCATGGAAATCCATGCATTGCACGGGGCGGCGGCGCCCCTTCACCGAGAGCCGAAAAAACCAAGCGCTTACTGAGCACCGCCAGTTATTGCGCAGCTTTCGCTTCAACCGGGAGGGTGAAGATGAATGTCGCCCCACGCGGCACGCTATTCTCCGCCCAAAGGCGCCCGCCATGAGACTCGATGATCGAACGGGAGATCGCGAGCCCCATGCCCATTCCGTTCCCTTTCGTTGTAAAGAATGGCTCGAATATCTTGTTGAGACGTTCGATACCCGGGCCGCGGTCGCTGACCTCGGTCTGGATCGTGTCCTCTATCCGGCGCACGCGCATCCCGAGAATCTTGTCGCCTGCGGTGGTGTCCATCGCCTCCATGCCGTTGCGAATGAGGTTGACCAGGACCTGCTGGATCTGGACGCGATCGAACGCAACCAGCGGAAGGTTGCTTTCGACGTCGATATCCATGCGAACGCGGCGCCGCATGGCTTCCTCGGCCATAAGGCCACGTACTTCGGCAACGACGCTGGGGATCGGCGTGCTGGTTCTCATTTCAAGCGAAGGTCTGAACAGGGCACGGATGCGGCCGACGACGTCCGCCGCCGAGTTGGCGTCGCGGCTGATGCGCTCGGCCGTGATCTTCGCGCGCTCGACGTTCGGGGGCTCGGCGGACAGCCAACGGTGGCATGCGTTGGAGTTGGCGACGATGGCGGCCAGCGGCTGGTTCACCTCATGAGCGATGGATGCTGAGAGTTCGGCAAGGCTCGCCGCCTGGCTCGCACGCGCAAGTCTCTCTTGTGCCAGCCGAAGCTCCTCTTGTGTCCGCACCTCATTTTCGATGTCGAGGCAGATAACGTTCCACTGCACGATGGCGCCTTCAGCGTTGCGCATCGGCGCGGCGCGCGTCTCGACCCAGCGATATTCACCATCGAAGCGCCGCAGACGGTGCCGTCGCGCATACGGCTCGCCGGTGGACAAACAATAGGCATATCTCTCCTTGACACCTGTCAGGTCGTCGGGATGAACACCGGCGTCGAGTGTGCCAGCCAGCCGGGACTTTCCCGCTTCGTCCAATTCCTCAAGATTGTATCCGAGGAATTCTCGGAGCTGCTGGCTGCGATATATCGGTTCGCCATTCGGCGCGGCGCAATCGATCATTGCCGGCAGCGTTTCAACGAGCTGCCAGAGCGCGCGTTCTCTCTCGCGCAGCGCTTCTTCGACGCGCAGTTGATCGTCGATGTCGTGCGTAAGGCCGTACCATTGGACGATGCGTCCACCCTGGTCCCGCAGCGGCTCCGCGCGGCCCTCCATCCAGCGATAAGCACCATCGGCACGGCGCAGGCGATACTTCATGAAGAAGCGCTCGCCGGTGGCAAAGCAGCTGTCGAGTGCTTCCCTCAGGCTGGCTGCATCGTCGGGGTGGACGACGGTGGCAACGAAGGCCGTCAGCCGGCTCGTGTCCGGCTTTTCCGCGTCCGCTATGTCGAGGCCGAGAAAATCTATCAGGCGCTTGTTGAAGAAGGTCGGCTCACCGTTGGGAGACAGCCGCCAGAGGTAGCTCGGAACCATGTTGACGAGTTGCGAGAGCTCTCGTTCCCGGTCGTGCAACGCGGCTTGCGTGGTCACCAGGTCATGGATGTCGACGCTCACGCCGTACCATTGAAGAATGCTGCCATCTTCGTCGCGCAGCGGCTCGGCGCGAGTCTCGGTCCAGCGATAGCCGCCGTCGGCCCGCCTCTGGCGATATCTCTGAACGTAAGGCACGCCCGTTGCGAATGAATGGCGGATCGCCTGCCGTGCGGTGTCGATATCGTCTGGATGGATCACGCTCAGCGACGGCGATCCGTCCGGGGCGGTGATGTCATGGAGCGTGGCCCCGGTTACATCGGTGAACCGCTTGTTGACGTAGGAAGGCGTCCCTTCCCGTGTCGTACTCCAGATCAAAGCGGGCACGGTGTCGATAAGCTGCTGAAGGCGCCGCTCGCTTTTGCGCAACGCCGCTTGCGCGCGCACCTCATCGTCGATGTCGAGAGAAACCCCGTACCACTGCACGACCGTTCCGTCGTCATCGCGCCGCGGCTCGACCCTGCACTCAGCCCAGCGATAGGTGCCGTCTTTTTCGCGCCAGCGAAACCGCATCGCGGAGCCGCCGCCTGTTTCGAAACACCTCAGCAACGTGCGCTGCACCTCGGGCGCATCTTCGGGATGAATCACCTCGTGCAGCAACGTTTCGATGCCCGGCTCGCCGAGCGCATCAAAGTTGGCGATAACGGAGCGGAAATGGTCCTGGTACCGCTTGTTGAAGTAGACCGGCCCGCCGGTTGGCATCACGCTCCAGATGCGGACCGGCACGGCGTCGATCATGTGCTGAAGTTGCTGCTCGCTCTGCCGCAACGCCGCTTCAGCGTGCATCTGATCGTCTATGTCGTGACAGAGGCCGTACCACTGGACGATGCGGCCAGCGTCATCGCGCATCGGCTCCGCCCGGCTCGACATCCAGCGATAGACGCCATCGGCACGGCGCAGGCGATAGCGCATGGCGAAGCTCGCACCGGTAGCGAAGCAACCACGGAGTGCATCGCCGAATGCTGCCGCGTCGTCCGGATGAACGGCGGCCTGTATCATCGCTGCCAGCCGGCTCATGCCCGGTCGGTCCAGATCCGCTGCGTCGAGGCCGAGAAAGTCGACCATGCGCCCATTGAAGAAGATCGGCTCGCCGTCGGGATCGAGGCGCCAGATGTGACTCGGGACCATGTCCACCAGTTGCGAGAGTTCCCGCTCGCGGTCACGCAATGCTGACTCGGCCCGCTTCTGGTCCTCAATGTCTATTGTCGTGCCGTACCATTGAACGATGCGCCCCTGGCTATCGCGAAATGGTCGTCCTGAGCTTCGAAACCAGCGATAGACGCCATCGGCGCGCCGCAGACGATGCTCGGTATCATAGGGATCGCCGGTTTCGAGGCAATGCCGCCATCTGGCGGCTACAGGATCATAATCGTCGGGATGGACGGCTCGACGCCAGCCGAACTCATCGTCGTCTTCGGAAGTGTTGAGATCCTCATGCGTGTTGCCGAGGAACGCCAGGGTGTTTGGGCTGACATAGGTGAATCTTCCGGCGGCATCGGCTGCCCACGCGTGGCCGGGCATGCTCTCGATGATTTGCAGCGCGAGCGTTGCTTCGGGGTCGATTTCGCCAAGTGAGTTGGACGCTGCTGTCATTGGCTTCTCCTGTCGGACAAAAAAGCCTGGGGACGGTCAGCGCCTGATATAGCACTTGTTTTCAATATCTGGACAGGCGAACTCACCGCCTAAATCTAGGCCGGCGATGCCCCGGCTGCATCTCATGGAAATCCATGCATTGCGCGCAGATATCGCCGCTACAGAGGCCCTAACGATCGCCTCGCGCGAGGAGCGACGCGGATCGACGCGTCAACACCCACCACTGGGAAATACGAGCCGGACAGGTAAGACGCTCGGCTGCCTCTTCGTCGGCTGCAGAGTGAAACCGGAAAAACCTCTGCATTCGTCATCCCTGTCTCGTCCGGTTAACACGGCTCTTGGGGTAATCTGGAAACCTCCCGACCAAAACATCTGTTCCAAAGTATAGGGCCTGGACGCGGTTTTAGTTCTGCGGAGCGGCTTGGCGGGCGAGCAATTGTTTGGCGACAATGAGACAGGGCGCAGCGACCGCGAACAGCAGGACGAGCGCGAAGAAAGCTTCGTCGAACGAGATCGTGGCGACCTGCTTCTCAAGCGCGCGCTGCAGCAGCGGCAGCGCGGCCTTGGTTGCCGCGGCGCTGTCGATACTATTCGCCAGAACGTTCGCAGTGGCTCTCAAGCGCTGGTCCACGGCTGGATCGCCATTGACGAGGTGGGACGTCAGTATCGTCCGGTTGTGGACATTCTGGTGATCAATATACGTCTGCAAGAGGGCTGTGCCGGTCAGACCGCCCGCCTGCTTGCCGAAGTTGAACAGCCCGATGCCGAACGGCAGCGCATTGGCGGCAAGGCCCTGCAGTGTAATCAGCGTCAGTGCCACGAACAGAAGGCCGAGGCCGAATCCTCGCAGCAGCAGAGCAAGGGTCAGGTCCGGTGATCCGCTACCGCTCGTCGAAGCGGACAGCAGCCACATGGCGCCTGCGAAGAGCAGAATGCCAAACGGCGCAAGCGTGATCGGGCGCATCCCGGTCTTTTGGATGACGAAGCCGGACAACAGAAGTCCAAGCGCGAGCATGGCTCCGCTAGGCAGCAGAAGCACTCCTGCGCCCGTGGCGGTAAAATCGAGCACGTTGAGGGCAAAAGTCGGAATGAGATAGGCGCTGCCCGAAAGAGCAGAGCCGGCGACGAAGCTGACGAGAAGGCCAAAGCGAAAGTCCGGATTGCCAAGGGGCGAGATGGCCAGCAGTGAGCCTTCTGAACGAAGGCGGGTCTCCCAGACGGCCAGGAGGCCGGCAGCCGTCACACCGGTTGCGGCAAGGAAGGTGATGTCGGTGTCGTCGAACCAGTTGAACCTGCTGCCTTGCAGCAGGACGTAGGTCAAAAGCGCGGCGCCGATGCCGAGCAACAATATCCCGACGGCAGGAAACCTGGTTTTCCGCCAAAAGGTCCGATCGCCGTCCGCCGCCAACAGGACAAGGGAGACGATGCCGAGCGGAATGATGCTCAGGAATATCCACTCCCAGGTCAGATGGTCGACAAGCCAGCCCTGCAGGGCCGGCGTGACGGTTGTCGGAGCCATGACGGCGCCTACGGCAAAAACCGCCTGAACGACGGGCTGATGCCGGTGCGGGAAGCGAAAGAACAGCAGTGTCTGGCCGGCGACGAGAATTGTGCCGCCGGCCAGCCCTTGGACAATGCGGCAGATGCAAATCCAGGTGAGGTCCACTGACAACGTCAAGGCCGCGGATGCCAGCAGAAGGGCGACAACCCCCGCGCGCAGGCAGGCGGTCGGCCTGGCTGCCGTCACAAGAAGCGGAGCGACAAGGAACGCCGTCAGCTTGGCCGCGATGAAAACAACGTCGATCATCGCCAGTTCGTCCAACGTTGCGTAGGTGTCGCCGAGCATGTCGATCCGGCCGATGGACAGTGCGGTGGATGCGACCGCGTCCATGAAGGCGGCCAGCACGACGCCGGTTGCTATCAAGGAAGCGCGCAGGGTGCCGGGATGGCGCTGCATAGCCGCCGTTTCGGCGAGGTGCATCATTGTGCTGAGCGCCCGTCCGCGGTCCCGCCTGTCTGCATTTCCTGCGCTACTGCCGGAGCATCCTTGGCGCCTACGGTGATGGCAACACGAGCCGAGAGTCCCGGAACCAGGCGGCCGGGCAACGGATTGCGCATCATCCTGATCTTGACCGGCACGCGTTGGACGACGCGGATGAAGTTTCCGGTGGCATTGTCCGGCGGCAGCAGGCTGAATGCCGCGCCACTGCCGGGAGCGAAGCTGTCGACAAGTCCGTCGATTTGCAGATCTGGATATTCGTCAACCATGACGCGGACGCGTTGGCCGATCTCAACCTGCTTCAGCTGTGTTTCCTTGAAGTTGGCGACGATCCAGACATCGTTAACCGGAACGATGTCCAGGGCTGCCGTCCCTGGAGTAACATAGCGGCCGACCCGGATCTGGCGATTGCCGACGATGCCGTCGACCGGGGCCCTCACGACGGTGTTGGCCAGGTCTAGCATTGCCAGGTCGAGCGCTGCCTGTGCCTGCGACAGGGCTGCCTGCGCGCCGGACAATTGTGCATCCAGGGACGCCGAGCTTCAACTTCTGAGCCAACAGATTGGCCTCTGCGCCGTCCAGCGATGCCCTTGCCTTGTCATGGCCGGCCTGCGCATCCTGCAGCTTCTGATCGCTTGCGGTTCCGTTCTTCTGCAGCGTGACGTAGCGGCTTAAGTTGGCGCGGGCGAATTGCAGGTCGGCTGCGGCAGATTGCTTCTGCGCCTCGGCCTGCGCGATCAATGCGTCCTGCAGTTCACGGGTCGCCTTGATGTTGGCGATTTCCGCCTGCCGGGCGGCGACGTTGGCTTTCGCCTGCTCCGCCTTGGCCTTGTAGTCGCTGTCGTCGATGCGAAACAGGACAGCACCTTTTGACACACTGGCATTGTCGTCTATGTCGACTTCGACGATGTAACCGGCGAGCTTCGGAGCGATGCTGGTAATGTCTCCGCGGAGATAGGCGTTATCGGTCGTTTCCTCGAACCGGCCCCTTGTAAACCACTGCCAGCTCCAAATAGCTGCCATTGGCAGCACCATAAGGGCAACGAGGGCGATCGCGATCTTGCGGGGTTGGCTCATGATTGCCTCGACCCCAAGTCGACGCGCTCACTATCGAAGGAGATCTCCGCCTGCCGAAGAGCGAGCCGTTCGGCAAGGCTGCAAACCCACGGTGCGCAATAGAGTCTCACGAGAACGTCTCCGTCGAGCTGCGGCTCTGCAACAAGGCAGAACTGAAGAACGATCGCGGATTTCACGACCTCGCCGCTATCATGCGGACGAACATCCCATTTGCCCTGATCGGTAGTTCGTACTGAACCTCAGCACAGGTCGTATTGTCAGTCGGCCGGATTCAGGCGCGCGAACGTGGCGGCGCGGATCTCCGTATTGCCGAAGACCGTCCACGAGAAAATCCACTTTGAAGTAAATTCCGGACATCCCGTGGCAGCAATGATCGCAGAGAGCGCCCTCTTGAAGAGTTTGGTTGTCTTAACGTTCACCTATTTTGTATTTTGACAAGCGCGCAACACGCGTTCGCTGTGCAGCAGTTGCGACAGTTCATGAAACAACCCGCTATCTTGCCTCCGGCTAACGCGGTGCGACACGCAGCCCGGCGGCATCGAAGAGATGCATGCGCTCCGGCGGCAGAGCGAGGTGGATCGGCGGCCCTTGCGATTCAACGCCCTGCTGCTTGAGAACGGCGATAAGTTTGCTGTCGCCGGCAATGGTGGCGTGGACAACGGTTTCCGGTCCCAGCGCCTCGGCCAGCGTTATCCGCGCTTCCACCGATCCCTTGCTGCCATCCGAAAGTTGGATGTCGTGTGGTCGGATGCCAAGCGTCGCGTCGTCTCCCGGTTTCAGCGCGACCCCGTCGGCGGCGACCGAGGCCGACAGCCCGCCCGGACCTTCGACACGCACCTCGGCGCCGCTTGCCGAACGCACCTTCACCGGCAGCAGGTTCATCCGCGGCGCCCCGATGAAGCCGGCGACGAACAGGTTGGCCGGCGCGTTGTAGAGATCGAGCGGCCGGCCGACCTGTTCGATCCGCCCCGAGCGCATGACCACGATGCGGTCCGCCAGCGTCATCGCCTCGATCTGGTCATGGGTGACGTAGATCATCGTGGTTGCCAGCCGCCGGTGCAGGCCCGCCAGTTCAGCGCGCATGGTGATGCGCAGTTCGGCATCGAGGTTGGACAGCGGTTCGTCGAGTAGAAAGGCGGTCGGATTGCGCACCACCGCACGGCCGATCGCCACGCGCTGCTTCTGGCCGCCCGACAATTGACCGGGCCGGCGGTCTAGATAGGAAGCAATTTCCAGCATGCGCGTCGCTTCCGTGATCCGCGCGTCGATCTCGGCTTTCGGCATACGGATGTTTTCGAGCCCGAAGGCGAGGTTCTGGCGCACGCTCATGTGCGGGTAGAGCGCGTAAGACTGGAACACCATCGCCAGACCGCGCTGCGCGGCCGAAACGTTGGTGACGTCGACCCCGTCGATCTCGATCTTGCCGTCGGTCGGCCGATCGAGCCCGGCAATCAGCCGCAGCAGCGTGGACTTGCCGCAACCCGACGGGCCGACGAGGACTAGCATCTCGCCGTCCCCGACGTCGAGGTTGATGCCGTGCAAGATCTTCATCTTGCCGTAAGCGCGATCGATGTTGGTCAGCGTTATCCGTCCCATGACATCCTCACTTCAGTCCGGTGCCGGCAATGCCGGAAGTGATGTAACGCTGCAGGAAGACGAAGACGAGGACGACGGGGATCATCGTCACCACGGTCATCGCCAGTATGTAGTGCCACTGCACGTTTAGCTGGCCGGCATAGGTGTTGAGGCCGACCTGGAGTGTGTAGAGTTCCTTGCGCGACAGCACCACCAGCGGCCACAGAAAGTCGTTCCAGCGCCAGACGACCGAGAAGATCGCCAGCACGGCGAGCGCCGGTGCTGCAAGCGGCAATACGATGCGCCAGTAGATCTGCCATTCGGAAGCGTTGTCCATGCGCGCCGCATCGAGCAGCTCGTCCGGGATGGTCAGCATATATTGGCGCAGCAGGAAGACGCCGGTCGGCGTCGCCACGGTCGGCAAGATCACGCCCCACAGCGAATCGAGCAGTCCGACGGCGCCCACCACCGAATAGAGCGGCACCAGGATGACCGACAGCGGCACCATCAGCGTACCGACGATCACAAGCATCGTCAGATCGCGGCCGCGGAACTTGTATTTCGACAAGGCGAAGGCGGCCATCGAATTGGTGAGCAGCGTGATCAGCGTCGCCATTGCCGTCACAAAGACCGAATTGCGCAGATAGCGCAGGAAGTCGAAATGGACGAAGGGCTCGGTGTAGTTCTCCGTTGCGAAGCCGATTTCGCGCACCGGCTGCCGGTCGGCGATGTTGACCTTGACGATATCGTTCGGCGCCTGCGGGTCCACCATTTGCGCCATGATGCCGATGCGCCGCACCTCGGCCAGCACCTTGGTCGAACCATCCGGAAGCTTCACCCTGTAGAGGGCCAGCGGCTTATCGTAGCCTTCGACCCTCGCCTGTTGGCTGACATAAGGCATTATGGTCGGCGGGAACTCGGCGAGCTGTGCCGGTGTCTTGAATGACGAACCCACCAGCCAGACGGCCGGACCGAACATGATGACAACGCCGCCGAGCAGCCACAGCCAGCTCACGATATCCGTCCAGTGCCAGCCGCGACCGCCGCGCCGGCGGGTCAGGAATGTCATGACGCTGCTCATTCGCGGGCTCCTTTCCGCTCACCCCGGCGTCCGACCTGCAGCTGAACCAAGGTGAGCGCGACCAGCACCAATCCCATCAAGATCGAAGCCGCCGAAGCCAGCCCCGGATTGCGCAGCAGGGAGGCGAAGCCGATCTCATAGATGTACTGCGTGATATAGAGGGTCGAGGTTCCCGGCCCTCCACCCGTCAGCACATAGACTTCGTCGAAGATCTGCACGGCGCGGATCAGCGTCAGCACGATGACGACAAGCAGGTTAGGCATCAGCAGCGGCAGCGTGATGCGCCAGAACACCCGCGCCGGCTTCGTGCCGTCCATCTCGGCCGCTTCGTAAAGGTCGCGCGGGATCGCCTGCAATCCGGCAAGCAGGATAAGCGTATAAAAGCCCATATGGGCCCAGACCGAAACGCTGACGGCGGCGGTGAAAGCCCAGAAGCGGTCGGTCAGCCAGTTGTGCGGCTCGCCGCCCAGATCATGGACGATCAGGTTCAGCAAGCCCTGGCGTTGCAGGATCCAGCGCCAGATCAGACCGGTGACGACGGGCGACAGCAGCACCGGAAAGAAGAACACCGCGCGCCAGAAGCTGCGCCCGACGATCTCACGGTTGAGGATCAGCGCTGTCGCCATCGACACGACCGTCATCAGCGCCACCTGCACGACGACGAACAGGCCGGTATTGTGCACGGCCTTCCAGAAGAGATCCTCGTGGCAAGTGGCAGTGTCCAGGTAGTTGCCGCAATCGAGCAGGCGCTGGTATTGCTCGAGCCCGACATAGGTTCGGTCCTGCAGGAAGTAGGCCGTTCCTGACGTGGCCGAATAGAAGAAGTTGATGATCATCGGCACCAGGACGAAAATGCCGAAGATCGCCATGTTTGGGGCCAGGAAGAACGCGGCCATGCCGCCGGTGCCCGTCGCGCGCTGCCAGAACTTCAGCGGCACGTTGACGATCGATGCCAGCCACACGACCGGCGCCGCGAGGGCGGCGCCAATCCATGCCTTCAGTGTCGCGGCGGCGGTCACTTCGCCTCGGCAACCTTGTCGGCGATATCCTGGTCGATCCTGCCCCAGGCATCGTCGAGGCTGAGCTCGCCGGCCATCACCTGGCTGACGCGCGTCACCAGCGCGGCGAAGTAAGCATTGGCCCACTTCCACGGCGGCAGCGCATCGGCCGCCGGCAGGGTTTCACCCGCCGCCTTGACGAATTTGTCGAGCGCCGGACCGACATTCTTGTCGGCCGAGACCCATTTCAGCCCGCCCTTGTCTACGACGCCCTTGTGCGCGGGCAGAAACAGCGTGCGCTCGCTGAACTCTTTCACCACGTCTTCACGGGCCAGATAATCCATGACCTTAGCGACGTCCTTGGGATTCTTCGTGTATTTGATGGCGACCAGCGCCGCGCCGCCTTTCACGCCCGAACAGCCTGCGGTACCACAGGGCGAGCCGGTTGCCACCCAGTCGAAACTGTCGCCGATCTTGGTCGACAGATTGGCGACCTGCCAGCTGCCCGAATAATAAAACGGGATCTGGGCGTTGATGAAGTCGTCGGCGGCCGCGCGGTAGGTCGAGCCTGCCGCCGACACCCAGGTATCCTTCAGCATCAGGCCCTTGGCGGTCCAGTCGACGAGCTTGCCGACGAACGCCTTGGTGCCGTCGTCCACTTTGGCCGGCATGCCATCGGGTCCGACATAGTTCGCTCCGAAGGAGACATTCGGACCCGAAATGCGGTGACCGGAACGATCAATGGCGAAGGCAGCCGGAAGCTGCTGGCTCTTCGCCACCTCGGCGGCGGCGTTGATCCAGTCGTCCCAGGTCGCCTTGTCGCCGGGCAGCGGCACGCCGGCCTGTTCGAACAACGTCTTGTTGGCGAAGCCGCCGGTGAGCGTGAGCTGGGTCATGAAACCCGGGATGGCGTTGGAGCCGTCGGGGCGCATCCAGTCCAGCGTGTCAGCGAAATTGTCCTCCCAATATTTCGGATCGGCCACCAGTGGCCTGAGATCGAGCCAGTGCTGGGCAAGCTCCTTGATATTTGTGACGCGGGCGATGTCCGGGCCCTGGCCGGCTTCGAGCTGGATGGGCAACTGCTCCTGGATCACCTTGTAGGCGACGTTGTCGAGGGTGACGTGGATGTCGGGATTGTCCTTCATGAAGCGGTTCAGAATGTCCTGGATGACATCGCCCTCGACACCGTCCGAATACCACATGATGCGCACGTCGCCGGCAAATGCGCTGGTCGATGCGAGCAGGCTGACCGATAGCGCGGCCAGCAAAGTGCGGGTCTTATTCATGCTTCGTCTCCTCCTTTAGCGGGGCCGCGCCCCGATGGTTCAAGCGGCCACGCCCTCTCCTCTTGAGCGTCGCAGCCGATTTCCTCCCTACTCTCTTTGCTTCATGCGCATCGCCTCACCGCGCACGGTCCAGTTGGCCGGATCGAGTGTACGTCCCTCAGCCACGATCCTTGCGTCGGCGAGGAAATGCACCGTGCCGTACTCCGGATCCTCGACTATCAACTCGCCGTCGGGACCCGACCGCACCGACAGGCCGGCAAAGGCGCCCGCCCAGGCGTCGAGCGCCGGCAGATTGGCATCCCTGTCACCGAGACGAACGATCCATGTCGTCCTGCGTCCCGCCGCCCGCAACTCGTTGCCGGCCGTCGGGCCGGCCTCTACCTGCGTGAGCGGAACATCCGTCTTCAGCATGACGAAGGCGTCGCCGGATTGCGCGAACGCCCGATCGCCACCCACTCGCACGGCATCGAAGGCACGTGCGGGGAACCAGGCGTGCGTGAAGTCGGGCTGTTCATCCGAGCAGGAGAAGCTGACGATGGCGAGGTCGCGGTATTGGTGAAGCCGGGGCAAAGTGCCTGAGCCACCCCAATATGATGGTCTGCCATATCCCGACTGCAGCACTTCGCCGGGGTGGTTGATCCAGATCTGCGCATCCGGATTCTTGCCCAGCCGGGCGTGAACGACGGTCTCCTGATAACCCCATTGATTCCAGCGATAGCCAGCGGCGCTGCCCATCGCATGGTCGCGCGTCTTGTAGTGGTAGAGCCGCGCGAAGCGGTCTTGTCCCTGCGCGAAAGTCCATTCCCACGCCGTATCGTCGGTGAGGGAAGCAATTGCTGCCAACCCGTCCGGAACGCTCAAATCGTGATCTTGCAGGCAGAGTGCCAGCTGCGGCAGCGCGTGAAAGCGCATGCCGTAATTGCCCCTGCCCCAAAGCATGCGGCAGATGCCGGATAATTCCAGGGAACGCGCGGCGCGCAGCGTGTGCTCATAGGAGCGGCCCTGCGCCCCGGTGAGGATGCCGCGATGCGCCGAGCGGGCGACGATTTCAAGCAGGCGTATGATTGCCTTGCCGGCACGTTCGGCGATGTCCTTGTCCGGGGCCAGCGCGTAGAGTGCGCACAGGCCCTTGAGGTCGATCGGAAAATAGGGCGCCGAGTTGAACTCGGCCATCTCCCATGCCTCGAAATGGTCGAGCCAGGCTCGCACCCGCGCGGCTCCCACCGCGGACTGTTCGCGGCCAAGGCGGCCCGACCGCACGAACCGTGCATCAGGCAATAGGCCCCCAGCAATATAGGCGGCGGTGTGGAAGAGCAGCGCGTGGTTCTCGGAGAAGTACCACTGCACATCATTGCCGGGCTCGTCCATCCAGTAGCGATAGCCGAGGATGGCGTTGTCGACGCGCGCGCGCAGGCTCACTTCCAGCCGATCGCCATAGGCCTTGCGGCACCACAGCAGCGGCACCAGGATGAAGTCGGCGCAATCGTGACAATCCTCGATCGCCGGCAGCGCGCCGGAGATCATGGCGTCGGTCTCGGCGCCCTGCTGCCCGATCGCCAGGCGCGCCAGCGCGCGCACCGTATCGGCCTCGGCGTGACCGGCGACCTCGCGCAGAGCCTCATCTATACGCGCGGCAAGCGTTTCCGGTGCCTCGCCCTGACGGCGCGCGTGGCATATCTCGACGCCGAAGACACGCGTTACGGCATGGTCTGCGACCCTCAGCGTCACCTTGAAATGGCGAAAGTCGGCCGGCAGCTGCTCGGTATCGGCGATCGGCAGCCGCGTCTGGCCCGTTGGCAGATCGAAGGCGAAGCGCACCGGCGTCTCGATCGACATGAAATCGCCTTCGATCTCGATCTCGACTTGCGCGTCGCGCGGCAGGGCCACGCCGGTGACGAGCGCCACCTCGCCGCCGTCATAGGCGGGACGGTCGAAATGCATGTCGTCGAGGGCTGCTTCCATCGCATCGGCAACGCCGCTCTCGACTTCGATCGGCAGTGCGACCGAAGCAGCCGGACCGGATAGATAATCGAGCTGGAAATAGTAGCGGGCGTCGCGCTCGGCGAGATCGTCGAACCATATGCGAATGTCGTTGCGGCCGACCCTCAGCACGATCTTGAAGTGCTCGGCACTTTCCAGATTGCGGCCGTAGGGCGCCATCCAGCCGGCTTCCTCGCCATTGGCAAAGAGTATGGCGCCGCCGCATGTACGCAGCCGTACCATCACCTCGCCACTCGAGGCCGCCTCGATGGTGGTCTCGGCCCAGGTTCCAAGCACCGTCGGCCGGAACCAGAAGCCCGACAGGTCGATGCGTGGCGAGGCGAAGGGCAGCCAGATGCGCTCAGCGCCGAATTCGGCGCTGACCTGTGGTCGCTTGCCGCGTCGTTCCGCTGCGAACTGCGTGCGGCACGGATATTCATGGGGAATGAAATTCTTGTGCTTGGTAAGGAAGAAGAAGGGATCCATCTCGCCTTGCATGGGCTGGTCGGCCACGTCGTAGCGTTGCTCGGCGATAGACCCGAGCCGCCAATAGACGATTGGCTGCCCCGCCACGAGCGGCCGGCGCAGCGTAAAGTCCGTCCGAACGCTTTGCGCGGCCTCGCTCATCGCAAATCCTTCACGGGTACTGGATCGACATCGGTGTAGGCCTGGTTCTCGCCGGTCATGCCCCAGACGAAAGCATAGGGGCCGGTGCCGGCACCCAAATGGATAGACCAGGCGGGCGACAGGACAACGTCACCGTCCGCAACCATCAGGTGGCGCGTCTTGTCAGGCCGGCCCATCAGATGGACCACACGGTCGGCCTCGGCGAGGTCGAAGTAGCAATAAGCTTCCATGCGCCGCTCATGCAGATGCGGCGGCATGGTATTCCACACACTGCCCGGCGCGAGGTCGGTGATCCCCATCAGCAAGAGGCAGGACGGGGCCACTTCGGGATGGATGTACATGCGCAGCGTGCGCCTGTTCGCGCGAGCCTCCTCGCCGAGCACAAGCGGCTTGGCTTCGCTGTTGACGATGAGACGGTGCGCAATAGCGGCGCCGGCCGGCACCGAGTTCATATAGAAGCGTGCCGGCCTCTCCGGATCGTCGCTCTCCAGCGTCACCTCGCGCGCTCCGCGTCCGATATAGACGATGTCGCGGTTAGCCACGGGAAAGCGCCTGCCGTCCACCGCGACGGCGCCATTGCCGCCGAGATTGGCGATGCCCATCTCGCGCGCGTCAAAGAAGAGCGGCGTGCCGACTTCGGCCCCGTTGCCGAATGTCAGCGGGTTGGCCAGCGGCACCGCGCCACTGACGATCATGCGGTCGACATGGGTGTAGACGAATTCGATCGCGCCGGGCCGGAACAAGCCGTCGACCAGGAACTCGGCCCTCAGCCGGTCCGTGTCCATGCTGGCAATATCGCCCGGCGACACGCCATAGAGCGTCCGCATCATGCCGCCTCCACCTTCGACTGCAGATGCCGGGTCCCTTCGGTCAAGCACAGAATGGCCAGCGCCTGTCCGTAGCCCGTCGGATGGATGGGTATATCGCGATAGAACTGCAGGTCGGCGCCCATGCGTGTGCCATAAGACACGTTCGCCACCACACCTTTGTCATCGATGTTGGCCACCACGGCTTCCAAGGCGCGGAGGCCGGCGGCACGGCACTCTGTCGAGCCGATTCCGAGCCGCGCGGCCTTCATCAACCCGTAGCCGAAGCCGGCCGTGGCGGAAATCTCCTCGTAAGACGTCGGGTCGTCGAGCAGAGTGTGCCATGCGCCCGAACCTGCCTGCACCTCGAGCAGGGCGTTGATCTGCGTCTCCAGCACGCCGAGCAGATAGGCCCGGACCGAGGGTGCAATTTCGGCGAACTCCACCAGTTCGAGGATACCGACGGTAATCCAGGCATTGCCTCTCGCCCAACGCGCACGGGCGAAATTGTGCCGTCCCGCGAACGTCCAGCCGTGAAACCACAGCCCTGATGCCGGGTCGGCGAGATAACGGGCGTGGACCAGGAATTGCCTTTCTGCTTCCTCGACGAAGCGACGCTGACCGGCAGCCTGGCCGTAGGATGCGAGGAACAGCGCCACCATGAACAGCGTGTCGTCCCACAATTCGTCGTCGTTGACCCGGTCCGAAACATCATGCTGGAAACCGCCTTCGGGCGTCCGTGGCAAGACGGTGGCTACCTGCTCGGCCCATTCGCGCAGGACCGGCTCGAAACGCGGCTGGCGGCGGCGCCGCCACAATTCACTTAGCGCCAGCAGAGGCGCGGTGGTGTTGACGTTCATCGCCGGGAGACCGGCAGCGATGCGTCGGTCGTACCAGGTCTCGATCGTCTGCAGCAGCCGATCGTCACCGGTCTGCGCCCACAGCCGAACCAGCCCGTAGAGCCCGACGCCCTGCGGCCATTCCCAGCTGTCGAAGCTGACATAGTCGCCCGGCGTGCCGTCGAGATTCGGCTCATGGAACCGCCCGTCATGACGCAAGCCGGTCATGCCGGCCACGAGGCTGGCAAGCGCGTAATTCAAGCGTTCGGCCGATAGCGGCATCACTCCTCCGTTTCTCCCGCTTCATCAGAACTGTTTCACAGGCATTTTTCTTGCGCAATCTGAAAATTTTTTGCATTAGTCGGATGAATTTGCCGGAGGTGACGGAGCGATGAATATCCAAGGCAAGCGCGGCCGCCCCAGCCGCCGCATTCGACTTGAAGAGATCGCGGCGCGTTGCGGCGTGTCGGTCAGCACCGCCTCCCGTGCGCTAAGCGGTGTCGGCGGGGTGAGGGACGAGCTTCGCACCAGGATCATCGAAACGGCGAAGTCGATGAACTATGCCATTCCCGCCTCGGTTGCCGGCCGCAAGGTCATCCTGGCCGCAAGCAGCGTGGCAATGGTGGACAGTGCCCGCAATCAGTTCACCTACCATGTCCTTGACGGGCTCAACGAGCGCGCCCGGTTGCTGGGCGTCGAACTGGTGACCCGGCCGGTTTCGGCGCCCGAGGACGAAATCGCGCTGCTGCGTGAATCCGAGCACGACGACAGCGTCGCCGGCTGCCTGTTTCTGACGCTGGACGACGATGACGTGCTGACGCTGACAGCCGGCTTCGCCAAGCCGATCGTGCTCGTCAACGGCGACGATCCCTCGATGCGCCATTCGAGCGTGACGCCCTGCAATCGCTCTGCCGCCATGCTTGCCGCGCAGCATCTGATCGGCCTCGGCCACCGCCGCATCCTGTTCCTGATGCGGCGTGGGCGGCGCACGATCGAGCGGCGCTACGAAGGTTGGCGCGACGCGCTGATCACGGCCGGCATTGTCGGCTTCGACGACTTCGTGGTCGAGGTGCAGGACTGGCTGCCGGAACTTGCGAGCAGGGCCGTGACCGAGCGCATCGCGGCCCGCGGCCTCGATTTCACCGCCGTGCTGACGGCCGGCGACAGCCTGGCGTTTGGTGCCATCGCCGGCGTCCAGGAGGCCGGATATTCGGTGCCTGGCGATGTGTCCGTGGTCGGCATGGACGACTTGCCGCTCGCTGCCTTCTGCAACCCGCCGCTGACGGCGATGCACATTCCCATGCGCGAGATCGGATCGGCGGCGCTTAGCCTGCTGCTCGACGACATGGCCCATTCGGGGTCGCCGCCGCGTCGCGTCGAACTTGCCTGCAATCTCGTGGTGCGCCAGTCGACGGCACCAGCCCGGAGCGGCGCCGGCGATCATCAGCTGGCCTCTTGAGCGCGCGACTTGCCGCCAGCAAAGAGCAGCGGCAAACCCTCTTGCGTCTGCAGTTCAAGGACACGTCCAAGCAGGATCATATGGTCGCCAGCCGGGAAGCGGTCGGCGACGCTGCATTCGAACCGCGCCAGTGCTCGCGGCAGCAATGGCACGCCGTGCTCGCTCCACGACAGGTCAAGATCGGCAAAGTCCGTCCCCGACTTCGAAAAACGCCAGCACAGATCGATTTGATCTTCCGCCAGCACGTGAATGGCGTAGTGCGCGGAATTGGCGAAGGCTTCGAACCGGCGCGAGTGGCGGCCGATAGACCAGAGCACCAGCGGCGGATCGAGCGACACAGATGAGAAGCTGTTGGCGGTGATCGCGACCGGGCCGTCGGCCGTGCCGGTGGTGACGACCGTGACACCAGTGGCGAAACGCCCGAAGGCATTGCGCAAAAGGCCTGGATCGCACACGACATGCTCCATCAGCGGCGCTCCCCCGTTCCCAGTGGTGTCGCCGGGATCCGTTCCGGCACCCGGCCATAGGCGTGCGGGAGCGAGCATGTCTTGAGCTGGGGCAGGACCTTGGTGCCGAAATGACGCGCCTCGTCGAGATGCGGGTAGCCGGAAAAGATGAAGGCGCGGATCCCCATCTTCATATACGCCTCGACTTCCGACAGAACCTGATCGGTCGAGCCCACCAGCGCCGCGCCGCAGCCAGAGCGCGCCCGCCCGACCCCCGTCCACAGATGCGGCTCGACATAGCCTTCGGCATCGGCGATCTGGCGGTTCCTGGCCTGGTGCGATACGCCGAGCGATCGGGCGTCGAGCGCGCGCTCGCGGATCGCCCTGCCCTGCTCGTCGTCCAGCCTCGAAACCAGCTCCCGGGCATATTCCTTTGCCTCTGCCTCGGTATCGCGCACGATCATGTGGACGCGCAGGCCGTAGTCGAGCGTCCGCCCATGACGCTCGGCGCGCTCGTGGACTGCTCTCATGCGGTCGGCAAGCTCCTCCCTGGTTTCCGGCCACATCAGGTAGATGTCGCACTGTTCGGCGCAAAGCTCGAGCGCGTCGGGCGAATAACCGCCGAAATAGAGCAGCGGGCCGCCATTCTGCTGATAGGGCTTCGCCGGCGCCGTCGAGAGCCCTTTATAGCGATAGACCTCGCCCTCGAAATCGATGCTGTCCCTGGTCCAGGCCTGGCGCAGGATCTGCACCACCTCGCGGGAACGCTGATAGCGGTAGGCGCTGTCGGCTGTCTCGCCCGGAAAGTCCGACGAAATGACGTTCACCGTCAGCCGGCCTTCCAGCATGTGGTCCAGCGTCGCAATCGTGCGCGCCAGCATGATCGGCTGCATCTCGCCGCAGCGCACAGCGGCAAGCAGATTGATCTTCGACGTGATCGGCGCGCAGCCGGCAACGAAGCTCAGCGTGTCCTGGCCGACCTGATAGGACGACGGACACAAGATGTTGCGGAAACCGAGTGCCTCGGACGTCTTTACGATCTCGGAGCAATGCGCCCAGTTCGAGCGCAGTGCGCCGTCCGGAACGCCGAGATAACGATAGTCGTCCGAGCAGAGTGCGGCGAACCACGAGACTTCGGCAGCATCGAGATCCGGCGAGGTGATTGGGACGATGCTCATTGCCACTCTTCAGAAAAGACGTCCGGGCCACTCTTCAATGACGTCCGGAGCTGCGAATAGGGCTTGCGTAGCATTCGTTTTGGTGTAGATCAATACTGTATCAATTTTGGAGCCAAACCCGAAACCGGGATGCGATTGGAACACCGGATGCATTTGACAAGGGCGGACCCCGGCCACCGATCCAGCCAGATGCGCGGGCCCTTGCCTGTGCACTTGCAGACCAGCGAAATGCTGATCCGCGAAATCGCGGCCGGACGGCTGGCCGACGGGGCGCGGCTGCCGCCCGAGCGCGAGATGGCCGCGAGCCTCGGGATTGCCGTCGGCACGCTCAGGCGCGCGCTGGCAGATTTGACCGAAAAGGGCCTTCTCGACCGCATCCAGGGCTCGGGTAACTATGTGCGAGCGCGCGGCGACTTGCTCGGGATCTATGCCTTCTTTCGCCTGGAGCGCATCGGCGGTGGCGGCCTGCCGAGCGCCGACGTGCTGTCCGTCGAGCGGCTGCCCAAGCCCGCCGACCTGCCGCAATTCGGCAGCGCCGGCGAAGCCCACCGTATACGCCGGCTGCGGCGGCTCGACGGCGAGCCGGCCGCGGTCGAGGAGATCTGGCTCGACGTCAGCCGCGCCGAGCGGCTCAAGCGCGAGGACCTGTCGGAATCCCTCTATCTCCACTACCGGCTCGCGCTCGGCTTTACGATCGTTCGCGCCGAAGACCATGTTGCCGTCGCACCCGCGCCGGACTGGGTCCCGCTCGAGTTCAGGCCACCGCCGGGGACGGTCGTGGGTTTCATTGAACGTATCGCCTGGGCTGGCGACGGCGCCAGCGCGGAATATTCCCGCAGCTGGTTCGATCCGGGCGCGGCGCGCTACGTCACGCGTTTCGGATAGGCCGGAGGAAGTCGCAGCGTGACCAGATCATCGATCGGCTACGGCATCATCGGCTGCGGCATGATGGGCCGCGAGCACATCCGCAACATCGCTCTGTTGCCCGACGCGCATGTGGCCGCGATCTTCGAGCCGGACCCCGGCATGTTGGCGGCGTCGCTGGCGACGACGTCGGGCGCGCGATCGGCGGCATCGATCGCCGAACTGCTGGCCATGGACGAGGTAGACTGCGTCTTGATTGCCAGCCCCAACCACCAGCACCTCGGTCAGATGGAGCAGATCGCCGCACTTCGACCACTGCCGGTGCTGGTGGAAAAGCCGCTCTTCACCGACGCCGGTGGCGAGGGGCGGATCGCGGCGCTGAAAGCTCGGCTTCCGCTCGTCTGGGTGGCCATGGAATACCGCTATATGCCGCCCGTCGCCGCATTCGTCGAGCAGGCCCGCCACGCCACCGGCGGCATCCGCATGCTGACGGTCCGCGAGCACCGCTTCCCGTTTCTGGCCAAGGTCGGCGACTGGAACCGCTTCAACCGCAACACCGGCGGCACATTCGTCGAGAAGTGCTGCCACTTCTTCGACCTGATGCGGCTGATCCTCGGATCCGACCCCGTCCGCGTGATGGCGAGCGCTGGACAGGCCGTAAACCATCTCGACGAACGCTACGGCGGTGAGAGGCCGGATATCCTTGACCATGGCTATGTGCTGGTTGATTTCGCGAGCGGTGCGCGCGCCATGCTGGAACTCTGCATGTTCGCCGAGGGCAGCCGCTACCAGGAGGAACTCTGCGCTGTCGGCGGCGACGGAAAGATCGAATGTCTGGTGCCGGGTCCCGGTCGCTTCTGGCCGACCCACCTTGGCCCTGCGCCAGTGCCCCAGTTGATCGTCAGCCCGCGCAATCCGCCTGGACCACGCCTGCTGGAGATTCCCGTCGACCCCCGGCTGCTCGAGGCAGGCGACCATAACGGTTCGACCTATTTCGAGCATGTCCGCTTCACCGCTGCGGTGCGCGGACAAGGCAAAGTGGAAGTGACCTTGCAAGACGGCTGGTGGGCCGTCGTCATGGGTCTCGCCGCCCAGAGATCGGCCCGCGAAGGCCGCGCCATCGAACTTGCCGTTGAATTCGCGTTGCCGACCTGAGGCCGACCACGCATTCACCAGACCATAGGGTCAGATGCGCCGACCGGTTGCTGCGTCGAACAGATGCGCACATGCGCGGTCGATCTCGATCCGCACCCCTTCGCCTTGCTTGAGCGCAAGCCGCTCTCGGAAGAGGCAGGAGATTTCTTCACCGGAGCAGTCGACCCTGGCGAAGATTTCGGAGCCAGTCGCCTCGAGAAGAGTGACCGTGCCCGGCATGCCCTGCCCGGTTGCCCGGATATGTTCCGGGCGAATGCCGTAGACGAGTTCACGTCCTGCGGCATCCGCCGGCTGGGTGCCTTCCGGCAACGGCAGGATCAACCCGCCGGCGCTGCGGAACACGCCCTCCTCGATGCGGCCGGCGATGAAGTTCATCGCGGGCGAGCCGATGAAACCGGCAACGAAGAGATTGGCGGGATGGTCGTAGAGGTCAAGCGGCGCGCCGATCTGCTCGACCAGGCCGTCATGCAGCACGACGATCTTGTCGGCCATGGTCATGGCCTCGATCTGGTCGTGCGTGACATAGATCGTCGTGGTACCCAGCCGCTGGTGCAGGGCCTTGATCTCGCCGCGCATCTGGACGCGCAACTTGGCGTCGAGGTTGGAGAGCGGCTCGTCGAACAGAAAAACCTGCGGGTCGCGTACGATCGCGCGGCCCATGGCGACGCGCTGGCGTTGGCCGCCGGAAAGCTGGCGCGGATAGCGGTCAAGCAGCTTTTCCAGGCCAAGAATGCCGGCTGCCTTCCGGACCCGGCCAGCGGTGTCGGCCGGGTCGGCTTTCTTGATCTTCAGGGCAAAGCCCATATTGTCGGCCACAGTCATATGCGGATAGAGCGCATAATTCTGGAACACCATGGCGATGTTCCGGTCCCGTGCCCGCAGATTGTTGACCATACGCTCGCCGATGGCGATCTTCCCGCCGGAGATCGTTTCAAGGCCTGCAATCATACGCAGCAGCGTCGATTTTCCGCATCCCGACGGGCCGACCAGGATGACGAATTCGCCATCGGCGATATCGACGCTGACGTCGTGAATGATCTTGGTAGCCCCGAAGGCCTTCTGCACGTTGTTGATCGTTACCGATGCCATTGGATCTTTCCCAGAAAAGAGTGATGTCAGGGCGCGCCCTCAGCCGCCCTTGACGGCGCCGGCGGTCAGCCCCGCGACGATCTGCCTTTGCGCGAACATGGTCAGGATCAGCACCGGCAACGTCACCACCAGCGCCGCCGCGGCGAGCGGCCCCCAGCTGACCTGTTCGTAGGACAGCATGTTGTAGACGGCGACCGGCAGGGTGCGCGTCTCACGGCTGGCGAGCACCACGCCGAAGACGAAATTGTTCCATGAGAAGATGACGGATAGGATGAAGGCGACGACGATGCCCGGCTTGGCGATGGGCAGGGCAACCAGCCGGAAAACCTGCCAGGAGTTGGCGCCGTCGATGTTGGCCGCCTCTTCCAGTTCCATCGGCGTGGTCTCGAAATAGCCGATCATCACCCAGACCACGATCGGCACCGTCACCACCAGATGGATGATGATCTGCGGCCAGAGCGTGCCGAGGATCCCGATCCATTGGAACAGCAGAAACAGCGGGATGAGATAGGATAGCCCAGGCGTCATGCGGGCGATCATGATGACGACCGCCGACCGTTCAGCCTTGAGCCGTGCGATGCCATAGCCGGCCGGTACGCCGATCAGCAGCGCCAGCAAGGTCGCCGTGCCGGTCACCAGAACCGAGTTCCAGAGATAGAGCAGGAAATTGTTCTCCTCGAACACCTTTACATAGTTCGACCAGGCGAAACGTTCGGGGATCAGGATCGGCGGATAGGCACCGTTGTCGATTTCGAACTTCAGCGACAGCGAGATCATCCAGAGGAAGAACAGGATCGCCGGCGAGACGAAAACCAGGGCAGCGAAAAACAGACCGATCTGGTTGAGCAGCCGCGAACTCATCTATTTGCCCTCCGTATCGATCCACTGCGAGCGTTGACGCAGCATTAGGAGGACAAAAGACAGGGCCACGATGACAATGAAGAACACCACGGCCATGGCCGAGCCGTAGCCGATATCGTAGTAGGAGAAGGCGGTGTTGTAGAGATAGATGTTGATGGTTTCCGAGGCCGTGCCCGGCCCGCCCTGGGTCATCGCGTAGATGATGTCGAAGCTCTTCAGCGCATCGATGGTGCGGATGATGACCGCGATCATCAGGAACGGTGCGATCATCGGCAAAGTGAGATAGCGGAATTGCTGCCAGGCATTGGCGCCGTCGATCTCGGCGCTTTCGAAGGGCTCGCGCGGCACCGAAGCCAGCCCACCCAGCACAATCAGCATGACCAGCGGCGTCCACTGCCAGGTCTCGACCGCAACCAGCGACGGGATGACCGTGTTGGCATTGAATATCCATTCCTGAGCCGGGATGCCGACCAGCGACAGCAAGTAGTTGAGTACGCCGAGCTGAGGATGGAACATCATGGTCCAAACCAGTGCCACAGCAACGGGCGTCGCCATCATCGGCATGACGAAGACGCCGCGCAGCAGACCGCGCAGCGGAAACCTGGCGTCGAAGATCAGGGCGGCCAGGGTGCCCAGGAGCATCGGCGCTGCAACCGAGAGGAAGGTGTAGGTCAACGTATGAACAAGGGATTCCCAGAAACGTGGGTCGCTTGCCAGGCGGAGGTAGTTTTCCATCCCGGCAAAGCTCCGCGACTGGCCGAGCGTCCAGCGGTTGACGCTCATCCACAGCGTGAAAGCCCAAGGAAAAACGATGACGGCGCCAACGACGACGAGTGCGGGGACAACGAAAGGCCAGTAGTTGGGAGCCAGCCGGATCGTCTGGCTCCCGTCGATAACCGGCATCGTCACCCCGGTCTGTTCTGGGGTGGTGGCCGACATCAGCCCTGCTCGCTCCTGTCGAGAACCGGCTGGAACTGCTCGGTGGCCTTCTTCAGCTCGGCGGCGGGATCGGCGCCGGCAATCATGTTGGTCAGCGCCACGCCATAGATGTCGCGGAATTCGGTGACGGGAATGATGACCGGCAGTGCCAGCCGGCTGATATTGCCCGAGCCGATCACGGCATCAAGCCAGCTTGCCGGCATGGTGACGCCTTCGCGCACCTTGGGATCCTCCAGCACGGATTTGCGGAACGGAACGCCGGCGCCGGCCTGCAATAGCCGCGCGCCCATGGCTGGCGATACCGCCCACTGGCAGAACAGATAGGCGGCCTCCTTCTTCTCGCTGGCGGCGGTAACGCCAATCCCGTCGCCAAAGGTGCCCGAGGCATGCGCCTTGGGACCCTTGGGCATGACGCCGTAGCCGACCTTCCCGACCACCCTCGATTTTTCCGGGTTTTCCATCGGCGGGGCAAAACCCACGCCGTCGAGCCACATGCCGATCTTGCCTTGCAGGAAGGCAGACTGTGCTTCGGCCCAATTGAACCCGGTGACGCCCGGAGGGGCGGACTTGGTCATCAATCTTTGATAGAGCGCGGCAGCCTCGATCGCCTCGGGAGCCTCGGTGCGCAGCTTGCCCTTGTCGTCGAGCGGCGTCATGTCGTAGCCGAGCATCAGCGATGTCCACACCGGCGTATTTGCGTTCTTGAGCCCGCGGGCGACGAAGCCGTATGTATTGGTCGACGGGTCGGTCAGCGCTTCGGCGGCGGCCACCAGTTGCTCGAAGGTCTCGGGGTATTTGAGGCCCTTGGCCTCGAACAGCTCCTTGTTCCAATAGAGGATCCAGTAGTCCACCGAGAAGGGTAGCGAGCGCAGCACGCCCTGGCCGTCCTTGGCAAACAGCATGCCGGCCTCGGCGAAGTCGCTTTCGACCAACCCCGGGTCGGTGAGCGACGGGTCGGCGAGGTAGCCGGCGATGTCAGCCAGCCAGCCACCTTTCTCGAACTGGCGCTTTTGCACGTGGTAGCTCAGATGCACGACGTCGAAGCTGGGCTTGCCCGAGCTCAATTCGATCACCGTCTTCTGGCGCTGCTGCTGCTCGGGCGTGGCCTCGGCATTGACCTTGATGCCGGTCAGTTCCTCAAACTCGGCGAGATATTTCAGGATGGTGTCGCTGCGCGGGCTTTTCACCAGATTGACGTCAAGCGTCGTCCCGGCAAAGCGTTTCCAGTCGACGCCTGCGGCAAAGCTGGGGCGGAGCCCCACAAGGCCGGCGGCGGTGAGCGCCGCGGTTCCGGCAAGGAGTTGCCTCCTGGTTGGGTTGAACAGATTGGACGACATTTCTTCCTCCCGGTTGCTGTCGTTGTGGATGCGCCGCGAACCGCGGCGCGGCTATATTTCCTCAGATCTGGAGCGCCAGCCGGCGCGCATTGTCGATATGCAGACTGATCGCTTCAACCGCCTTTTGCGAATTGCGGCTCTCCATGGCTTCGATGACCGCCAAATGTTCGCGCATCACCGGCACCACGCGACCGTCGATGCGGAAACGCTCCTGGTGGATCAGCCGGATTTTCACCGAGTTGACCAGATAGGCCTTGGCGATGATCTCGTTGCCCAGCGCATTGATAAAGGTATCGTGCATGGCCCAGTCGATGGTCTGGGCCTTGGCTTCCATTTCCGGCGTCGGCGCCTGCCCCAGAGCTTGAGCCAGCATCTCCTCGTGTTCGCGCCGCATGCGGGCAAGTTCGGCATCTGAAGCGCTGGCCGTGAATAGCGCCACCGCCTCGCGTTCCATGAATAGCCGAAACTGAAATGCCTCGCGGATCAGATTGATGTCGATGTGCGCGATTTGCATGCCGCGCTGCGGGATGGTGGTCAGCAATCCCTCGGCCTCGAGACGCGGGACGATCTCGCGAATAGCGCCCAGCGGCAGCCCGGTGAAAGCGACCAGTTCGCGCTGTGACACGAACTGCCCCGGCCGCAGATCACGGGCCAGCAAATGCCGCGTGAAGCTGGCATAGGCTTTCTCCCGGAGAGTGATCGGTTCGCTGCCGTCTTCCACTTCAGCTCGCTTCCTTGTCGGCCAGCCCGGCCTTGTCGGTCAGGCCGCCTCTGTCGCAAACAGCCTGTCGTAGGCCGCGGCAAGCTGCCGCCGTCCTTGTGGGCCGATCGCCTCCAGGGGCGGGCGGACCGCCAGCCAGCGCTCGTCGCCGGTCGTGCGCGCGACCATGACCTTCACCGCCGGTGTGACCGGGTATTTGAGCAATTCGAGCACGAAGTCCTCGACGCGTGGGTTGTCGCGGCCGTCTTCGACCATTGCGAGGATTTCGCCGGTAACAAAATTAGCCATGCCGGAAATCGCACCCTGTCCGCCGCGGCGCACGCTTCTCGCCAGATGCCGTTCGTCGCCGATCAGGATCACCAGATCGCCATGCGCTTCAAGCAGCGCCTCACTGTAGCTCCAGTCCCCGCCGGAATCCTTCACCCCGGCCACCACGGCGGGAAAGGCGGCGCGCAACCGGCCGATCAGCCCAAGCGGGAGCGGCACCATGGTGACAGAGGGGATGTTATAGAGGAGCACATCACGCGCCAGCGGGCCGAGTGCGGCGAAGACGGCGGAAAACCATCCGAACAGCCCGTTCTCGCCGACATTCTTGAAGTAGCTCGGCGGAGCGAGCAGAATGTTGCGAACGCCGCGCTGCAAAGCGTGCCGAGCCTGATCGGCGGCATCTTCGGTTGCATTGACCAGCACGCCGGCGACGAGCTGATGTGCCGGTATACCGGCCGCCAACATGGCTTCGGTGACGATCCGCCGCTCGTCGGTGCCCACCGAGGCTCCTTCCCCGGTGGTGCCGAACAGCGTCGCGCTGCTGCAGCCGGCGCCAAGGCAGGCTCGGGCGTGCGCGATCATCGGCGCGAGCGCTATCTGCCCCGACGGGTCGAAGGGTGTGGTTAGGGCAACCGAAAGACCAAAGCGGGAAGCCAATGCGATCTCCGTTGAAATCAATGTGCACGTAGCGTTAGCACGCTAACATGTCAGATGTAAACTGGCGATCTTGCCAACTCGGCATCGCCGAATGGCGCTGCCGCGGCAGCGCCATCGCCGATCACATCCTGCCGCCCGAGCATCACATATGCTGCTGTCCCCGAGCGTCTGCGGATTGGCTGGACGAGGCGGCCTAAGCTGATCAAGTGGCGACGAGGTGGCCGTCGCCAACATCTTCAAGCTTGAGTTTCCGGGGCTCGTCACCGATGCGCCGCACAGCGCTTGGAATTTCGCTGTCCAAACGGGCGAACCGGGCGCGGCGCCGGCCTGGATCGGGAACCGGAACGGCTTCGATCAGCCGCTTTGTGTAAGGATGGCGCGGGTTGGAGAAGATCTGGTCGCGGGTGCCCATCTCGACGATCTGCCCCAGATACATTACCGCCACGCGATCGGAGATGTTCTCTACCACCGCCATGTCGTGCGAGATGAAGAGATATGCGACGCCGAATTCGCGCTGCAGTTCCTTCAGCAATCTTAACACGCGCGCCTGCACCGACACATCGAGAGCAGAGACGCTCTCGTCGGCAATGATCAGCTTTGGTCGCAGCGCCAGCGCCCGTGCAACGCAGATTCGCTGGCGCTGCCCGCCGGAGAATTCGTGGGGATAGCGCTCCATCTGGTCAGCGGAGAGGCCGACGCGTTCGAACAGTGCGGCGATCTGGGCGTGCCGTTGCTCTTTGTCGCCGAGGCCGTGGATCAGCAGAGGCTCGGCGACGAGATCGCCTACTCGCATGCGCGGGTCGAGGGACGCGAAGGGATCCTGAAAGATCATCTGCACATTGCGGCGTACAGCCTTGCGCTCCTTGCGGCTGAGCGCCGACAAGTCGTGGCTGCCGATTGAAATGCTGCCGGTGTAGGGCACCAGCCCGGCGATCGCCTTGGCCGTCGTCGACTTGCCGCAGCCCGATTCGCCGACCAGCGACAGCGTTTCGTGCGGCGCGATCGAGAAACTGACGCCCTCGACCGCGTGCACCCTGCGGTCAACGCGACCGAAGAAGCCGCCGCGCAGGTCGAAGCGGACGTGAAGATCGCTGACGGATACAAGCTCGGCCGGCATGTGGGCGGCGTCTTGTCGGTCTTCGGCCGGCCGTCCACCGCCGATGCGTGGCACGGCGGCCAGAAGCTCGCGCGTATAATCTGCCTGCGGGCGGGTGAAGATGTCGGTCGCGCTGCCCTGCTCGACCATCCGGCCATCGCGCATGATGATAACGCGGTCCGCCATCTCGGCGACGACACCCATGTCGTGCGTGATCAGGATAACGCTGGTGCCGTGCTCGCGCTGCAGATCACGCAGCAACTCCAGCACCTCGCCCTGAACGGTGACGTCGAGGGCGGTCGTCGGTTCATCGGCGATCAGCACATCCGGGTTCAGGGCCAGAGCCATGGCAATCATCACACGCTGGCGCATGCCGCCTGAGAGTTCGTGCGGATAGTGCTCGAGCCGCCGTTCGGCATCCGGAATTCGGACTGCCTTCAGCGCCTCGAGCGCCCTCAGCCGCGAGTTGGAGCGCGACAGCGAGGTGTGTGCCTCGATCGCCTCCGTGAGCTGCCGGCCGATGGAAAGAACCGGATTGAGCGATGTCATCGGTTCCTGAAAGATCATGGCAATGCGGTCGCCGCGGATGCGGCGCATACCACTCTCGCTAAGAGCCGCGAGATCCTGATCGCCGAGCCGGATGGAGCCTGATCTGATGCGTGCCGCCGGCTGCGGCAGCAAGCCCATGATGGCCAGTGCCGTCATCGACTTGCCGGAACCGGACTCGCCGGCGATGCAAAGCGTTTCGCCGCGCATCAGGTCGAATGTCAGGTCGGAAACGACGTCGCGGTCGCCCTCTTCGCCGCGCACGGCGACGCTCAGACCTGAGACGCTGAGTACCGGCCTGACAGAGCCACTCTCCGCGGCGGCCTGCCCGGATCGTTTGATGTCCTCCACCTTCATTCAAAGACGCAGCGCGGGAAGTAGAAAGAAACCACCCAGTTGGGCATGTCGACGATCTCGCTGATGCGCAGGTCGCCGCAAACCGACACAAGCATATAGGCGTCTACCGGATCCATACCGTAGCGGCCGGAGAGCAGGTCTATCATCTGCGAGACGGCGCTCCTGGCGCCGTCCATCAGATCCGGCCCGATACCGGTTGTCACCTCATAGCCCTTGGCGTCGAGATGTCGCGACACCGGACCGGGCGTCGTGAAACGCGGCGTCCGCAGCCGGGCATCCTTGACCAGATCGAGCGTCAGCACGGCGTTCATGGGGCTCTCGATGGCCGTGCCGCAGACCTCGCCGTCGCCTTGCGCGGCGTGCGTGTCACCGACCGAGAACAACGCTCCCGCGACCTCTACGGGCAGGTAGAGCACCGTGCCGGCAGCGAGATCACGGATGTCCATATTGCCGCCCACCCGCCGCGGCGGGACCACCGAATGCAGACCCGGCTCAGCCGGGGCATTGCCGATGGTGCCGGCGAAGGGCTTGAGCGGCACCCGGCCGCTCTTGCCGAACAGCGCCGGTTCGAGCGAGGCGGCGTCGTACTTCCAGATATTCAGTGCCGGTTGAGTGAAGTCATCCGCCAACAGACCGAATCCCGGGATATTCGCTGTCCAACCGAAGCCGGACGGCTTGAACGCCTCGATGGTGATTTTCAGGGCATCGCCCGGCTCTGCCCCGTCGACATAGATTGGCCCAGTGACCGGGTTCACCTTGGCAAAATCGAGCAAAGCAACGTCGTCAACGGTGCTCTCCATCGTCAGCTGCCCGCCGGACGAGTCCAGGCACTGGAACTCGATCGTCGACCCTGGCGCCACCCGTTCGGCCGGGACAAAGGAATTGTCCCAGCCGAAATGATGGTGGCGCCCGTGGATGGTGTAGTCGCAGTTATTGCACATCGGTCACATACACATTGTCGTAGTTGATCGGGATGTGGACCGGGTCGACATAGAGGTTGTCCGCGCCACCCATGCGGGTTGATTTCATGGTGAAACGCTGCTCGTTGAACACCGGTGCCCAGGGCGCGTCTTCCATGATCTTGCCGTAGATCTCGCTCCACATCTTGGCGCGTTCGCCAGCCTTGGCCGGGTCGACGATGGAGTCGGCTTCGGCCGCCTTGGCGTCGAGCTCCTTGTTGCAATACCACGACCAGTTCCAGCCGCCCGGGACGGCACCAGCGCAGCCGAGGATCGGGCCGTAGAAGTTCGACGGATCGGGGAAGTCGGCGATCCAGGCCATGCCGCCGGACCAGATCATCGGCGCGCCGGCCTTGTCGCCGCCGGCGGCGATGACGTTGGCCTGCGCGAGCGACTGGATGCTGGCCTTAATGCCGATCGCCGCCAGATCCTGCTGGATGGCCTGCGCGATACGCGGGTTGGGATCGGTATTCATTGCAAACAGCTGCGTGTCAAAACCACCGGGATGCCCCGCCTCGGCAAGCAAGGCCTTGGCCTTGGCTACGTCATAGGGATAGCCCTTGAATTCTTTGTCGTAGCCAGGCATCGACGGCGGCAATGGCTGATTGGCCGGCACCGCACGGTTGTTGATCAGCTGGACGATGCGGTCCTTGTTGATCGCCATGTTGACCGCCTGCCGCACCTTCACATCGTCGAACGGCGCCATGGTGATATTCATGGTGATATAGCCGGTGTGCAACTGGCCGCCCTCGACGACACGGGCCTTCTGCTCGGGATCGGCCATCACCTCCTGGAATTTCGCCGGCGGAATGCCGTCGCCGGGAACGTCGATCTCGCCTTTCTGGAGCCGCAGCAGCGCCACGATCGGCTCCTGGCCGATCTCAAAGGTGATCTTGTCGAGATGCGGCAGGCCCTTGTGCCAGTAGTCCGGGTTGCGCTCGAAGACCACGCGCTGGCCGAGCGTCCATTCGGCGAGCTTGAAGGCGCCGGTTCCGACCGGGTGCTTGCCGAAGTCCGCGCCGTATTTTTCGACCTCTTCCTTCGGCACGACGTGCGAGAAGTTGATCGCCATGACATGCAGGAAGGTGGCGTCGGGCCGGGTCAGCTCGAACTTGATCGTGTAGGGATCGACGACGGTTATGCCGGCCAGGCTTTCCGCCTTGCCGGCAGCGACATCGTCATAGCCTTTGATCGACCCGAAGAAGCCGGCACCAGGGCTCTGTGTCTTTGGATTGGTGACCCGGTCGAGAGAATATTTCACGTCGTCGGCGGTCATCTCGCGGCCATTGTGGAACTTCACTCCTTGGCGCAGCTTGAAGGTGAAGGTCTTGCCGTCGGGCGCAATCTCGTAGCTCTCGGCAAGGTCGGGCCGCAGGTTGGTGGTGCCCGGCTCGTAGTCCATCAGCCCGTCGAACAGGCTCTTGATCATCGACCAGTTCTGCCAGTCATAGCCGATGGCCGGATCGAGCGTAGCGACGTCGTCCTTGTAGGTGATGGTGATCGCGCCGCCCTGCTTGGCATTCGGATCGACGGCGTCTTCGGCGCGTACGCTCGTCATGCCAAGCACCAGCGCAAGCGCCGATGCCGCCACGGTCGATATCAGATATTTTCTCATGTCATGTTCCCTTTCTCTGGTGTTCTTGGTTTTCATCTGAGCTTGATGCGTGGATCGATGAACGGTGCGACAGTGTCGGCCAGGAGATTGCCGAGCACGATGGCAAAGGCCGAAACCAGGGTGACCCCCATGATGATCGGAATGTCGATGCGCTGAATGGCCTGCCAGGCTAGCTGGCCGATGCCTGGCCAGCCGAACACGCTTTCGACAACCACGATGCCGCCCATGAAGATGCCGATGTCGATGCCGATCATGGCAATGACCGGCAGGATGGCGTTGGGCAGCGCGTGCCGGAAGATAATGGCGCTGCGTGCAAGACCCTTGGCACGCGCGGTACGCACGTAATCCTGGCGCAGCACGTCGATCATCGACGAGCGCATCATGCGGGCGTACCAGCCGGCGCCGAGAATTCCCATGGTCAGCGATGGCAGCACCAGATGGCGCCAGGTGCCGTAACCGCCGATCGGGAACCAGCCGAGCCGCACCGCGAATACATAAAGCAGCAGCAGGCCGACGACGAATTGCGGCGCCGAAACACCGACGAAGGAGGCGACCATCAGCGACTGGTCGGTGGCGGTGCCACGCTTGACGGCGGCGATGAGGCCCATCGTAAGCCCGATCACGACTTCGCAAGTAATGGCGCCGACCATCAGCAGCAGGCTTGCCGGCAGCCGCGAGACGATCAGCTCCGTGACCTCCGAGCGCTGAATGTAGGAGCGCCCTAGATCGCCGCTGAGCAGGCTGATCAGATAGTGCCAATACTGGACGACAAAGGGCTGGTCGAGGCCGAGCTGCCGGCGGATGTTCTCGACCGTCTCGGGCGTGGCGCTGCGGCCGGCGATCTGGCGGACGGGATCGGCGGGCAGCAGATAGAGCAGCGCAAAGGTGATCAGAGAGACGCCGAGCAAGATGAGCACGGACTGGACAACGCGGCGGCCGAGATAGGCGATCATCTTCGCCCCCTTTGCGTCGGATCGAGAATGTCGCGCAACGCATCGCCGACTAGGTTAAAGGCTAGCGCTAGCGCCAGGATCGCCGCACCCGGAAAGAAAACCAGCCAGGGCGCTGCCTGAAAATAGGTTTGGTTTTCGAAGATGATGTTGCCCCAGGAAGCAGTCGGCGGTTGCACGCCGATGCCGAGATAGCTGAGCGTCGCTTCCAGAAGCACCGTGGTCGAGATGCCGAGCGTGCCCCAGACGATGATCGTCGGCAAAAGGTGCGGCAGGATATGACGAAACAGGATGCGTGGAGCGCTTGCGCCGATGGTGCGCTCGGCATCGATGAACTCGCGCTCGGAGAGCGAACTTGTCTCGGTGTAGATGACGCGGGCGGTCTGCACCCAGTTCACCAATGCGATCACCATAGCGACGATCCACAGGCTCGGCTGGAGCACCGCCGCCATGCAGATGGCGAGCAGCAGCGCCGGGAAAGCCATCATCAAATCGGTGAAGCGCATAAGCGCGCTGCCGATCCAGCCGCGGAAATAGCCGGCCGTGATGCCGACCAGCGTGCCGATCAGAAGCGCCACGCCGTTGGCGACGATGCCGATGATCAGCGACGTGCGCGCGCCGAAGAGAAGACGGGTCAGCAGGTCGCGGCCAAGCAGGTCGGTGCCTAGCCAGAATTGGGCTCCCGGCGGCAGTGGCGCGCCTTCAAGCGTGAGCCCGTCAAACATCTGCTCGTTCGGATCGTAGCCTGTCAGCCACGGTGCAAGAATGGCGCCGGCCAAGACAAGGGCAATAATCCCGAGGCCGAGCAATGCGAGAGGCCGTTTTAGCAGACGTCGCCAGACGCCGGCGCGAGGCTTGGCTGGCATACGCCCGGCGGCTGAAAGCTCAGGCGCGATCGGATTGGTCATCGTCGCCTTCTTCTTGTGTCATCGCCACGATCCTGCGCGCGGCGTCCTCGACGCTGATTTGCCAGCTCATCGCCAGCGAGCGGAGCTGCGCATAGGCACGGCCGTCCTCGGCGCCCTTCGACAAGACCTCCACCGCGCGTACGATGGTCTGGCGCTCCGCGACCCGCTGACCAAGCGAGGCGATCTCGCTGGCCAGAAGCTTGCGCGCCTCGAAACTCTGCCTTGCGATCAAAAGCGCGCTATAGACGCCGGCGTTGCCGACCGGTTTCAGCAATTGGGCATCGGCCTTGTGCGACAGTGCCCATTCGACACGCCCCGGCGCCTCGGAGCCGATCAGCGCTATCAGCGGCATCGGTGCCTCGCCCGGCTTCCACGGAAATTGCTCGTCAAAGCCGAGGTCTACGTCGAAGAAAACGAAGTCCGCCGCCAAGGCTTCGGCCGGCAGTTCCGGCCAGAAGCCAATCGCCTCAAGGCCGATGGCCGACAATTGCCTTGTGATCGCCTGCACGGTCGGATGTGGACGATGCAGGACAAAAGCCCTGGCGCCTCCAAGGTTCGGGATACGCGCCATCTTGCTCACGACACCACCCGCAGGCGTGGCCGCCCGAACGTCTCCGTCCGGTCATAGCGGGAAAGGTAGGGATCGGGTGCCACGCCCGTCGTCAGCGTGACCGTTTTGAACGATGTCCCATCGATACGTCCGATCTGCACCGGCAAGGTAGCGTGCTGGGTTTGCGGATCGATGGCGATGTCGCCCAGCGGTGTTCGAAATGATGTTCCGGCAAAGACCTTGGGCAGGTCCGTCCATTGTGCACCGGGGTTGCGGGTGAGGATTCCGGCGAGCGTGCGCACCGAGGCATAAGCCGCCGCCTCGAAGGATGAGGCAGGCATGACGGAAGACACTGAAGCCGCTCCGCGATCCGCCCCCGAGGTGTCGTGAAAATAGGGCCCAACGGAAAGATGACCATCCCCTGCCCCGTTGAGCGCCGGCAATTCGCATTCCGTGAGATTGCAGGACAGGATCGGGCAACGCTCCGGCCTGAAATGCGGGTCGCGCCGGCCAAGCTCGGCATAGGCGGCGATAAACGCATAGGAAGAAGGGCCGATGAGATTGTTCAGAATGAAATCAGGTCTCGTCGCCTGTACCTCCGCGATCAGCCTCGCAACATCGACCTCGCCAAGCGGCAGATAGCGTTCGCCCAGCACCTTGCCGCCGGCGTCCGCAATCAGGTCGCGCGCCACACGGTTGGTCTCCCAACCCCAGATGTAGTTGGAACCGAGCAGGAAGCCGTCGGCGCCGAAACGAGGCACGACATAGGCAAGTAGCGGTACGAGATGCTGATTGGGGCAGGCGTGGGTGTAGACGACATGCTCATTGGCTTCGAAGCCCTCGTACGGGCAGGCATACCACAGCGTGCCGCCTGCCCTTTCCAGGATTGGAATGACCTCCTTGCGGCTCCACGAGGTGACGCAGCCAATGATGTGACGCGCGCCGCTGTTGGCGAGAATGTCCGCGCAGCCGCTTGCATACCGATCGATGTTGCCCTGCGGGTCGCGCTCGACCGGGATGAATTCGAAGGGGACAACGGGATCGGCGTTGACGTCGGCGATGGCGTTCATCGCGCCCGCACGGCAGGATTCGGACACCAGCCGGTAGTTGCCGGACCGCGAATAGAGAATGCCGATCTCGATATGCCGTTTCAAGCAAAGCCTCAAAATGACAATGCCCCGCAGCCACCGCCGCAAGGCGAGGCATACGAGGCATTCTTGCCGCCCGGCGGCCAGAGCCGGTATTTGTCTCACCGTATTACGCCCGCGCCCCCAGTCAAGAGCCGCCACACGAAACTTTGGCCAGCCGAAACGGTTCGACGCAGAGCACGCAACTCATGCCGCTGGTCGTGTAGAGTCCGCCGGGAACCAAAATTACTGATGTCCAGGTATGAGGCCGGACAACCTGGTTCGCTACCATTCAAAGCAACGACTTTAATATCGGTTTACCTGAATCTGCTAGCAGCAATGACGCCGGTTTTCGTCGGTCAAGCAAAGGGTCCACCTTGCCGCAGCAATTCAGCACTCCGTTCAGTCACCGGGGCGACCGCAACTGGTCGAGGTTGCACGGCTTCATGGGCGTCGAGTTGGAACTCGCGTCCGATGTTCTCGTGCCTCGTGTCGCCTTGGCCCGGAAGCTCGGCGGACGGGACTTCGGTGCCGGGAGCCGGGCTTGAGCATCATTCGCGCCTTGCAAGGCGCCGACCTCCCGGCAGTCGCGGACATGTTTCAGCGCGTGCTGCTGAAGGAAGGGACGAAAGCGCCGGCCTCTCTCGTCGAATACATGAGACGGTTTTATCTGGATGCGCCCGGTTGCGGCGGCGACCTCCGGTCGCTTGTCCATGTCAACGACGCCGGTCGCGTCTCCGGATTTGTCGGTGTCCACGTGCTGCCGATGACGTTCAACGGCCGACAACTACGCGCCGCCATCTGTAGCTCGCTCATGGTCGAGGACCATGAGCACGATCCGCTGGCCGGCGCCCGCTTGCTGAAAGCATACCTTGATGGTCCGCAGGACATCTCCTTCAGCGAGACGGCCAACGATATCTCCGTGAAATTGTGGACCCGGCTGCGCGGCGCGGTCCTGCCGCAATACAGCCTTGACTGGGTCCGCGTGATGCGCCCCGCGGCCTTCATGCTCAGCCTTTCCGCCAATCGCCTGACGCTTGCCCGAATGCTCAATCCGTTGGCGCGTGCCGTCGACCGATTTTATTGCAGGAGGATGACGCCCAGCGAACGACGCTGGTCAGGTGTGGCGGTGGAAGGGGCAGGCCACGGAGCATTTCGGATATCCGAAATCGACAGCCACACATTTGCCAAGCTCATCGAGCCGTTTACCGCTCAATTCGCCCTGCGCCCGGATTGGACGGAAGGCCAACTCGACCACATCCTGACCGATGCGGCACAGAAGCCGGATTTAGGCGAGCTTGTCTTCGGTTGCGTGACATCGCCAGTCGGCAACAATGTCGGCGCTTTCGCCTATTACGCACGGAAGTATCAAATTGGTCGCGTGCTGCAGATCCTCGCCCTCCCCGGCCAGGCGGGCTCGGTGATAGACTGCCTTATCGATCATGCCGCCGCGCGCGGCGTCAGCGGCCTGCGCGGACGTGTTCAACCTGCACTTCTGGAGGCGATGCTTGGACGACGCATCGCTTTCCTGACCGTTGCCTCAACGGTGGTGCATTCACGTGATCCAGAGCTGTTGGACGCCATGAAGAACTCGCAAGTCTTCCTGAACGGTCTTGCGGGCGAGCAGTGGAGCCGGCTGATCGGGAGCCGTTTCAGCTAGAGTCGGGACACGTTCAAATCGAACCGTCCATCCGTGGCCCGGTTTCGAGGCGGTTCAGGTGCCGATTTCCTCGACTTCATCAACGAGTTGCGGACGCTGGTGCAGATAACGCGTCGCCTTGCGTTTGGCGATGATATCGGCCCAGACGCGTTCCACTTGTGAGGCGGCCAACCCCGCCGCCTGCCCCACCAGCTCAGCCGCCACGCCGTTGTTGAGGCCGTAAAGGCAAATATCCATACGGTCATAAGGAAGCGAGAAGTAGAACTCCTCCTGGGTCTGCGCCAGCGAGTAGGTATCGGTGGTCGGCGGCCGGTTCCGGATTTCCTCCGGAACACCGAGATGGGCCGCCAGCGCATAGACCTGCGTTTTATAGAGGTGCGCGATCGGCTTGACGTCCGCTGCGCCGTCACCGTTCTTCACGAAGAAACCCTGATCGTATTCCAGCCGGTTCGGCGTTCCAAGGACGGCGAAGTTCAAGCGGTCGGCGTGATAGTATTCGATCTGCTTGCGGGTGCGCTGTTTCATGTTGGTGGCGGCGACGATACCAAGATAGACAGGCAACGGCATTCTCAGTTTCGTCTGCTTGCCTTCCGGATCCTGCACCACCAGGGATGAGATATTGTAGCCCTTGCCCTCGAGGGCGTTCGCGATCACGATCTTCGAGGCCCAGCCTTCGGCGTATTCCGGGACCAATTCGCGGATAAAGGCGTCGCGACGCTGGTAGCAGCCCATCGCGCTCAGGGTCGGCCCGATATCCTCTACGATAGCCTCGACGCCAAAAGTTTTGGCGACGAGGCGGCCGAGCCGCAGACTTTCGGGATCGGAATCGCTTTCCGGCATGAACAGGCAAAGCACATTCCGCGGTCCGACGGCTCGCGCGGCCAACGCGACCGACACGCTCGAATCGATCCCGCCCGAAAGACCGAGCACAAGGCCCCGCTTGCGAAACCCGCGCAACTGCTGGCGCAAAGCCGTTACGACACGGTCCGTTTCGGCGGCCAGGTCGATCGCCAGAGCCTGCGCCAGAAAGGTCCGCGCGTCCTTGGCGGGGCGAACATTCATTGAGCGGCCTCCATGGTTTCTGCCGCAAGCCGACGACTGACCTTGCCGGTATCGGTCTTCGGCAGTTCCCGGCGGAACTCGATGACCCTGGGGACCATAAAGTCCTCAAGGTGGCGTGCACAATGACGAATGATATCCTTTTCGCTAAGCGCCGGGTCGGACCGTACGATGAGTGCACCGATCGCATGCCCGAGCACGGGATCCGGCACACCGACAACCACTGCTTCCGCGATGCCCGGATGCGCGTGAAGCACGGCTTCCACTTCCTTGGGCGCGACTTTCTCCCCCCGCGACTTTATGATGTCGTCCTTGCGGCCGACGAAATAAAGAAAGCCTTCCTCATCGGCCCGGAACAGATCGCCGGTGTAGAGAACCATCTCCCAAGGATTCGGACCTGGGCGAAGGGCTTGTGCCGTCGCAGCTTCGTTTCGCCAATAACCCTGCATGACGTGCGGCCCGCGAATGACCAACTCACCTGCTACGCCCGGCGGCACTCGTTGCCCGTAGTCGTCGACGACAAAGGCCTCGGTGTTCGGAATGGCTATCCCGACCGACCCCGGCCGGTGGTCGAGTTCCTCGGGTGGCAGATAGGTGCAGCGCTTGCATTCCGTCAGGCCATACATCGAATAGAGCCTGACATCGGGGAAAAGAAACCGCAGGCGTTCTATGTGAGCCGGCGGCAAGGCAGCCGCCGTGTTGGAAATATAGCGAAGGCTGGGCAGGAAGCCCGGCGCCAGGTCACGCATCTGCAGGATCATCGCTGCCATCGTGGGCACGAGCGGAAGACCGGTGACGCCTTCCTGGCGGATACGTTCAAAGACCGCCTGGGGAAAAGCGAAGGACTTCTCGAGCACGAGCGTGGCGCCGAGCCTGACAGCCATCAGCAACTGATAGAGCCCGTAGTCGAAAGCCAGGGGCAGAACATTCAAGATGATGTCGTCCGGCGAATTGCGCAGATAGGTGGTGATTGAGTCGGCCGCCGCGTCGCAATTGCGGTGCGTCATCATCACGCCCTTGGGCCGGCCGGTCGAGCCCGAGGTGTAGATCAACATCGCAAGATCGACGTCAATGCCGCGGTGGTCAATCTCCCTGGCTTGGAACGTCAAGCAATCCGCCAGGGATGTGGCGCCTGCCGGGCATTGGTTATCCGCACCAAGGGTGGAAGCCACGAAGATGCCGGTCTTGCCGGAGGATCCGGACGCCTCGGCGACCAAGGGCATCAGTTTTGCTTGCGTAAGGATCGCAGCGGCGTCGCAATCGGCGATGATGTAGGCAAGCTTTTCGGCCTTGGTAGATGCGTTGATCGGACTGAAAGTCGCGCCTGCCTTAAGAACTGCGAAAATCGAAACCGCAGCCTCCCAGCAATTGTCCATGAAGATCAGGACGCGGTCGTCGCGCCTGACGCCATTCGTGAAAAGGGCGGCGGCCAGGCGGCTTGAGAGATCGTCCAGCTCTTCGTAACACAGCCTTTTGTGCTCGGTGATCAATGCCGTTTTGGCTGGATGGGCAGCGGCCTTGGCAGCCAGAAAATGTTCGATCCGCACGGACGCTCCTCGCCAATTGCGCCTACGCTGCCAGCGCTTCTGCTTTCGCCTTGATGAAGGCGGAGATACGGTCAATCGAATCCAGATTGGCCGGTACGATGTCGGTATCGACCATCGCGATGCCGAAATCATCCTCAATGAAAGCTACGAGTTCCAGCACGGCCGTCGAGTCGATGATGTCGTTCTCGATCAGTGATGCCGTGTCTGCAAGCTCGTAGGACGAGTCGCCGAACAGGAAGTTGTCGACGATAAAGGTTTTGACCTTGTCCTTGATTGTTACCATGATGTTTTCTTCCCTCGATTTCTCAGGCCGCTCGTGCTGTACCGACCTTTTGGCCGGTGAAAATCTTCTGCCACAGTTGGGTCGACAAAATGCCGACGAAGGCAGCATTGTCGCGGAACCCGGACGCTGGCTGCAAGCGGCATTTCTCGTGCAGGTTCGCCACCGCCTTGGCGTTGAATAGTCCTCCGGCGGCGATGCTCGCCTCGCTGAGCGAGTCGCGCACGTAGTCCAGTTCTCCGGCTCCAACGAAGGAGCGGGCTTCCGGCGCCCGGTAAGGCTGTTTGGTGCGCTCCCCGATGGCCGTCGGGAGCAAGTGCTTGGCAACTTTGCGCAGTATGTGTTTTTCCACCAGTCCCTTCAGCTTCATTTCCGGCGGAAGTCTTGCTGCAAACTCCACCAAACGATGATCGAGGAAGGGGAAACGCCCTTCAATACCGTGCGCCATGGCCATCCGGTCGCCCTGGCTCGAGAGGATGTAGCCCGGCAGGAGAAAGCGGGTTTCGAGATATTGCCCCTGATGCAGCGGATGCCACCGGGAAAACGCCTCAGGCAACCGGCTGGCCAGTTCCTCGGCTGCGTCATAGCCCTTCAATGTCGCGCGCAGGTCACCGGAAAAGAACATCTTCGCCGCTGATGTGGTCTTGAAACGCGGCCGATGCGAGAACAGCGGATCGTCCAGGGCAGCGCTGCCGGTGCCGAAGAACGCAGCCAGGTACTCCACGGACTGCTGTTGCAGCCCCGGCAGATAGGGATAAAGCTTGCGGAACAGCTGTGGCCTGCTGCGCGATGCCGGCTGTCGTCCGCAGAAACGGCGAACCCGCGCTTCCTTGAAGACATCATAGCCGGCAAAGACCTCGTCGGCGCCTTCGCCTGTCAGCACCACTTTTAAACCGGCCTGGCGAACGAGGCCGGACAGTTGATAGAGGGGGGCGGGGGCGGTGCGGATGATCGGCCGTTCGGCAAAGCGGATGACTTCGGGAAACACACCGGCGATATCGCCGGCACGGCAGGCGATGGTTCGATGATAGGTGCCAAGCGCCAACGCCATTTCGGTCTGAAAGGCGCTTTCGTCATGCTCGGCGCTGTCGAACGTCACGGAAAATGTCTGCAGCTTAAGAGGAGTCATGCCGGCCGCGATTGCCGAAACGAGGGATGAATCGAGCCCGCCCGAAAGGTAAGAACCGACCGGAACGTCGGCGCGCATGCGAAGCCTCACCGCGTCGGTCAAAAGGGCCTGCAGTTCTTCGGCCGCATCGTCCTCATTGCTAATTTTTGATGGCGCGTCGAGATACGGGTAGTCTAGGTGCCAATATGGTTTGACCGTGACTTGCCCCAGTGTCGCGATCATCACGCTTGCCGGCTCCAGCTCGTGGATGTTGCGGAAAGCCGTGCGTGGAGCGATCGGCGCCCACAGCGTAAAGATCTGGTCGAGTGCGATCTGATCGATTTCGGCCGAGACGCCGGGCACCTTCAGCAGGGCTTTTATCTCCGACGCAAAGTAGAGCACCCCGTCCCTGCTGGTGTAGAACAGCGGCCGAACACCCATGCGGTCTCTTGCAAGCACCATCCGCCGACGCCGATTATCCCATATCGCGAAGGCGAAATCACCGTTCAGGAGCGACAGGCAGTCCTCGCCCATCTCGTCATACAGCTGCAGGAGAACTTCTGTGTCGCTCGACGTGCGGAAGCGTCGGCCCTTGGCCAGCAGTCCTTCGCGCAATTCCACGTAATTGAAAATCTCGCCGTTGAACGCAATCGTCAAATTGCCGGTCTCGTCGGACATCGGTTGCTGGCCATCACCAATCCCGATCACCGACAGCCGCGCATGCCCAAGTCCAGCTTCGGGCGCTACGAATTTCCCTTGTTCATCCGGCCCGCGATGGGCGATCGCAGACGTCATGCGCGCAAGCAAAGCTTCCGCATCCCGGACTGAACCGAAATAGCCCCCGAATCCGCACATCTACACAGCTCATACTGAACAGCAAGCCACAGAACATAGCGTTCATAAGCGCCTCAAAGGTTAATCAGATACTTTTCAGCGAGCATGTGGTTAACAGGATGTTAGGACAGTATGATGCTTTTTGCAGTCCGACTTGTACCCACTCCAGGTCACGCTTGATGGTGAGCTACTGTCGCACGAGCACCATCGGCCAGGTTCTTCAAAGCTTCGCGCCGGATCAGTTGCGATTTTGGGCCGAATGCCAGTGATACCGGTTCGCATCGAGATAGAAGACGTCACGGCGAGCAGTGCAAATTACTGCTTCGAGTACGGCCGGTACCAATCGACAAACTTCTTCAGCCCGTCCTCTATCGAAACGCTAGGCCTGAAGCCGAAATCCCGCTCCAGCGCGGTCATGTCGGCATAAGTCTTCTCGACGTCGCTCGCCTGCATCGGCTCGTTGTGGCGGATTGCCTTGACCTCGAGCAATCTTTCCAGAATGTCGATGAAGTCGCCCAGCCGCACCGGCCGGTTGTTGCCGACATTGTAAAGCCTGTTCGGCGGAACGTCCGTGGGGGGCTTGTCGAGCACAGCGACAACCGCCTTCACAACATCGTCTATGTAGGTGAAATCGCGCCACATTTCGCCATTGTTGAAGACCCGGATCGGCTTGCCCTCGAGCATCGCCTTGCTGAACATCCAATAGGCCATGTCGGGACGGCCCCAGGGACCATAGACCGTGAAAAACCGCAAGCCGGTCTGCGGTATGCCGAACAGATGGGCGTAGGTATGGCTCATCAACTCATCGGTTTTCTTGGTGGCGGCGTAAAGCGAAACGGGCTTGTCGACCTGATCGGCCTCGCTGAACGGCACGCTGCGGTTGCCGCCATAGACCGAGCTCGACGAGGCATAGACCAGATGCTCGAATGCCGGTTCGGCGCGACAGAATTCGAGCACTTCGAGGTGGCCCATGACATTGGAACGGATATAGAGCCGTGGATTGTCGAGTGAGTGACGCACGCCGGCCTGCGCGGCGAGATGCACGATTCTGACGATGCCTTTCCCGGCCAAAGCGGCCGCAAGCGCGCCCTGTTCGGCAATATCGATCTGGTGGAACGAAAAATCCTTACGGGGCAAAAGGCGGGCAAGCCGCCCCTTTTTGAGCGCCAGGTCGTAATAGTCGTTCATGTTGTCGACGCCGACGACCGCTTCTCCCCGGTTGAGCAGATGGTGGCAAACATGACTGCCAATGAACCCCGCGGCTCCGGTGATAAGTATAGGCAACAAGCTTCTCCACGCGCACAGCCGGGCGGTATCTGGAGAGGCAGATCCAGCCCATTTCGTCGTGCTATAGTCGAAAGCCGAGGTGGAGACCACCACTAAGCTGATGCTTCAGCTTGCCTCGCGCATGGCTTCGGCAGCCTGCAGGTCGACCGACACCAGTTGGCTAACGCCTTGCTCGGCCATGGTTACCCCGAACAGCCGGTCCATGCGCGCCATGGTGATCGGGTTGTGTGTGATGATGACGAAGCGCGTTTCGGTGGTTGCGGCCATTTCGTCCATCAGATTGCAGAAGCGTTCGACATTGTGGTCGTCGAGCGGGGCGTCGACTTCGTCGAGCACGCAGATCGGCGCCGGGTTGGTCAGGAACACGGCGAAGATCAGCGACATCGCCGTCAATGCCTGCTCACCGCCGGACAGCAGCGTCATCGTCTGCGGTTTCTTGCCAGGCGGGCGCGCCAGGATCTCGAGCCCGGCTTCGAGCGGATCGTCGGACTCGATCAGTTGCAGCTCGGCGGTGCCGCCGCCGAACAAATGCGAAAACAGCCGCTGAAAATGGCCGTTGACCACCTCGAAGGCGGCGAGCAGCCGCTCGCGGCCTTCGCGGTTCAGGCTGTGGATCGCCTGCCGCAGCTTGCGGATCGCCTCGACGATGTCGTCGCGCTCGGAGACGATGGTCTCCAGCCGATCCGATAGTTCTTTCTGCTCTTCCTCGGCGCGCAAATTGACAGCGCCCAACCGTTCGCGCTCGACCTTCAGCCGGTCGAGCTGACGCTCGACCTCGGCCATTTCGGGCATCGGGCTGTCGGGTTCGAGGCCAGTGTGGCGGATCACCAGATGCGGCGGCGTGTTCAGCGTTTCCTGGATGCGCGCCTCGACTTCCAGCCGCCGCTCGTCGGCAGCGGTCAGCCGCTCTTCGGCGCGAACACGCGTTTCGCGCGCTTCGGCGAGCGACTGAATGGCAGCGGTCGCAGCCTTGTCCAGCTCGGACTGCCGGTTCTCCGCTTCCTGCAAGCGGTCACCTGCAGCTTTTCGCAGGCTTTCGGCCTCGGCGAGTTGCGACAGCAGGGCGCGCCGTTTGGCGTCGATCTCGTCGGGTGCGTCGGCCAGTTGCTCGCGCTCGGCCTCAGCCTCTGCCTTGCGTTCGCCGAGTGCCGCGATCTGCGTCGAGGCGTTTTCGGCGCGCTCCACCCAATTGCGCCGTTCCGCGCCGATCGCGTCGAGCCGGCGCGTACGTGCCTCGGCTTCTCGCCTCAGGCCCTCGTGAACGGCACGCGCATCGGCAAGGGCGGCGCGGTCGCGGGCGACGTTGGCCGCCGACTGCTCGAGCTGCAGTTGCAGATCGCCGAGATCGGGAGCGTCTTGCAGCAGCATTTCCGCCTCGACGAATGCTGCCGCCGTCTCCTCATGGCTGTCGACGATACGCGCGCGCGCCTCGTCAAGTGCTGCACGCCGGCTCGACAGTTCGCCGCCGGCTTTTTCGGCCTCAGCCAGCGTATTGCGGGCAGCATCCAGCCCATGCTGGGCGTCGCGCCCGGCCTGTCGGGCATTGCGTTCGGCCTCGCTCGCCTGGGCAAGCGCCTGTTCGGCCTGCGCAAGCGCCTGATCGGCTTCGCGCAGGATGCGCGTGGCATGAACCGCTTCGGCATCGAGTTCGGCCAGCCGGTTTTTCTGCGCCAGCCGCTGCGCGGCGGCGGTCGGCGCATCGGCGCTGGCGGTGAAGCCATCCCAACGCCAGAGCGCGCCTTCGCGGCTGACCAATCGTTGACCGGGAGCAAGCAGCGTCTGCAACTTTCTTCCGTCGGCGGCATCGACAATGCCGATCTGGGCCAGCCGGCGGGCCAATTGCGCCGGCGCGCGCACCACGCTAGCCAGGCTCTTTGTGCCTTCCGGCAAAGCGACATCGCCGGGCTGGATTTCGCTCTGGCCCCAATGCACAGGCGCGCTACGATCAAGCGGCACGTCAAGATCTTCGCCAAGCGCGGCACCCAGCGCCGTCTCGTAGCCACGCTCGACGCTGATCTGCTCCAGCACCGAGGGAAACAAATCGCCGCTCGCGGCGTTCAGGATCTTGGCGAGCGTGCGGGCCTCGGTTTCGATCCGCGCCAATTCGGCCTTTGCGTCCTGAACCGGTGGGCGGGCGGCACTTTCGCTTGCGCGTGCCTCGGCGACCGCCTGTTCCGTGGCAATCGCGGCTCGTTCGGCCCCTTCGAGCAGCGCCTGCGCCTGTTCGACCAGCAGCCGCTTCTCGGCGGGGTCGGGCAGGCCGGCGACCCTGGAGACGATCTCCGACAGTTCGCGGTCGACATCGGCAAGCTGGCGGGCAAAGCGGTCGCGGCGCTCAGCGGTATCGCGCAGCGTCCGTTCAATCTGGTTGCGCGAGGCGGCCGCCTCCGCCCGTTCGGCGGTCAGCGAGGCCAGCTTGGCCTCGCTCGAGGCAAGCGTCGATGCCGCCTGCTCGAAAGCCGCGCGGGTGCTGGCCTCGCGCTCGGCGGCGCCGGCGTTTTCGATATTGAGCGCGGCTTCTTCGGCGGCGAGGCGTTCGAGGATATCCGCATTGTCGCGGACCATGTGCTCCTCGCGGGCAAGGTCGCCATCGAGCTGTTGCAGTCGGCGGTCGAGCTCAGCCTGGCGGGCGCGGATGCGGCCTGCTTCTTCCTCGATCTGTGCCTTAGCGATCGACAGACGCTGGAAGGCGGCGGCGGCGGCGGCTTCCGCATCGCGCAGGTCCGGCAGCCGGTGGGCGTTGATACCTTGTTCCCTGGCGGCAGCCATCTGGGCCGCAGCACGGTCGCCGACCAGCGCGGTGGCAATCGCCAGCGCCGAACGCGCTTCGCCTTCCTGCGTCTTGGCCAGCGTCCAACGCAGATGCAGCAGCGTCGCTTCGGCCTTGCGGATGTCGGCCGACAGGTTCTTGAAGCGCGAGGCCTGGCGGGCCTGGCGTTTCAGGCTTTCGATCTGGCTTTCCAGCTCGCCGACGACGTCGTCCAGCCGTTCGAGGTTCTGTTCGGCCGCCTTCAGCCGCAGCTCGGCTTCGTGGCGCCGTGTGTGCAGGCCGGAAATGCCGGCCGCCTCTTCCAGCAGTGCGCGGCGCGCCTGCGGCTTTGCCTGGATCAGCTCGCCGATGCGGCCCTGGCCAACCATCGAGGGCGAGCGGGCGCCGGTCGACTGGTCGGCGAACAGCAGCTGGACATCCTTGGCACGGGCTTCCTTGCCATTGATGCGGTAGAGCGAGCCGGCGTCGCGCTCGATGCGGCGCGAGACCTGCAACTCATCGGCGTCGTTGAAGGCAGACGGCGCAGTCCGGTCGCTATTGTCGAGGAACAGCGTGACTTCGGCGGTGTTGCGGGCCGGACGCGTTCCCGAGCCGGAAAAGATGACATCGTCCATGCCGGACGCACGCATGTTCTTGTAAGAGCTTTCGCCCATAACCCAGCGTAGCGCCTCGACCAGGTTCGACTTGCCGCAGCCGTTCGGCCCGACGATGCCGGTCAGGCCGCGTTCGATGACGAACTCGCCGGGTTCGACGAAGGATTTGAAGCCGAGGAGGCGAAGGCGCGAGAACTTCATTCGCGCCGACCCATAGCCAAGTTTCGCAAAACTGTTCCGCGGTTTTGCAAGGAGAACCAGCGGCAAGACAAAGAAGTGCGCACGCCGAAGCGCAGCCGCTTCGGCGCTGCCAAAACGTCAGAGCAGAGGGTCGATGATGGCCGACATTTCCGCAATCGACATCGCCCCTTTGTAGGTCTTTCCGTTGATGAAAAAGGTCGGTGTGGAATCGACCTTGAATTCGTCGGCGCCGCGCTTCTGGACGGATCTCACATCGTCCAGAAGTTTCTGGTCCGTCAAGCAGGCCTCGAAGGACTCCTGTGTAAAACCGGCAAGCTTGGCGATTTGCAGCAGTGCGTCCTTGGTATTGTTCACACCAACCCAGTTCGCCTGCTGCCTGAACAGCACGTCGACCATCGGGAAATAGTTGTCCTTGGAGCAGCGCGCCAGCATGAAACCGGCCTCGGCGCTGGGGTCGAACGGAAATTCGCGTAGGATGTAGCGGGCCTTGCCGGTGTCGATATATTTCGTCTTCAGCTCCGGGAAAGTGGTCTCGGCGAAATGCGCGCAATGTGGGCAGGTCATCGATGCATATTCAACGATGGTGACCTTTGCGTCGTCCTTGCCGAGCTGCATGTCGGGCAGCGCGCCGGGCTTCAACAAGGCTGCCATATCCACCGTGCCCTGAGCTTCAGGCGCTTTGGCGGCGGCTGGAGCGGCCGGCTTCGCAGGTTCCGCCGGAGCCGCAGGCTTCACATCCTGCGCCTCGGCTTTCTCGCCGGAATCGCTGCAGGCGGCAAGCAGCGCCACCGCTGGTATGGCGGCGAGCGACGACAAGAGATTTCTGCGGGACAAGGAACGGATCATACGAATCACCTGGCAATAGTTGGATTTTGCAATGCAAAGGCTACAAAAAGCGAGAGTTGGCGCGAATTAAGGCATTGCCACCCCTATTCCAATCGGCAAATTCGAGCATGCCATCACGATAGCGCGAGATTACGGCTTCCTTTGGCCTAGAATGGTGGCGCCAAGCCGCTCCAGCGAGGCGCGCAGCCCGTCGTCCTCGATCAAACCGACAGTGCCCGACAGCTTCGCCTTCTCGGCCACGGTCAGCGGCCGCAAAATGGGTTTCGGCTTTTCCTTGCCAGTCATTACCGGTTTCTGCACGATCCTGATCCGGCCGATCGCATTGAAGCCGAGAAACGCATTGACCCGGTTGATGATCTCGCCGGTCTCGTGCTGCAGATGCAGTGCCGCCACACCCTCGCAGGCAATCACCAGCACCGCCGGCTCGAACGGATCGTCCTCGTGCATGCGGCGTGGCCACTGGATCTTTTCCGGGCGCGAGCGGCCGGCAAGCCGCGGCCCGGCAATCTCTTCCCACGACTGAACCAGCCCGATCGACATGCCGGCCCGCTTGCGCAGCACCGGGTCGAGGATCTCGGTTGCGAGATCGCTCACCGGAACGGGATTGCCGAAGGGCCTTTTCCCTGCCATGTGCGTTCTCCAGTCACCAGCTTCAGCACCAGTGGATTAGGGCCGACCCTCGATCAATGGCACCGCACGACCAGACCCGCAAGGCCGTATCCGGAGACAATGGCGAGATCGCGTTCCGGCTGCTTGGCTGGTACGACGCGCATCACCGCGACCTGCCCTGGCGCGTTCCGCCGCGCGCGCTGGCAGGCGGCGCGCAGCCCGATCCCTATCTGGTCTGGCTTTCCGAGGTGATGCTGCAGCAAACCACGGTCGAGGCGGTAAAATCCTATTTCCGGGCGTTCGTGCAGAAGTGGCCAACTGTCGAGGCACTGGCGGCGGCACCGATCGAAGACGTCATGAAGGCCTGGGCCGGGCTCGGCTATTATTCTCGCGCCCGCAACCTCAAGGCTTGCGCCGATCTCGTCGCGCGGCTAGGCGGCCGCTTTCCGGACAGTGAGACCGGCTTGAAGGAACTGCCCGGTATCGGCGCCTATACGGCAGCGGCGATCGCGGCGATCGCCTTCGACCGACCAGCCGCGGTCGTCGACGGCAATGTCGAACGGGTCGTCTCACGGCTGTTTTCGATCGCCACGCCGCTGGGCGAAGCCAAGGGCGAGATACGCAGCCACGTCGAGCACATGGTTCCCGGGACAAGGCCCGGCGACTTCGCGCAGGCGATGATGGACCTGGGCGCGACGATCTGCACGCCGCGCCGGCCCCGCTGCATGCTTTGCCCCGTCAGGCAGGATTGCAGCGCCACAATCTCGGGCGATCCCGAGCGCTTTCCGGTCCGCCTGCCCAAGGCCGAGAAACCCTTGCGCCGCGGCGCCGCTTTCGTCGCCGTCAGGGGCGACGGCGCCGTGCTTTTGCGCAAGCGCGTCGAAAAAGGCCTGCTGGGCGGCATGACCGAAGTGCCGACGACCGGCTGGACCGCGCGCATCGACGGCGCCACAACGGAAGCGGCAGCCCCGTTCCCCGGCGACTGGCGGCAGGCCGGACGCATCGGCCATGTCTTTACCCATTTTGCGCTCGAACTCGACGTGTTCAAGGCGGAGACCGACAGCGCCGCCCCGCCCGGGCATTTCTGGTCGCTGGCCCATGAAATTTCCGGGGAAGCGCTGCCGAGCGTCATGAAAAAGGTAATCGAAGCGGCGATACCGGGCGCGACGAAGAAGCAGCGGCCGCATTGAAAGAGAGAAGAATGTCCGAAATCCGCCACATCGTTTTCGACATCGGCAAAGTGCTGATCCACTATGATCCGAACCTGCCCTTCAGCCGCTTGATCCCCGATCCAGACGAACGGAAATGGTTCTTCGACAATGTCTGCACGCATGACTGGAACATCGAGCAGGACCGCGGCCGGACCTGGGAAGAGGCAGAGACGCTACTGATCGCCCAGTACCCGGATCACGAACAGAATATCCGCAATTTCCGCCGCCATTGGCACGAAATGGCACCGCATGCCTATGATGACAGCGTAGCCATCATGGAGCGCCTGATCGACACGGGCCACGATGTGACGCTGCTGACCAACTGGGCTGACGATACGTTCCGCGAAGCGCGCGACCGCTTTCCGTTCCTGGAGCGCCCGCGCGGCATCACCGTGTCAGCCGAGATCGGGCTAATCAAGCCGGATCGCGCCATCTATGATCACCACGTCACCGCGTTCGGCCTCGAACCGTCAGCCACGCTATTCATCGACGACAGCCAGAAAAATGTCGACGGCGCCAAGGCGGCCGGCTGGCAGTCGGTGCTGTTCACCGATGCAAAGACGCTCAGGGCGGACCTTGCGCGTCTTGGGATCAAGGTGTGATTTGAATCGCTTCCAGGGACTGGCTGAGCCTTCGCATTAACTGATCTGTCGCAACTCAGAAACCGTCAGGCCCCTGCCCGTTCCATGCCTAGCCGCGCAATGCGGCGAAGCTCGTCAATCGGGGTCAGGCCTCCGCTGCGCTCATAATGCCAGAAGGTCCATCCGTTGCAGGCGTCCAGCCCCTGTACCTCAGCGCCGATCTTGTGGATCGACCCGGCACTGTCGCCGATCGCCAGCGTGCCGTCGGCACGCACCTTGGCCGCCCAACGCTTCTTGGCGTCATAGAGCGTAGCGCCGGGTGCCACCAGGCCATTGTCGAGCAGCGTGACGAAGGCAACGCGCGGCTCGGCGCGCTTGCCGGTCAGCACTGTCAAATTGGCGCCGTCCAGCGGCCGGACCGCATCGATGCGTTCCATGGCGGCATCGATATAGGCTTGCTCACGCTCGATGCCGACGAAGTGGCGGCCAAGCCGTTTGGCCACCGCACCGGTGGTTCCTGAACCGAAGAAGGGATCGAGCACGATGTCGCCGGGCCTGGTCGATGCCGTCATGACGCGGGCAAGCAACGCTTCCGGCTTCTGCGTCGGATGCAATTTGTCGCCATTGTCGTTCTTCAGGCGCTCGCCGCCGGTGCAGATCGGAAACAGCCAGTCGGAGCGCATCTGAATGTCGTCGTTCGATGCCTTCAGCGCCTCGTAGTTGAAGGTGTAACCTTTGCCCTTCTGGTCGCGCGATGCCCAGATCATCGTCTCATGCGCGTTCTGGAAGCGACGGCCACGGAAATTGGGCATTGGATTGGTCTTGCGCCAGACGACGTCATTGAGGATCCAGAAGCCCAGGTCCTGCATCTTGGCGCCGACCCTGAAAATATTGTGGTAGGAGCCGATGACCCAGATCGTGCCGTTGGGCTTCAACACGCGGCGCGCCGCCAGCAGCCAGGCGCGGGTGAAGGCGTCGTAGGCCTCAAAACTGTCGAACTGGTCCCAATGGTCGTCGACGGCATCGACCTTGGATTGGTCGGGCCGGTGCAGATCGCCATCGAGCTGCAGATTGTAAGGCGGATCGGCAAAGATCACGTCGATCGATTTTTCCGGCAGCCGTTCCAGCGCGGCGACGCAGTCGCCCTTCAGGATCGTATCCAGCCACTCGGATTGCTGGGGAGCATCGGAAAGCTCGTCGAGAAGACGCACGGCAGACATTATGACACCCAAGGCACGCGTTACTGTTTACTGTCCGTTATGGTTACCGATCAGCGTAAATATTCAGTGAAGCATACTGCCGAATTTGCGAAGCCCGGCCTGTTGGTGTATGCCGCGCCGCCTGAGCCGTTTGGACCAAAGGCCTCTTGGCATTCCCTTCATCCCGCTTTCCGGATCACCATGCCCCAGCCAGACCTTGTCATCTTCGATTGCGACGGCGTGCTCGTCGATTCCGAAATCATCGCCGCACGCATCGATGCCGAGCTTTTGACCTCGGCCGGCTATGAGATATCGGCGGAGGAGATTTCCGAGGTCTATGCCGGGCTGACTTTCAAGGACATCATGATGCGGGTCGAGGAAAAGTCCCGGATCCCGTTCCAGGCCTCCCTGATCGACAAGGAGGAACAGCTGGTCGATCGCCGGCTGCGCAGCGACGTGCGTGCCATCGACGGGGCGCACGAGGCTGTCGCCGCGGTAACGGTGCCGCGCTGCGTCTGTTCGAATTCGCGTTCGGAGCGGATCGAATTCATGCTGGAGAAGGTGCAGCTTTTGCCGTTCTTTGCCGGCCGTATCTTTTCGTCGCTGGAAACGCCGACCGGGAAAACCAAGCCGGCGCCGGACGTGTTCCGGTTCGCCGCGGAAAAGCTCAAGGCCGATCCTGCGAACACCTTCGTCATCGAGGATTCCGTGCATGGCGTCACCGGCGCCAAGACGGCGGGAATGCGCGTCATCGGCTTCACCGGCGCGGCGCACAGCTATCCCGGCCACGCCGATGCGCTGACCGAAGCCGGTGCCGAAACGGTCATCCGCCGCTGGGCGGAACTGAAAAGCGTGATCGCCGCGCTGTCGGAATGGTCGGCGGACGCCTGAGAGGCCGCCTCCAACCGCCGTGGCGCGAATGCACCGGCTCAGTTGGTCGCGGCGGCTTTCTTCTTCTTCGGCTTGTCCGACGCCCCTTTCGGAGCGCCCTCGTCATACCCGGCAAATGCCTGGTAGTCCCGCGCCGTCGGCTCCGGAACGACGACGTTGGAATCGGTGAAGACGAACTGCGTGGCACTCGAGGGATCGGTAACCTGGACCTGATAGGAGTGAAGCTGCGAATAGAGAACTTCGGTGCCGTGCATCACCGCGATACGGATCGGCATGGTGATGGTACCGGGGGCGAACATCGGACCAGGCACGACCTTGCCGGCAACGGCTATCTTCATCGACAAGGAGCCGTTGGCGCGGCTGCAGTCGCGGGTCACATCGGTGATCGAAGCCTGATAGATGATCTTGGCGGAATCGTCCGGCTGATCGACGCCTGCCGCGTCCGCTGCCGGCTGGGCGGCTTGGGCATCCTCGGCGGCAACATCGGTTTTTTTCTTCGGCTTCGGACCGCTCTTGGCGTAGATATTGAAGAAGGCGGTGCCGTCACGCAACGTCACTTTCGGGCAATAGGCCTGCAGCTGGCTGGAAAGCACCTTGGGGTCGGGTGGCGGTGGTGGCGTCGTATCCTTCTTGCCGAAGCCGAGAATGCCATTGTCGCTCGATTGGCAGCCTGCGGCAGCAAGCATAAAGCCGGTGAGCGCCAGACCCGCGACAAAACGACCGTTGAATGAATGAAACGCCATGAACTGCACTTCCCTCTCGCAAAGCCGGTGACGTATATCAACCGCGCGGCAAAAATGCGACTGAGCCAGCGCAGAAATCCACCACCTTACGGCGGGCGAAGATTCCCGGCAGCAATGGAAACGTGACGATGCAATATGTGAGTACCCGCGGGGAAGCGCCCGCGCTTGGATTCTCCGACGCGGTGCTGGCCGGGCTGGCCCGCGACGGCGGGCTCTATCTGCCGAGCGCCTGGCCGCATTTTTCCGCAGCAGAGGTCCGCGCCATGCGCGGCCTTGCCTATCCCGATCTTGCAATCCGCGTGCTGTCGCCGTTCCTCGGTGGCGAGATCGCGGCGCCGGTGTTCGAACGGCTGGTGCGCGAAGCCTACGCGACCTTCCGCCATGGGGCCGTCTGCCCGCTGGTGCAGAGCGGGCCGAACAGCTTCGTGCTCGAGCTGTTCCACGGCCCGACGCTCGCGTTCAAAGACGTGGCGATGCAGCTTCTCGCGCGGCTGATGGACCATGTGCTGGCCGAGCGCGACCAGCGCGCCACCATTGTCGGCGCCACCTCCGGCGACACCGGAGGGGCCGCCATCGATGCCTTTGCCGGGCGCAACCGCACCGACATCTTCGTGCTTTTCCCGCACGGCCGCGTCTCGCCGGTGCAGCAGCGGCAGATGACGACCTCGACCGCCGCAAACGTCCACGCATTGGCGATCGAAGGCAATTTCGACGACTGCCAGGGCCTGGTGAAGGACATGTTCAACGACCACGGTTTTCGCGACCGGGTGTCGCTATCCGGCGTCAATTCGATCAATTGGGCCCGCATCATGGCCCAGATCGTCTATTATTTCTCCTCCGCGCTGTCGCTTGGCGCGCCCGACAGGCCGGTTTCCTTCACGGTGCCGACCGGCAATTTCGGCGACATTTTCGCCGGCTACGCAGCCAAGAAGATGGGATTGCCGATCGAGCGGCTGATCATCGCCACGAACGACAACGATATTCTGGCGCGCACGCTGGCGACCGGCGAATACCGCATGAAAGGGGTCTTTTCGACCACGTCGCCCTCGATGGACATCCAGGTGTCTTCGAACTTCGAACGCTTGCTGTTCGAGGCGTCCGGCCGCGATGCCTCGACCGTGCGGCGCTACATGGACGGGCTCAAGCAGTCCGGCGCCTTCACCATCGAGGCCGGCGAAATCGCCAAGATCCGCTCCGAATTCGACGCCGGCCGCGCCACCATGGGCGAGGTCGCCGCCACAATCCGCACCACACTTGCGGCGAGTGGCTATCTGCTCGACCCGCATACCGCCGCAGCCGTGCATGTGGCCACTGGCAAAGCCGCCGGTGAGGTGCCAATGGTGGTGCTGGGCACTGCGCACCCGGCAAAGTTTCCGGCGGCCGTCGAAGCCGCCAGCGGCGTGTCGCCTGCCCTCCCCGCATGGCTGGGCGGGTTGATGAGCGCCGAGGAAAAATACACGGTACTTCCATCCGACCTGAAAATGGTGGAAGATTATGTCGGCCGCCACACGCGGGCGGCGCGTTAGGGAGTAATTGCCATATGGGTGTTGAGGTAAGCCGTCTGTCGAACGGCCTGACAGTCGCCACCGAAACCCTTCCAAGCCTCGAATCTGTTGCCCTTGGTGCCTGGGTCAAGTCGGGCGCACGCAACGAGCGTGACGAAGAGCACGGAATGGCGCATTTGCTCGAGCACATGGCTTTCAAGGGCACCAGGCGGCGAAGCGCCTTCGAGATCGCCTCGGAGATCGAGGACGTCGGCGGCGAGATCAATGCCGCGACCAGCGTCGAGACGACCTCCTATTATGCAAGGGTTCTGAGCGACGATGTGCCGCTGGCGGTCGATATCCTTTCCGACATCCTGCAGGACTCCGAATTCGATCCGCAGGAGCTGGAGCGCGAACAGCATGTGATTCTGCAGGAGATCGGCGCCGCGCACGATACGCCCGACGATGTCGTTTTCGATCACTTTACCGAGACCGCCTTCCGCCACCAGACTATCGGCCGCTCGATTCTCGGCACGCCGGAAACCGTCAAATCCTTCACTTCGAAGCAACTGCACGACTTCATCGAACGGCAGTACGGCGCCGAGAACATGGTGATGGTGGCAGCCGGCGACATCAAGCACGACGATTTCGTGCGCGAGGTCGAAAAGCGTCTCGGCGGCTTCCGCGGCAAGGCCGACGGCACCATCCCGCAATATGCGCAATATGTCGGCGGCGATTTTCGCGAAGACCGCGACCTGATGGACGCCCAGATCGTGCTGGGTTTCGAGGGCCGTGCCTATCACGTCCGCGATTTCTATGCCTCTCAGGTCCTGTCGATGATCCTCGGCGGCGGCATGTCGTCGCGGCTTTTCCAGGAAGTCCGCGAAAAACGCGGCCTGTGCTATTCGGTCTATGCCTTCCATTGGGGTTTTTCCGACACCGGCGTCTTCGGGGTCCATGCGGCAACCGGACAAAGCGATATCGCCGAGCTGGTGCCTGTGATCATCGACGAGCTGCAAAAGGCCGGCGAAAACATCCTGCAGGAGGAGCTCGACCGGGCGCGTGCCCAATACCGCGCCGGGCTGATCATGTCGGCCGAGAGCCCGGCCAGCCGCGCCTCGCAGATCGCCAGGCAGTTGCTTCTGTTCGGCAGGCCGATCGCCAAGGAAGAGCTGATGGAGCGGCTGTCGGCGCTGACGGTCAAGCGGCTGACGGATCTGTCGTCGCGGCTTTTTTCGACGAAGCCGACGCTTACAGCCGTCGGGCCGGTGGGTACGCTCGCGCCCTATGAAGCGATCCTCGATTCGCTTTCGGGCTCGCAGACCACTGCCCGTAAGCTTGCCGTCTAAGCTTATTCGAGCGTCGTGTTCGCGCTCCCTTTCTTTCGCCGCGACCTGCCGGCACTGAAGGGCGACCTTGTCACACTGCGTGTGCCGCTGACCAACGACTATCGCGAGTGGTCGGTGCTGCGCGGCGAAAGCCGCGCCTTCCTTGAGCCGTGGGAGCCGCGATGGACCCCTGACGAGCTCGACCGCACCGCATGGCGGCATCGTATCGGCCGCTACCGCGAGGACTATGCGCAGGGGACGGCGATCGCCTTCTTCATCTTCGAGAAAAGCAGCGGCAAGCTTGCCGGCGGTATCACCCTCGGCAATATCCGCCACGGGGTCGCCCAAAGCGGCCATATCGGCTACTGGATCGGCGAGCGCTTCAGCGGACGCGGCCTGATGACCGATGCCGTCAAGGTGGTGACGCGTTTCGCCTTCGAAACGCTACGGTTGCACCGGATCGAAGCTGCCTGTATCCCCGATAACGCCCGGTCGATCCGCGTGCTTGAAAAAGCCGGATTCCGGCGCGAAGGACTGCTACGATCCTATCTCAGGATCAACGGCATCTGGCAGGACCATTACCTATACGCCCGAATCGCGGACGATCCGCCGGGCGTTGGAACAAAGGGCTGATTTTGACGAATTTTCTGCGCAACGGGTCGCTGCTTGCCCTTATGCTGGCGGCAATCGTCACGCTCTGCGCGGCATCCTCGGCGTTTGCGGTCGAACCGATCAAGATTGCCCGCGACGACGTGGCGCTCGACCTTTCGGGTGCCGTTGAAATCTACCGCAACCAGGGCGAGAATTTCCAGGTCTCAACGGCACCCGGCCCGGACGGCATCGTGCGGCGAATCGAGGTCGAGGCCAATGACGCGCGCTCGACCGGCGACTGGGCGGTGTTCGCGCTCGCCAATACCACCGACCAGCAGCTCGACAGGCTGATTGTCGCACCGCATTTCCGGCTGGTGAATTCCGGCCTGTTCTGGCCGGATCTCGGCTCGACCCGTATCGCCGCGATCACGCCCAGCGAAGGCTTTGCGCTCGACCGCCAGACCAGCCCAGACGCCGACGTGTTCCGGGTGACGCTGAACCCCGGAACGGTGATTACCTTCATCGCCGAGCTCGCCTCGCCCAAGCTGCCGCAGGTCTATCTGTGGGACCCCGAATCCTACAAGGACTCGGTCAATTCCTACACGCTGTTTCGTGGCATCGTCATCGGCATCGCCGGCCTGCTGGCGCTGTTCCTGACCATTCTTTTCGTCGTCAAGGGGACCTCGATGTTCCCGGCGACGGCGGCCCTAGCCTGGGCGGTGCTTGCCTATATCTGCGTCGATTTCGGCTTTCTCAACAAGATCATAGAAATATCCCCGGGCAATGAGCAGATGTGGCGCGCCGGAACGGAGGTGGCGCTTGCGGCGACCTTCGTGGTGTTCCTGTTTGCCTATCTCAACCTCAACCGGTGGCACGGCCATTTCAGCTACGGCGCACTGGTCTGGATCCTCGGGCTGGTGCTGATCGCCGGCGTTGCCATCGTCGATCCGGCGGTTGCCGCCGGCATTGCCAGGCTGTCCTTCGCAGCCACCGCGCTGACCGGGCTCGGCCTGATCATCTTCCTCGGTATACGCGGTTACGACCGCGCCATCATGCTGGTGCCCAGTTGGGTGATGGTTCTGCTGTGGCTATGCGGATCGTGGATGGCAATCACCGGCATGCTGGACAACGATATCGCCCAGCCGGCGCTCGGCGGTGGGCTGATCCTCATCATCCTGCTGATCGGCTTCACCGTGATGCAGCACGCTTTTGCCGGCGGCGCCCTGCATCAGGGCCTGTTCTCCGACCTCGAGCGGCAGGCGTTGGCGGTTGCCGGATCGGGCGATACTGTGTGGGACTGGGACGTGCTGCGCGACCGCGTCGTCACTCGTCCCGACGTCAGCATTCAGCTCGGCCTTGCGCCCAACAGCCTCGGCGGCCCTGCCCGCAACTGGCTGCCGGTGCTGCATGCCGACGACCGCGACACGTTTCGCACGACGCTCGACGTGGTGCTCGAGCACCGGCGCGGCCGGGTGTCGCAAAACTTCCGCCTGCGCGGCGCCGACGGGCACTATCACTGGTTTTCGCTGCGTGCCCGGCCGGTGATCGGCTCGGACGGCGAGGTCATCCGCTGCGTCGGCACCATGGTCGACGTGACGGAGCAGAAGAAATCCGAGGAACGGCTGCTGCACGACGCCGTGCACGACAATCTGACCGGCTTGCCCAACCGCGAGCTGTTCATGAACCGGCTGGAGGCGATCATCTCGATCGCCCGTACCGAAGAGAAGGTGCGCCCGACCGTCTTCGTCATCGACATCGACCGCTTCAAGCAGGTCAATGACGGGCTCGGCATCTCGGCCGGCGATACCATCCTTTTGACCATCGCGCGGCGGCTGCACCGGCTGCTCAAGCCGAAGGATTCGCTGTCGCGATTTGCCGGCGACCAGTTCGCGCTGATGCTTTTGTCGGAGCAGGATCCGGCTCGCATCGCGGCCATTGCCGATGCCATCAAGCACGCCATCAACAACCCGATCACCTTCGCCAAGCGCGAGATCGTGCTGACCGCCTCGATCGGGCTGATCACCTGGACCTCCACGCAGACCTCGGCTGAGGACATGGTCAAGGACGCCGAGCTTGCCATGCATCAAGCCAAGCGCTTCGGCGGCGACAGGATCGAGCCGTTCCGGCCAGCCTTCCGCACCGTCGGCACCGACCGGCTGCAGTTCGAGTCCGATCTGCGCCGCGCTATCGAACGACGCGAATTCACGCTTGCCTATCAGCCAATCGTGCGGCTGGAGGACGGCAGCGTTGCCGGCTTCGAAGCGCTGCTGCGCTGGGACCATCCGCGTCGCGGCATGATCCCGCCGGCGGATTTCATCCCGGTCGCCGAAAACTGCGGCCTGATCGTGCAGCTTGGCCTGTTTGCCATGCAACAGGCTGCCGAAGACCTAGCAGGATGGCAAAAGCAGATCGGCGATGCGCCGCTGTCGGTCTCGGTCAATCTGTCCAGCCGTCAGCTCATCCGCCGCGACCTGGTCAGCGACGTCCGCTCGGTGATCGCGCGGGCCAATCTGAAACCGCGCTGCTTCCGGCTCGAACTCACCGAATCGCTGGTGATGGACAATCCCGAGCAGACCGCCCATGTGCTGACCAAGCTGAAGCAGCTTGGCATCGGCCTGTCGCTGGACGATTTCGGCACCGGCTATTCATCGCTGGCCTATCTGACACGCTTTCCGTTCGACACCATCAAGATCGACAAGAGCTTCGTCGACGACGCGACGCCGAAACGCGCGGTGCTGCTCAAATCCATGGTCAACATGGCGCATGAACTCGGCCTGTCGGTTGTCGCCGAAGGCATTTCGGACGAGAGCGATGCGCTGGAGTTGCGGCAGATGGGCTGCGAATACGTGCAGAGTTTCATGTTCGGAGCGCCGATGCCGGGCGACCAGGTGCTGAAGACGCTGAAGGAACAGTATCCGCTCACTCAGGCGTGACAAATTTCGGGACGTAATGAGGTTCAGGCGTGACCGGCAGCCAGGCTGAGATGCGCGAGATCGATGCCGATCGAGGCAAGGATCCGGTCGTATTTGCGGTCGATGTCGGCGTCGAACAGAAGCTCGGCACTAGCCGGGCAAGTCAGCCAGCCATTCTCGACGATCTCGTTTTCAAGCTGACCCGCACCCCAGCCGGCATAGCCGAGCGCCATCAGAGCCCGCCGGGGTCCGCGGCCGGAGGAGATGGCGCGCAATATGTCGACGGTCGCAGTCAGGCAGACGTCGTCGGACACGGCGAGCGAGGATTCCACCCGGTAGTCGCCCGAATGCAGGACGAAGCCGCGGCTGCGATCCACCGGTCCGCCATTGCGCACGACGAAGTCGCGCGCCGGCGGCGGCAGGCGAATTGCCTCCAGTTCGTTCATGATGCCGAGTTGCACGAGCAGGTCCGGAAACAGCATCTGCTGCGTCTGGTTGATGATCAACCCCATCGCGCCTTCGTCGCTGTGCGCGCAAATGTAGATGACGGAGCGCGTGAAGCGGTCGTCCTTCATGCCGGGCATGGCAATCAGGAACTGGTCGTCGAGAAAGCCGGGTCCTGCGGCCGTCTTTTTATGACGCAACAAATCCATGACCACAGCGTAACGCGTTTCCAGGGCGCCGAAAAGATGGGCGGCGCCCGATTTGATCAGGCTCTTAAGTCAAAGGTCACGCAAATATGATGCCGGCGGCGTCATGAAATCATTGTGCGGCCATCAATAGACGATCAAATCATTGCCATGCAAAGCTTGAAAATCCTGCTGCTTGGCGTGGCCATTGGGTCGGCGACCTGCCTCCCCGCCTCAGCCTCCTCGTCGGCCTGGTACAATAGCGAAGGCGGCCGGGTGCGGCTGGTGACGAGCGGCAAAGCCGACGAGGCCGGGCGTCTCCAAGGTGTCCTCGACATTGCGCTGAAGCCAGGCTGGAAGACCTATTGGCGCGATCCGGGCGATGCGGGCGTGCCGCCACAGATCGACATCTCGGCCAGCACCAACATTGCCGACGCGACGCTTTCGTTTCCGCCGCCGCAGCGCCACGATGACGGCTATGGCAAATGGGCCGGCTACGACCACCCGGTTTCATTGCCGGTGACGTTCACGCTTGCTGCACCCGGCCAGCCGGCCGTCATCGATGCGGACATCTTCCTCGGCATTTGCGAAACCATCTGCATCCCGGTGCAGACAAGGCTGACCATCGATCCCGGCGCCGATCCCGACAACGCCGAGGATGCGGCACTGGTCAAGGCAGGCCTTGCAACTCTGCCCGCCACGGCAACGCCCGATTTCGGAATAAACGTACTGCCGGGCGATCACGAAACCCTGATTGTCGAAGCGAGCTTTCCGGGCACTCCCGAGGCCGCCGACTTCTTCGTTGCCGGCGAACGCGACTACATGTTCGGTGCCCCGACCCGCAGCGAAAAGGATGGCAAGCTGATCTTTACGGTGCCGATCCTCGACAGGCCGTCGACAACGCCAACCGATGGCGGCCTTCACTACACACTGACAAGTGCCGCTGGCGCGGTCGAAGGCCTGCTGCCTTTTCCGTGATGCCAACGTCTGGACGGTTGCCGGGCGCGCCTTAGTTCGCTATCGCAAGGACACTCCCTTTCCATTCTCAAGCGAGGACCATCATGACGATCTCCGTTGGCGACAAACTGCCGGGTGCGACCTTCAAGACAATGACCGCCGACGGTGCAAAGCCGATCACGACGGGCGAGATATTCTCAGGAAAGACGGTCGTGCTGTTTGGCGTTCCAGGCGCTTTCACGCCGACCTGCAGCAATAATCACCTGCCGGGCTACCTGGATAATTACGACGCCATCCTGGCGCGCGGCGTCGACACTATCGTCGTCGTCTCGGTCAACGATGTTCACGTCATGGGAGCCTGGGCTCGCTTCAGCGGCGGTGAAGGCAAAATACTTTATCTTGCCGATGGCAATGGCGATTTCGCCAAATCGGTCGGCCTCGACGCCGACCTCTCCAGCGGCGGCATGGGGCTGCGCTCGAGGCGTTTTTCGATGATCGTCGATGACGGCAAGGTCACCGCACTCAATGTCGAGACAAAGCCCGGCGTCGACGAGTCCGGTGCGGCTCACATTCTCGGACAGCTTTCCGTCTTGGCGACAGCCTAGGCCAGGGATGACAAAGGGCGCCTTCGAGCGCTACGCGTTCAAAGGATGCCGCCTTTTCATCGGCGCATGATCCTTCCGAAAGCCGACCCGGTTTTCGGGGCCATGCGTCGGCGCTTCGGGACTGCTTGCTTTTGGGGACCTCGGTTATGTCTGACATCTTTTGGCGCGCTGTCGCGATCGGTATCGGCGCAACCGCGCTTATGGATATCTGGGCGATTTTCCTGAACAAGGCGTTTGCTCAGCCGCGGCCGAACTGGGGGCTGGTCGGCCGCTGGGTCTGGCATCTCAGGGAAGGCAAGGTCTTCCATGACGACATTGGCGAGGCCTCGCCCTATGCGCATGAATCTGCACTTGGCTGGGCCTTTCATTATGCTGTCGGCATCGTCTACGGCATCATACTGGTCGTGCTGGCCGGAACGGCCTGGCTCACCGCGCCGACCTTCCTGCCGGCCTTTATCCTCGGCATCGTCACCGTCGGCGCCGGTTGGTTTCTGCTGGCGCCCGGCATGGGTGCCGGCTGGGCCGCTTCGAAGCGCCCCAATCCAATGCAGGTCCGCGCCCTCAATCTGGTGTCGCACACGGTGTTCGCGCTCGGACTGTTCGGCACCGCCCTGCTCATCCGATAGCCAAGTCAGCCGTCGCGGCGCTGCGCCGGCCTGTCGATCGGCTGCCATCCATGGATAACGCGACGCGCACCGGTATCGTATGCGAAGTAGTTCCCGCCGCCCGCTGGCTGATCCGCCTCGCGGCTGATTTCCCGACCGCTCAAAGAGAGCAGCAGGAGCGTTCCGACACCTCCGTGACCTATGAATGCGACGTCGACAGCGGCGTCGGTGCCTAGCACAGTGTCTACCTCGCTTAGAATACGACGCTGGGCATCGATAGCTCGCTCCCATCCACGAATGCTGCTGTTTGGATTGGCGAAGAATTGGTCGGCGACCGCTTCGAACTCGGAAGGCGGCAGGAAACCGGTTGCCGATCGGTCATTCTCATGCATCCCTTCCCTCACCTCGATCGCAAGGCGGAGATGCCTTCCGAGTATCTCGGCGGTTTCTATCGCCTTGCGTTCACCCGATGACACGATCCGCCGAATCGACCCAACCCACGGCTGATCGAGCATTGCCGATGTTCTCGCTCGCCCGACGTCGGATAGTCCCCATTCCGCCACTGGAACGTTGGCATCGACCTGAACCTGGGGATGCGTGATGTAGTATGCGATCGGCATGATAGAGCTCTTCCTGCCAGAGAGCGGACCCGCAGCCGGAATTCAATAGCTTTGGGTCGAGCGCCGCGCCTTTGTGGTCGTCGGCTGCTTTGACTGCGAACCTGGTACTGGTGCCACAGTCTTGACGAGCCCTTTCTTGAATGGCGCCATGCCGAGCCGCGCCAATTCGTCGGCGCGCTCGTTCTCGGGATGGCCGGCATGGCCCTTGACCCAATGCCAGGTGACCTGATGGCGGTTACGCGCTGCATCGAGCTGCTGCCACAGCTCGGCATTCTTCACCGGCTGCCTGGCGGCCGTCTTCCAGCCGTTGCGCTTCCAGCCGTCGATCCAGCTGAAAATACCGTCCTTGACATAGTTGCTGTCGGTATAAAGATCGACGGCGCAGGGCTCCTTGAGCGCATTAAGCGCCGAGATGGCCGCCAACAGTTCCATACGGTTGTTGGTGGTGGCAGCCTCGCCGCCCGACAGTTCTTTCGTGACACCGTTGAAGCGCAAGACCGCGCCCCAGCCGCCAGGCCCGGGATTGCCCGAACAGGCACCATCGGTGAAGATTTCAACGCGCTTGGTCATGTTAGTCCATATTCGGAAGGAGAGTTGATCGCCCGATGGAAGCGCATCCGGCGGATATATTCGGTCGGGTCGCGTTTCATCACAAGCCCGCCGTCCGGGACCGTCAGCCAGTCGTAGAGCCGGGTCAGCATGAAGCGCAGCGCCGAACCGCGCGCCAGCATCGGCAGCGCCGCTTTCTCGTCGCTGCTCAGCGGCCGCACGCTTTGGTAGCCGGCAAGCAACGCCGTGCCCTTGGTCAGATTGAAGGAAAAATCCTTCTCGAAGCACCAGGCATTGAGGCACGTGGCAACATCATAAGCGTAGAGGTCGTTGCAGGCGAAATAGAAGTCGATCAGCCCGGACAGTTTCTCGCCGAGGAAGAATACATTGTCCGGGAAAAGATCGGCATGGATGATGCCCTGCGGCAGACCGTTCGGCCAGTTCCGCTCGAAATCGGCGAAATCGGCATCGACCTCGGCCGCCAATCCCGGCTCGACCTCATCGGCGCGGGCGTGGGCGGCGTTCCACAGCTTGCGCCAGCCATCGATGGCAAGGGCGTTGGGGCGGGTCATCGGGAAATCCGCGCCGGCGAGATGCAGTGCCGCCAGAGCCTTGCCGACCTCGCCGCAATGCCCAGCTGTCGGCCGCCGCAGCGATAGACCCTCAAGGAAGGTGATGATGACCGCCGGCCGGCCGGCAAGCGTTCCGATCACACCGCCATCCTGCGCGGTGACCGGGAGCGGGCACGAAATGCCCTTTCTGGCGAGGTGGGCCATGAGGCCCAGAAAGAACGGCAGGTCAGCCTTGTCGACGCGCTTCTCGTAAAGCGTCAGTATGTAGGAGCCGCTGCTGGTGTGCAGCAGAAAATTCGAATTTTCGGTGCCTTCGGCGATGCCCTTGTAGGACAAGAGATCGCCGACCGGATAGTTCCTGAGGAACGCGCCGAGCTCGCCCTCATTGACGTCGGTGTAGACCGCCATCGTTGCTACGCAGCCCCGTTGACGAAGGCCATGTCGGCTGCCGTCAGTTCGACATCGCGCAACACCCGCATCACCGGAAAATCCTCCGTCTCCGTCGCCGTCACGGCCAACTCGATGGTTACGTCGAAGCGCTGCCGGAAGGCATCGACAATCTCGTCGACGATGATCTCCGGCGCCGAGGCGCCCGCCGACAGGCCGAGTGTCGAGATGCCGGCAATGTCATTCCACGGAATTTCGGAGGCGCGCTGCACGAGAAGCGACATCGAGGCGCCAGCGCGCTCGGCCACTTCGACAAGGCGTCGCGAGTTGGAGGAGTTGGGCGCACCGACGACCAGGAAAAGATCGGCGCCGGCTGCTGTTTCCTTGACCGCCTCCTGGCGATTGGTGGTGGCATAGCAGATCGATTCCGCCGCCGGCGCGTGCAGCTCGGGAAAACGTTGCTGCAGGGCGCGGATGATGCCGGCAGTGTCCTCGACCGACAGCGTCGTCTGGGTGACGAAACCGAGCGCTTGCGGGTCTGCGGGCCCGAAGCTTGCGGCGTCGGCTTCGGTCTCGATCAGAGTGACCGCGCCGTCCGGCAACTGGCCCATTGTGCCGATCACCTCCGGATGCCCGGCATGACCGATCAAAAGCACGTGGCGCCCAAGCCGCTGATGGCGCATTGCCTGCTTGTGGACCTTCGAGACCAGCGGGCAAGTCGCATCGAGATAGAAGAGGTTGCGGGACTGGGCGTCGGCCGGTACCGATTTCGGCACGCCATGCGCCGAAAAGACAACGGGGCTCTGGCGATGCTCGGGCGGGATCTCGGAGAGCTCCTCGATGAACACCGCGCCGAGACTTTGCAGCCCTTCGACGACGTAGCGGTTGTGCACGATCTCGTGGCGGACATAAACCGGCGCGCCATATTTCTTGAGTGCCAGCACGACGATCTGGATGGCACGGTCGACGCCCGCACAGAAACCGCGCGGCTGGCAGAGCCGGATGGTCAGCGGTGGCTTTGTCTGAAGCATGATTGCATCTTACGCTGATTGTAGGCCGGTTGATCGGACTATGACTTCTGAGCTCAAGGCGCGAAATGAGGTGTGCGGCCCTGCCCTGTCAAGGGTAGTGGCGGCGATCATTGGTCTTTCGCCGGGCGGCGGAGCCAGGAGATCAGGACACCGGCAAGGGCGACGGCAAGGCCGTACCAGGTTATCGCATATTGCAGATGGCTGTTCGGCAGGTCGATGACGGTGACGCCGCCGACCGGCAACCCGCCGGGGTTGGCCGCCGCGTTCGCATCGATGAAGATCGGCACCAGCACCGCACCTGCCGGCAGGCCGGCGCTCGAGGCCATCGCGTCACGATCTTTCCAGTAGAAGATGTTCTTCTGTGGGTCATTGTCTGGAAGCATCATCGAGGGCTTGGCCGGCAGCGGGTTGCGGGCGAGCCCCGTCACCGTCACTTTGCCCGTCACCTGCCCCTGCGGCCGCTTGGCGGGGCCCTTGAAATCGTAGGGCACGAAGCCGCGGTTGATCAGCACGAAACGGCCATCGTCGAGCTGCAGCGGCGTGAACACATCGAAGCCGGACTGGCCTTCCCAGGTGGCGAGGAAATGCCGTTCGCCTTGATGCAGGAAAGTGCCGGTCACTATCACCGGCGTGTAGTCCACGTCGCCGGTGGCAGCAAACCGCTTTTCGACCTCGGCCAATGGCACAGGCGCCGAATGCGTGCGCTGGTCGATCGTCTGGAGAAGGCCCTCTTTCCAGTGCAGGCGCTGAACCTGCCAGGTGCCGAGTGCCAGCAGGATCAAAAATACGACGATACCCAGGCCGAGCGCCAATGCGCGTTTCGGCCTCGACCGGCCGGCCACCAAACCTGATGCCTCGCTCATTCGCCGCGGTCCAGCCGGCCCTCGGCCGCCTTGTTGCGGTATTGCAGCGTCAGCAGCACGCCCTTGATCAGCCTGAGCGCCGCCAGGCAAAGCACCAGCGTCAGCGGAATCCACAGCAACAGATGCAGCCAGAGCGGCGGATTGAGCGTCACCTCCATCCACAGCGCCAGGCCGACGACGATGAAGCCGATGATCAGAATAACGAACACCGCCGGCCCGTCGCCGGCATCGGCGAAGGAATAATCGAGGCCGCAATTGGTACAGCGATCGCCGACGGTGAGGAACCCGGAGAACAGCTTGCCCTCGCCACAGCGGGGGCAGCGGCCATGCAGGCCGGCCGAGATCGGATCGATTGGTGGCCAGATCGCCTTGTCGTCGCTCATGGGGTCATCCTAGGAGCATTTGCCGCAAAAGATAAGGCGGCCACGTCGCCGCAGCCGCCTTGTCTATTTCCTCGGCCCCATTTTCCTCGGGCCCATTTCCTCGGGCCAATGTCAGTGCGGTTCGATCATTGCGCCGTTCGATGCCCAGACATAGATCGAGGCAAACAGGAATAGCCACACCACGTCGACGAAATGCCAGTACCAGGCGGCGGCCTCGAAGCCGAAATGCTGCTTGGGCGTGAAGTCGCCCTTCATGGCGCGGATCAGGCAGACCAGCAGGAAGATAGTGCCGATGATGACGTGGAAACCATGGAAGCCGGTCGCCATGAAGAAGGTGGCGCCGTAGATCGAATCCCTGAAGCCGAACGGCGCATGCATGTACTCGTAGGCCTGCACCATGGTGAACAGCATGCCGAGGCCGACGGTCAGCACCAAGCCATTGATCAGCCCTTTGCGGTCGCCGTGGATGAGCGAGTGGTGCGCCCAGGTCACCGTGGTGCCCGACAGGAGCAAGATGACGGTGTTGTAAAGCGGCAGATGGAAAGGGTCGAGAACTTCGAGGCCCTTGGGCGGCCAGACGCCGCCGGTGAAGGCGGTACGGGCATACTGATGGACCTCGCCGGGGAACAGGCTGGCGTCGAAGAAGGCCCAGAACCAGGCGACGAAGAACATCACCTCGGAGGCGATGAACATGATCATGCCGTAGCGCAGATGCAGCGACACGACACGAGTGTGGTGTCCCTCATGCGCTTCCTTGATCGTATCAGACCACCAGGCGAACATCGTGTAGATGACGATCAGCAGGCCGATGAAGAACAACCATGGATTGGCGATGTTGAAACCGAAGATGGGGAAATCGCCGCCCTTGAGATATTGCATGTAACAGACGCCGCCGATCGCGGTCACCAGCGCCCCGACGGAGCCCAGGAAAGGCCATGGGCTCGGGTCGACGAGGTGGTAGTCATGTTGTGGTTTTGCGTGTGCGTCTGCCATATCAACCCCCGAGGCTTGCTTCGGTATCTGAACTCTTGTTGCGGCGGCCGTCGGCCGGCACCGATGATGCGACCGGCTTGGTCTTGTCGACCGGGAACATCGTATAGGACAGGGTAATCGTCCTCAAATCCTTCAGTTCCGGCGCGTTGACGATGTCGGGATCGACATAGAACACGACCGGCATGTCCAACGTCTCGCCCGGCTTCAGCGTCGTGTCGGTGAAGCAGAAACACTCGACCTTGTTGAAGTAAGGTCCGGCCAGTTCAGGCTGTACATTGAAGGTGGCGCGTCCGGTGATGGGCCGGCTGAATTTGTTGGTCGCGCTGAAATGCGCCTCGGCTGTTTCGCCGATCTTGATGGTGATCGAGCGGGCGACCGGCTGGAATTGCCAGGGAATGCCGACGGTGTTGGCATCGAAGCGGATGGTGATGTCACGGTCGAGCACCCGATCGGCATATTGCTGGGTCGCCCGTTTAACGGTGCCGCTGTAGCCTGTCGCCTGGCAGAACATCGCGTAGAGCGGCACTGCGGCATAGGCCATGCCGATCATGCCGCCGAAGAACGCGATGCAGACGCCGGCGACGACGCGGTTCGTATTCTTCTTCGTAGGATCGGTGACTGTTTGCCTGGTCATGTTCAGCTCACATCGAACCGGTGACGCTGTGACCAAATTTCACGATGGTCGCGACGTAGAATATGACGACCAGCGCCGCCAGCGCGAAGCCGATTGCGGCCGAGCGATTGCGGCGGGCCTTCTGCTGACGGTCGGTCAGCGTGACCAGTTCAAGCTTCTTTTCGGCCATGCTCATGCTCCACCGATGGTCAGCGCGCGCGCGACGACGCAATCGCCAAGGTAGGCGGCGAAGATGGCGAAGAGATAGAGCAGCGAATAGCCGAACAGGGCCTTGGCCGGCTTCATCGCCCGGTCGTCATCGGCCATTTGCAGCACCTTCCACGCATACCAGACGAAGCCGGCGCCGAGCAGCAATGCAACGACGCCATAGGCTGGCGTGGTGAAGCCGAGAACCCATGGCAGCACGCCAACCGGTGCGAGGACCAGCGCATAGGCAAAGATCTGGCGTCTGGTCGAAGCCTGGCCGGCGACATTCGGCATCATCGGAATGCCTGCCTTGGCATAGTCCTCCGACTTGAAGAGCGCGAGCGCCCAGAAATGCGGCGGCGTCCACAGGAAGATGATCAGGAACAGCACCAAGCTTTCGAGGCTGACCGATCCGGTTACCGCCGCCCAGCCGATGACCGGCGGAATGGCACCGGCAGCACCGCCGATGACAATGTTCTGTGGCGTCCAGCGCTTCAGCCACATCGTGTAGATGACGGCATAGAAAAAGATGGTGAAGGCCAGAAGCGATGCGGCCAACCAGTTGACCAGCACGCCGAGCGTCATCACCGACAGAACCGACAGCACCAGCCCGAAGCTCAATGCCTCGCCAGGCCGTATGCGGCCGGCCGGCACGGGACGGCCGGCGGTGCGCGTCATCACCGCATCGATGTCTGCGTCATACCACATGTTGAGCGCACCGGACGCGCCGGCACCAATGGCAATAGCCAGGATCGCGATCACCGCCAGCAGCGGATTGATGGTCACCGGGGCGGCGACCATGCCGACAAACGCTGTGAACACCACCAGCGACATGACGCGCGGCTTCAGCAGGGCGAAGAAATCGCCCGCCGTCGCTTCCGACATGCGGAAGCCCGGCTCGTCAATCAGTCTGTCTTCGGCAAGGGCCATGCGTACTTAGAGTCCATCATTCCGTTGGCCAAAACCGCCGGACGGCCGGCGGTTCCGTATTAAAGGAGGCAACCGCCTACTTGATCTTCGGCAGCTGTTCCCATTGGTGGAACGGCGGCGGCGAAGGCAGCTGCCATTCCAGCGTGGTCGCACCCTCACCCCAAGGATTGGCGCCGGCGACCCGCTTCTTCTGGAACGCCTCGAAGACGCCGAACAGGAAGATGACGACGCCGACAGCCGAGATGTACGAGCCGTAGGACGACACCATATTCCAGCCGGCGAAGGCATCGGGATAGTCGATATAGCGACGCGGCATTCCGGAGAGACCGAGGAAATGCTGCGGGAAAAAGACCAGGTTGACGCCGACGAAAGTGACCCAGAAGTGGGTGTTGGCGATCACCGGCGAATACATGTAGCCGGTCATCTTCGGGAACCAGTAGTACCAGCCGGCGAAGATGGCGAAGACCGCGCCCAGTGACAGCACGTAGTGGAAGTGCGCAACCACGAAATAGGTGTCGTGCAGCGGGCGGTCGAGGCCGGCATTGGCCAATTGCACGCCGGTGACGCCACCAACTGTGAACAGGAAGATGAAGCCGATCGCCCACAGCATCGGGGTCTTAAGCGAAATCGACCCGCCCCACATAGTGGCGATCCACGAGAAGATCTTCACGCCCGTCGGCACCGCGATGACCATGGTGGCGAAGACGAAATAGCGCTGGGTGTCGAGCGACAGGCCCGTCGTGTACATGTGGTGGGCCCAGACGATGAAGCCCACCGCGCCGATGGCAACCATCGCATAGGCCATGCCGAGATAGCCGAACACCGGCTTCCTCGAAAAGGTCGAGATAATATGGCTGATGATGCCGAAGCCCGGCAGGATCAGGATATAGACTTCTGGATGGCCGAAGAACCAGAACAGGTGCTGGAACAGGATCGGGTCGCCGCCGCCGTCCGGGGCGAAGAAGGTGGTGCCGAAATTGCGGTCGGTCAAAAGCATGGTGATGCCGCCGGCCAGCACCGGCAACGACAGCAGCAGCAGGAAGGCGGTGATCAACACCGACCACGCGAACAGCGGCATCTTGTGCATGGTCATGCCGGGCGCGCGCATGTTGAAGATGGTGGTGATGAAGTTGATGGCGCCAAGAATCGAGGAGGCGCCGGCGATGTGGATTGAAAGGATCGCCAGGTCCATGGCCGGTCCAGGCTGGCCCGATGTCGAGAGCGGCGGATAAAGCGTCCAGCCGCCACCGACGCCATAGGCGCCTGGCGCACTCGGGACGAAGGCCGAGATAATCAGCAGGATGAAAGCCGGCGGCAGCAGCCAGAACGAGACGTTGTTCATGCGCGGGAACGCCATGTCCGGCGCGCCGATCATGATCGGCACCATCCAGTTGGCAAAGCCGCCGATCAGCGCCGGCATCACCATGAAGAAGATCATGATCAGCGCATGCGCGGTGGTGAAGGCATTGTACATGCTCTTGCCGCCGTCGATGGCGGCGTCACCGTTCATGCCGTAGACCATCTGTGCCAGGCCAGTGAATATCTGGATGCCCGGCTCCTGCAATTCCATGCGCATGACGACCGATAAGGCGCCACCGATGCAGCCCGCCATGATCGCGAAGATCAGATAAAGCGTACCGATGTCCTTGTGGTTGGTCGAATACACCCACCGGACCCAGCCATGATACGGCTTGTGGTCGTGGTCGTCGTGAGCTGCAGCGTCTGCCATGGTCGGCTCCGTTCCCTGAATCTTTTCTGGTCGCGGCATCAGTTGCCGGCGGCCGCTACCTTGTTCGTGCCATCGACCTCGGCCATCAGCGCCTTGTTGGCGCCGGGAAGATCGGTCTTGGCTGCCGCCAGCCAGGTCTTGTATTGCGCATCGGAGACGACGCGAATGGCGATCGGCATGAAGGCGTGGTCCTTGCCGCAGAGTTCCGAGCACTGGCCGTAATAGAGGCCTTCCTTGTCGGCCTTGAACCACACCTCGTTGATGCGGCCCGGCACCGCGTCGGTCTTGATGCCGAAGGACGGCATGGCAAAGGCGTGAATGACGTCGGTCGCCGTCACCAGCACGCGGGTCATGGTGTTGACAGGCACCACCATCTCATTGTCGACGGCGAGCAGGCGCGGATAGGCGGCGCGATCTTCCTTGCCGGCAGCAGCCCTGTCGGCATCCTGAAGGATCGCGGAATTGAAGGAAAGCGTGTTGTCGACCTGGTATTCGTAATCCCAGTTCCACTGATTGCCTGTCGCCTTGACGGTCAGCTTGGCTTCTTCCGGCGGCGTGTATTGCGCGGTCAGCAGCTGGAACGAAGGAATGGCGAGACAGAGCAGGATGACGACGGGACCGACAGTCCAGATGACCTCGATCAGCGTGTTGTGGCTGGTGCGCGACGGGGTCGGGTTGACGCTCGCCCGGAATTTCAAAATGCAGTAGGCGATCAGAAAAAGCACCAAGGCGGTGATCACAATGATGAACGCGAACGAATAGTTTCCGAACCACTCGATCTGCCTCATAATATCGGTCGCCGGAGGCTGAAAACTGGTTTCCCAGGGTTGAGGCTGGGCTGCATGAGCGGATGCAGCGGCAAACAACGTGGCGGCGGCACTAGCTACGATTTTGGCGGTTGCCAGGAATTTTCTCATCGCCCTCGTCATCTCCCAGTTCCTCGCGATCGGACCGCAAGAATGCCGAATAATGCCGGGACGGGAATCCCGGACAATTCAAGGCTGGTTCAAACCATACTCTATTTGCCTCCGCAAGAAAGGAGCGGCGGAACCCGTGCGGCATTTTTGCGCGCAAGCGCGGCTGTAGCTTCGTGCGGTGACCGCTCGTCGCGAATCACCGGAGCGGCATCCCGGCAGAATGAGCCGCGCGGCGCGCGAAACCGTCGCAATTAGGGCGAAATTGGCACGGAAAAGCGCATTGTCGCCTATGTCGGGGCAGACCGCGGGGGTCTCGTCCTTTACTTGGGTTTAGTGCGGCTTAAAGTGCCGTGATTCGCAATGGAGCCGTCATGAACGCTTGGCTTTCGAGAACCTTGGCGGAGGTCATCCTTGTTGCCGCCGCAATAGCCTTGTCAGGCGGCGGCCTGGCCAATGCCGCGCAGCCAAACGGCACGGTGAAGTCGACGCATGGGGCGTGGTCGATCATCTGCGATACGCCGGCCGGTGCTACGTCCGAACAATGCGTGATGATGCAGAACGTCGTCGCCGAGGACCGCCCGGAAATGGGTCTTTCCGTTGTCGTGCTGCGTACAGCCGACAACAAGGCCGAAATCCTTCGTGTGCTGGCGCCGCTCGGCGTGCTGTTGCCCAACGGCCTCGGCCTCAATGTCGACGGCAAGGATATCGGCCGCGCCTATTTCGTGCGCTGTTTCCAGGACGGCTGCTATGCCGAGGTCATCCTGGAAAAGCCGCTGCTCGACACGCTGAAGACCGGTACGTCGGCGACCTTTATCGTCTTCCAGACGCCCGAAGAAGGCATCGGCATTCCCGTCGACCTCAAGGGTTTTGCCGACGGCTTCGCCGCCCTGCCTTGAACGCGGTCTTGTAGCACGATCCAGTGATTGTTGACCGGCCGCGGTCACGGCAAATCTCATTTCAGATTGTCTGTGCAGGCCTTCGCGCCTACATCGTGGGAAACAATCCTCCTGCGAATGGACCTGCCATGAACAGCCTGATCGGCCAATTCGACATTTCCGACGATCGCATCAAGCAGATCGTCGCCGAGACCATCAACGGCGCCGACGACGGCGAACTGTTTCTCGAATACAGCGAAAGCGAAGCGCTGATGTTCGACAATGGCAAGCTGAAGACCGCGAATTTCAACACCGACCAGGGTTTCGGCCTGCGCGCCGTCGCTGGCGAGGCCAGCGGCTACGCCCATTCTAGTGATCTCTCCGAAGCCTCGCTGCGGCGCGCCGCCGATGCCGTTTCGACGGTGAAGAGCGGCTATTCCGGCACGCTTGCCGCAGCGCCCGTCCGCACCAACCGCCATCTCTACGGCGACGGAAACCCGATCCCCTCGCCTTCCTTCGAGACCAAGGCCAAGTTGCTTCAGGAAATCGATGCATGGCTGCGGGCCGAAGATCCGCGCGTCAGGCAGGTGACGGCGTCGCTCGCCGCCTCCTGGCAGCATGTCGAGATCGTGCGCGCCGATGGCCAGATGGTCCGCGACATCCGCCCGCTGGTCAGGATCAACGTATCGGTGGTGGTCGGCGACGGCGACCGCCAGGAGAGCGGCTCCTACGGCATGGGAGGCCGCAAGGATTTTGGCGAATTCCTGGTCGAGGACAGCTGGCGGCACGCGGCCAAGGAGGCACTGCGGCAGGCGCTCGTCAATCTCGAAGCGGTTCCAGCACCTGCGGGCACTTTCGACATCGTGCTGTCGAGCGGCTGGCCGGGCGTCATGTTGCACGAGGCCGTCGGCCACGGGCTGGAAGGCGATTTCAACCGCAAGAAGACGTCGGCCTTTGCCGGCCTGCTTGGCCAGCAGGTGGCGGCGAAAGGCGTCACCGTCGTTGACGACGGCACCATGCCCGAGCGGCGAGGTTCGCTGACCGTCGACGACGAAGGCACGCCTTCGGCCCATAACGTGCTGATCGATGATGGCAAGCTGGTCGGCTACATGCAGGACCGCCAGAATGCACGGCTGATGGGCATGAAGGCCACCGGCAACGGGCGGCGCCAAGGTTATGCGCATGAGCCGATGCCGCGCATGACCAACACCTACATGACGGCAGGCGACATGGAGCCGGAGGAAATCATAGCCTCGGTCAAGAACGGCATCTATGCCGTGTCGTTCGGTGGCGGCCAGGTCGACATCACTTCGGGCAAGTTCGTGTTCGGCTGCACCGAGGCCTACATGATCGAGAACGGCAAGGTGACGCAACCGATCAAGGGCGCCATGCTGATCGGCAATGGGCCGGATGCCATGCATCGGGTTTCGATGGTCGGCAACGACATGAAGCTCGACACCGGCATCGGCATGTGCGGCAAGGCCGGACAGGGCGTGCCGGTCGGCGTCGGCCAGCCGCATCTCAGGATGAACCAGATGACGGTCGGCGGCACCAGGGTTTGATGCGGCTGCCGCCTTCCGGTAACATCGCCTTCCAAATGATGTTTCCGGATGTCGGTGTCTTCGACCATGTCCAAAGCCAAAATCGTCATCCTGACAGGCGCCGGCATTTCGGCGGAATCGGGCGTCGCCACGTTCCGGGATCCCGACGGGGTCTGGGCGAAATACGACCTGCAGGACGTGGCCACGCCGCAAGGTTTTGCGCGCGACCCCGTAAAGGTGCAGGATTTCTACAATATGCGCCGGCGGCAGATGGGCAGCGTCGAGCCGAATGCGGCGCACGCCGCGCTGGCCAAGCTCGAGCAGAAATTCCCAGGCGACGTCCTCGTCGTCACGCAGAATATCGACGACCTGCATGAGCGCGCCGGTTCGCGCAAACTGATCCATATGCATGGAGAACTGGGCCATGCCCTTTGCCTGAGCTGCGGGCAAAGCAGCACCTGGGCCGACGACATCGCTGCCCATTCGGCCTGTCCAGCGTGTGGCGCAAAAGGTCAATTGAGGCCTGACGTGGTCTGGTTCGGCGAAATGCCTTACCGCATGGAGGAGGTCGGCGAGGCGCTGACGCGCTGCGACCTATTCGTGGCCATCGGCACCAGCGGGAGTGTCTACCCGGCAGCAGGTTTCGTGGAGGAGGCACGCGCGGCCGGAGCCGTAACAGCCGAACTCAATCTGAAATGCGCCGGCTGGGCCTCCCGTTTCGACGAGCAGATGGAAGGGCCGGCGACACAAGTGGTGCCCGCCTTCGTCGAGCGCGTCCTTTCAGGCGCAGGCTAGCACCGTCTGGCTATGCAGCCTTGAATTCAGCGCGCGATCAGCATCTTTGTTATGTCGGGAGAGGAAACTGTGATCGCTGCCGGAGAAAAGCTAGAAGTCACCAGTTCGACCGACGATCAAGTCGCACTGCCTGTTCCAGTCTTGCCTTTAACACGGCCAGAGGACGTATTTGGATCCCTGCCCCACATAGGCAGGCCGAAGACGTTGGAAGAGATGGAGGCGGGTGTGCCCGCCGCAGCTCGAACTGCCCTAAAGCCATGATGCCGCTGTTTTCGGCAGGCGATGGTCGGGATCGATGATTTCAAGATCCGGAGCATCGTTTTCGTTCCAGCGCCACAGCGCGACGCATGTGCCGCCAGGCGACATGAAGGACGGGTAGATCACGCCGTGCAGCCCGTCGCCAAGCAAGCGGTCTCTCAGTTGGTGCGTCTCGGGCACAAAGCCTCCATCCACGATGTCACGCCATTCGCACCGGTGAATGTCGGCCGTTACACCGAGCTTCGACAGCGTATCAGCCTCTGTCAGGTCGGCCAGCCGGGCGCCTGACAGTTTCAATTGTGCAATCAGCGCCGGGTGCTGGACAAAACCCTGATTGTACTCGGCCCAAGCCGTGGACAGTTCCCGGGCGGCGTAGATCGCCGGCGTGCCAATCGGATTCCAGCGGCCGCCGAAGCGGGCCGCGCCCTCACCGGAAAGCGGCAGATGGGCCCAGCGCGGCACAAAAGCGCGCCATAGAGTCAGCCTGGGTTCAGGCATAGATGCCGGAGCGGACTGCCTCCAGATAGGCAAGCACCTTGTCAGTCTTGCCTTCGCGAACGAGATCGTAGGCGGTCTTTCCCGCCCAGCCGGGGATCGGCTGATGTTTGAACCAGATCGCGGCACGCTGTTCATCACCGGCCATCTCGCCGGCCATCGCCAGGATGCGGACGATGGGACTCAATGCGGCGTCGACCTTGCGCGCACCGGACTTGGCGGCAAGCGTGTTGCGCGCGAGACCGGTCAGGCCGGCCAGTTCAGTCATATTGACCCCTAGCAGTGCGGCTACCCGCCTCGGCGAGAGAAACGGCGCCCGCTCCTCGCCGAAGCGCGATGCCGAATTTTCAAAGGCTGCGGTGCTCATGGCAATTTCCTAGCCCAGTTTGAACGACGTGCACTCAAAATGTGCTTTTTTGGTGCGCATTTCAAGCCCTAGCTGCTAGCGCCTTCGTCTCGGCTTCTCCAACAGCGCGACGGCCTCGACATGCGGCGACCACAGGAACTGGTCGATCGGGATTACGCTCTTCAAGGCGTAACCGCCATCGAGGAGGATGCGAAGATCCCGCGCCAGCGTCACCGGATTGCAGGACACCGCGGCGACGAGCGGCACGTCGGAGCGCGCGATCTGCTTCGACTGGTCCTCGGCGCCGGCGCGGGGCGGGTCGAAGACTACGCCGTCAAAGGCATTCAACTCCTTGAATGTGAGCGGCCGCCGGAACAGGTCGCGACGTTCGCCTGTCACCCGCTTCAGGCCGCTGGCGAAACGGAAGGCCCGGTCAAGCGCCGAGAGTGCTGCCGCATCGCCTTCCACCGCATGAACCTCCGATCTTGAGGCCAGACGCAGTGCGAAGCTTCCGCAGCCGGCGAAGAGATCGGCGACCTTTTTGGCGCGCGCGAGATGCTGGCCGACAATGTCGGCCATCGCTTCTTCGGCGGCCTCGGTCGCCTGCAGGAAAGCGCCCGGCGGCACTGCGACAGCGACGCCACCAAACAGGACGACCGGTTTCTTTGGTTCGATAATGATCTCGCCGTCGACCGACAGCCTGGCTAGCCTCTCGGCAATGACAAAGTTCGAGGCGACGCGGCGCTGGTTCTCGCCAAGCTTACCGGAATCGTGAACCGCGACATCGAGGCCGGAACCGGTCACCGTCACCGCCATGTGGAACGATTTGGTCGTGGTGCAGATCAGTCCGGCAAGCATCCTCAAACGGTCGAGCGCAGCGACGATCTGCGGCAGCGAGATCGGGCATTCCTCGATGGAGATGATTTCGGACGACAGCGCGCGAACGAAGCCGAACTGCATTCCCGCCTCGCTCCGCCGGGCAGTGAAGACGACGCGGCGGCGCGTGTGCGGCGCGCACGGCACCAGCGGGCCGACATCGCAGGCGATGCCCTTGCTCTTCAGCGCATGCACGACCCTTTCGCGCTTCCATTGGTGATAGGCTTCAGTCTCGAGATGCTGGACGGCGCAGCCGCCGCATTCGCCGAAATGGCGGCACGGCGGATCGACTCGCAGCGGCGAGGCCTCAAGCACCGACATCAAGGTAGCGCGATCTTTCTCTCGCCCGGCGGTGACGACCTCTCCCGGCAGCGTAAACGGAATGAAAACCTCGCCGGTCTCGGTCTCGGCGATGCCGTCGCCCTGCGAGCCCAATTTTGCGATCGTGAAACGCGTGGTCATCGCTTCTCAATCCCGGCCCGCCCGATCTTGGCAGGCTTGGTCGCGACGGCCTTGATGCCGCCGAGCAGGAACTCGCGGTTGCCGTCGCCGCCCTCTATCGGCGACAGATGAAGTCCCAACGAGCGCCAGCCGGGAATGGCATCGAGCCAGTCCTGCATCAGGCCGGCAATGCGCGCCGCATCATAGGGGTCCTTCAGCAGGCCGCCCTTGCCGATCGCCTCGCGGCCGGCCTCGAATTGCGGCTTGACCAGAAACACGGCTTTTGCGCCGTTCCTGGCCAAGGCAAGCGCCGGCGGCAGCGCCAGTTTCAGCGATATGAAGCTGACATCCGAGACGATGAAATCCGGCACACGGCCGCCGAGATCGGCGGCCGACAGTTCGCGCGCATTCAGGCCTTCAATCACCGTCACGCGCGGATCGCCGGCAATGTCGGAGTGGATCTGGCCGTGCCCGACATCGATCGCCGTGACATGCGCCGCGCCGCGTTCGAGAAGTACCTGCGTGAAGCCGCCGGTCGAGGCGCCGACATCGAGCGCTTCGCTACCGGTGGGGTCGAGGCCGAAATGGTCGAGACCAGCCTTCAGCTTCAGTGCGGCGCGCGAGACGTAACCTTGCGCCGGATCGTCAACGACGATGTTGCACTCAGGCAGAACGGCCTGGCCCGGCTTGTGGGCGACGATGCCGTCAACCGTCACGGTGCCGCGCGCCACCGCATCGCGAGCACGCGAGCGGCTGGCAAACAGGCCGCGCTGGACGAGTAATTCGTCGAGCCGCTGGCGAATGCTGGCTGGCGGAAGGGAAGTCATCGGCCTTCATGGCGAATGCCAACGATGATGGCAAGGATATTGGCGATGAGACAAGGCATAGTTGGAAAAGCGGGTGAACTCATCAGCCGCTCCGCTGTTTGTCGAACCTCGCACGACACCCGACGCAATGCTAAGAAGAGATGCCGTTTAGCCGTCGAAACGTGGAGGAGGAACATGCTGACGGGAACCTGCCACTGCGGCGCAGCCCACTGGACCCTGGAGGGCGATCCCGGTTCGATCACTGCCTGCAACTGTACGCTTTGCCGTCGCTACGGCACGCTCTGGGCGTATGACTATGTCGACGAACGCATCCGCCTTGCGGGGCCCGTGAGTGCCTATACGCGCGTTGGAAGGGCTCACCCTTCGCTTGAGATTCTCTTCTGTCCAACGTGCGCTTGCGTCCTGGCCTGGCGCGGATTGCGTGCCGATACCGCCGGTCGCCACCGCATCGCCGTCAATATGAGGCTTGCGCCGCCGGAGGCTGTCGCCGACCTCCCGATCGATCATTTCGACGGTCTCGACACATTCGAGGATTTGCCGAGGGATGGTCGCTGTGTGCGGGATATGTGGTTCTAGTTTCTAGAATATGGTCCGCGAAACCCGCCGTTCAACGGCCGGCGTCAGACCGTCGCTGCTGTCGCCGGACACCTGCGGGCGCGGCCGGTCAACGGAAATGGACGCCTTCGGCAAGGTATCTGGCACGACGACGAATTGCGGCGCCTCCTTGTAGGAGAAGCCGCCACGGATTTGGCCGATCTTGCCGGCGACGATGCCCATCACCGCCTCTTCGAGTTTGCGGTCGTAGCGCGTTTCGGCCACGGCCGACGCGGCGAAGATGGCCGTTAGCGCGATGCCGCCCAAAAGCGATCTCATTGGTCTTCTTTCCCCTGCCGGTCGCTTTCTAGCAGGGCGGCGTTGAAAAACGGCCAAGGGACACGGTAAGCAAATCGCCAAATGGCAGCGTAAACAGTATCTTACGACTGTTCGCCGGTAATTTGATTCAAGCAGTTGAGATTTTGATTCAGACTGGCATTTGCAGCCAAGCAGAATCTTTTGGCGTTGCAGAAACGCGGAAACAACTAGGCGCGCTGGGCCTGCGCGGTATGCCCCAACGCCACGAACACTGTGCGCACGATGCCGGCGCTGTCCAGCCCGGCATCGGCATACATCTTTTCCGGCTTGGCATGGTCGACGAAAGTGTCGGGCAGCACCAGCGGGCGCACCTTCAGGCCGCTCTCCAGCAGCCCTTCGTGGGCCAGGAACTGCAGCACATGGCTGGCGAAGCCGCCGACCGCGCCCTCTTCCACCGTCACCAGTATCTCGTGCGAACGGGCCAGCCGCCGGATCAGATCCTCGTCGAGCGGCTTGGCAAAACGGGCATCGGCGACCGTGGTCGAAAGCCCCGCCGCGCCAAGCTCCTCGGCCGCGGCCAGGCAATCCTGCAGCCTGGTGCCGAAGGAAAGCAGCGCAACCTTGGTGCCTTCCCTGACGATCCGGCCCTTGCCGATCTCCAATACCGAGCCGCGCTGCGGCATCTCGACGCCAACGCCGTTGCCGCGCGGATAGCGGAAGGCGATCGGGCCGTCATCGTAGCTTGCAGCGGTGCGTACCATGTGGCGCAGCTCGGCCTCATCGGCCGCCGCCATGACGACGAAACCGGGCAGCGTCGCCAGGAAGGTGGTGTCGAAAGCGCCGCAATGGGTGGCACCATCGGCGCCGACGAAGCCGGCGCGGTCGATCGGAAAGCGCACCGGCAATTTCTGGATCGCCACGTCGTGGACGACCTGGTCGTAGGCGCGCTGCAGGAAGGTCGAGTAGATCGCCGCGAAAGGCTTGAAGCCTTCCGTGGCAAGGCCGGCGGCGAAGGTCACCGCATGCTGCTCGGCAATGCCGACATCGAAGGTCCTCGCCGGAAACGCTTCGCCGAAGAGGTCAAGCCCGGTGCCGTTCGGCATGGCGGCGGTGATGGCGACGATGCGGTCGTCCTCTCGGGCCTCCTGGATCAGACTGTCGGCAAACACCTTGGTGTAGCTCGGCGCGTTGGCGGGCGCCTTGGCCTGGGCGCCGGTAATGACGTCGAATTTGTTGACGCCGTGATATTTGTCGGCGGCCGCCTCGGCCGGGGCGTAGCCCTTGCCCTTCTGGGTCACGACGTGGATCAGCACCGGGCCGTCGGCATTGTCGCGGACGTTCTTCAGCACCGGGATCAGGTGCTCGAGGTTGTGGCCGTCGATTGGGCCGATGTGGTAGAAACCCATTTCCTCGAACAGCGTGCCGCCGGTGACGTAGCCGCGCGCGTGCTCGACCGCCCGCTTGATGGCGCGATCGGCGCGCTCGCCGAGATAGGACGTCAGCTTCTTGCCGAAATCGCGCAACCCCAGATAGGTCTTGCCAGACGCCAGACGGGCCAGATAGGCGCTCATTGCGCCGGTCGGTGGAGCGATCGACATATCGTTGTCGTTCAAGATGACGATTAGCCGGGCATCGAGTGCGCCGGCATTGTTCATCGCCTCATAAGCCATGCCGGCCGACATGGCGCCGTCGCCGATGACGGCAATGACATTGTTGCGGCCATCGGACAGATCGCGCGCCATCGCCATGCCGAGGCCGGCTGAAATCGAGGTCGAGGAGTGGGCTGCGCCGAACGGATCGTATTCGCTCTCGACGCGACGGGTGAAACCGGACAGCCCCCCCTCCTGCCGCAGCGTGCGGATGCGGTCGCGGCGGCCGGTCAGGATCTTGTGCGGATAGGCCTGGTGGCCGACGTCCCAGATCAGCCGATCGTCCGGCGTGTTGAAGACGTAGTGCAGCGCGACGGTCAACTCGACCACGCCAAGGCCGGCGCCGAGATGCCCGCCGGTGTGGGAGACGACGTCGATCAGTTCGGCGCGAAGCTCGGAAGCCAGCTGCGGCAGGTCGCCTTCGGCAAGCGTGCGCAAATCGGCTGGGACGCGGACCTTGTCGAGAAGCGGCGTATCGGGCTTTGCGTTCACTGTTTGCGAGCCTGGTCAGATTTTCTGTTCATCGTGAAATATGCCGCTGGCCGGCGAATGTAAATGTGGCGGTAACGCGCATCAGCTTTCGGGCAGCGGGATGAACTCTTGCTCGTCTCCGGGAACGATATCGAAGCGGCCCGTCTTCCATTCTTCTTTCGCCTGTTCGATGCGTTCCTTTGAGGACGATACGAAATTCCACCAGATATAACGTTTCGAACCGAGCGAAGCGCCGCCAAACAGCATGAAATGGGCGCCGCTCTCCGATAAAACAACGATCTCATCGCCGGGCCGGAAAACCAGCAGCCGCTCGGCCGGGAAGCGGTCACCGGATATCGAAACCTCGCCTTCCAGCGTATAGATGGCGCGCTCCTCGGCATCGGCCGGGATCTTCACGCTGGCACCCGGCGCCAGCCTGAGATCGGCGTACAGTGTGTCCGAAGCGGTCGCGACCGGGGAGCGCATTCCGGAAAACGCACCGATGACGATATGGCCGCTGACCCCCTCGGCATCGATTTCGGGCAGGCGCAGCGCCGCGGTGTTTTCGAAGATCGGCGCGACCTCCTCCTTGCCGTCCGGCAGCGCCAACCATGTCTGCAGGCCGGAAACCGACATCGGCGCGCCGCGCAGTTCTTCTGGCGTGCGCTCCGAATGGACGATGCCGCGGCCGGCGGTCATCAGATTCACGTCGCCGGGCTGGATCACCATCTCGGTGCCGAGCGAATCACGGTGCCTGATCTTGCCGTCGAACAGGTAAGTCACCGTCGACAGTCCGATATGCGGATGCGGACGGACGTCGAGCGCCTGGCCGGCCCGAAGAACTGCCGGACCCATACGATCGAAGAAGATGAAAGGTCCGACCAGCCGGCGCCTGGCCGTCGGCAAGGCGCGGCGAACCTGAAATCCGCCAATATCCTTGGCGTTCGGAATGACCATCAGCTCGATCTGATCGCTGGCGAAGGCATCGCCCATCTGCGGATCGTTTCCGGGAAAGAAGCTCACGCGGTCCCCTCAGGCGAAGCGAAGTGCAGATTTGGCCTTCGCCTTGGCCGCCACCTCTTCGCGATTGCGCGGATGCTGCGTCGTCTCGAGGCTGTCGAGCAATTCGCGCGCCGAGGCGGCAATGGCCTCGACGGCATGGTCGAACGCATGCTGGTTCTGTTTTGACGGTCGCGTCGTTCCGCTCAGCTTGCGGACAAACTGAAGTGCGGCATCGCGGACCTCGTCATTGGTTGCCGGCGGATCGAAATTGAACAGGGTTTTGATGTTTCTGCACATCGTTCGCAATCTCCTCTCGTCCTGGAGCCGTTTCAAACGGGATGAGTTTCATCCTCAATCATGGTGATGTCCAAAGCCGGCAAGCACAATCGTCGTTCGAGGCCGCCTCAATCCGCGTCCAACGGCTCTGTCCCCACCGGCTTGCCGTCACGCGACAGCCTGATTTTCTCGACCTTGTCCTCGGCCGCCTTCAACAGCCGGTCGCAATGCGCCTTCAGCGCCTCGCCGCGCTCGTAGATGCGGATCGACTGGTCGAGCGGCACGTCGCCGCGCTCCAGATCGTCGACGATCCTCTCTAGCGCGTCGAGCGCCTGCTCGAAGCTCATCGCCTTGACGTCCTCGTTGGTCTCACCAGCCATCGTCTATCCCTTCATCAGCCGCCCGACATGGGCGGCGACTGAAAATGCCAATCCCTGCAGATCGTAGCCGCCCTCGAGCAGGCTGACGACCCGATTGCCGCTAAGGCGCCCGGCGCGTTCGAGCAACTGGCCGGTCGCCCAGTCGAAATCATCCTCGGTCAGGTTGATCTCGGCCAGCGGATCGCGGTGGTGGGCGTCGAAACCGGCGGAGATGATGATAAGATCGGGCGCAAAATTGTCGAGCGCCGGCAGGATGCGCGACAGAAAGGCGTCGCGGAAAACATCGCTGCCGCTCTGCGGCGCCAGCGGCGCGTTGACGATGTTGCCGGCGCCGGTTTCGCTCACGGCCCCGGTGCCGGGGTAAAGCGGCATCTGGTGCGTCGAGCAATAGAGCACCGACGGATCGTCCCAGAAAATGTCCTGCGTGCCGTTGCCGTGATGCACATCCCAGTCGACGACGGCAACGCGGTCGGCGCCATGGTTCTTCTGCGCGTAGCGTGCCGCGATCGCCGCGGTGTTGAACAGGCAAAAACCCATGGAGGTGGTCTTTTCGGCATGATGGCCAGGCGGCCGTGCGGCGACGAAGACATTGTCGGCACGGCCGGTGAAGACGTCGTCAACAGCAGCGTTGGCAGCCCCGATCGCAGTCACGGCCGCCTGCCAGCTCTTTGGGCTGGCGGTGGTATCGGCGTCGATACGGGCGATGCCGGTGTCCGGTATCGCTGTGCGGACACGTTCGACGAATTCGGGCGGATGCGCGTAAAGGATGGTTGCCTCGTCGCCTTCCGGCGCCTGGACGCGATCGAGCGCCGCGAAGACCTCGTCGTCAAGCACACGCTCTATGGCGCGCAAACGGTCCGGCCGCTCCGGGTGACCGGGCGGGGTTATGTGCTCGAGGAAAATCGGATGGGTGTAAAGTCTCGTGACCATGCCCCGATATAGGCGCGCCTCGACGCTTTGGCCATGTTTTAGCGTCTCGCTGGTGTGATGTTCAACAGGGTTTAAGCGGGCGGGGCCGGCTGGTTCCAGCGCGAGCCGCCAGATTGCTGGAAAGAACAACCTCAGGCCGGTGACTGGTCAATCTCGGGGTGCATCGACGATAGTCGATCAGGCTGGTGCAGCCTGCCGGTGCGATTGAGCAGCCCTTCCAGAAGAACCTTGAACGCCTTCACTGCCTTCTTCGACGTCGCTTCGGGATCGTTCGAATTTGCGATCCACTGCGCCGCATGCAACGAGGCGCCGCTGACCAGCCTTGCCGCGGCTTCGGGATCGACGGCAAGAATGGTCCCCTCGTCGCTCAGTCTTTGCAGGCTCTCCGACATCGAGCGGATGCATGTGCTCTGGCTTGGCCATTGCCATGGATCGCCGAGCACCGCCGGGCCGTCGCGAAGCACAATACGCTGGATCTCCGGCTCCAGCGCCATCTCGATATAGGCGGTGCATTCGTCGACAAAGCCCTGCCAGAGATTGTCCGGCTTGGCCGAAACGACCTTCAGCCGGGCCGACATTTCGGCGTCGATCTCGGCGATGACCGCCTGGAGAAGGCCCTTCTTGTCGCCGAAGTGATGATAGAGCGCACCGCGCGTCAGCCCGGCCGATGCCGTGAAATCATCCATCGAGGCTTCGGCATAGCCGAGCGTGCCGAAGGCCTGGCGTGCCGCGGCAATCAGCTTGGCGCGGGTCTCGGCAATCATCTCCTTGCGTGGTCTGTGCATGCTCTGGCCCTAGTAACATACGCTTCGTATGCCAATTGACATACGCCGCGTATGGTCTATTTAAACTCATACGTTACGTATGTAATCGCCGAACCGTCCCTTGTCCAGGAGCCAGACCATGCAAAATCCCTATACCCAGATCTTTCGCGCGCCCGGCGCCAAAGGCTTCGCCGCGGCTGGGTTCGTTGCCCGGCTGCCGATGGCCATGGCTCCGATCGGGATCGTTGCGATGCTGTCACAGACTGATGGCGAATACTGGCTGGCCGGCGCTGTCTCCGCGACATATGCGCTTGCCAACGCTTTCGTCGCGCCACAGGTATCGCGACTGGTGGATCGCCTCGGCCAGACGCGGATTGTGGTGCCGACCACCGTGATTTCCACGCTCGCTTTCGCGATCCTGATTGCGGCGGCCAATCAGCATTGGCCGATATGGACGCTGTTCGTGTCATCGCTGCTGGCTGCTGTCATGCCCAGCATCCCGGCAATGGTGCGCGCGCGCTGGACTGAGATCTTCCGCAACCGTCCCGAGCTGAACACCGCGTTCGCCTTTGAATCGGCGGCGGACGAACTGGTCTACATCGCCGGGGCATCGCTGTCGGTGGGGCTGAGCGTCGCGCTTTTCCCGGAAGCGGGAGTGCTCGCGAGCACATTGTTCCTCGCCCTCGGTTCGACGGCTTTCATCCTGCAGCGTTCGACCGAACCGCGAGCCAGACCGGTGGAACATGGTTCGGGCGGTTCGGCAATCCGCCTGCGGCCGGTCCAGATCCTCACCTTGGCCCTGATCTTCATTGGCGCGACCTTTGCAACCACGGAGGTGAGCACGGTGGCGATCACCAAGGAGCTTGGCCAGCCGGGCGCCGCCAGCTTCGTTATCGGCGTCTACGCGCTCGGATCGTTCGTCGTCGGCATCATTATCGGCGCCCTGAACCTGAAAGTGCCGCTGCAAATTCAACTTGCCATCGCAATCGCCATCATTGCGCTTACCACGCTGCCGCTGCTCGTCGCCGACACCGTGCCGCTGCTGGCACTGGCCGTCTTCGTCAGCGGCGTGGCGATCTCGCCGACCTTCATCACGGCATTCGGTCTGATCGAGCGGCGCGTGCCCGAGGCGGTGCTGACCGAAGGCGTGACCTGGGTGATGACCGGCATTGGCATCGGCATGGCGCTCGGCTCATTCGCCGCCGGCTGGGTGGTGGACGCTTTCGGCGCGCAGAACGGGTTCTGGGTATCGGTGGCGTCGGGCACAATCGCATTGGTCATCGTGCTTGCCGGCCAGCGCACCCTTGCCGCGCCGGATTGCGACATTGCAGCCTGCGACGCTGCTGCGGTCGCTGCGGAATAGCTTCCGGTGCGTCCGGCCCGAGGCGGGGGCCGGACGCATACCAGCATCGTGAGAACGGTCTAAAGAATCTCGGTCTTGGCGATGTGGATGCCAAAACCTTCGAGGCCGACATAATGGCGCTCGCGCGAGGCGATCAGATTGATCGAGGAAATGCCGAGATCCTTGAGGATTTGCGCGCCGAGGCCGATCTCGCGCCATTCGTTCTCGCGCCGGCGCGCCTCTTCATGGTCCTCGCGGTCGCCGGCAGCCGGCCGCTTGCGCTCCTGATGGGCGACGCCGACCGACCCTTCGCGCAGATAGACGATGACGCCGCGCTTGCGCTCACCCATCGCCTTCATGATGGCGTCCAGCCTGTGGCTGGTGCCGAAGACGTCACTCACCACGTCCTCGGAATGAAGGCGCACCGGCACCTCGACGCCGTCGCGGATATCGCCGAAGACGACCGCCACGTGATGCATGGAATCCCAGGGCAGCGTATAGGTAAAGACCTGCGCCTTGCCGCCGGGCGTCTCGATGTCGGAACAGGCGACGCGTTCGACCAGCGTTTCCTTGCGTTGCCGGTAGGCGATGAGGTCGGCAACCGAGATCTGCTTCAACCCGTGCTTTTCGGCGAAGGCCTGCACCTGCGGGCCGCGCATCACGGTGCCGTCATCGTTGACCAGCTCGGAAATGACGCCGACCGGCGGCAGGCCGGCGAGCTTGCAAAGGTCGACAGCGGCTTCGGTATGGCCCGAACGCATCAGTACGCCGCCCTCGCGCGCGATCAGCGGAAAGATGTGGCCGGGGCGCACGAAATCGGACGCGCCGACATTGCCATTGGCGAGATTGCGCACCGTCAGCGTGCGGTCGTCCGCCGAAATGCCAGTCGTGGTGCCGTGCTTGAAGTCGACGCTGACGGTAAAGGCAGTGGTGTGGGCAGAATCATTGTCGGCCACCATCGGCGACAGGTTGAGCCGCTTGGCTTCCTCGCGCGGCATCGGCGTGCAGACGATGCCTGACGTGTTGCGGACGATGAACGCCATCTTTTCCGGCGTGCAATGGACGGCGGCGACGATCAGGTCGCCCTCGTTCTCGCGCCCGTCATCGTCCATGACGACGACGATCTCGCCGCGCTCGAAGGCGCGCAGGGCTTCAACGATCTTCTTCTGGTCGTAAGGCATAAGCGCTCGTTTCACTCGCAGGGGAGTAGGGGAATAGGGCAGTACGGCAGTAGGGAAAAGGAAAAAATTGGCTGCTTGGCGTGCACCAACATACTCCCCTACTCCCCTACTCCCCTCCCTGTCTGTCCCCGATGCCGCAGATAATGATCGGCAATGGCGCAGGCAACCATCGCCTCGCCGATCGGCACGGCGCGGATGCCGACGCATGGATCGTGCCGGCCCTTGGTCATGATCTCGACGTCGTTGCCGTCCTTGTCGATCGACTTTCGCGGCGTCAGGATCGACGAGGTCGGCTTGACGGCGAAACGCGCGACGATCGCCTGGCCGGTCGAGATGCCACCGAGGATGCCGCCGGCATTGTTGGACAGGAAGACCGGTTTGCCGTCATTGCCCATGCGCATCTCGTCGGCATTCTCCTCGCCGGTGATGCGGGCGGCCTCGAAACCGTTGCCGATCTCGACGCCCTTGACGGCGTTGATAGACATCAGGCCGGAGGCGATGTCCTGGTCGAGCTTGGCATAGATCGGCGCGCCAAGCCCCGCCGGCACGCCGTCGGCGACGATCTCGATGACCGCACCGACCGAGGAGCCCGCCTTGCGGATACCGTCCAGATATTTGGTGAAGACGGCGACCGACGCCGGATCGGGAGTGAAGAACGGGTTTTCGGCGTCACCGACGAAATTCCAGTTCCAGTTGGCGCGATCGATCGATCTTTCGCCCATCGACACCAGCGCGCCGCGCACCACCATGCCTGGCACGATTTTGCGGGCAAGCGCCCCGGCCGCCACTCGCGCCGCAGTCTCACGCGCCGAGGAGCGACCGCCGCCGCGGTAATCGCGCAGGCCGTATTTGACCTCGTAAGTGTAGTCGGCATGGCCCGGCCGGAACTGGCGGGCGATGTCGCCATAGTCCTTGGAGCGCTGGTCGACATTCTCGATCAGCATCGACACCGGCGTGCCGGTGGTGATCATCGTCTCCCCGTCCTCATCGACAATAAAGCCGGACAGGACCTTGACCTCGTCAGGTTCGCGACGCTGGGTCACAAAACGTGACTGGCCGGGGCGACGCTTGTCGAGTTCGGCCTGGATCTCGTCGCGAGTGAAGCGGATGCCGGGCGGACAGCCATCGACGACGCAGCCCAGCGCCGGCCCGTGGCTTTCGCCCCAGGTGGTGACGCGGAAGAGATGGCCGAACGTGTTGTGCGACATGGAACCAGCCCTGCCGGCGTCGGAGCCGGCCTAGCGCATGACCTCGAAAATCGGCGCGATTTTCGGAAAGGATCATGCGCAAAAAAATCAAAAGTGCTACAGCGTTCGTTGCGCGCCCAGGAGGACGCGGCGCTGCAGCTTGCCTTCTATTGGCGTTTTCCACAGTGGTCAAACTGTGATCCGGCGGATTTAGTTTTGACACATTCGATTGGTTTCTGCTCAGTTCCGTTCCGTTGGACCGAGCCGCTGTACCGGCAATGATTAAAGAGGACGATGATGCGTATCCTGATTGGCGCTGTTGCCGCCACGCTGTTGATTTCCACCGCCGCCTTCGCCGGCCAGACCGAAGGCCTGATCAAGAAGGTCGACAAGGACGCGCTGACGCTGACGCTGGACGACGGCAAGTCCTACAAGCTGAACGCCGAAACCGATCTCGATGCGCTGAAGCCGGGCATGGACATCGTCCTCGCCTATGACGTGACGAATGGCGAGAACGTCGTCACCGACATGGAATTGCCGGATACCGGATCGACCGAGTAGGGCGCGTCGGTGCCGGCCCGACCTGGTCTCAACATACGCTACCTCATCGGTCTCAAAGCCACTCCAGGCGCCGGCCGTCCAGCCTGAGCAGGCGGTCCTGCGGCACTTCCATGCTGACCGCCTCTTGTTCAGACATCCCCAGCACCAGGCGGAACAGCGCGCGCATGACGCCACCATGGGTCACGCAGACCGTCTGGCGATCGAGAGCGTCGAACCACGGCTTCACCCGTTCGAGCAGCATCTGATAGCTTTCGGCGCCTTCGCCGGGCGGCTGGAAATTCCATTTATCGAGGCGGCGGTGCCTGGTCGAACCGGGATCGTTCGCCTCGAGTTCGGCAAAGGTGAAACCCTGCCAGTCGCCAAAGCTCAATTCTACGAGTAGCGGCTCGGTACGATAGGCGTGCGGATCGAGCTTCATCGCCGCGCGCAGGCGCTCCATCGTCTCGCGCGTGCGCCGCATCGGGCTGGCGACAAAGTCGAAATCTTCGGGCCTGTCGATGAGGTCGGCCAGCCTACGCCCGTTGCGGCTAGCCTGCTCGCGGCCAAGCTCGTTGAGGTCGGTATCGGCCTGCCCCTGCAGCCGGGCCTCGGCGTTCCACGCCGTCTGGCCGTGGCGCACGATATAGACGAGCGGGTACATCAGGTCTTCCGGAAGAGGTCAGGCGGTGGCGTCAGTCCTTGACCGTCGAAATATCCGGCGCGTCGACCGCCTTCATGCCGACAACATGATAGCCGGAATCGACATGATGGATCTCGCCGGTGACGCCGCGCGAAAGGTCGGACAGGAAATAGACGCCGGAATCGCCAACCTCCTCCTGCGTGACCGTCTGCTTCAACGGCGAATTGTATTCGTTCCACTTCAGGATGTAGCGGAAGTCGCCGATGCCGGATGCGGCAAGCGTCTTGATCGGGCCGGCGGAGATCGCGTTGACGCGGATCTTTTTGGCGCCGAGGTCGACGGCCAGATAGCGCACGCTGGCCTCGAGTGCCGCCTTGGCGACACCCATGACGTTGTAGTGCGGCATCACCTTTTCCGCGCCGTAATAGGTCAGCGTCAGCAGCGAGCCGCCATCGGTCATCAAAGGCTCGGCACGTTTGGCGAGGGTGGTGAAGGAATAGACCGAAATATCCATGGTGCGCAGGAAATTGTCGCGCGTCGTCTCGACATAGCGGCCGGTCAGCTCGTCCTTGTCGGAGAAGGCGATGGCGTGGACGAGGAAATCGAGCTTGCCCCAATGACTGGCGATATCGGCGAACACCGCATCGAGGCTGGCCGGGTCGGTCACGTCGCAATGGCCGGCGACATGCGCGCCCAGTTCCGCCGCAAGCGGCTCGACGCGTTTCTTGAACGCCTCGCCCTGATAGGTCAGCGCGATCTCGGCGCCGTGGTCGACACAGGCCTTGGCTATGCCGTAAGCGATCGAGCGATTGTTGGCGATGCCAAGGATAAGGCCGCGCTTGCCGGCCATAAGGCCCCGTCCACCCGCCATGTCAGCGCTCTCCGCAAGGTTCTCTACTTTGTGGAGTGCCTATCGCACAGCCACAGTGCCCCTTCAAGCGTTCAAAGCGGACAGTTCGGGGGACAAAGCCGTTGAGTCCCGCCAACCCACAGCGAGAGGTCCTGAGGTTCCGGCGATCGCCGCTCTGTAATTTGTGCTCTGTCATACTTTTGATAGTATGCCCTGTCAGCGAGGGTGACATGTCGCATAAGAGCCGAGTTGATGTTCCGAAGGCGGGGACTGGCTCGCGCCTTCCGATCGGCAGGGAGTTGATGGACGACGGCATCGAGGCCCGTCACGAGCGGCGCGTACTAACCGCCCTTTGCTACGATCTCGTAGGCTCCACCGAGTTGCTCAGCCTGCTCGGCATCGAAGATTTTGAGGAACTTATCTTGGCGTTTCAAATGGCCGCCAGGAAAGCGATCGTGTCGTGCTCCGGAACCGTGAGGGTCGAGGTCGGCGACGGCGGCGTCGCTGTGTTCCCAGTCGATCTGGGTGCGAAGGATGCGGCGTCGCTGACCATCAGCGCCGGACTTGAGATCGTCAGGGCATGCAAGCTCCTTGCCGCGGAGAAAGGGAGGAGCGACCTACATGTGAGGGTCGGTGTGGCGACCTCGATGACGCTAATCCTGAAGGGGGATACCGCTGCAGCGCAGGACACGGTAACCGGCCCTGCATTTGCGCTGGCAACCAGGCTGCAGGCAATCGCCCGGCCAGATACCGTCGTCGTGTGCAACGAGACGCGCAATCTGACACGGCGCTCACACGTATTTAGCTTCTGCGGTTCTCACGTCATCAAAGGGTTCGCGCAACCCGAGCAGGTCTGGCAGGCGCTGAGCCACAAGCGGGGGGTAGACCGTTTCTTCGCGTTCGGACGCCTCACCAGCCCCTTGATCGACCGTGCGGATGAGGCCGAGCTGATACATGAATGTTGGAATGAAGCCGTTTCGGGACGTGGCCAAGTCATCGTGATCGAGGGCGAAGCCGGCATTGGCAAGTCGCGCATCCTACACGAGGTGCGCCGGCGAACGCGCTTCCAACGCAACAGGTTGCTCCTCTTCCAATGTATGCCAGGCGACTCGCGTTCGACGCTGTATCCACTGCGGCAGGCGATGCTGGGCAATTTCGACGACGGCGAGCGTGCACTCACCCCTGCGCTTGTGGCCGAGGTGTTCGCCGCAAATGACGTTCACGACGCCGAAGTCGTCGACATCCTTTCTTTTCTGCTCGGCGTGGAAGGCGCGAGGTCCGGTTTCCATGAGATGGATCCGGAAGTGGTCCGGGAGAAGGCCGATTGGGCTGCGCGCCATGCGTTACAAGCAACGTGCGCCAGTGGCCCAGTGGTCTTGATCGTTGAAGATATTCACTGGATCGACCTTACGTCGAAGCAACTGCTGGGTGAACTTGCAAAGCTGGTTCCTAGTTTCCCCGTGCTCTTGATCGCAACGGCGAGGCCGGGATGTGGCGACTGGCTGGACGATAAAAGCAAGCATGTCTTGCTCGCTCCCCTTGAGCATGCCGACACCTTGCGGGCAATCGCGACCATGTGGCCTCAAGGCAAGCGAGCGCCTGCGCCTGAGCTGATAGAGTTGGTCGAGCGCGTCACCGGCGGTGTACCCCTGTTCATCGAGGAAGTTTGCCAATGGATGGCGGAGAATGCCGCTAGCGGTACGGAGCAGCTGCCACAGGGCGTTTCGCTCGGCCGCGCGGCAGTGTTGGAAACAGTGTTGGATGCCCGGCTTGAGCCTCTCGGCCGCGCCCGCGAGGTGGCGCGTGCGGCCGCCGTCGCTGGCAACAGATTCAGCCTGGACTTGCTATCGGCGCTCTTGCCGGAATTTGACCCGGGCACAATCTCTGCGGCGCTCGATGCCCTGGCCGAGGCAGGCTTCGTACGCGCCAGGCACGCAGCAGCAACAGTGTACGCGTTTCGGCATGTGCTTATCCAAGAGACGATCTATAATGGAACACTGCGGAAACGGCGGCAGATCCTGCATCAGCGTCTTTACGCGGTGGCTAGTGACAACCGCAGCCTCGTTGGCTGGCTAACAACGGCAGCTCTTGCAGATCATGCTGAGCGAGGCGGCCTGCTTGACGAAGCGATCGGCGAGTTCGTCAATGCCGGCATGGAAAGCTCGTCCCGCTCGGCCATGGCTGAGGCAAGGCAGTTGCTCGAGCATGCCATTGCGCTTTGCGAGCAGGTTTCTGATCATGACAAACGGGATGCGCTGCGGCTCTCGGCGATGGTGGCGCTCGGGCCGATACTGACCGCCGTCGAAGGGCCAAATTCCGAGCACGCCCGCAGGCTCTATGACGACGGCGTAAAGATCGCACGGCGTCGGCCGATAGCGGAGCGCGCCAAGTGGTTCCCGATCTATTGGGGTTGGTGGTTCACGGGTTCGGTCGTTGACGGCGAGCGGGCGCAGGCCGTCGTCAGTGATCTACAGGAGGTTAACGACCCCGAGATTCAGCTTCAGGCTAGGCACTGCTTGTGGGCAGTCGATTTCAATCGCGGAGACCATGGTGGATGCATAACCGCGATTGATGCTGGACTGCCGCTCTATGACGTGGGCCAGGGGCACGCGAATGCCACGCGTTTTGGGGGGCACGACGCGCGCGTGTGCGGCTTGGCGCATCGTGCACTGTCGCTGTGGTTCTCGGGACGTGCAACGAGCGCTCTCCACTCCATGTCGGAGGCCCGCCGCTGGGCACAGCAGACTGGCCATGTCAGCAGCATTGCGCATGCCTGTATCAACGACGCGATGCTGAGTTGCTACCGCCGCGACTTCACTTCGTTACGTGACGTGATTGAGGATCTGCGACAGCTGACCGCGCTTCATCACCTGCCTTCGCTAGTCGTCTCGGCACAAATCTTCGAGGGCTGGTGCGATGGCAACGCTGGCCAACTCGAGCGGGGCAAGGACAAGATGCGTGAGGCCCTCGGCCTGCATGGACAAGTGCAGACACCCGAGGACGAGCCCGTCTATTGCGGCATGCTAGCGGAACTTCTCGCGCGCTCGGGTGAGATCAGTCACGCGCTTGCCCTGCTTCATTCGGCGGTGGCGCAGGCCGAGGCGGGTGGCAGCCGATATTGGCTGGCGGAACTACACCGGCGAATTGCACAACTTCTCGTCCTTGACAGGGCGGCAGCTGGCCGGGTGGCAGCTGCCCTTGAGAAGAGCCTCAATACTGCAGCCGAGCAAAATGCCGTGCCCATCCTCATCGCGGCCTACGAGACGCTCAGTGCGTCAAATCTCTCGCCCGAACTGCTTCGGCGCTACAACGACCGTGTCGAAGCGGCAAGGAAGTCGGTTGAGCCCGGCGAACCGCTGATCGTGAACCCTGAGCCGGAACTGCGGGCCAGCCGATAGTGGAACAATATGAGCGCCTTGGTCCTCCGGCAGACGAAGCGCTGACCTATCTGATGTCGATGCGACAAGCGTTGGGCATCACCCGTATTGCGGACATTACCGGCCTGGACCGTGTCGGCATCCCGGTCGTGCAGGCAACGAGGCCGTTCTCGTTTTCAAACGCGGTCGCGCAGGGAAAGGGCGCCAACCTAGCTCGCGCTGCGATATCGGCCATTTTGGAATCCGCTGAAAGCTTTTTCGCCGAGCGCATCGAACATCTTGATGCAGCTTACGCTTCGGCCAAATTACTACAGATACCCTACGGGCGATTTGAGATGTGGCTGCGAGAGCCCGCACGTGCTGATTGGCGCGGCCGAGAAATCGCTTGGGTAGAGGCGGAAAACCTGCTGGGCGGCGGCCGCGACTTCGTTCCGCTGGAATTGGTGCACACGGCCTATCTCGTACCGCCGAGCCCCTGTGACGGAATTTTCACGCCAACGACAACCGGACTGGCGGCCGCACTTGATGAAACAGACGCCATCACACACGGCATATTGGAATGCGTCGAACGCGATGCGATCGCCCGCGCTCTCAAGACGCATGGCTTTCTGCATCACCAGCGAATCGATCCAGCGACCATCGATGACGCAAGGGTCTTGGCCCTATTGGATGAACTTGCACGAAAGGACATGATCGTCGGCCTTTGGCTTGCGCCGTCGCCTGTTGGCCTGCCTGTGATTTGGTGCCATCTGATGGAGAGCAATCCTCGCGAGACGGCATTGCTCCATCTGCCAGCCGATGGCTCGGCCGCTGCATTCGATCCGGCGGCAGCTGCCGTCCAAGCGATCCACGAGGCGGCGCAGGCGCGGCTTGCGGCGATCTCGGGTGCGCGCGATGACATGACCCGGGCGTCTTATCCGAAATATCCCGACTGGCAGCTTATCGAGGCGCACCGCCAGCTGATCACCGACGGCCGAAAAGACGTGAGTTTCGCACGCCAGCCTGCCCATCGAGCGGCGTACGGGCAGACCTTGCGTGGCAGCCTTCTCGCGAGACTGGAGGAAAGCGGAATCAGCGCCGTTTATCTGGTCCGCCTCAAAACCAGCCCTTGGAACCGGCTGTCGGCCGTCAGGATAGTTATCCCCCAATTGTACCCTTTGGTGGAGTGAGCGGATGCGACCTCGGCTCGTTTTCACCGGCCCCACGCTATCGCATCCAGAGGCACAGCAGGTGGCCGATGTGATCTGCCTGGCGCCGGCGGTGCAAGGCTCAATCATAGCTGCGGTGCAGCGTTATGACCCCGCTGCAATTGTCATCATAGACGGCGCTTTCCAGGCTGAGCCGGCAGTGAGGCACAAGGAGATACTGTGGGCGATCAGCCAGGCCATCCCGGTGATTGGTGCCGGAAGCATGGGAGCCTTGCGAGCCGCCGAGCTTTACCCATACATGCACGGCGTTGGCCTTATCTATCGATGGTACCGCCGCTTTGCTTTGCTGCCTGACGACGCACTGGCAGTGCTGTACGGTCCGAAGGCGGTGAATTTTTCGCCACTAACGCACGCTTTGGTTGATTTGCGAATGACCATCCGCGCTGCTTGGAGGCGGAACCTGATCTCCACCGATTTGTCAGGAAAGCTTGAGAATGTGGCCCGGAACCTCAATTTTCGGGAACGTACGCTGTCGCGAATGGTCCGCGAGGCATTGCCGGAAGCCAGTGATCATGATTTCGAAGTCTGCCGGCAAATTCTCGCAGGAGCTTTCGTTCAGCAAAAGAAACGCGACGCACTGTCAGCTCTGCAATTTATGCGCGAAAATGCATTGGTGCCGGCGGAATTGAAGAATTTCAGAATGACGGTCGCGTTTGTCCAGGATTTGGAGGACGCCGGCTTAGCAATCTGACGACAGAGTTGCCGGTGATACTTGGTGCAATTTACGAAGTGCAGGCTTCGTGATAGTGTCGCAGACCATGGGAGGGGCCGCGCAGTGGGAGGGGCCGCGAAGTTGAACGCGCTCGATGTCGCCGGTCGGGCGGGGATGTCGGCTGGAACACGCTTCCTGCTATACCCACAAGCGCCTTACGTTTCTGGGTACGAGAAACCCGAGGTAGTCTGGATTTCAACATCGCCTGGTTTGATCCATCCGGGCCCGGAGGATCGTCGCATATACGTGCGTGATCCCGTGCTGGACAAGCAGCCGTACGAGTATCCCTACCTGCCGCCCTTCGTTGGCGCGTATTTCCCACCAGCCGAACCCGGCTTTGATGGTCATTTCGACCACCTCTCTCTTCAGTCGCGCCAGTTCCTGGCAGCGCATGCGTTCGCGGCTGCGAGCCGGGTGCTGGACATCTGGGAAAGCTATCTGGGCAAGCCGATTGTCTGGTACTTCGCCGAAACATACGAGCGGCTTGAGATCATTCCCTGGGTTGACTGGGAGAATGCGCAATCGGGGTATGGCTATCTGGAGCTTGGCCGCGAGCGTGGAGCCGATGGGCACGGCCATCCATATGCCCTAAACTTCGACGTGATCGCGCATGAAATGGGTCACTCCATACTCTTTTCTCTCTTCGGAGTGCCTAAGGAAGGCCTGCAGGACGGCGACTTCGGGCCGTTCCACGAAGCCAACGCCGATCTTATTTCGCTGCTTTCGTTCCTGCATTTCGACAGCGGGATGGATCGATTGTTACGGCACAGCCAGGCAAACCTGCTTGTCCTCAACGAGCTCAACCGCATCGCCGAACTGACGGGCGACCGCCAGATCCGCCTTGCCAGTAACTCGCGCAAGATGACGGAAGTGACCGAAGAGATTCATGACAGGTCCCGCCCCTTCACGGGAGCGGTGTTCGATACCTTGGTCGATCTCTACCATGCCGGCCTGGTGCGGCAGGGCCTGGCCGACGAGCGCCTGCTTCGCTTCGACATCAGGCAGGTTGGCGAAGCCGACATGCGGCACATCTCCAACTTCACGGGCGATGCATTCCGGGCCAGTCCATTCCTTTTCAAGACCGAGCTAATCAAGGCGCGCGACGATGTCGCGCTTGCGCTAGCGCGCGCGTGGGCGCGGCTCGATGCCGATCATCTCACATTCGCAGTCGCAGCCTCCGCCATCATCGAAGTGTCCGACCACATCCGCCCGGCGATAGCGGCAAGCTTCGAGGAGAACTTCAGGTGGCGGGAAATTTTATGAACTGGTGATTACAACGGAGGAGAAGCAACATGAGCGACGATTTTCACCGACCGACACTGACTTTTCCCGATGGCGCGTATAACGCCAGCCAAGCAAGGCTCTACGGCATCCCCGGGAGTCGTGGTCTCGTGTTCCCGGGGAGTTCAAAGGCCGTCGGCACAAACAACACAAGCATTTCTTCAAATATATCTATGGACGATCCAAAAGATGATGAGAAAACTAATGCAGAAGTTAAGAAAGCAATAGAGGAATTAAGAGGTACAGGAAAAAATATATTATCTGACGAAGAAGTATTCAAAAAACTTATTACCATACCTGACTTTCCGTGGCCGATAGGACTGTCGTACCAAATTGCACTCGACACGCGAAAGTTTGGTAAAATCGCTTTATCAACATTGATAACAATAAAAGAGGCACTAGCGGAAGGACAATTGCTTTCTTGTGGGATTATTGTTGGTTATTCATATGAAGGACATTGCTATGATCTACCGAAACCGAAAATCATGTTAATCCCAGCCTTTCCTGAAAAAATCCCGCCCGACGATTGCGGCTATGACAAGAAAAATAACCAAAATGGGAGTGTGGAGGATAGATACATGCTTTGGATCGTCGACAAGCTTGATGAGTGCATTGAATTCGAAACGAACCAGGGGTTCGTCGAACAGATCGTTCTCGATGCAAATCTGCCCGGCAAGCGCTCGCCCACGATGTATGCTTCCCGGATGATGATGGGGCACCGCGGGGGAAGACTTGGCGACTGATAGGCGCGAGTGCGCGCATGACCGATCGCGAGTTGTGGTCGGCTAGCCCCAGTTCGGCTTCCGTCAGCCCTTTCGCCGACGCATCAGCGCCTCGAGCTCGGCGTCGCCGCCTTCCGGCAGCATCAGCCGCACATGCGCGTAGAGATCAGCGTGACCGCCGGCTTTTTCCGGCAGACCCCTGCCCTTCAGCCGCAGAACCTTGTCCGAGCTTGACCAAGGGGGAACATTGACCGCAATCCTGCCGGTCGGAGTTTCGACCGCCACCTTGGCGCCATGCACCGCATCGGCCAGTTCCACCGGCAGGTCGACATGCAGGTCGCGGCCCTCGACGCGGTAGCGCGGGTGCCGGCGAAAGCGGATCTTGACCAGTGCATCGCCCGGCTGCCCCGGCCCTTGCTCGCCCTGGCCTTTCAGGCGGATGGTCTGGCCGTCCTCGACATAGGCCGGCAACTTGACCGCCATCTTGCGGCCGTCGGGGAACATCGCCGTCACCTTCTCCGCGGTGGCGGCTTCCTCGATGGTGACGTCCAGCGTCACGTTGAGATCGGCGGCGGTCGGGGCCTGACGGCGGCCGCCCGCGCCGGCGCCGCGCTGCTGGGTGAAAGCATCGCCGAAGATCTGGCTGAAGATGTCGCTGTTGCCGTCGAAGGGATCGCCGCCGGGACGGCCCGTGCGGAATTCGAAATGCGCGCCGCCCGGCCCTTGCTGCCGGCGGAAACCGGCGAAAGGATCGGCGCCGCCGGCCGCGCCTTCGAAACCCTGGAAACGCGGTTTGCCGTCGGCGTCGATCTCGCCGCGATCGAAAGCCGCCCGGTTCTTCTCGTCGCCGACAATCTCGTACGCCTGGTTGGCGGCGGCAAAACGGTCCTTCGCCTTGGGATCATCCGGATTCTGGTCTGGATGATACTTCTTGGCGAGCTTCCGGTACGCCGATTTTATATCCTTGGCCGATGCGTTCTTGGCAACGCCCAGCACCTCATAGGGGTCGCGCATGCTTACTGCCCTGGAGAAGGAGTGAGTCCACGATTTGCTACCCCTATATGCGCTCGCATAGGAAGAAATTCCAGTGGCTTGCCACCATATGGCTGGCGGAAAATCAGAGCGCCTTGAAGTCCTGCATTCGCCAGGCGCTGCCGCCGGCCAGGCATACTTCGCCCTTGAACAGCACGACGCCGTCGAAGCTTTCGCGTGACGCGGTGAAGCGACGGCATGTCTCGCCGTTAGCCCTGAATTCCGCCAGTTCGGTGATGGAGCCGCGCGAGCCGGTGTCGGCATTCGCCCAGGGAACGGCCTGCCCGGCCAGTTGCTCGACGTCGGCGGAGGACACGGCGTTGCGGATCGTGGCCTGGTCGGAGGCGCGGTCCTGATCGAGCGGCGTGACTGGGGCCGGCGTGCTCGAGGTCAGCACCGAGCGGTCGACCTCCGCCTGCTCGAGGCTGAAGCCGCCGCCGCCACACGCGGCAAGCGGCAGGACGATTATCACGATCATGGCTTTGGCGCTGGCCGAAGCGATAACGTTCCATTGCCCACTGTCAAAAGCTTGCGCGATACGCGACAATCGGCAATCTCCCCAGCCGGCGACAAATTTGGGAAAACTATGAGCGAAACCGGGTTAACAAGCGGTGACTTTACCGAGGCGGCGGAGCCGTTCCGGCTTTTTGCGGCGTGGCTCGACGATGCGACGAAGAGCGAGATCAACGACCCCAACAGCGTGGCTCTGGCGACGGTCGATGCCGAGGGCATGCCGAATGTGCGCATGGTGCTGCTCAAGGGCTTCGATGAGGGCGGCTTCGTCTTCTACACCAACTTCGAGAGCGCCAAGGGCCGTGAGATCCTGGGCAGCATGAAAGCGGCAATGTGCTTCCACTGGAAATCGCTGCGCCGGCAGGTGCGGGCGCGCGGCCCGGTGGAGATCGTCACCGACGCCGAAGCCGATGCCTATTACGCGACCCGCCCGCGCGGCAGCCGCATCGGCGCCTGGGCCTCCAAACAGTCGCGGCCGCTGGAAAGCCGCTTCGCGCTGGAAAAGGCGGTCGCCGAATATACGGCGCGCCACGCTATCGGCGACATCCCGCGGCCAAAACACTGGTCGGGCTTCCGCATCGTGCCCCAGACCATCGAGTTCTGGCACGACCGTCCGTTCCGGCTGCACGACCGTGTCGTCTTTTCGCGCAACGCCGAGGGCGGCTGGGACAAGGTGAGGCTTTATCCGTAGGGGACGATGCCGCGCTGTTTCAATCGCAGGACTCCTATGTGGCTGCGCAGGCCATCGAGGATTTTGTAGCCCGTGAGGAATGGCAACTCGCCGAAATAGAGGCAGGATTGGCTGAAGCCTCGCGCGGCGATTTTGCCAGTGCCGGCGAGGTAGAGGCTGTTGTCGGGAAATACGTCAAGTCGACCCGCCAGGCATAAGCCACAGTCAATCCGCTAAACCGAGCGGGCGCTGCGGCGGCTTGATGAAATCGGCGCGCATGGCGAGAAAGACAATCCCGAGGCCGCCGCGAGAGTCATTGCGCGCATCGTAACGGCGGCGGGACGTCTCGCCGAACAACCGCGATGGGGCGTGTCGGGCGCATCAAGGGGACACGGGAACTCGTCTTGGTCGAAGCCGTATATCATCCCTCATCGCGTCGACGGCGAGACTGTCGAAATCCTCACCGTCATGCACGCCGCCCAGCGGTGGCTTAGGCCTTGTAAGTCGCTCGGCACCCAGGTCAGGCCATACCGCCTACGCCGAACCACCCGGAACTCCCGGGCTCCAGAGACCTGGCGCTTCCGATCTCACTTCAAGATCTCGTGTGCGTGAAACGTTCCAGCTTGCGGGGACGAACCAGGGAAGGGCTCAACGCGCCGCTGGCGCAAATTCAGGAGGACGCAATGCATTCACTCAGGTTGGTCACGATAGCCGGTCTTGCCGGCCTTTTCGCTTCGCAAGCCTTTGCGGAGGACGCGATGGGGACAATGACGGTGATGAAGGGTGGCGAGGTCATGGCGATCATGCCCGATGGGCATATGGGCACCATGATGCCCGACGCGAAGATGAGCGCCGAAATGATGAAAATGGCGAAACCGATCAAGCATTGCATGATGTTGATGACCGACGCCAAAGGCAAGACATTCATGATCGACACGTCTTCGGCAAAGGCCCAGGCCGAATGTAAAAAAATGGCGATGTGACAAAGAGAGCATGGCGAGAAAACCCGCCGGTTGCTGCCGGCGGGTCCACGATGCGAGACAAGGCCAGAAGGTCTAGGCCTTTTTCCTGGTCAAGAAGGCGGTCAAGGCGGCGCGGGCTTCATCGGATTTGAGCCGCTCGCGGAAATGCTGGCTTTCCTGGCCGATGCGCTCGACAAGGTCTTCGCGCGAGCCGCGCATCAGGTCTCGCGCGATCCTCAGCGCTTGCGGCGGCTTGGCCGCGATCTGGCCCGCCGCCGCCAATACCGATGCTTCGAGTGCGTCTTCCTCGACCACCTCGTAGATCAGCCCGGCGGCCTTCGCCCGCTCGGCCGAAAAGCCCTCGCCAAGGCCAAGCAGCGCGAAAGCGCCCTGCCGGCCGAGGATCTGCGGTGCGAGCAGGCTCGAACCGGCCTCCGGCACAAGGCCGAGATCGACGAAGGGCGTCCGGAATATTGTGCGCGGCGTGGCGAACGTCAGGTCGCAATGCAGGTTGAGCGTGGTGCCGATGCCGACCGCAATCCCGTCGACGCCGGAAACCATGGGCTTTTCCACTTTGGCCAACGCCATCAGGAAATCCCAGACTTCGGTACCGCCTTCGCCGCCCGAGGCGATGACCATGAAATCGGCAAGGTCGTTGCCGGACGAGAAGGCACCGGGCACGCCGAGAAAGACATGGACGCGGATCGCCGGATCGGCGTCGCCGCCGGTAAGAGCCGCCGACATTGTCGCATACATGGCGCGGGTCAGGGCGTTCTTCTTGTCCGGACGGTTGATGCGGATGATCTGGATGGCGCCCTGGCGTTCGACGAGGATGTGGTCTGTCACGGATTGTCCTTTGTGAATTTCGGGCGTTTGCGAACGTCAGGCTGAAATCAGCGACTTGCCGGCAACGCCAAGGCTGTCGGCGCCGCCGATGACGCGCTCCTTCAGCGCGCCCACCTCGCCCAGCAGGTTCTCGGCGAAGAACCGGCAAAGCGCGATGCGGTTTTGGTCGGCAAGCGCACCGCGCGCCAGATAGGCGCTGCCAGCGGCAAGCGAGATCAGCCTGAGATAAGGTGTGGCGCCGGCCAGCGCCTCGTCCGAACGGCCTTCGGCCTGCAGGTCTTGCAGGAAACGGGTTGCCTGGGAGAGGTCGTCGAGCGCCTGGTCGAGCCGATCGGCGGTGCGGCCGAAGCCTTCAAGGTTCGACGCTCGCACCGCATCGGCGACGGCCTTGAGCTCGGCGATGTAGCCATGCACATGCTGGCCGCCGCCGAGCGGCAGTTTGCGCGTCACCAGATCGATTGCCTGGATGCCATTGGTGCCTTCGTAAATGGGCGCAATGCGTGCGTCGCGATAAAGCGCTGCAGCCCCCGTCTCCTCGATAAACCCCATGCCGCCATGCACCTGAAGCCCAAGCGAGGCGACCTCGACGCCGACATCGGTGGAAAACGCCTTAGCCAGCGGCGTCAAAAGATTGGCGCGTTCCTGCCAGTGCTTTGCATCCTCGCTCGCGGACGCGAGATCGATGGCGTGGGCGCAGGAATAGCAGATGGCGCGGGCAATCTGGGTCAGCGCCTTCATAGTCAGAAGACTGCGCTGGATGTCGGGGTGATGCACGATCGGCGCCATGCCGGCACCGCGATAGCTTGCCGCCTTGCCTTGCCGGCGATCATTGGCGTAGGCCAGCGCCTTCTGCGTCGCCGCCTCGGCGACCGCGACGCCCTGGATGCCGACGGCAAGACGCGCATTGTTCATCATGGTGAACATGCAGGCGAGGCCTTTGTTCTCCTCGCCGACCAGCCAGCCAATCGCGCCGGGCGTGCTGCCTTCGAAGCCATCGCCATAGATCATGGTGCAGGTCGGCGAAGCGTGGATGCCCAATTTGTGCTCCAGCGCGGAGCAGAAGACGTCATTGCGCCCGCCCAGCGCGCCATCGTCGCCAACCAGGAATTTCGGCACCAGGAACAGCGAAAGGCCACGCGTGCCGGCCGGCGCGTCCGGCAGCCGCGCCAGCACCAGATGGATGATGTTGTCGGTGAAATCGTGCTCGCCGTAGGTAATGAAGATCTTTTGCCCGAAGATGCGGTAGGTGCCGTCGCCGGCCGGCTCGGCACGGGTTCGCAAGGCATTCAGGTCCGAGCCGGCCTGCGGCTCGGTCAGGTTCATAGTGCCCATCCATTCGCCAGAGACCAGCTTTTCCAGATATTTGGCCTTGAGCGCTTGCGAGCCGTGCTTGTCAAGTGCTTCGACCGCACCCATGGTCAGCGTCGGAGCGATGCCGAACGCCATTGAGGCGGAGTTCCACATTTCGAGCGCGGCGGCGCCGAGCATGGCCGGCAGCGCCTGGCCGCCATACGCTTCCGGCGCGGACAGCGCGTTCCAGCCGCCATCTATCCAGCGGCGATAAAGTTCCTTCCAGCCGGTTGGCGTGGTGACGGCAGCGCCGTTGAGCACCGCGCCTTGCCGGTCGCCGATCTCATAGAGCGGCGCCACCTCCTCACTGGCGAAACGGCCGGCCTCGGCCAGAATGGCGTCGACGAGGTCTTCGCCGAGTTCGCCAAAGGTGCCGGCATCGAGCGCCGCCTTCAAGCCGGCGACATGCTTCAGGGTGAAGGCGATTTCCTCGACCGGTGCCCGATACATGGCGCTCGCTTCTCCTCAGCCTGGCTCTCCTCAGTCCGGCAGGCCAAGTTAAGACCCGTGCCGGCGCAAATCATCTGCTTTCGGAGTTCCCTGTCCATCTTCTTTTTACGTAAACGTCAAACCTTGTCACGTGGATTTTGCAATTGCCACGACGCAGGCTAAATTCGCCAAGATAGAGCAGAATACCGAAATAGGATTGCCTCGTGCTCGCAGACCTGACGCCCATCGCTGCATCGAATGCGCCTGCTTTGGCGGGCGGCCGGTTTTTGCTATCATGAAGGTAAGGTCGAGAACGGCGCAGCCTATTGGTCGGATCGCGGCACATTGTGCTCACCACCATGCTCGCTGACCCCTCATCGCAAACGCGAGGCCGAGGGAACGCTGTCGCAAGTGCCGGCGCCCAATCCGTTTCATATCCCCTCTCGCCAGTGACAACCATCAAGACCATCGACGGAGAAGCTGTCCGAGCCGTGGCATCCGCGGGCCGCGATCGAAAGCATTTCCTTAACCATGGCGGTTCAGGATTTGGCTTTGGCCAGCAAGGACCTGCTGTTTGAAAACGCCGGCGCACCCCCTTGTCCGCTCAGCGCTTCTCCTTGTCGCGGCCGCGATGACCCTGGCGCTGACGCCGGCAAGGGCCTCGGATTTCTCCGAACCGTGGAAGGATGCGGACCGGGCGCTGGTCGTCGACGCCTACGAATACAATTCCATTGACTGGACCCGGCTAGCTGCCGACAAGCGTCTTGTCGGCTTCATCAACAAGGCATCCGACGGAATGCCGCCACCCTATTTCTGTTTCGGCGACGAGACCGAGATGCGTCTGTGCAAGACGCTTTGGAAGCGCCATGCGATGGCACAGGAACTGTTCCAGACGCGCAAGGTGGTGGCCAAGGCGCTGGGCCTGAAATGGGGTGCCTATCATCTCGCCCGCCCCGGCAACCCCGTGGGACAGGCCAATAATTTCATCAATTTCGTGAAACCCGGGCCGGATGACCTGCTTGCCCTCGACATCGAGGACGATGATCCCACCCAATGGATGTCGCTCGAGGATGCCGAGGAATTCGTGCGCCATGTGCATCGTCGGGTTGGCCGCTTTCCGGTGCTCTACACCAACGGCACGACCGCCAGGCATATCGCCGACAATAAGTATAAATACCCGCTCCTGTCCCGGTTGCCGCTGTGGTATGCGCGCTACAAGCCCGACATCGACGTGCATTTCCCCGTAGGCAATTGGCAGAGCTATGCGCTCTGGCAGTTTTCGGCGCGAGCAAATTGCGGCCGGTTCCGCTGTCCTTACAGGGTTGCGGGCACGCCCAATGATATCGATGTCAGCGTCGCACCGATGAACGCGACGGAATTGCGCGCGCGGTGGCCGTTCGGCGGCCTGATCGACGTGCAGCCGGATTACCTCGCCTCGATACCGGTGCCGCTCTCACGCGAGGCGGGGCTCGCCGGCACTGCCATGACCTATGCCACAGTGGCAGCACCCGCGAGCCTCGAGCAACTGGTCGTGGTATTCAGGACGCGCTTGGCCAGGTTCAGCAGCGGCTTTCAAATGCCTGCGGCGAAGGCGGCGCCGAGCCTTCCGCGCGGGATTGCCGAATATGTCGCCTGGACGCGAAACGAAGAGCGCCTGGCATCGGTGTCTGGAATTGCCCCCACCGCCGATGCGGTCAGCAGCGTCTCGACCAGATTCGACCGCGGCCTGCGTTGAGGTCGAGGGCCGCCTTAAGCGTCAGTTCGCCTGCTCGCGCGCCACCGCCAGCCAGCCAATGTCGCGGCGGCAAAAACCTTGCGGCCAGTCGATCCGGTCGAGCCCGGCGTAAGCCTTCTTCTGCGCCTCGCCGACGGTGCGGCCGGTCGCCGTGATGTTGAGCACGCGACCGCCATTGGCGACGAGTGCGCCGCCGTTGATGGCGGTGCCGGCGTGAAAAATCTCGACGCCGTCGCCGGCCGCTGCCTCGACGCCGCGAATGACCGAGCCCTTTTCCGGCGTGCCGGGATAACCCCTGGCTGCCATCACCACGGTGAGCGCCGCCTCGTCGCGCCAGCGCACCGAGGTGTGCGCCAGCTGGCCGTCGGCGGCGGCGTTGAGTAGGACCAGGAGATCGTCCTTCAGCCGCATCATCAGCACCTGGCATTCCGGGTCGCCGAAACGGGTGTTGTATTCGATCAGCTTCGGCCCGCTGTCTGATATCATCAGCCCGGCGAACAGCACGCCGGAAAACGGCGCGCCTGTTTCAGCCATGCCGCGCATGGTCGGCTCGACGATCTCGCGCATGGTTCGGTCGATCATCTCCGGCGTCATCACCGGCGCCGGCGAATAGGCGCCCATGCCGCCGGTGTTGGGGCCGGTGTCGCCGTCGCTGAGGCGCTTATGATCCTGCGCGGTGCCGAAGGGCAGCGCGGTGATGCCGTCGCAAAGGCAGAAGAAGCTTGCCTCTTCGCCGCTGAGAAACTCCTCGACCACCACTTCGGCGCCGGCCTGGCCGAAGGAGCCGTCGAAACAGGCGTCGAGCGCGGCCAGCGCCTCGTCAAGCGTCATGGCGACGGTGACGCCCTTGCCGGCAGCGAGGCCGTCGGCCTTGATGACGATCGGCGCACCCATTCTCTCGACATAGGCCTTGGCCGAAGCCAGATCGCCGAAGCGGCCATAGGCGGCGGTCGGGATGCCGTATTTGGCGCAGAGGTCCTTGGTGAACCCCTTCGAGCCTTCCAGCCGTGCCGCTGCCTTTGACGGGCCGAAGACGCGGATGCCCTCGGCGCGAAGGTCGTCGGCAATGCCGGCGACCAGCGGCCCTTCCGGGCCGACCACGACGAGGTCTATTTCTTTCTCGCGGCAAAACCGGACCACCGCTGCATGATCCGAAACATCGAGCCTCACCAGCTCGGCTTCGCCGCCGATGCCCGGATTGCCGGGCGCCGCGTAGAGTTTGGTCAGCAGCGGCGACGCCGCCATCTTCCAGGCCAACGCATGTTCTCGTCCGCCGGAGCCGATCAGCAAAACACGCATGCCTGGATTCCTTGCCCGTTCCGATCAGGACTGCGCTATTGCGCCCCGGGCGGCGGGTCAAGACATTTGGCTGCCGCGGCGGCGATTCCGCGCCGCGAGCGGATCCGGCCTGCTTGACGCTTGACGGCATTCGCCTCTGCTGCCACTCCAGCAAAATGGAAACCGTCCAGTCGAAAGCGGCCCAGGGCCGCGTCGCCGATGCGCCGAGCGGCCACTGGGTCTATCGCGCGCTGCCGCGGGGGTTGTGGCCCTATGCGCAGCTTGCCCGATGGGACCGGCCGATCGGCTGGCAATTGCTGCTGTGGCCATGCTGGTGGTCGGCTGCACTTGCCGCGAGCGCCTATCCGCGTCCGACGGACCCGCTGCTCTCGCTGCTGCCGTCGCCGTGGTATCTGCTGCTGTTTTTTCTTGGCGCGTTCGCCATGCGTGGCGCCGGCTGCACCTACAACGACCTGGTCGACGAGGACATCGACAACCAGGTGGAACGCACACGCTCGCGGCCGCTGCCGGCCGGCAAGGTTACGCGCCGGCAGGCCTGGATGTTTGTTGTCTTGCAGGCACTGGTCGGCCTCGCCGTGCTTTTGCAGTTCAACAGCTTTGCCATCTTGCTCGGCATCGGCTCGCTGGTCATCGTCGCCATCTACCCGTTCATGAAGCGGTACACCAATTGGCCGCAACTGGTTCTCGGTCTTGCCTTTTCCTGGGGGGCGCTGATGGGATGGGCGGTCGAGTTCGGCGATCTCGATGGGCCGGCAATCATGCTCTACATCGGCTCGATCCTGTGGGTGATCGGCTACGACACGATCTATGCGCATCAGGACAAGGAAGACGACGCCATCGTCGGCGTGCGCTCGACGGCGCGCCTGTTCGGCGACAATACCAAGGCCTGGCTGGCCGGGCTTTATGGCGGAGCGCTGGTCTGCTTCGCCATTGCTTTCGCCTCGGCGCAGGCACCGGTGCCGGCGCTTGCCGGGCTGATTGCCGCCGGCGCCCATCTGGCGCGGCAGATCGGCGTGCTCGACATCGACGATCCGGACCAGTGCCTGAGGCTGTTCAGATCGAACAACCAGGTCGGCTGGCTGATCTTCCTCGGCCTGATCGGCGGCGCGGTTTGGGTGGCGCTGAAGCCGCTGGTTTAGGAGCCTTTTCCCTTCTCCCCCTGTGGGAGAAGGTGGATTGGCGCGTAGCGCCAAGACGGTTGAGGGGTGTTGGAAGAAATGAGGCGTTGGCGTTCCCTGGAACACCCCTCATCCGACCGAGCTCCGCTCGGCCACCTTCTCCCGCAGGGGGAGAAGGAAGAGGCGCTCAGGCCTATTCCCGCGAAATAAGCTCCTCGCCGCCGATGACCAGCCTGAGGCCGAGGTCGCCGGCGCGGCGGCGGGCGAGGAAGCGCGGGCGGCGCATGGTCGAGACGCGACCTTTGCGACGGTCCTGCGCCGGGAGCGCCTTGATGGCGGCGCCGAGCGATTCTTCCAGCGTGCGGGCAATGCCGTCGGCCTCGATCAGAAGCATCGGCAGGCGGTAGGCGTCGGCCCAGGCGCGCCAGTCGGCGGCGACGTCGTCGAGATCGTCGGCGACCAGCAGCGGCACCGACAGCATCGGGTCGTTGTGCAGAAGCTCAAGCGTCACTGTGACATTGCCATCCGGATCCTCCATGGCGCGGGCGGCGACGCCGCGAAACGCGTTGGCGGGCAGAGCGATGATCGCCGGCACGCCACTCATCTCCAGCGTGCGGCGGATAACCGCGCCGCGCTGATCGATGGTGAAGGTAACGTCGCCATAGTCGTCGCGCGTGGCGTAGCTCACCACCTGCGGCAGGCGGAATGGATCGAGGCGCATATTGCGCCCGGCCCAGACTGGCTTCAGTCCAGTGTTCATATCGTGCCTTTCCTGTTTCTCCTGAGAGCCGGTGTTTCCGGATCTCCGGGCCGGTTTTCCCAGCCTCGTTGTGGAGAAACATTAGCGCGAGCTTCTTATCCTCGCGCTTAAGAAAGTCGGTTAAATTTTGCTGATCCGAGGCGGATGGTTATCGGAATACGAACCGGCGCGGGCCGGCGAAAGGATCAGATAACCTTACCGGGATTCATGATGCCGGCGGGATCGAAAGCGGCCTTCACCCTGCGCATCAGCTCGATCGCCATCGGTGGCGCCGTCGCGATCAATTCGTCCCGCTTCAACTGGCCGATGCCGTGCTCGGCCGAGATCGAGCCATGAAACGAGCGCACGACGTCGTGCACGGCCTTGTTCATGACGTGGTAAAGGCCGAGAAACGCCTCGTCGTCACCGTCGACCGGCCGGGAAATGTTGTAGTGCAGATTGCCGTCGCCCATGTGGCCGAAGCAGACGACGCGTGCGCCGGGACTGACCGATTGCACGGCGCCGGCGGCCTTTTCGATGAAGGGCGGGATCGACGCCACCGGTACCGAGATGTCGTGCTTGATCGAGGCACCTTCGGGTCTCTGCGCCTCGGGCAGCACTTCGCGGAAATTCCAGAACGCATCGCCCTGGGCGATGCTTGACGCGATCACCGCATCGCCGACGATCCCTTGCTCGAGGCCTGCCTCCAGCACCTCTTCGATCAGCGCCCGTGCATCCTCGGCCGAGCGGCCCGACGAGATCTGCATCAGCACATACCACGGCCAATCGCCGGCCAGCGGCCGCACTACGCCTTGTGCGTGGGCAAGCGTGAAGTCGTAAGGCCTCTGGCCGATCAGCTCGAAGGCGGTGAGCGCTGCCCCTGCACGGTCCATCGCGAGGCTGAACAGCGACAGTGCCGCCTCCGGCGATGACAGGCCGGCAAACGCCACCTCGCGCCCCTTGGGCTTGGGGAAAAGCTTGAGCACGGCGGCGGTGATGATGCCGAGCGTACCCTCGGCGCCGACGAACAGGTCCTTCAGATCATAACCGGTATTGTCCTTCTTCAGCTTGCGCAGATCGTCGAACACTTCGCCGGTCGGCAGCACCACTTCGACGCCGAGGCAGAGTTCGCGCGCATTGCCGTAGGCAAGCACGCCGGTGCCACCGGCGTTGGAAGAGAGATTGCCGCCGATCTGGCAGGAGCCTTGCGCGGCAAGCGACAGCGGAAACAGCCGGTCGGCGGCATCGGCCGCTTCCTGCAGCGTCTGCAGGATGACGCCGGTTTCGACCGTCACCGTGTTGGACAGGGTATCGATCTCACGGATGCGGTTTAGCCGCGACAGCGACAGCACGATCTCGCGGCCGGACGCGTCCGGCACCTGGGCGCCGACCAGCCCGGTGTTGCCGCTTTGCGGTACAATCGGCGTGCCCGTTTCGCTCGCCAGCCGCATGATGCGGCTGACCTCCTCGACGGTCCCCGGCCTCAGCACCAGCGCCGTCCTGCCGTGCCAAAGTCCGCGCCGCTCGGCGAGGTAAGGCGTGATGTCCTGCTGGTCGCGCAGCGCATATTTGTCGCCGACGATTGTCACAAAGCGCGCGATGACGGCAGGATCGAGGTCGGGGGAAATGTCGTTCATGGGTGGAAACTATGGTGCTCAATCCATCTTGTCACGAGGGGCGATCTTGTCACGCGGGGCGGCGGCGCGCGAAAGCCTGTCGTTGATCGCCTCGCCCAGCCCTTCGAACGGGATCGGCTCGACGGCGATGGTTTTGGCGCCGCTGCCATCGAGATCCTGCAGATGAGCGAAGAGATTGCTTGCTGCCTCGCGCAGGTCGCCGGTCTCCGACAAATTGCGCAGTGCGGCTGCATCGCGCCAGCCCTCGGCACGGCGGCGGCCGAAGGCCAGCAAGGCTTCGCCTGTGGCGACCTTGCCGGCATTGAGCCGCACCGCCGCACCCGGAGCGTAATGCGAGGCGAGCATGCCGGGCGCCTCGATGCCCGAAGCGCCGCGCAGCAACTTTGTCCCGGCCACTGCTTCGATCTCTTCGGCGGCAATGCCGCCCGGTCGCAGCAGCCGCAGCTTTCCGGCTTCGACCTTGAGGATCGTCGATTCCAGCCCGACCCGCGTCGCGCCGCCATCGACGATGAGCTTGATCCGGGGACCGAGGTCGGCGGCCACGGCCTCGGCCGTGGTGGCGCTGATCCTGCCCGAGGAATTGGCGCTGGGCGCCGCAAGCGCGCGGCCGAACCTGGCGATCAGCTCGCCGCCAAAGCCTTTCGGCATGCGCAGCGCGATGGTGTCCAGACCGGCGGTGACCAGCGGATGAATGCCGTTGCCGGGCCGCTGCGGGAGAACCAGCGTCAGCGGTCCCGGCCAGAATACCTGCGCCAATCTTTCCGACAGCGGATCGAACAGCGCGATGCGCTCGGCCATCGTCGGATCGGCTATATGGGCGATCAGCGGGTTGAAGCGCGGGCGACCCTTGGCTTCGAAGATACGAGCCACGGCAACGCCATTGGTCGCGTCGCCGGCCAGCCCATAGACGGTCTCGGTCGGTATGGCGACGACGTCGCCGCTTTCGAGCAGCGCCAACGCCCTTTCCATCGCCTCGCCGACGGTACGAATTTCAGCCACTGTCGTCACCTCACGGATGCGGGTGCCTAATACGGCGACGCCGGGCGAGCAAGCCCAGGCGTTGGCGAATCGCAAATCGCTAAAATGCTATGTTTCCCCGCAAGCCGGCATCAACTGCCCTCGGCTAGGGTGCCGTCTTCTTGGGCAAGGGGAACTATCATGCTTTCGATGCGTATCCTTGGTGCGCTTGGTCTGGCGGTTATGGCCGGCACGGCACAGGCCTCGTCGCTGGTTTTTCTCGGGCAGACGACGGCGACGCCTTCGGTGGTCGGTACGGTGGCCAGTCCCGGCTCGGTCGAGCGGACGAAAACACCGTCGATCGTCGCGCTTGGCGAGAAGCTGGCCAACGTCAATGGAAACGTCACCGATGAAAAGGTCGCGGCAATCCCGAGCCAGCCGAGCCATGGCTTCACTGGAAGCCCGATGATCATTCGCGGCGGTATCGTCGGCGATGCCTTTGCAACGCCCGCGCCCAGAGCCGCGCCGGCCACCGCCGCCGCGCCCGCCGCGAACAACAAGGCCGGTCCAAAGGTCGCCAGCAAAACCCCCGAGCCCGCAGCGCCGCAGCCTGCGCCGCTAGCCGCTCCCGAACAGCCTAAATAGTGCCTGAAGTAGCGCCATGAACCAGGGCGGCGCGAGAGCGCCGCCCTGGTTCATGGACTGAAGCGGCGTAAAGCGCCTGAAATCTCAGGCTGCTTCTTCTTCGTCCGTATCGTCGGCGTCGTCTGATTCTTCTTCGTCGTCAGCGTCTTTTTCGCCGGCGGCGCTTTCGGCCTTCACGCTGTCGTCGTCTTCCTCGTCATCTTCGTCGTCGTCGCCATCGTCGTCGGAGAGGGTAGCTGACTTATCGTCCTCAGCAGCTTCCTCGTCGGTGTCTTCATCGTCGCCGTCCTCATCGTCCGACAGATCGGCAGCTTCGACCACAACGGCAGCGGCCTCGTCGAGCGTCGTTTCGGAGGTGGGTTCAAGCGTCTCGGTCTCTTCTGTCACTTCGATGTCGTGAGCGGAATTCATGGAAGCCTCCGTGGGTTGGGAACATGTCCCTTTTGCCACGCGGAGATCATCGGCATATGACTGTAAGCCGGCTCGAATGGCCGGTAAGCGATGATTTTTTCGCGGATGTCAGCCGGCTATCTTGGAGAAATCCGCGACCCGGTCGGTCGCCGCGCGGATGCGGGCGAGCAATGCCAGGCGATTGGCGCGCACCGCCTGGTCCTCGTCGTTTACGAGGACTTTCTCAAAGAATGAATCAACCGGCTCGCGCAACACGCTAAGCGCCAGCATGGCGGCGGAAAAGTCTTCGTTTTGAATTGCTTCGCCGGCTTGCCTCTCGGCCTGATTCACCGCCGCAAACAAGGCTTTCTCCGCGTCCTCCCGGAACAGAGCCGGCTCAACGCTGCTTGCGATCGCCGTCGCCTTCTTCTCTTCAGCAGCGACGATGTTGGCCGCACGCTTGGTGCCGGCAAGCAGGTTCTTGCCGTCCTCACTGTCGAGGAAGGAACCAAGCGCTTCGACGCGGCGGACGATTTGCAGCAGGTCGTCGTTTTGGCCAATCTCCCCCCTTGTGGGGGAGATGCCCGGCAGGGCAGAGGGGGGCGCCTCGCGCCGAGAGGCCGGCGGGACAGCGCCCCCCTCTGTCGGCTGCGCCGACATCTCCCCCACGAGGGGGGAGATCGGGCGCGAACCCGCCGCCAGCACCGCGTCGATTAGATCGTGCCGCGCACCCTGGTCGCGGAGATAGACTTTGAGGCGATCGTGGAAGAAGGAGAGGAGGTTGTTGATCTCTCGCTGCTGCCTTTCTCCGGAACGTTCAAAGGTGTTGTTTGAGATTGCGGAATCGCGTTCGATGACGAGATCGGTAAGCGAATCTCCTCCGAGTTGCTGCTCTAGCTCCGCAGCAATTTCGAACTGTCGGTCGAGTTTGGGATCGCGTATGTGACCTGCAATATCTTCGGACGCGATATTGGCCACAGATTTCAGGGACAACCTAATCCCGTTCTCAATCAGTATCCTCGTTACCCCCAGCGCCGCTCTCCGCAGCGCATAGGGGTCCTTCGATCCGGTCGGTTTTTCGTCGATCGCCCAGAACCCGACCAGCGTATCGAGCTTGTCGGCGAGCGCCACGGCGATCGATACCGGATCAGTCGGCACGCGATCTGACGGCCCCTGCGGCTTGTAGTGCTCCTCGATCGCAGCGGCGACCGACGGATGCTCGCGTTGCAGCAGGGCGTATTTGCGACCCATGGCGCCCTGCAGTTCCGGGAATTCGCCAACCACCTCGGTGGTGAGATCGGCCTTGGCGAGGACGGCAGCGCGACGCGCCAGCGCGGTAATCTCCCCCCTTGAGGGGGAGATGTCGCCGAAGGCGACAGAGGGGATCGGTGCGTCCTGACGCGACTCTCTCTTGTGGACCGAGGATGCCGGCGCTTCACGCGAAGCGACCCCCTCTGGCCTGCCGGCCATCTCCCCCTCAAGGGGGGAGATTGCGCGCACCACGATTGGTGCCAGTTCTTCGGCCAAGCGCGCAATCCGCTCCACCCGCTCGCCCTGCGTGCCGAGCTTGGCATGAAACGTCACATTGAGATGGTCGAGGCGGGCCATGCGCTGGTCGAGCGGCTTGTTGAGGTCAAGCCCGAACTTTTCCGCCGATGCCTGCAACTGGTCGAGATCCGGCAGGTCGCCCTGGTCGGTCTTCCAGAAATAGAGCGCGTCGGACAGGCGGGCGCGCACCACCTTGCCGTTGCCATGGGCGATCTCCTTGCCGCCATCCTTGGCCTCGATATTGGCGGTAAGGATGAAGCGGTTGGAAAGCTCGTCGCCCGCGCCATGCGGCCGCGTCACAAAACACTTCTGGTTGGCGCGGATGGTGAGCCTGATCACCTCGGCCGGAATGGCCAGAAAATCCTGCTCGAATTCGCCCATCAGCACGACGGGCCATTCGACCAGGCCCGACACTTCCTCCAGCAGCCCCTCGTCCTCGACGAGGTCGAGCCCGCTGGCGAAGGCGAGATTCCTGGCATCGGCAAGAATGATCTCCTTGCGTCGGTCGGCATCGATCACGACCTTGGCCGCTTCAAGCTTGGCAACGTAATCGTCAAAGCGGCGCACCGTGATGGCGCCCGGCGCATGAAAACGGTGGCCGTAGGTGACGTTGCCCGAGCGGATGCCGTCGATCTCGAAATCGACCACCACCGGCTCCTCGGTTTCCGGGCCGAAGGTGCACAGGATCGATTGCAGCGGCCGCACCCAGCGCAGCGACCCGGGCTTGGCCGACGCCGGCCCCCAGCGCATCGATTTCGGCCAGGGGAAGTTGCGGATGATGCCCGGCACCAGCTCGGCGATGATCTGCTCCGCCGGCCTGCCCGGCTTCGCAATATGGGCGACATAGAAATCGCCCTTCTTCGGATCGGAATGAACATGCGCCTCGGCAATCGAGGCAAGGCCGGCCTTGCGCAGAAAACCTTGCACCGCCTGCTCGGGCGCCTTGGTCGAGGGGCCCTTGATCTCCTCGCTGATGTCCTTCGAGCGGGCGGTCAGGCCGCGGATGTCGAGCGCCAACCGACGCGGCGTCCAATATTCGCGCGCCGCCTCATAGGTCAGCCCGGCTTCGACCAGACCGTCGGTCAAAAGCTTCCTGAGATCGCCGGCCGCCTTGCGCTGCATGCGAGCGGGGATTTCTTCGGAACGAAGTTCTAGAAGCAGGTCAGGCATTGAAAGAGCTCACGCGACAAAAAACAGCCGCCGCTTCGCGGCGTCCTCCCCCATCGAGGCGGAGGTAAGCGGGGCATAGCAACTCGGTCGGCTGCTGTCACCCTTCCCAGCAAGATCGGGCCAGCACGATCAAGGCGTCCAGCGGCGATTTCCGAAAAAATTCAGCCTCCTGTCGGACACGCGCCGGTCCGCCCGTCCTTGGATCAAAGATTTCCATGAACCGAACGCAGCGCTGAAGCGACCAACGCTCAGGCAGAGAGCTATTGGCTGAACGACCATGAAAACGGCATCGACATTCCTGCAGATCCTCGCGCTCAGCGCCTGTTTTACAGCGCAGGTGCACGGTGCCTTCTCGATGCCCGGCGTCCGGCAGGCGCTGCGGACAATAGCCGGTGCAAGCGGCCAAGGCACGTTGCCAATCAGCGCCCCTGTCGAAATCGCCTGGAGCTAAGCCGCCATTCCACCCGCCTGCGTCAGCAGAAACGCCTCGCCGCAGGCCTTGGCCAGATTGCGAACCCGCAAGATGTAGCTCTGGCGCTCGGTGACGGAAATGACGCCGCGTGCATCGAGCAGGTTGAAGACGTGGCTGGCCTTGATGCACTGGTCGTAGGCGGGGAATACCATCCTGTGCATCGCCAGATTGTCGTTCGACGCCGGCGCGCCGGCTTGTAGCAGCGCCTTGCACTCGGCCTCGGCGTCTTCGAAATGCCTGAGCAGCATCACCGTGTTGGCGAATTCGAAATTGTGGCGCGAATATTCCTGCTCGGCCTGCAGGAAGACGTCGCCATAGGTCACCTTGTCGGCGCCTTCGCGGCCGTTGAAGTTGAGGTCGTAGACATTGTCGACGCCCTGCACATACATGGCCAGCCGTTCCAGCCCGTAAGTGAGCTCACCCGCCACCGGCGCGCATTCGATGCCGCAGACCTGCTGGAAATAGGTGAACTGCGACACCTCCATGCCGTCGCACCAGCACTCCCAGCCCAGTCCCCAGGCGCCCAGTGTCGGGCTTTCCCAGTCGTCCTCGACGAAGCGGATGTCGTGCAGCAGCGGATCGATGCCGATCGCGGCCAGCGAGCCGAGGTAAAGCTCCTGCAAATTGGGCGGATTGGGCTTCAGGATCACCTGGTATTGGTAATAATGCTGCAGCCGGTTCGGATTTTCGCCATAGCGGCCGTCCTTGGGGCGGCGCGAGGGCTGGACATAGGCCGCGTTCCAGCGTTTTGGGCCGAGCGCGCGCAATGTCGTTGCCGGATGAAAGGTACCGGCGCCGACTTCCATGTCGTAAGGCTGGAGGACGACGCAGCCATAGTCCGCCCAATAATTATGCAAGGTCAGGATCAGCCCCTGGAACGAGCGGCTGGGATGCGTGTGGGCAGGGATGTCAACGGTCACGGCGGCCTCCGGCGGGATGCGGCACCTCGTAGAGTGCCGCTCCGCGACCGTCAAGGCGATGGGGTCACCCCTTCGGAGCGGGCGCCGGCTCGGGCTTTACGTTCGGGGTTTCCTGCGCCGTGTTGGATTCGATCGGCGGCAGGCCCTTCATCAGCTTTTGCTGCAAGGCGGCAAGCACGTCCGGGTCCGGCTTCAGGTCGCGGGCCTGGTTCCACTGGAAGGTGGCTTCCAGCTTGCGGCCAACGCGCCAGTAGGCGTCGCCGAGGTGATCGTTGAGCACCGGATCCTCCGGCTTCAACGAAACGGCGCGTTCCATTTCGCGCACAGCGTCGTCGAACTGGCCAAGGCGATAATAGGCCCAGCCCAGCGAATCGACGATGTAGCCGTCGCTCGGCCTCAGGTCGACGGCCTTCTGGATCATCGCGAGGCCTTCCTTGAGGTTCATGTCCTTGTCGACCCAGGAATAGCCGAGATAGTTCAAAACCTGCGGCTGGTCGGGGTAGAGCTCCAGCGCCTTGCGGAAATTCGGCTCGGCCTTCGGCCATTCCTTCAGCCGCTCATAGGCGATGCCGCACTGGTAGAAGATGTTCCAGTTGACGGCGGTCGGCGTCTTCAACACCTCGACCGCCTTGTCATAAAGATTGGCGGCGGAGCGGAAATCCTCCTTCGAGGAATAGACCCCGCCGAGCGCCAGATAGGCGCGCATGTCGTCGGGATGCGCATCGACGATGGCCTTGAGGTGGGTGATCGCCTCGTCGTTGCGGTCGAGATCGGCAAGGTTGAGGCCGAGCTGCAGGTCCGAAAGCTCCTTCAGCGGCGAACCGGCGGGAATGCGGCGATAGAGCGCGATGGCGCCCTCGCCGTCCTTCAACTGCTCGGCAACGGCGGCAAGCTGAACGAGCGCCGCGTCATTGTCGGGCCGCAGCGCCAGCGCATATTGCAGATAAAGCCGCACGAACGGCTCGCCGCCGCCGCGGTTGAGCGCGGTGGCGAGATCGAGCAGGATTTCCGAGGCGCCGTCCGACGGGCCGGCAGCGAAGGGTTGGATCCTTTCGCCCTTGTTGATCTTGTCGCGAAGGGCTGCAATCTCGACCTTGCCGGGCGCAAATGTCTCGGCCTGGTCGAGCACCGACAGCGCCTTGGCCTTGTCGCCCTTACGGGCGAGGAAAGAGGCGTAGGCCTGCGCGTTGCGCATCCATGTTTCGGGGGCGGCACCGCCGGCGGCCGTGTCCTGCAGGGTGGCGGTGTAGAGCGCATCCGCCCTGTCGGGCAGGCCGGAGGCGTCGGCAATCAAGGCACGGTGGAAGGACTTGAACAGGCCGAACCAGTCGGGGCCCTGCAGCTTGTCGATGGAAGCCATGGCCTCGCCGGCGTCACCCGCACCCTGCTTGGCCCAGCCGGTCATGACGCCGGAAATCAGCCGGTCGAGATCGGATTCTAGCGACAGCTTGAGCCAGTATTCGGCCTTGGAGAAATCCTTCTTGTGGAAGGAATCGATGGCCAGCGCCAGACGCGAGAAGCGCTCGACATCGGGAACCGCCTTGAGCTTGTCGGCGTAGACCAGGGACTCATCGAAGCGCCCCTGTGCGATCAGCGACAGCATCAGGCTCTGCTGCAGTCCCGTATCGTTCGGATCGAAGGCAAGCGCCTGCTTGTAGTAGGAGACGGCGCTGTCGAGGTCGTTGTCGCCTTCGGCAATCCGGGCGGCGAGATAGGCCCCCGAGAAGGATGTGATCCTGACCGGCTCTGCGGTCTGTTTGGCATGGACCGGCAGAGCCGAGATCGCCATGCCCGTCGCGATTGCCAGCCCCGTCAGCCAGCGCGCATATCCTTGCCGCATCATATCCCTTTCAGCCAAACGCCATCTCCGCGTCAGCGGGATCGCCGTAGACTCGATCTTTACAGGTAAAGCATGGCCTTTTTGGGGTCGTGCTTCAACCCGGCCCGAATTCACAATCGGGTCAAGCAATTAATAAACCATGCCGAAAGGGCCTGAACTGCGACCCTTGACCGCGTGGCGTCCGCTTTGGCGCTGCCTGCGCGTCGCTATTTGCCCGATGCCGTAAGCGATCCATAAGCGCCATCGGTTGAAAGCTTCCGCCATGCAACTTTGCGTGGCAGGATGAGATTTCAATTCTTGCTTCGCCAGCCATGGGGGCGCCGATGCTGGAAGTGCCGCGCGACGAAGAAGCCTTCGCCATCGTCGATCGTATCTACGAAGCAGCGTTCGCCGCCGCCGACGCCGGAGGTCAATCCCAGAAGGGCCGCCGAACAAGCCGGTAAGTGAGGCGTCACGGCCCGGAACTCAGGACGTTTGCGAGAGCCTTGCGTCGAGCGCCTGCATGGCGACGGTGACAAGATCGTGCAGCCGTTTTTTCGGAATGCCGTCGCGTGCCTGCACCGAAAGGCCGTGCATCAGCGTGGCATAATAATCGCCCAACGCCGCGGCGTCGGTGGCCGGCTTCAATTCGCCATCGCGCACGGCCTTTTTCAATCGCTCGACGATCGATGCGGTACGTGCCAGCCGGTGCTCCGCCAGCCATTGCAGCACGGCGTCATTTTCGACGGCGCAATTGGTCGCGGCCGTCACCACCATGCAGCCCTGCGGCCGCCCCGGCCGCGTATAGATTTCGACGGCGTCGCGAAGCATGCGCTCGATGACGCGCCGGACGTTTGGTTCTTCCTGCAGCGCGCGCGTGGCGAAGCCGCCCTCATTGGCTTCGTAAAGCGCCACCGCTTCGCGAAACAGGTCCTCCTTCGAGCCGAAGGCGGCATAGATGCGCGCCGATGCGAGGCCAAGCGCCGATACGAGATCGGCCATCGAGGTGCCCTCGTAGCCGCGTCTCCAAAAGGCGTCGCGGGCTTTCTCAAGCGCCTGGTCGCGGTCGAATTCCCTTGGCCTGCCTGCCATGGCGGTCTCCAATTTTTGTCGATCAACAAATAATCCGCTTGACTTCGGATTGCAAATCTCAATTCTTTGTCGATCATTAAATAATTGTCGACAAGGAGACCGGCATGAGTTCACTCGATCAAGGCGCGCCGCTCGGGGCGATGGCAGCGCAAGGAACAACCAGCGCGAAGCGCGGCGCAACGCTGGCGCTGCTCGCCTTCGCGCAGCTCATCATCGCGCTCGACCTCAACATCGTCTTCGTGGCGTTGCCGGGGAGATCGGCGCCGGCCTCGGATTTTCAGGCCAGACCCTGCAATGGGTGGTCAGCGCCTATACCGTGTTCACCGGCGGCTTCCTACTGTTCGGCGGCCGGGCCGCCGACCTGATCGGCCAGCGCCGCGTCTTCATCTTCGCGCTCTGGCTCTACGCGCTCTCGTCCCTGGTCGGCGGCCTCGCATGGTCGCCGCAAATCATCATTGCGGCCCGCGCCGTGCAAGGCATCGGCGGCGCCTTCCTGTTTCCGGCGACGCTGTCGCTGATCAACCGTCTGTTCGCCGAAGGACCGGAACGCAACCGGGCGCTCGCCGTCTGGGGTGGCGCAGGCGCCAGCGGCCTGACGCTCGGTTCGCTTGCCGGCGGGTTTCTGACCAGCGCCTTCGGCTGGCCGTCGGTCTTCTACGTCAACGTGCTTTTGGCCGGGATCGCCATCATCGCGGCTTTCGCCATCATTCCGCGCGATCCGAAGCCGCACGAGCACCGCAGCTTCGATCTGCCGGGCGCGCTGACCGTCACCGCCGGCGCGACCTTGCTTGTCTTCACACTGGTTCAGGGGCCCGAATATGGCTGGGGATCGACCGCAATCATCGTCAGTGCAGCACTGGCGGCATTCTTCCTGATCGCTTTCACGATGATCGAGGCGAAGAGCGCCGATCCGCTGATGCCGCTGCGCCTGTTCCACAACCGCAGCCTCGTCGCGGCATGACGATAACCTTCCTCTACATGGCCACTTTCGGAGCGCTGCCCTACTTCCTCACCGTGCTGTTGCAGAACGTGCACGGCTTCACCGCCTTGCAGACGGGCCTCGCCTTTCTCGTGCCGTCGGTCGCCATCGCCACCGGCACGCAAGCCGGCGAGCGTCTGGCGACGCGCTTTTCGACGCGCAGCACGCTGGTCGGCGGCATGATCGTCGGCGCGGTCGGCACAGCATTGATGGTATCAGGCGCGACCGCGGAGAGCAGCTATCTGTCCCTCGTACCCGGCCTGATCGTCTCCGGCGTCGGACAAGGCATCGTCTGGACCGCAATGTGGATTGCCGCCGCTTCCGGCGTCGCCCATGACCAGCAAGGCGTCGCCTTGGGGATGGCTTCGACGACACTCAATGTAGGCAACGCCATCGGCATGGCCGTGCTGATTGCGATTGCGAACAGCCAAATCGGCGAATTGTCCGGCAATGCCTTGAAAATTGCCGTCGCCGACGGCATCCAGGTCGCCTTCTGGCTCGCGGCGGCGGGCATCGTCGTCAGCCTGCTCGCAGCAATGGTTCTTCCGGCAAAGGCGCGATGAGAACAGGCGCGGGCGCCGACGCCTGTCAATTCACCCGGCTGATGCAGAAATCGATGACGTCGATCAGCGCCGATTTCTGCGGCGTCGCCTCGAGCGGCGCCAGCGCGTCACGGGCGATCTCGCCGAAATGGCGGGCGCGCCCGATGGTGTCGGCAATTGCGCCGTGGCGGAGCATCAGGCCGATGGCCTTCTCCAGTCCGGCATCGTCGGCGGCATTGTCCTCGATGACACGTTTCCAGAAGCTGCGCTCGGCCTTTGTGCCGCGCCGATAGGCGAGGATCACCGGCAGCGTCACCTTGCCCTCGCGGAAATCGTCGCCGACATTCTTGCCGAGGTCCTTGCTGGTGCCGCCGTAATCCAGCGCATCATCGATCAGTTGGAAGGCAAGGCCGAGATTCATGCCGTAGGAGCGGAGTGCTGCGCGATCATTGCGCGTCGCCTGGGCGATGACTGGGCCGACCTCGGCGGCGGCCGAAAACAGCGCCGCGGTCTTGGCCTTGATCACGGCGAAATGCTCATCCTCGGTGGTCTCGAGGTTTTTGGCGGCGGCGAGCTGCATCACCTCGCCTTCGGCGATGACCGAGGCCGCGCTCGACAGGATATCGAGCGCTTCCAGCGAGCCGACATCGACCATCATGCGGAAGGCCTGGCCGAGTAGGAAATCGCCGACCAAAACACTGGCCTGGTTGCCCCAGATCATGCGCGCCGTCTTCTTGCCGCGCCGCATGCCGCTTTCATCGACAACGTCGTCGTGGAGAAGTGTCGCGGTGTGCATGAATTCAACCGACGTGGCGAGCTTGACGTGGCCGTCACCGGAATAGCCGAACATCTGGGCGGCGGCGAGCGTCAGCATCGGCCGCAGCCGTTTGCCGCCGGACGAGATCAAATGGTTGGCAATCTCCGGGATCATCTCGACGTCGGAGCCGGCCTTCGACAGGATCAGCTCGTTGACGCGCCCCATGTCGGCGGCGGTCAGGTCGATAAGGTCCTTGATCGAGGCGGCTTCCCGCTTCCCGTTTTCAATGTTGAGAACGACACCCACGGCAAAACTCCCAACCTCGATATGCACGACGGCAACATGGTCCCTGGACAGACTCTAGGGCGGCAGCCACCGGTGCGGCAAGAGGCGAATTGGCGCGGCGGCTCTGGTACATGATCACGTCCACGTTTACATCAACGCCGCAAACTGCGAGTTTCATCCGATGATAGAGCTCATCCGCACCAACGACGCCGTCATCATTTCCTTTGTCGAATCGCTGATGCGCGATGCCGGCATCGGCTTTTTCGTCGCCGACCAGAACATGAGCGTGCTCGACGGCTCGATCGGCATCCTGCCCCGCCGTGTCATGGTGGATGCCGACAAGGCCGATGCGGCGCGGCGCATCCTGACGGATGCCGGCATCGCCAACGAGATCCGCCAAAAATAATGTCCGCGTCGCCCGCTGCCCTTGTCCCGGACATGCCGGCTCATACGGTCGATGCCTTCCATCGCGGTCGCTTCTGGCTGGTGCAGCCGAGAAAGGCAGGTCACCGCGCCGGCATGGATGCGATGATGCTGGCGGCTGCCGTGCCGTCCTCGTTCGCCGGGCGGCTAGCCGACTTTGGCGCAGGTGCCGGTGCCGCCGGCCTGGCGGTACTGTCGCGTTGCCCCGGTGCCGAGGCAGTGCTCGTCGAGCGTTCTCCGGAAATGGCGGCCTTCGCCACAACCACGCTCGCCCATCCCGGCAACGCGCATCTCAGCGACCGCGCCTCGGTGCTCGTCGCCGATGTCGCGCTGTCGGGCCGGGCGCGAACGGCCGCCGGCCTCGAGGACAACAGCTTCGATTTCGTCATCATGAACCCGCCGTTCAATGCCGCCGAGGATCGCGCGACGCCCGATCCGCTGAGAAAGGCCGCGCATGTCGCGGAGGACGGGCTGTTCGACAGCTGGATCCGCAGCGCGGCGGCGGTGGTCAGGCCGGGCGGCGGGCTGGCCGTCATTGCCCGGCCGGAACAGCTCGGCGCCATCCTCGATGCCATTGCCGGCCGCTTCGGCGATGCCGAGATGCTGGCCGTCCATCCTCGCCCCGAAGCGGCAGCGATCCGCATCGTCGTCCGGGCAGCACTCGGCGCACGCGGCAAGCTGTCGATCCGGCCGCCGCTGATGCTGCATGCCTATTCAGGCAATGGCCCCTCGGAACGGGCAGAGCTGATCAATAACGGGCTGGCGTCGCTGTTCGGAGACTGATCCATTTTGATTGCCGGGGTGACGGCATTGCCGTTGGCCGGCGAATTCCTACATGCCTCAAGCAAATCGACCGGAGACAGCCCCCTCGTGAAACGTCTTTTCAATCGCCTGCTGCCGAAATCCTGGCGCTCGAACGTCGTCACCATTCCGGTCATCCGGCTGCACGGCACCATCATGCCCGGCGGCGGCCAGTTCCGGCCGAGCCTGTCGCTGGCGTCGACTGCCGGCCTTCTCGAAAAGCTGTTTTCCTTCGACGCGCCGGCGGTCGCCATCTCGATCAATTCGCCAGGCGGCTCGCCGGTGCAGTCGCGGCTGATTTTCAGGCGCATCCGCGACCTGGCAACGGAGAAAAACAAGAAGGTCCTGGTCTTCGTCGAGGACGTGGCGGCATCGGGCGGCTACATGATCGCGGTCGCCGGCGACGAGATCTTTGCCGACCCGTCCTCCATCGTCGGCTCGATCGGCGTGGTGTCGGCCTCGTTCGGCTTTCCGGAGCTGTTGAAGAAGATCGGCGTCGAGCGCCGCGTCCACACCGCCGGCCAGAACAAGGCGGTGCTCGACCCGTTCAAACCGGAAAAGAAGGAAGACGTCGAGCGCCTGAAGGCGCTGCAGCTCGAGGTCCACGAGACCTTCATCGATCTCGTCAAGGATAGGCGCGGCAGCAAGCTCAAGGACGATCCCGACCTGTTCACCGGCCTGTTCTGGACGGCCAAGAAGGGGCTCGAGCTCGGGCTGGTCGATGCCCTCGGCGACATGCGCAGCGTGCTGAAAAGCCGTTTCGGGCCGAAGACCCAGCTCAAGCTGATCACCGCGCCGCGCGGCCTGTTCGGCCGCTTCGGCCTGTTCGGCTCGAGTTTTTCGGCGCCCGATATTGCCGCCGCCGCGGCAAGCGGCGTCATCGATGCGGCGGAAGAGCGCGCGCTGTGGGCGCGCTTCGGGCTTTGAAAAGCCGGTGAAAGCGTCTAGCATAAATCATCAACCGACCCGACCGGCCGTCTTGCCGGCCTTGCGAGGGAGAGTTTGACATGCCGCAGATCATTTTCTTCGCCGTCGTCGGCATTGCCGCCTATTTCGGCTACCGCTCCTTCGTCAGGGAAGCCGAGCGGGTGACCGCCAAGGTGCGGCGTACCGAAAAGCAAGCCGCCAACGGTACGATGGGAACGCTGGTCAAGGATCCGAAGACCGGCGAATACCGTCTGGCCAAGGATTGACCGTCGTCTCCCTCGCGGCCGAGCCAGTGGATTCCGAGACCAGCATCCGGGCATCGCATGCGCACGCCAAGATAAATCTCGCGCTGCACGTCACCGGCCGGCGCGCCGACGGTTATCACACGATCGAAAGCCTGGCTGTGTTCACGCGCTTCGGCGACCGCATCGAGACGGAACTTGCCGACAGCGACGGGTTTTCCGTGTCCGGCAAATACGCCTCCGCGGTACCGGCCGACGACAATAATCTGGTGGCGAAAGCGCGCGACGCGCTGCGTCGCGAGGCCGGTCCCCAGCATGCGCCGGCTGTCGCCATCAGGCTCGAAAAGAACCTGCCGGTCGCGTCCGGCGTCGGCGGCGGGTCAAGCGACGCGGCGGCTGTGCTGCGTGCTCTGGTCCAGGCCTGGAGGCTCGACATCGGCGATGCCGAACTGGCGCGGATCGGCCTGTCGCTTGGCGCCGACGTGCCGATGTGCCTCGCAGCCAAGCCGCTGATAGCCCGCGGCATCGGCGACGAGCTGACGCTCGTGCCGGGTTTCCCGGCGCTGGGTCTGGTGCTCGTCAATCCAGGAACTGCCGTCTCGACGGCCGACGTGTTCGAGGCGCTTGGCCGCCGCGACAATGCGGGACTGCCGCCGCTGCCGCGCAGCCTCGACTTCCACAGCATCCGCAACTGGCTGGAGATCACCCGCAACGATCTCGAGCCTGCGGCGCGTGCAATCCAGCCCGCCATCGGCAAGGCGCTTTCTGTGCTGAACAAGGCTGGAGCCGGTTTTGCCAGAATGTCTGGTTCCGGCGCCACCTGTTTCGGGCTGTTCGAGACCGGCAATGTGGCCAAGCGCGCGGCCGTCGATATCCGCAGCCGCCATCCCGACTGGTTTGTCGCCGCGACGCGAAGCATGACATCGGAGGCTGAGGCGCATGGCCAGGATTGACGAGAGCCGCCCCTTCGTTCCCGTACGCATCGCGGTACTGACCGTTTCAGATACGCGCAGCCTCGCCGACGACAAATCCGGGCAGACCCTGGCCGACCGCATCACCGAGGCCGGCCACATCCTCGCCGCTCGTGACATCGTCACCGACGACCGCGACAAGATCCGCGACAAGGTTTTGGGCTGGTCGAAGGACGATGCGATCGATGTCGTCATCACCACCGGCGGCACCGGCTTCACCGGCCGCGACGTGACGCCGGAGGCGCTGGAGCCGATCTTCGAAAAGCGCATGGACGGCTTTTCCGAAGTGTTCCACCGCATCTCCTACGACAAGATCGGCACTTCGACGATCCAGAGCCGGGCAACCGGCGGCGTCGTCAACGCCACCTTCGTCTTCTTGTTGCCGGGCTCGCCCGGCGCCTGCAAGGACGCCTGGGACGGCATTTTGAAGCCGCAGCTCGACTATCGGCACATGCCCTGCAACTTCGTCGAGATCATGCCGCGCCTGGACGAGCATTTGCGGCGCGGCTGAGACGGAGCGAGGTATCAGCCGGGCGATCCCGCCTCAGCGAATGACCGGCTCGCCGTGAAACCGCCGGCGCGACGGCGGCGAGACGCCGAAGCCGACTTCCATCATCAGTCGTGGCGTGCGCGTCGGCAAGGTACCCATATGGAAGCCGAACGGATCCTCGACAAAGCCGAGACCGGCCTGCCCGGTCAGCGTGACCGGGCTCTGCTCGCCATAGACGCCCAGCACCTCTTCCGCCGAATGGCCGACCAGAAGCGTCAGCTGATGCTTCAGGATGCGGCGGTTGTGGGAGCCGCGGACATAGACATGCGGCCCGGTGTCGTTGTCGACCGGCACCAGGTAGAAAAAGAACTTCAGCATGCGCCAGTCGTCGAGGTCGAAATGGTATTTGCCGAGCGAAGCCATGTTCTTGTCGGCGTCCGAGACGCCACCGGTCGGAAAGCTCCACCAGACGCGGGTGGTGATCAGCTTGGCCTGGCTGCCGAGATAGTGCGCTGCGATGTCGAGGAGTAGCGGATCGCGCTGCACGGCGACCGCAGCGTTGCAGTCGAGGACCCGCTCGAAATAGTGACCGCTGAGCAGCGGGCGGCCGAAATGCTTTTCTGCATCGGCGTGTTTTTCGGGCAGGAATTCCAGCCGGCGGTCGAAATTGCCGAAGCATGGCGTGTGCTCGGCGAAGCGGGCGATCTCCTCATGGATGGCGGCCGGCAGCATCAGGCCCGAATAGAGCCCCTCCGTCCGCAGCGCGCCGACGACGGCATCGCGATCGACGCCGGCGAACATCGTTTCACTGACATTGCGCGCCGGCCGAACCGGCTTCGCACCGCGCCAGTGCAGCCGCCGCGCCGGCATGGTGCGGGCCAGCATGAACATCGGCAGCCATGCCGGATTCTCGCGAAGGTCGGAAAGATAGGTCGGAATGCGGGCGGCGATGCGGCGCAGCGTACCGCCGTTGCGTGCGATCGCCTCGAGGCTCGCAGCGCCGGACTTGTCAGGGCTTGAAAGGGTCATCGGGGTCCTCAAATGTCGAGGGAACAGCATCGACGATAGTCGTCGCCGCCGCTCCGGCACACCCCAAACCCATTCGCCCGTATCGCTGGGAATGGTAACCCCCGGCCAGATTTTGTGCAATGCACAATAAACGACAACCCGCCAGAAAATTTGCTTGGGCGGCGTTCCCTAGGCCGGGATGGTAAGCCGTCACTTCCGCGGCGCCACCCAGATCTCGGCGTGGAGCCTTCTTGTCGCCAGGCCGCGGGCGATGGCTTCGGCGCTGCGGGCGCCCTTCGACAGCGCAGCGGCCTGACGCTTGCTGATCACCAAGCCTTCGGCGAGGGCGCGATTTCCGGCAAAGACCCGCGACAGGAACGGCGCGCGGCTGCCGCGTGCCCGCGAAAATCGCGCCGCCATGGTTTGCCTGGCAGTATGGGCGACGACCTCATCGATCCAGCCCTCCCCCAGCCGCGCGCCCGGTTCCAGCAAGAGCAGCCAGTCGCCCTTGGCCTGCCTGATGCCGGCGGCGATGCCGCCGCTGACATAGTGGCAGCCGGCATGTTCGGCGACGCGGTGCGTCTGATCGGTCGAGCCGGTGTCGCAGACGAGAACGTCGCGCACCACGCCTTCGACCGCACCGCCGATCAGCGAGGCGAGCGTGCGGGCGAGGCCCTCCTCGTCATTCAGGGTTTCGATCAGGACGCTGAGCATGTTTAGCCGAATAGCGGAAAGCGGTGGGCAGCGCCAGTTTTGCGGCGCGCCATCAGAAAGTTCTTGCTTTGTTCCACTCAATGCGATAGGAATACATTCATGAGCAGAGCGATTCGACAGCGGGCGGACAGTCCCTGGGAAAGGGCCAAAATGGAACAGATCGTGCGTGCCGACATTGCAGCCTTCGGCGCTGGCAGGGCCGAGATGGCGAATGCGATGATCGAGCAGAGCGGCATGCGCGTCCGTCCGGACCGCAATCGCGGCAGGTCGGCGGGCATCAATCCGTCCGGCCGTTTCGAGCCGGTCAGCCGGCATGTGTTCGACGACGGCTGGAACTCGCTGGAGGAGCTGCCACCGTTCAAGACCGAGGTACAGGTCGAGAAGCCGCGCACCATCATCACCCGCAACGAATCGCCCGACATCTCCTTCGACCGCTCGATCAATCCCTATCGCGGCTGCGAACATGGCTGCGTCTATTGCTTCGCGCGGCCGACGCACAGCTTCATGGGCCTGTCGCCGGGGCTGGATTTCGAATCGAAGCTGTTTGCCAAGCCGGATGCGGCGCGGCTGCTCGACAAGGAATTGTCCAGGGATAATTACCAGCCGCGCACCATCGCCATCGGCACCAACACCGATCCCTACCAGCCGATCGAGAAGCAATACCGGATCATGCGCGAGATCCTCGAAGTGCTGGAGGCGCGTGGGCATCCGGTCGGCATCGTCACCAAGTCAGCGCTGGTGACACGCGACATCGACATTCTGTCACGCATGGCCGAACGCGGGCTGGCCAAGGTGGCACTGTCGGTGACGACATTGGACAGGATGCTGGCCAGAACGATGGAGCCGCGCGCGTCGACGCCGACCAAGCGGCTGGAGGCGATCAGGCAGCTTTCGGACGCCGGCATTCCGGCCTCGGTGATGGTCGCACCGATCATCCCCGGACTGACCGACCCGGAAATGGAGCGCATCCTCGATTCGGCGCAGGCAGCGGGCGCGCGTGAAGCGGGCTATGTGCTGCTGCGCCTGCCGCTGGAGGTCGCGCCGATCTTCAAGGACTGGCTGCTGCGCCACTATCCCGACCGCTATCGCCACGTCATGTCGCTGATCCGTTCGATGCGCGACGGCAAGGACTACGATTCGGAATGGGGCAAGCGCATGAAAGGCTCCGGCCCTTATGCCTGGCAGATCGGCCGCCGTTTCGAGATCGCCGCCAAACGGCTCGGCCTCAATGCCGAGCGGCGCTCGCTGAGGACCGACCGGTTCGTCCCCGCCGCCAAGGCAACCGAGCAGCTGATGCTGCTGTGACAAAGCGTCTCGTGCCAGCCGCTTGAAGCGGCCGGCAACAGGCGAAAAATCCCGTCCGGCCTGTCCTGTCCCCGGGCTTGCAGACGGTAGCCCCCTCCTGGTCCGGTGCCCCGCCCGACCCGGAGGGACTTGCGGAGAATCGGAGCCGATGCGAACCTCGCCGCACCATGGCTCGCCCGCGTTCCGATTCTCCGCTTCTCTTCGAAATCGTCGAGAAACCCGACTTCTCGTTCGAGACGAAGGCAATGGCCGAAGGCCTGTGGCCGGTGGCGGGGATGGACGAGGCCGGCCGCGGCCCGCTCGCCGGGCCGGTGGTGGCTGCAGCGGTGGTGCTCGATCCCGCCAACATCCCCGACGGCCTCGATGATTCCAAGCGGCTGACGCATTTGCAGCGTGAGGCGCTGTTCCTGAAAATCCTCGGCTCCGCACTTGCCGTATCAATGGCCTCGGTCAGCGCCGAAGGCATCGATGCCAGCAACATCCTCAAGGCCAGCCTGGAGGCGATGCGCCGTGCCGTAGCAGGCCTGTCAATCCGGCCGAAGCTGGCGCTGGCCGACGGCCGCGACGTGCCGCCCGGCCTGCCCTGCGAGGGCAGAGCGCTGATCAAGGGCGACCAGCGCTCGCAGTCGATCGCCGCAGCCTCGATCGTCGCCAAGGTGATGCGCGACCGCATGATGTGCGGCTGCGGCAGCCATCATGCGCATTACGGCTTCGAGTTGCATATGGGCTACGCCACTGTGCGCCATCGCACGGCGATCGATCTGCACGGGCCAGTGGTACGGCTGCACCGCGCCTCCTTCGCGCCGTTCCGGTTCGGCGGCACCGAGGTGCTGGAGGAAGAGGGTTTTTCGGGCCTGGATTGAGATTGGCGAAAGCGGCTAGGCGTAATCTCCCCCTCGAGGGGAGATGGCGGGCAGGCAAGAGGGGTCGCCTCGCGTGAGGCGCCAACCGCCTCTTTCGTCCCACATGGCGTCGCGCCAGGACGTACTGACCCCCTCTGTCGCCTTCGGCGACATCTCCCCCTCGGGGAGGGAGATTACGCGCTCAGCCGTTTTCGCTAACAAAAAAGCCGCCAGGTTTCCCAGGCGGCTTTCGATTAATTTCTCGACGAAGTCGCTTAATTCAGCTTCGACTTCAAATCCTGCAGCGAGGCGTTGAACAGGTCGGCGCCGGCCTTGGCGTCGATCTTGCCGGCCAGCAGCGCGCGCGCTGCCTCTACCGCGATGTCGACGGCGCTGGCGCGCACTTCGCCGATCGCCTCGCGCTCGGCCTGGCCGATCTTCTGCTCGGCCAAGGCGGTACGCCGGGCGACATAATCCTCGGTCTTCTTGTGCGCCTCGGCGGCGAGCATGTCGGCTTCGCGCTTGGCGGCGGCGACGATGGCCGCGGCCTCCTGCTCGGCTTCCTTGCGCTTGCGCTGATATTGGCCGAGCAACTGCTGGGCCTCTTCGCGCAACCGGCGCGCTTCCTCGAGTTCGCTGCTGATCTTGTCGGCACGGGCATCGAGCGCCTTGGCGATCATGCCCGGCACCTTGATGTAGATGGCAATGCCGAGGAAGATCATGAGGGCAACGGTTGCCCAAAGCGTCGCGAGAGATGTGGCGTCCATGATGCGCTCCTCACCCGGCCACGGATTTGACCGCGGCCGCGATCTCGGCCTTGCTGGCCTTGCCGCCGACCAGCGCCTCGACGATGGCCGAAGCGGTGTCCTCGGCGATCGTGCCGACTTCCTTCATGGCATTGGCCTTGATGGAAGATATGCGCGCCTCGGCCTCGCCAAGCTTCTGGTCGAGGGCGGCTTCGATCGTCTTGCGGGCAGCCTCGGCTTCCGCCTTGGCCGCATCGTTGGCCTGCTGACCGATCGCATTGGCCTTGCCCTTGGCTTCCGCCAATTCCTGCTCATAGGCGGCAACGGCGGCATCGGCCTCGCCTTTCAGCCGGGCAGCATGATCGAGATCCTGCGTGATGCGGTCGTTGCGCACGTCGATGATGCCGCCGACGCGCGGCATCACTACCCGCTTCAAGAAGAGGTAGAACAGCCCGAAAGTGATTGCCAGCCACAGCAGCTGTGACGGGTACGTCGCCGGATTGAATGGCGGGAACGTGCCGTGCGCCTCGGCAGGCACGCCGGTGGCGGCGTGCGTTTCGCCTTCCGTTGCGGCGGGCGCGGACTCTTGCGCAAAGGCAGATGTCACGAACATGGACTATCCCCGAAATTCAGACCCGCCGCAGGATCGCGGCCGGCCTGTTCAATTCTTCCCAATGTTCAGCCGAACAAGTATTCAGCCGAACAGGGCGAGAAGCGCGATGAGAAGCGAGAAAATACCCAGCGCTTCGGTCACGGCGAAGCCGAAAATCAGGCGGCCGAACTGGCCGTCGGCGGCCGACGGGTTGCGCAGCGCGCCCGCCAGATAGCTGCCGAAGATGTTGCCGAGGCCAATGCCCGCGCCGCCCATGCCGAGGCATGCGATGCCAGCGCCGATGTACTTTGCTGCTTCTGCGTCCATTTGTTCAACTCCTTTGGATCTAAAATTCCGTTGCAAATTCGATCCGGCGGCAATGCCGGAAACCTTGTTAGTGCCCGGGATGCAGGGCGTCGTTGAGATACATGCAAGTCAGCACGGCAAAGACGTAGGCCTGCAGGAACGCGACCAGCAGCTCCAGCGCCGTCAGCGCCACGGCCATCGCCAGCGGCAGAACCGAGCCCGCCACGCCGACCGCGCCGAGCGCGCTCAGGCTGACGACAAAGCCCGAGAACACTTTCAGCGTGATGTGACCGGCAAGCATGTTGGCGAACAGACGAACCGAGAGGCTGACCGGACGCGAGACGAAGGAAATCACCTCGATCAGCACCACCAGCGGCAGCAGGTAGACCGGCACGCCATGCGGGACGAACAGCTTCAGGAAGCCAAAGCCGTGCTTGGTGAAGCCGTAGACGACGACCGTTCCGATCACCAGCGCAGCGAGGCCGAAGGTGACGATGATGTGGCTGGTGATGGTGAAGAAATATGGGAACAGGCCAAGCAGGTTGGCGACAAGCACGAACATGAACAGCGAGAACACGAAGGGGAAGAACTTCATGCCTTGCGTGCCCGCGGCGTCCCTCAGCATATTGCCGACAAATTCATAGGCCATTTCCGAGACCGACTGAAGGCGGCCGGGAACGAGGCTGCGGCTCGACGTGCTGAGGTAGAGAAACGCCGATGCAACAGCAACCGTCGCAAGCATAAACAGAGCCGAATTGGTGAAAGACAGGTCGTAGCCGCCGATGTGAATCGGAATGATCGGCTGAATCTGGAACTGGTGGATCGGATCGACCTTGTCAGCAGCCACTTTAAATCCCCATCGAAGCCGCAGACGGCTTGAGTATCCTGTTCAATGCGCCGGCATGCGGCGCCTCAATTCATTCTTTCGGATCGCGCGGTTTGTCGCCCGTTCCGAATTCCGACACAAGCCCGGCTGAACGCAGGACATTGAGCACGCCGGCGCCAAAACCCAGCAACAGCCCGACTATCAGACCCCATGGCGATGTCCCCGCCACGCGATCGATAAACCAGCCGAGAGCCGCGCCGACCACTATCCCGGCGATGAACTCGCTGGACAGCTTGAGCGCCTGGCCGTACCCGGCCACACTGCCCGCTTTCGCGTCGTCTTTCCCCTCGAGCCGGTCCGGCCGCCTTGTCGCAAGCGATGCTTCAAGGTCGCGCCGACGGCGCTCAAGATCGTCGTCGCGGATATCGGCTTCATGCTGCTTGCCGCGGCCGGTTTTTCCGGTTCCGTCTGGCCCATTCTTGTCGGCCACGCAACCCCCCTGCCCGGTCAGACCGTCACCGTCCGTCCGCTTCTTAAAGTCGCCGGCAACATAGTTAGAGGGTCCGCGCCCGTCAAGCCACGAGCGGACGTTCAAGCTCAAGTATTTTTTCGTTATAAATCAGCTACTTGCTTGGGTGCGACATCGTGCCCGACGCGGTCTCTGGCGGGCTGCGGCCGAATCCCCACGACGACGGGTCTTCGATCGGCCGCTCTCCCGCGAAAGATGCGAGGGCTGCCCGAGCACTCAGCTCCAGCCGCCGCCATAGGTGCGGTAGAAGATATGCAGGCCGATCCTGGTCATTTTCTTCATCGTCCTCGCCCAGCCCGGATGGACGTAGTTGGCGTAATAATGGGTCGACGAGCCGACTTCCGGAATGAATATCTTGCCGGCTGTGACGGCCATGGCGACATCCTGGGCGGTCTTGTAGGCGGCGGGATTGTCGATGCGCTTCTTCCTGCCGTCGCAGGCGAAGGAAAACTGGCAGCGGTTGAACCAGTTGTCGTTCTGGTAGACGACGCCGCAGATCGAGTTCGGATAGGCCGGGTTGCGGACGCGGTTGAGGATGACCTGGGCGACGGCGGCCTGGCCGCGCACGGATTCGCCGCGCGCCTCGAAATAGATGCCGTTGGCGAGACAGGCCTGCTCCGGTTTGGAAAAGACGCTCGCCGGCAGCGGCGTCTGCATCCAAGAATGATCGCCCTTGCTCAGCGGTGGAATGAAGCGGCCATCGTTCGGGTCCTCGTCCTGCAGCAAGGCCTCGAAAGGCGATGCCTTGGCATAGTCGGGAGCCGACGAGGCATAGGCGGTCGCCAGCACGTCGGGATGATCGTTGTTGACCAGCGCGGCAAGCATCGCCGGCACGCCGGGATCCGGCTTCTTGTCGACGCGCGTGTGGAAGGCGGCGGCGATCTGGATTTCCTTGCCTTTGATCTCGGGTTTGGCGAAAGCCATCCTCAGGCCGCTGTCCATGCTTGGGCGGAGCAGCGAAGAGGTGCGCTCGAAGATCGAGCCGGCGTTGAAGTTCTTCGGCGGCGAGACGGGCGAGACCTGGATGATGCGGCCCTTCTTGTCGGCACGCGTGATACGGTTCTCGTCCGGCGTCGTGCCGGCGATGCCGCCCTTGCCGCGAAACGAGACGGAGCCGATGCCGGGCAGTTGGACGCCGGAGCCGGAGAGCGAGCCGGTGCTGCTGGAATCGAGGAAGGGCATTTCGGCGGCGTGAACGGAGCCGGCGACGGACTTCTCGACATAGGCGTTCCAGCGGACGCTCGGCGCCTCAAGGCCGGAGACCAGGCTTGTCATGTCCTGATAGGCAGCGACCGTCGGAAAGCCGATCCAGATGCCAAGGCCAATAATAAACGGAGATAGGAAGGAACGTTTTTTGTCACCGGCGGCGGCGACAAGCCGCGTCAAAACACGTCGATGCACGGAACTCTCCAGAAACGCAACGGACCCCACTGGAGAGCTACAATGATGCATTAACCTTGATGGGGCGTTAACAGCTTAGAACGTTGTTTTCCCATCTCATGTCGAAGTCAGGCGCTTTTGCGGCCATCGCTTGACGGAAGAAAGATCGGCCAGGCGATCAGTGCGCAAATAGCCGCACCCAGCCAGACGCCTGCCCACGAGCAGAGCACGAGAAGTCCGGGAATGGCGATCGGCACCAGGAAGAAGGCAATAAAGACCAGGCTGTTGGCGAGGCCGAGCGCCGTTCCGGCCTGGCTCGCGCCGGCCAGCGTCGCAAGCTCGGTGTAGGCGACGCCATGCCAGGAGGAGACGCAAATGCCGGCCACGACCAGCATCGCGACGATCGCCGGCGACAGCATCGGCACTTGGCCTGACAAGAATTGGGCCGCCAACAAGACGAGCGCCGCAAGCACGGTGAAGGCGATCAGGCTCAACAGGCTGCACAGACGCAGAAACGACCGGCGGTTGCCGTGACGGTCGGTGTAGCGGCCGCTCCAGACGCGCATGACCATGGCGCCGACCTGCACGGCGGCGAGGCTGGCGCTGATCACGGCTGTTCCCATGCCGGCGAAATCATGCAGGAAGACGGAAGCAAAGGTGAGCACCGCCACCTGCGGAAAGCACAGCAGGCCGGTGGCTGTTGCGATGCGCCAGACGGCCGGGTTGCGCAGTGGCGGCGGGCCGGCCGGCAATGCCGTGCTGCTCGAATTGGCATCGTCATGCACCGGTGGCTGATGCAGCCAGGGCCAGGCGAGAGAGGTCGAGACGGCGGATGCAGCCGCCAGAAGTCCGAAGACCGCCGTGAAGCCATGGGCCGAAGCGAGCGACGGCAGCACGAGCGCGCCAAGCCCGCCGCCAAGCGGCACCGCTGTCTGCCTGATGCTCATGGCAAAGCCGCGCTCGCCTTCGCCGAACCAGGCCATGATGGCACGGCCGCTGGAGCCGTTGACGCTGCCGCCGAGCAATCCGGTGACCAGCAGGGCAGCGGCGAGAAGCGCGATGCCAGGAATGTGGGCCGGTGACGGCACCATCAGCGCGGCCATGACAAGCAGCCAAACCGCGGTTGCACCGAGCCCGGTCAGCAGCACGCGGCGGTCGCCCCAGCGATCGGTCAGCAGTCCCCACGGCAATTCGCTCAGCGCTACGCCCAGGCCGAGAAGACCAAGCGCCATGCCGAGTTCGCCATTGGAGAGATGATAGCCCGAGCGCAGGAACACCGCCGTCGCCGGAATGCCGGAGAAGGTCGCGGAAAAGCAGGCATTGGCGGCGACGCCGATGCCCAGCACCTTCCAGCGATGATTGGCTCGAAGTGCCGCCGCTCCTGACGGGGCGGCAACGGCGCCCGGGCGAAGCGGTTTGCAATCTGGTCCTGTGGCGACAGCAGACATGGTTCAGCTCCTGCATGGGCTGGTTGCGTTCGGTCTTGACGCGCTGTCTCTATCGCCATAGCTTCGTCCTGAATATCAGGAAGTTTTTGACGTAATGTCCCAAATATCAGGATTATTGCCATGCGACGCGTGACATTCGATCTCGACGTCCTGCGCAGCTTCGTCACCGGCATGGAGTTGGGCAGCTTCGCCAAGGCCGCCGACCGGCTCGGCCGCTCGACCTCGGCAATCAGCGCACAATTGAAGAAACTGGAGGAGCAGGCGGCGACGCCGATCTTCCGCAAGTCGGGGCGCAGCCTGGCGCTGACCGAGGCAGGCGAGACCATGCTGGGCTATGCGCGGCGGCTGATCGAGCTCAACGACGAGGCCGCGTCCGCCATCCACGACGTCGAGCTGGAGGGCTGGGTGCGGCTTGGATTGCAGGAGGATTTCGGCGAGGCGGTCCTGCCGGAGGTGCTCGGGCGCTTCGCCCGCGCCCATCCCAAGGTCAAGATCGAAGCCAGGATCGCACGCAGCCACGAGCTTGCCGAACGGATCATTTCGGGCAGCCTCGATATCGCGCTTGCCTGGCACAATGGCGCGACGCTGCCCTACAGCCGGCATGTCGCCGACGTCCAGATGCGCTGGATCGGCCCGGCAAAACAGATCGAGACCAGCCTGCGCGATGGCGAGCCTTTGCCGCTGGTGGCGCTCGAAGCGCCGTGCCTGCTCCGCAGCGTGGCGACCGAAACCCTGGACCGCGCCGGTCTGGCATGGCGGATGGCCTTCTCCAGCCCGAGCCTTGGCGGTATCTGGGCAGCCGTCGCCGCCGGGCTCGGACTGACGATCCGCACCGATATCGGCCTGCCGGCCACCGTCAGGGCGATGACGCCGGGGATCGCCGGGCTGCCCGCTTTGCCCAAGATGGCGCTGTTCCTGCATCGCAAGGAGGCCGAGCCCGACCCGGTGGCGGCGCGGCTTGGCGACATCCTGCTGCAGGCGGCGCTGGAAGCGTTGCCGCAGACGCAAACAGCGCCTGTCCTGCGCAACGTGGCGTAGAGGAGAAGTGGCGCTCAGCGGCGCTTCTTTGCCTTGCTGGCGAATGGGTTGTCCGAGGTGCGCAAGGCGATGCGGATCGGCACGCCGGGCATGTCGAAAGCCTCGCGCAGGCTGTTCGAGAGATAGCGGACATAGGATTGCGGCATCGCGTCGGGCCGTGAGCAGGAGACGACGAAGCCCGGCGGCCGCGTCTTGGCCTGCGTGACATATTTGATCTTCAGCCGGCGTCCGGCGACGGCGGGCGGCGGGTGATGCGCCAGGATGCCTTCCAGCCAGCGGTTGAGCTTGCCGGTCGACACGCGGCTGTTCCAAACGCGATGCGTCCTGATGACAGCATCCATCAGCTTGTCGAGGCCACGCCCGGTCTCGGCCGAGACCGGCACCGCCTGCATGCCGCGCGCCTGCGGCAACAGCCGCTCGGTTTTTTCGCGCAGCTCGGCCAGCAACTCCTGGGGATGGTCGATAAGGTCCCATTTGTTGAAGGCGATCACCGGGGCACGGCCCTCGCGGATGATCAGGTCGGCGATCTGCAGATCCTGCTTCTCGAAGGGAATAGTCGCGTCGAGCACGATGATGACGATCTCGGCAAAGCGGATGGCGCGCAAGCCGTCCTGCACCGACATCACTTCGAGCTTTTCGTGGATCCTGGCCTTGCGGCGCATGCCGGCGGTGTCGAACAGTTTTAAGCGGTGGCCATGCCAGTCCCAGTCGACCGAGATGGAATCGCGGGTGATGCCGGCCTCGGGGCCGGTCAACAGCCGTTCCTCGCCGATCAGCGCGTTGATCAGCGTCGACTTGCCGGCGTTGGGACGGCCGACGACGGCGATGCGCATCGGCTTGGTGTCGTCATAGCTCGGCTCTGCGTCCGGGTCGGTGATGTCTTCGCCGATCAGCACCTCGCTGGCGGCGATCTCCTCCTCACCGGCCTCTTCGTCCTCGCCGAAGGCGCGCGCCTCGCCAAGCGCCGCGATCACCGCGTCGCGCAAATCGGGCAGGCCCTGGCCGTGTTCGGCCGAGACCGGGATCGGTTCGCCAAGGCCGAGTTCCCACGCCTCCAGCATGCCACCCTGGGCGCCGCGCGCCTCGGCCTTGTTGGCGACGACGACAACCGGCTTGCCGGATTTGCGCACGATCTCGGCGAAGGTCTTGTCGTCGGGCATCAGCCCGGACTTGGCATCGATCGTGAAAAAGATCAGGTCGGCCTCGCGGATGGCGATCTCGGTCTGGGCGCGCATGCGGCCGGGCAGCGTCGAGGCGGCCGCATCCTCGAAGCCGGCGGTGTCGATGACGTCGAAATGCAGATCGTAGAGTTTTGCGGCATGGACGCGTCGATCGCGGGTGACGCCCGGCGTATCGTCGACAAGCGCCAGCTTCCTTCCCACCAGCCGGTTGAAAAGGGTCGATTTGCCGACGTTAGGCCGGCCGATGATGGCGACTTTGAAGGTCATCCGGCCCTGCTATGCATGTCGTTGCCCCAAAACCGCTGCGCACTTTTGGGCGACATGCATTACGATACACCGCCCGAGCCGCGGATCAGCTCGGACATCAATGTCGCCCTCTCGCGCGTGTTGCGCGGGGCGCCGTCATCCGCGGCGATCTGGTCGAACAGCTTCAATGCATCCGCCGCCTTGCCTTCCTTCCAGGCGGCAAGGCCAAGCGCCTCGCGCGCCGTATGGCGCAGCGTGTTGGTGTCGGCGGTGAGCGCCTCGACGCGGCTGGAGACATCGGCGAAAGTGCCATGGTCGACCAGAAGCAGCGCTGCCCTGAGCCGCGCCATGTCGCGAATGCCGGAGGGGATCTTGGTGTCGGCGGCGACCTCGTCGAAATCCTTGACGGCGGCATCGACGTCGCCCTTGTCCGCCTTGACGGTTGCCGCACGCATGCGGGCGAGCAGCGGATAGGCGCCGTAGCCGTCCTTCTCAAGCCCCTCCAGAGCGGCAAGCGCCTCGTCGTTCTTGCCCTCATTGGCAAGCTTTAGCGCTTGCGAGAAGGCATCCCCCGAGCGGTTGGCGCGGGTCTCGTCCCAATAGCGGTAGCCGACGACAGCAGCCGTGCCGAGCACCACCAGCACGGCCAGCACAAGCACGGCGGGACCGAAACGGTCCCACAGCGCATGCGCCTGATCGCGACGAATCTCTTCGTTGACTTCGCGGATAAAACTGTCGTCCGACATGGATCAAAACCATTCATGCCCCGGCCGGGGCGGTTGATGAGCCCGCGTTTTAGCGAAATTTTGCCGGCATGGAAGGGGTTCGGCAGGAAAATCGCCTATTCACGAGGCTGTCGCCGCCAACGGCGGCCGCACAGGTCGATCGTATCCGTGCCATATTTCACCGGTAGGCGGTGCTTCTACATTCCTTGATCCGGTCAGATGCCTTTGCCTCGTTTGTATCGCGCTGTTGCGTTTTCCATTGCCGCATTTGCTGCCGGCACGGCTTTTGCCGACCCGCCGGCGGCGCCGGCAAAACCGAAGCAGATCGTCATCATCTCCTTCGACAGCGCCCGCGACATCTCGCAGTGGCAGCGCAGCCGGGCGCTGGCCGCGCGCACGGGTGCGCATTTCACCTATTTTGTCTCCTGCGTGTTCCTGCTGTCGCCCGAGACACGCAAGGAATACACCGCGCCAGGCAAGACAGAAGGCAAATCGAATATCGGCTTTGCCGCTTCCAAACAGGAAGTCGCCGACCGGCTCGAGCAGATCAACCTCGCCGCCTCGGAAGGCCACGACATCGGCAGCCATGGCTGTGGGCACTTTGATGGCAAGGACTGGAGCAAGGCCGACTGGCTGAGCGAATTTGGCGCCTTCAGGCATGTTCTCGAAAACGCCTATTCGATCAACGGCATTGCTGCTGAACCGAAGGGCTGGCGCGATTTCGCCCGCAAATCGGTGGTCGGGTTTCGCGCGCCTTATCTGTCGGCAAACAAGGCGCTTTACGAGGCGCTGCCCGCGGCCGGTTTCCTGCTCGACGCAAGCGGCGTTTCGCCTGGGCCGGTCGAGCCGCCGACCGTCAACGGCATCACGCGCTTTTCGCTGCCGCAGATCCCGGAAGGGCCGAGCTCAAGGCGCGTGATCGCCATGGACTACAATCTCTATGTCAGGCATTCCGGCGGCTTCGAGCGGCCGAGCATGGCAGAAGAGTTCGCTGACCGGACCTATCACGCGTTCCGCGTCGCCTTCGATGCGCAATACCAGGGCAAGCGCATTCCGCTTGAGCTCGGCTTCCACTTCACGCTGATGAACGACGGCGCCTACTGGAACGCGCTGGAACGCTTTGCCGGCGAGGTCTGCGTCAAGGCGGACGTCGAGTGCATCAGTTTTCGCGATTATGTATCGCGGCGAGGCGAAAGGCAGGCGGCGGTGGGCGGCTGAGCCGCCAGCGATCGCCGCCCGCCAGTCTTAGCTTGCCGGCTGATCCTCAGGGCGCAAGCCGGCTTGCTCACGTTCCAGATAGTGCTGGTCGATTGCCGGCAGCGGTGCCCCTTCGAGGGTCGCTTCGAACGCGCGCAGGCGCTTGTAGATGGATATCAACTCAACGATCGTAGGCCAGGAATTGACGAGATACTGGAACGAACTGGCGACTTGGGAGAAAGCCGAAACAATCTGCTGAAAAACTCCAAATGTAATCTTACCAATCGCGATTGTTGGCACCAGAATAAGCGTTCCAAATATGTTGTCGGCCTGAAGATACAGATAGCGTACCATATCGAAATACACGTAGTGCGCGTAGAGCGTGAAATAGTTTCTTCGAACATTCGTGAAAAGTTCGCGCAGCGTTGGCGGTTGCGCGCGTGCCATATCATCCTCTCCGAGGACCAGTTCTTTGCGCAACGCGGCTTCAACCCGCTGATTGCGGAACTCCAGACCGGGAAGCTTGATGCCGACTACGGCCAACAAACTGGTGCCGAACAACGACCAAACGATCGCCGTTATGACCAGCGGATAGGGAATTGCTCCGACTATGGGAAGGGTTTGAACATGAACAGAAAGGAACGCCAGCAAGGGTAGGAATGCAATAAGGGTCATAATAGAATCGATAAAGTTGACACCCAGTCCCTGCATTGTGCTCGAGAAGCGCATGGTGTCGTCCTGAACGCGCTGCGATGCTCCTTCAATATGGCGCAGCCTTGGCCAATAAGCCGTAAAATAATCGTTCATTGCGGTGCGCCAGCGGAAGACATAGTGCCTGACGAAGAACACGTTCAGAACGGCAATGGTCATATAGACCAGGGCCAAAGACAGGAACTGCCATACTCCATAGTAAAGCTCGGCAGGCGCAACGGAGCCGGGGGTCGTCAGCGCCCTCTGCACCATGTCGTAAAACATGCCGCGCCAATCATTGAGCGCTACGCTTATCTGCACGATGAAATTAGTGACGAAAATAATCAAAGCAGAACCAAGGATCGACCAGTTCTGCCAGCGGTGTGGGGAATACAGCGCCCAAAAAAGGTAAAATAGGCCCATACCCGCGAAGAAATATCCGTAGAACCAAAGGAATGACGGTGTCAGGAACCTAATTGGGCTGATGACAGGCGGGGCCTGCGGATCGACCGGCGGCATGCCGAGTATCGTGCCAAGGTGTTCGCCGCCGAGAAACCACAGGATGACGAGCAGAATGCTCCATACGAACGCCGAGACGAAAAACAGCTTCGGCTGCGGAAAGAAAGATACGAACACTGTTGGGAAATCCTCGGTCGATGCGCAAATCAGCGGGGTTCAGCGGGCATAAAGTCACACATTAGTGGGAAAGAAAATGCCCGTGCCCGATGCCCGCAACCGAGCAAGACCATAATCATGGCGATTTTGGAGCAGCCGACCAGGCGATCGCGCCGGAAGCGAGCAGGACGGCGGCAGCCACGATCGAGGCAAGGAAAAAGTTGCCCGAGGCCTGCGCAAGCAGACCGGCGACGATCGGGCCGATGATCTGGCCGAGGCCGAAGGCGGCCGTCATCACCGCCAGCATCCGGCGTGGTGCTTGCGGAGCAAGCTGCCTGCCGGCCTGCAGGCCAAGCGCGGTGATGGCGATGAAGGTGCCGCCGACAAGAAGGCCGCCGAGCAGCGGCCCGGTGCGCCCGCCCATGACGACGCTGGCGCTGACGCCGACTACCTCGACCAGGCACCCCAGCGCGTAGGTGGCATAGAGCCCGATCCTGGCCGCGAGCTTCTGCCACAGCCAGACCGATGGGAAACCGGCAAGTCCCGTGACCATCCAGACCACCGCCTCGAAGACGCGGCCACCGCCGCCCTGGCGGACGATGGCGACCAGGAACGTTGCCGTGACGATGTAGCCGAAGCCGAACAGGCCGTAGGCGACGATGATCTTCACCAGCGACTGGTGTGTCGGCAATGCCGGCTCGCTCCCGGTGGTGCTGTTCGCGGCCGAGGTGCCGCCGGCCAGCAAGGCGACGGCGGCAAAGCCGCAGGCTGAAATCACCGCGGACCACAGCCAGCCCGCAGCCCAGCCGGCATGTTCGGTGACGAGGACTGCCAACAGCGCCGAAGACGCCGCGATGCCGAGGCCGACTCCACCGAAATACAGCGCCTGCAGGTCGTTTCGCCCGGCTGCGGCGAGATGACCAAAAACGATGCTGGTCATGAAGACCAATACGAAGGCGCTGGCGAGGCCGGCAAGAAAGCGGATGAGGAGAAAGGCGGGCATCGTGCCGGTCAGGCCCATCAGGCCGGCGAGGATCGCAGTGGCGGCGAGGCCGGCCAGCATCAGCTGGCGCTCGCGGCCTTGCGCCCAGCCGCCGGTGGCGGCAAGCGCGCCGACGAGGTAGCCGAGATAATTGGCCGATGCGATCCAGCCGGCATCGGCCGGCGACAGGCCGAGCTCTTCCATCATTCCGGGCAGGATCGGCGTATAGACGAAGCGGCCGATGCCCATGGCGACGGCCAGGGCGATCATGCCGGCGATTGCCAGACGCAAGGGCGAAGCGATGTTCATCGCGGTGCACCATAGGTGCGCTTGCCGGTGAGACAATCCGCCTTTTATTGGGCCAGAAGGGCTGCGCAGCCGCGTCGGCGGCTGGCTCGCCTGAGGTGCCAGCAAGTCCTTGTTTAGCCGCAGCAGGTCCTTGGCGGGGCCGTCTCAAAGTGAGTACGACCCGCAGTCAGCCTGAACGGCATGTCGGCGAGTTCGCGCTCCGACATGGTGTCGAGCACCGGATGCGACAGCGGATCGGTCACCCAGCTGGTGGCCTCGCTGTCATGCCGGTGTGGCTGCGTTCCGATTGGGGAAAAGGCGCCGAGCCATGATAAAATCTTCATCGGATTTGCCTCCTCACTCTGAGTAACCCACCTAAAATCCGGCATTCGGCAGCGCCTGGCAATTGAGATTTCAGCCGTACGAGTTTAGAAAAACTGTATGGCTATGCTGAACCGTGTCCATCTCAACGGCTTGCGCGCCGTCGAAGCCGTCGCCCGCCTGGGCTCGCTCGCGGCGGCGGCCGGCGAGCTCAACGTCTCGGTCAGCGCCGTCAGCCAGCAGATCAACCGGACAGAAAAGCAGCTCGGCCGGGCGCTGTTCGAACGAACGCCAGCTGGCCTGGTGGCGACGGAATTCGGCACCGTCTTTACCGCGCGGCTCAGCGCAGGCTTCCGCGAGCTCGCACAGGCGGTAGCGCTTGCCGATGAAAGCTCGGAGTGCACGCTGGTGGTTTCGGTGGCGCCGGCTTTCGCCTCGAAATGGCTGCTGCCGCGGCTGTCGCGGCATTTTGCCCGGCATCCGAACGTGCTCCTGCGCATCGACGCCTCGGTACGGCTTGCCGATCTCGATCGTTCGGACATCGATGTCGCTATCCGGCTCGGCGACGGCAAATGGCCGGGCGGGCGGGCCGAATTGCTGCTGGCGCAGGAGGTGTTTCCGGTCTGTGCACCGGCGATCGCCAGCAAGCTGAAATCGATCGAGGACCTTGCTTTGACCTGTGCGATCACCGACGAAAGGTCGATGATCAGCTGGGAGAGCTGGTTCGAAGCGGCCGGGGTAGAGCCGGTCACCTTCATGAAGGGCGCGCGCTTCACAGATCCGATGCTGTGCCTGGAATCTGCGATTGCCGGTCACGGCGTCATGCTCGGCTGGCAGTTGCTGGCCGCCGACGCGCTGGCCGACGGCCGGCTTGTCGCGCCGTTCGGCGTACGGGCGCAGAGCGGCCTCGGCTATTGGCTGGTGACTTCGGCCAGCAAGGGCGAAAGCCGCAAGATCAGGGATTTCAAGACCTGGGTGCGCGAAGAGATCGAGGCGACGATGGCGCAGTTCAGGTCGCTCGAGAGCGCCAGCTAAACCTGCCGGCACATCACGGTGGAAAGGTCGGCAGCGCCGGTCTATGTAAGAAACAGTCCCCAATCACGGCAGGCAGGATCATGACCACACATTCGCGCGGCGTTTCCGCAACCATCGACCCGGTGAAGCTCGACAGGCTGGCGGAGGTCGCCGTCAAGGTTGGGCTGCAATTGCAACCGGGGCAGGATCTGGTGCTGACCTCGTCGATTGCAGCGCTGCCTTTGACGCGGCGGATCGTCGAGCATGCCTACAAGGCAGGTGCGGGCCTGGTCACGCCGATCTTCAATGACGACGAGATCACTCTGGCACGCTTCCGCTATGGCGCCGACGACGGCTTCGACCGCGCCGCCGGCTGGCTCTATGAAGGCATGGCAAAAGCCTTCGCCAACAATGCGGCCAGGCTTGCGGTGCGCGGCGAGGATCCCTCGCTGCTTTCTTCTCAGGACCCGGCAAAGGTCGCGCGTGCCAACAAGGCGAATTCGATGGCCTACCAGCCGGCGCTGGAGAAGATCACCGGCTTCGACATCAACTGGAACATCGTCGCCTATCCCGATCAGGCCTGGGCCAAGCAGGTATTCCCGGACGACGCCGAAGACGTCGCCGTGGCCAAGCTCGCCGACGCCATCTTTGCCGCCTCGCGGGTGGACGTCGAAGACCCGATCGCCAACTGGACGGCGCACAATGCGGCGTTGAAGAGCCGCACCGAATGGCTGAACGGCCACAATTTCCACGCACTGCATTTCACTGGTCCCGGCACCGACCTGACCGTCGGGCTGGCCGACGGCCACGAGTGGATGGGCGGCGCCTCGACGGCCAAGAACGGCATCACCTGCAACCCGAACATCCCGACCGAAGAGGTTTTCACCACGCCGCATGCAAGGCGCGTCGAGGGTCATGTCACCAGCACCAAGCCGCTGTCCTACCAGGGCACGCTGATCGACGGCATTGCGGTTCGTTTCGAGGCGGGGCGCATTGTCGAGGCCAAGGCCACGAAGGGCGAGGATGTGCTGCAGAAGGTGCTCGACACCGATGAAGGCTCGCGCCGTCTTGGCGAGGTGGCGCTGGTGCCGCATTCCTCGCCGATCGCCAAGAGCGGGCTCTTGTTTTTCAACACGCTGTTCGACGAGAACGCCGCCTGCCACATCGCGCTTGGCCAGTGCTACTCTAAGTGCTTCGTCGACGGCGCCTCGCTCAGCCAGGAGGAGATCGCGGCGCGCGGCGGCAACAAGAGCTTCATCCACATCGACTGGATGATCGGCTCGGACAAGATCGACATAGACGGCGTCCATAAGGACGACAGCCGCGTGCCGGTGATGCGCAAGGGCGAGTGGGTTTAGGCCCGGGATCTCTAAGCGAAGGCCAGCAAGCAGCGGCGCCTGCTGGCCCAGCGGAGTTGGCAATGGAGCTCGCGGTCAAGCGCATTTATGAGCAGCCGGCGCCCGATGATGGGCAGCGGGTGCTGGTGGATCGCATATGGCCGCGCGGCATCGCCAAGCAGGACGCGGCGCTGACGCTATGGCTGAAGGACATCGCGCCAACCAATGCGTTGCGCAAATGGTTCGGCCATGAGCCGGCGCGCTGGTCGGAGTTCCAGCGGCGATACCGCGATGAGCTCGACCGGAACGGCGAGGCGGTCGGCCAGCTGCGCGCTCTGCTGGGCAGAGGCCGGGTGACGCTGCTCTACGGCGCGCATGACGAGGCGCATAACAATGCGGTGGCGCTGGCGAGCTATTTGCGTGAGTAGAAGCGCTCAATTCGGCATGCCGGCGGGACAGCACCCCTCTCTGTCCTGCCGGACATCTCCCCCTCAAGGGCAGGGCTATCGCATATGAGTGATGGCATTGATGAGATAGTCGTCGTTCCAGGCGCATTTCTTGATGCGATGGCTGATGGGAA